>CALRXC020000052.1:0-30090 GCA_943372025.1 Synechococcus sp. UW140 | reverse complement strand
ATCGCCACCAAGAGCATCCACCACTGGGGAAAGCGAATGCCGCGGCGCATCCGGCAGTCCGGAAGGGCCTTGAGGAAGCTGATCAGATCGCTTGCAGCGACTGAGTTGTTGGTGAGCTGGGAGGCCAAGGGGCAGGGGCGGTTCCCGCGTAGGTCACCGTAGGCGCAGCGCCCAAGCCAGGGCTATTGGGGCAGACTTCTAATAGGCCCTGGCACACCACCATGACGAGAAGGGCCGGCCAACAGATCGACGAGGGAACAGGACCGGTTAATTTTGACTGTTCAGAGATAAACAACAGGCAGCCAAGGCCGAGCTCCCAAAAACGTGGCGGCATTAGGAAAAATGCGGCTTCTGGGCTGTTTAGCTTTAACCAGACAAAACACAATAATGAAGCCGTGGTTAGCGCTGCCATGATGATGGCGAATCGTTTCAAACCTGCCTTAACTCTTGATCCAAAGCCGCTGAACCAAAAAATAAACGGGAATACCAGGTAAAACTGCTCTTCGACCCCTAGGGACCAGGTATGGGTGAAAACATTGAGCTCGGTTGAGCCAGCAAAATAATCGGTTTTCAGGCGATAGAGAATTAGATTAGATACGCCAACCAGGGAAGCAAGGCCGGTCTGAAGGCTGAGCCCTGGATTGGGGTTGACAAGACAAATAAGAATGGAGAGGATTCCAACAAATACGACTAGGGCCGGAAGCAATCGCTTCAAGCGGCGCAGATAGAAACTGCCAATAAAATCCGCGAAACTTTCGAATTGATGGCGGAAAAGAGAGGCTGTGATCACATAGCCTGAAATCACAAAGAAGATATCCACACCCAGGAAACCTCCTGGCAGATAACTCCCATTGATGTGATTGACAATCACGGCAATCACGGCGATGGCCCTCAAGCCATCGATTTCCGGTCTATACGAAGCCGATTTGCTCATCACCAGCCCCCTCAACTCCCCCAGGGCCGGTGGATGTCCTGCAGGGCCACCACCTCCAGCTCCGGTTCGCGGTGCAGGGCGGCGATCGCTTCCACGGCGGCGCGGGCGCCGGCCAGGGTGGTCACCGTCGGCACGGCGTAGTCGAGGGCGGCGCGGCGCAGGTAGCGGTCGTCGTGGGCGGCCTGGCGACCGGTGGGGGTGTTGATCACCAGCTGGATCTGGCCGGAGCGGATGGCGTCCTCGATGTTGGGGCGGCCTTCATGCACCTTCAGCACCGGCTCCACGGCCAGGCCCGCCTCCGCCAGGGTCCGGGCGGTGCCCGCCGAGGCGGTGAGGGCGAAGCCCTCTTCCACCAGCCGCCGGGCGACGGGCACCAGGCCAGGCTTGTCGCGGTTGTGGGTGGAGAGGAACACCGTGCCACCGGTGGGCAGGGCCTCGCCGGCTGCCAGTTCGGCCTTGGCGTAGGCCAGCCCGAAACTGGAGGCGATGCCCATCACCTCGCCGGTCGAGCGCATCTCGGGACCCAGCAGGGTGTCGGCCCCCGGGAAACGCTTGAAGGGCAGCACCGCCTCCTTCACGGTCTGGAGCGGCGGCACCGGTTCGCTCGTCAGGCCCAGCTCAGCCAGGCTGCGGCCCGCCATCAGCTGGCTGGCGATCTTGGCCAACGGCACGCCGGTGGCCTTGGCCACGAAGGGCACCGTGCGCGAAGCGCGGGGATTGGCCTCGATGATGAACACCCGCTCCACCCCCTCGCCATCGCGCTGGATGGCGAACTGCAGGTTGATCAGGCCCCGCACCTCCAGGGCCAGGGCCAAATCCCGGCTCCAGCCCTTGATCGTGGCCAGCACCTCCGGGCTCAACGACACCGAGGGCAGGGCACAAGCCGAATCTCCGGAGTGAATGCCGGCCGGCTCGATGTGCTCCATCAGCCCGCCGATCAGCACGGCGCCGCTGCCATCGGCCAGGGCATCGACATCCACCTCGATGGCATTTTCCAGGTATTGATCGATCAGCACCGGATGGTCGGGCTCCACCTGAACCGCCTCCACCATGTAGCGATTGAGCTCCTCCTGGTCGTACACCACCTCCATGGCGCGGCCGCCAAGCACATAGCTGGGCCTCACCACCACCGGATAGCCAATCCGCTCGGCCACCGCCCGCGCTTCGGCCTCACTGCGGGCCAGGCCATTGCGGGGCTGGCGGATCTCGAGCTGGCGCAGAATCGATTCGAATTGCTCCCGGTCTTCGGCGCGGTCAATCGATTCCGGGGAGGTGCCCCACAGGCGAGTACCCGTGGCCAGCCCGGCGGGGGTGGCGAGCCAGCGCAGCAACGGGATCGCCAACTTGAGGGGCGTCTGGCCACCGAACTGCACGATCACCCCCTCGGGCTTCTCGGCCTCGATCACGTTGAGCACGTCCTCAAGGGTGAGGGGCTCGAAGTAGAGGCGATCGCTGGTGTCGTAATCGGTCGACACGGTTTCGGGATTGCTGTTGACCATCACCGTGGCGAAGCCCGCCTCCCGCAGGGCGAAGGAGGCGTGGCAGCAGCAGTAGTCGAATTCGATGCCCTGGCCGATCCGGTTGGGGCCGCCCCCCAGGATCATCACCTTGCGGCGGGTTTCGGGCTGCACCTCATCGGCGGGGGGCTGAACCACCAGCTGGCCATCGGCGCCGATCCGCTCCAGCGGGCGCTCGTAGCTGGAGTAGTGATACGGCGTGCTGGAGGCGAATTCGGCCGCACAGGTGTCGACTGTCTTAAACACGGCGCTGATGCCCAGCCCCTGGCGCCGCGAGCGCACCTCCAGTTCGCCGCGGCCGGTGGCCCAGCCGATCTGGCGGTCAGAGAAGCCCAGCTGCTTGAGCTCTAACCACTCCGCAGGCGACAGATTCTCCAGGAGGCGACCCGTGAGCAGCCGCTGCTCCGCCTCGATCAGGCCCCGCAGCTTGGCCAGGAACCAGGGGTCGATGGCGCTGAGTTTGTGGAGCTCGGCATCGGAGTAGCCCCGCACCATGGCGGTGCGCACCGCCAGGATCCGATCGGGGGAAGGCGTGCGCACTTGGCGCTCGAGGTCGGCCCGGTCCGGATCGGGATCCGGCCGGTCACAGCCCCAGCCGGCCAGGCCCGTTTCCAGCGAACGCAGGGCCTTCTGGAAGGATTCCTCAAAGCAGCGGCCGATCGCCATCGCCTCGCCCACCGATTTCATCGAGGTGGTGAGCACGGGCGGGCTGCCGCGGAACTTCTCGAACGCGAAGCGCGGAATCTTGGTTACCACGTAATCGATCGTGGGTTCGAAGCAGGCCGGCGTGGCACCGGTGATGTCGTTGACGATCTCATCAAGGCTGTAGCCCACCGCCAGGCGGGCGGCGATCTTGGCAATCGGAAACCCGGTGGCCTTGGAGGCCAGGGCGGAGGAGCGCGAGACGCGGGGGTTCATCTCGATCACCACCACATCGCCATTGGCGGGGTTGATGGCGAACTGGATGTTGCTGCCGCCAGTATCGACGCCGATCTCGCGGATGATCGCGATCGATTGATCGCGCAGCCGCTGGTATTCGCGGTCGGTGAGGGTCTGGGCCGGGGCCACGGTGATCGAATCGCCCGTGTGCACCCCCATCGGATCGAGGTTTTCAATGCTGCACACGATCACCACGTTGTCGGCGGTGTCACGCATCACCTCCAGCTCAAACTCCTTCCAGCCCAACAGCGACTGTTCCACCAGGATCTGGCTGACCGGACTGGCCTCCAGGCCGCTCTTGCAGATCGCCCGGAATTCCTCAGGGTTGTAGGCGATGCCGCCGCCGCTGCCCCCCAGGGTGAAGGCGGGCCGAATGATGCGGGGATAGGTGGCGATCACCTCGCCCACCTGTTCGGCTTCCTCGAGGTTGTTGGCAATGCCGGAGGGGCAGACCGCCACGCCGATGCGGGCCATGGCCTCCTTAAAGAGCAGCCGATCCTCCGCCTTGCGGATCGCTTCGAGGTTGGCCCCGATCAGTTCCACCCCGAAGCGCTCCAGGGTGCCGTTCTCGGCCAGGGCCACCGCCAGGTTGAGGGCCGTCTGGCCTCCCATGGTGGGCAGCAGGGCATCGGGCCGCTCGATCTCGATCACCCGCGCCACCACCTCAGGGGTGAGGGGCTCGATGTAGGTGCGGTCGGCCAGATCCGGATCGGTCATGATCGAGGCTGGATTGCTGTTGACCAGCACCACCTCGTAGCCCTCAGCCCGCAGCGCCTTGCAGGCCTGGGTGCCGGAATAATCGAATTCGCAGGCCTGACCGATCACGATCGGCCCCGAACCCAGCAGCAGGATGCGCCTGAGATCCGTGCGGCGGGGCATGGGTGTGATCTAGCCAAACGTGCCCAGCCTCTCATGGGCGCCGCCCGGGTCGGGCATCCCACCAGCGCCAGATCCATGGCTTCCCGCAGCGATCGCTAATCTGAGCTGATTGCAGCTTTTGCCGCCGATGAGCGAACTCCAGCGCCTGAAGGGGCTGTTGCCCCCGGAGATGCAGAGCTGGGTGTTCGTGGAAGCCTCCGCCTCCGTGGATCCCCCCCTGATCACCATCGAGGAGATCGGCCGGGACGAGGTGGAGATTCAGGTCGACCTGGAGAAGTGGGATGCCCTGGCCCTTGATCACCGCAACCTGTTGTTCTGGCATGAGGTGGGGCGGATCCAGAACGACGCCGTTCCACGGGACGGCTGGGAGATGGCAGCCCTGGCGATCGGCCTGGGAGGGGCGATCGGTGAATTGTGGGTGCAGGACGCCATGCTCCTGTTCATGGCCTTGGGCCTTTCCGGCTTCGCCGGATATCGTTTGTATCTGAAGAACAACTCCGAGAAACGTCTTCAGGATGCGGTGATGGCCGATGAGCGGGCCATCGACCTGGCCTGTCGTTTCGGCTACAGCCTGCCCAATGCCTACAAAAGCCTCGGGGGGGCCCTCAAGGAACTTGTGGAGCAAACCCGCAAGAAGAAACGGCGCTCTTTCTACGAAGATCGCCTCGAGGCCCTGCGGAAGAGTGCCGGCAAGGCCCGCGCCGAGATGGCCGAGCAGCAGGGATCACGCCAGTCCGTCACCAGTGAGAACGTCTATGGCTGAACCTCCCCCGTCGCCGGCCATCAACCAAGCCCTCCGGGCCAGTGACAGCGACAGCAAAACCCTGGCCCGTCTCGCCGCTGAAGCCTGTGATGACCGCAAGGCCGTGGACATCCGCCTGATCCGGGTGGAGGAGATCTCCTCCCTGGCGGATTGGTTCGTGATCTGCAACGGCCTCACCGACGTTCAGGTGCGGGCCATCTCCCGCTCGGTGGAGGACACGCTTGAGCAGGAGGCCGGCAGGCTTCCGCTGCGCCGGGAGGGCCAGACCGAGGGGCGTTGGGTTGTGCTCGATTACGGCGAGCTGATCGTGCATGTGCTCACACCTCAGGAGCGCGCCTACTACGACCTCGAATCCTTCTGGAGCCATGGCGACCAGGAGCGCTACGTGAGTCCTCTGGCTCCCCAGCCCCCGGTGCCGGGAGGTTGATTTCCGCCCATGGCCGATCCTAGTTTCCGCCTTCCCGTGCAGGACACCCCCTGTCCCGTGCCCCCAGAGCAACGGCCTCTGGAGGAGTACGGTCAGATGCTGAGCTCCTGGTTCTTCGCCTGGCCCGCTGGCGGTTCCTTGCCCCTGATCCGTTCCCTTGTGCTGAGCTGGTTGCTGGTGCTGCCTGTGGCTCTGCTGGTGGCCGGCGGCAGCTTCACGCTCCGCCACGAGCCGCTGCGGCTCGCTATGGCGGCTGCCACTGCAGCCGGATTGCTGCCGCTTCTGTTGCTCTCTCGCCAGTGGCTGGGCTGGGCCTACGTGAGAAAGCGCCTGATTGCTGAAACCGTGGAGTACGAGGAATCAGGCTGGTACGACGGTCAGGTGTGGGAGAAACCGATCGCCTGGCGCCAGCAGGATCTGCTGGTGGCCCGCTTCCAGGTGGATCCGGTGATGCGACGCCTTCGCCTCGGCGCAGCCTGGGCCGCAGGCCTTCTGCTGGCGGGAGCAGTGCTCTGCCAGGCTTTCTGAGCTTCCCCTCCCCCCCCTGGGGACCCATCCCCATCGCCATGACCCTGTCCTCCGGCTTTTCGGGATCTCCCCGGCCTGGTGTGCCTTCCCTAGAGGTGCGCCTGCTCCGCAATGGCATCCCCGAATCCCACCATCGGGTCCATGCGGTGGTCTGCGATCAACGGGGCCGGGTGTTGATGCGGGCTGGGGATCCCCAACAGCTCAGCTTCATCCGCTCGGCCCTCAAGCCCTTCCAGGCCACCACCTTCGTGGCCAGTGGCGCCGCCGACCGCACCGCTTGCGGGGAGCGGGGGCTGGCGATCGCCTGCGCTTCCCATGCCGGCACTGCCGCCCATGCCCGAGAGGCCTTCCGGCTGCTCTGGGGGGCCGATCTGGATGCGGGTCGGCTGCAATGTCCGGTTCCCCCCGGTGCCACCAGTGCCCTGGAGCACAACTGCTCAGGCAAGCATGCCGCCTTCCTGGCCACTTGCCGCCAGATGCACTGGCCTCTGGAGAGTTACCTCCAGACCGATCATCCCCTGCAGGTGGAGGTGGTGAAGCGGGTGGCAGAACTCCTCGGCCTTCCGGCGGCGGAGCTGGTGGTGGCCCGCGACGACTGCGGAGCCCCCACCCTGCAGCTGCAACTCGCCCAGATGGCCTTGCTCTTCGCCCACCTCGGGGCCGGCGAACATCCGGATCTCGAACGGCTGAGCCGGTCGATGCTCGCCCATCCGGAACTGGTGGCCGGGGAGGGCCGCTTCGATACGGCCTTGATGCGTCTGGCCCATGGCCAGGTGGTGAGCAAGGGTGGAGCCGAAGGCATCCAATGCCTCAGCCGCGTCGGCGAGGGGATGGGGGTGGGGATCAAGGTGGAGGATGGCGCCTCCCGGGCCAAGCACGCTGTGGCCCTGCACGTGCTTGAGCAACTGGGGTGGTTGACGCCCGCCACCCTGGAGGAGCTCGGACAGAGCTTCGTGCGGCTCGGCCCGCAGCTCCAGCTGGAGGTGCGCGGCGAGCTCCGTTTTGATTGAATAGTGCAGCTTCCGGGGGGCGGAGGTTGGGCTGGTAGGATGCATGAGTTGGTTTCAATCGACACCTTTCAGGGGTGATCCACTACTCCCCTGCCGGTTCCCTCCCTGTCGCGGGGTAGAGCAGCCTGGTAGCTCGTCGGGCTCATAACCCGAAGGTCGCGAGTTCAAATCTCGCCCCCGCCACCATTTCTGGAACCCTTGGTTTGCTTCCGATCCAGCTTGTTGCAGATCTGTAGTTTTCACGAACCGGCCCATCGAGGCCGGTTTTTTTTTGGAATTGGCGTCGTGCCAGAGACTTGCACCCCTCCCCGGTTACCTGGACGTTGTGGCTCCGCAGCACCCGCCCCTGGTGGACTCTGATCGATGGCGGCGAGAGCGGCGAGGATGCAGGTGATGAACCCCAGCTTGCAGCGCTTCCCGATGGCCGCTCCTTACCAACCCTCCCTGCTGCGGGTGCAGCATGGGGCCACGGCCGTGCTGGTGGCCATCGGCTGGATCACCGGCCTGCTGTTGCTGGGGAGCTTTGATGGTCGCTGGGGGCGCCTTCCCTTCACGCTCGATGGTGAGTGGATCGAATTCCATGGTCGCGTTGGTCTGGTGCTGGCCTTGGTGCTGCTGCTGTTCGTGCCCTACTCCCTGACCCTCGGGGCCGGACGCCTACGGCGCTTTGCCAACAGCCTGCCCCTGCTGGCTCTGCTTCTGGCGGTGGGAAGTGGTTTGCAGATGGAAACCGAATTCCTGGTGAACCATGCCACCACCCCCCTGCCCTATGCCCTCCACCTCACGGGCTGGCTCCTGCTGACCGTTTCCGTGCCGCTCCATCTGATCGGAGCCGTGCGTCGCGGTGGCTGGCCCCTGGCCGCCTCAATGCTCAGTCTGCAGCTGCGGCCCCACGATGGGCCGCACCACTGGCCGAGCCAGCTGCTCAGCTACGTCCGGCGAGGTCGCTGAGCGATGGAGGCCGGCGGCCAGGAGTCTGATTGGTGCCAGAACAGCTCGGAGATGGGAGGCTCCGGCCCCGATGCCGTGGTGGTCGGCTCCGGGGCCACCGGCGGGGTGGCGGCCATGGTGCTGGCGGAGGCTGGTCTGAAGGTGCTTGTGCTGGAGGCGGGGCCGGAGCTCACCGCGGCGCGGGCCTTGGGCAGTGAACCCCGAAACACCCTGCAGCGCCTGGCGAACCTCAGCAGTGGCCGCCAGCGGCGCCAGGCCCAGCATCCGGGGTTCTGGAAGCACAATCCCGACCTGTTCGTGGATGAGCGCAGCAATCCCTGGAGCACCCCGCCCGATGCGCCCTTTCTCTGGACCCGGGGGCGCCAGGTGGGCGGCCGCAGCCTCACCTGGGGCGGCATCACCCTGCGCCTCTCCGAGGCGGAGTTCCAGGCTGGCGCCAGAGATGGCCATGGGCCGGCCTGGCCGATCGGCACGGCCGACCTCGACCCTTACTACAGCCGCCTCGAACGCCTGCTCGGGGTCCACGGCCAGGCGGATGGTTTGCCCCAGTTGCCCGATGGTCACTACCGCGACCCCCTGCCCTTCACGCCGGCTGAAGAACACCTGCGTCGTTCAATCGGCCGCGAGCTTGGGCTCCCGCTGATCCATTCCCGCGGTTTCGCTCTACACCGCCCCACCGATGCGGCCCCCTGGCCCCCCTCCAGTTCGCCGGGAAACACCCTGGCGCGGGCCATGAACACCGGCCGAGTCCAGTTGCGCAGCCAGGCGGTGGTGAGCCATCTGGCGCTGGCGCCAGGCCAGCGCCGGGCCGAAGGGGTGGTGGTGGTGGATGGGGTGAGTGGCCGGCGGGAGCTGGTGCGCGCTCCCCTGGTGGTGCTCTGCGCCTCCACGATCGAGACGGTGCGGATCCTGCTCCATTCCAGCCGGGAGCAGGGCGAGGACAGCTTCGCTGATCCCTCTGGAAGCCTCGGCCGGCACCTGATGGACCACATCTCCAGCGGCCGCTTCTTCTCCTTGCCCGATGTGGCTCCACCCTCGGGTCCCACCGAACTCTCCGGGGCGGGCAGCTGCTTCATTCCCAACACTGTGAACCTCACCCCCCAGGAGGGGCTTGGCTTCCGCCGGGGTTACGGCATCTGGACGGCCATCTCCCGCTTCGATCCCCCGACGCCCCTGCAGCGTCGCCCAGCCGAAGCTGTGGGCTTCCTGATCGGCCACGGTGAGGTGCTGAGCGACCCCGCCAATCGAGTGTGTCTCGATCGCGGCAGGCTGGATTGCTGGGGACTGCCCATCCCCCACATCACCTGCCGCTGGGGGGCTAACGAGAGCGCCATGGTGAGCCATATGCAGGCGCGCATGGAGGCGGTGGTGGCGGCGGCCGGCGGCACGATCCGCCCCTTGGAAGACCTCTTCATTCTCCCCCTGCTCGAGCCCTGGATCCGGCAGGGAGCGGCGGTATCCCCCGGCGCCGCGCCACCGGGCTACTACATCCATGAACTGGGCGGTGCGAGGTTGTCCAGCACGCCCGAGGAGGGGGTGCTGGATCCCTGGAACCGTTGCTGGCAGGCCGAGAACGTGCTGGTCACCGATGGGGCCAGCTGGCCCAGCGCCGGTTGGCAGAGTCCCACGCTCACCTCCATGGCGCTCACCTGGCGGGCCTGCGAGGCGGCGGTTGGCCGGATGCGGCGAGGCGAAAGCTGAAGGGAGAGCCGGCGGCTGGGCGCCTTCCAAGCTGCACCGCCTGGATCAGGAGTCGCGCACCGAATCGCTCGGTCGGTGTCGGTTCCCACAGTTTGATCGCCCGAAGATCCGCACAATCACTGGGCGACCTTCCAAGGGTCGGGCAAGGGAGAAAACACCAGGCGGAGGTTGGCACCTCCGCCTTTTTTTTGGCCTCAGAAACAGGTTTATGGCCTCAGAAACAGGCCATCGAGGTAATGCTGGGTCACGAAAGCATTTTGGCAGCCGTTCTGGAACAGAAAGCCCGCCAGGGCCGAGGTGATCACGCTGTATTGGTCCCAATCGGGGTTGCTGTGGATGAAGCTGCGCATCCCTTCAAAGAGCACCTCCGGCACCTCCGCCTCCAGGCTGATGTTCGAGGCCTCCTGGTGCAGGGTCCCGCCGGCGGAACGGATGGAGCGGCAGGGCAGGTGGCTTTCGATCGTCATCGTGGGGTGCGTGGATCCTCGGTCGTTGCCACTACGCCACAGGGAGTGGCATAGCGTCAAAGCGGGCGATGCTGTCTGAAATCACCCCGGATCCCGATGAGATCGCCTGCGGCCGCTGCGGTCCGGCAGGGGCAGAGCAGGGAGCTTGCTGGATTGGGGAGGCGGGCGTGGGTTGTCAAGGGCGGAATGAGCAAACCGTTGTTTTCCCCAGCACCCAGCCGAGCTGGGATCCTGACGAGCAAGTCTGGGGAAAAACCCCCTGAAAACGGGGGAAAACGGGCTCCGAATGGGGAAATCGTCCATTGATCAGCAGGGCTGATCTGGGCAGGTCCGATGGGATTCGCCCCTGGACGAGACAGCTGAATGTGGCGAAACCCTCAGGATCCTCTCGGATTGGGAGTGGCGTTGGAAACGCCTAAGTCGAGGTCGGTGGTTGGCGCAGGGTGCGGGGGCCCAGGGGATGGTCGGCGTGGGGGTAGGGGGTGTGGTGGTGGTGATCCGGACCGTGGTGGTGATGGCCATGGCCCGATTCGTGGTCATGGGCCCGGGAGTCCCCCCCCGCCGGAAGGGGCACGCCATCCTCCTGGCAGGCTCCGGTGCATTCCCTCTCGCAGAGGGTGCAGCTCTCCACCAAACCCTCCACGTGGTGGTGGTGGCTGTGCTGGGGCGCTCCCACCTCGGTTTCGAAGCCCAGCACTTGGGCGCGGTACTTGCACAGGGAGCAGTTCATGTCCGTATCGCCCCGCAGCACGTCCTCCACCCGCTCCCGGAAGGTGGCCAGCACCTCGGGATGCTCCCCCAGGTAGGAGGCCTGCAGGATCTGAACCTCGGGATGGTCGTCGGCCACCCGCTGGCTGTGCTGCACGATCCGGCTGACCAGCACGCCGGAGAAGAGGAAATAGGGGAACACCACGATGCGGCGATAGCCCAGTTTCACCACGTGGCGCAGGCCTGGTTCGACCAGGGGGAAGGTGACACCGGAGTAGACGGTTTCACCCCAAGCGAAGCCGAAGCCCTCCACCAGCAACCGGGTCACCTTGGCCACGTTGCTGTTGGCGTCCGGATCGGAGGAACCCCGGCCCACCACCACCAGCAAGGTCCGCTCGACGGGCACGGGCTCCCGGCCGGCCGCCTGGTCCTGTTCCTCCGCCTGAGCCAGGCAGGAGCGAATGCGAGCCCCTGCGGCCTGGATCATGCGCCGGTCGACCCCGAGCTCGCGGCCGTAGTCGATGCGCAGACCCGTTTCAGCGGCGTAGGTGTTCAGCACGGAGGGAATGTCGTTCTTGGCATGCCCCGCCGCGAACAGCATCGCCGGTATGGCCAGCACATGGTTCACCCCGCGCTGGCGCAGCGCATCGAGGCCATCGCGCAGGATCGGCCGGGCAAACTCCAGATAGCCGTACTCCACGGGCACAGGGCCCATGTTGTGCTGCAGCTGGCGGGCCAGGGAGGCGAATTCGTCCACCGCCAGTCGGTTGCGGCTGCCGTGGCCGCAGACCAGCACCCCAATCGGACCATGGGGCCCCTCCAGCGGCGCGTCGCCGCCCTCCATCGGGAAAGGACCGGATGGGATCGTCATGGTCTGCAGCGCCTGATCACGACCCTATTCCGCGCCCCTCGCCCGGTAGTTCCCCTCAGCGCTGGAACCCATCGGCTGCAACATTGGCCCCGAGACACCCCGGTCAACGGTAAGGATGGCCGCATCGTTGGGCGAACCATGAGTCTGCGCCTTCCCCCCTACCAATCCCTACCCCCACCCCAAGGCCAGGACAGCCTGCTCGAGGTGGGCGTCGCCGCCCTGCAGCCCACCCAGATGTGCGTCGGTCTAGCGGAGGTGCGGAGCCGCCAGGTCGATTTTTCCCAGGAATCCAGCCGGGAGCGACGGCAGTATCTGGGCGGCAAGCCCGTGCCCCTGGTGCGCAATGCCGCCGGCGAGCTCTGGATGGTGGACCGGCACCATCGGTTGCGGGCTCTGGTGGAGATGGATCCTCAGGCCATCGCCTTCGGTTATCTGGTGCTTGAGGTGGCCAGTGAGCAGCGCGACGTGGTGCTGGAGGCC
This sequence comes from Synechococcus sp. UW140, assembly GCA_943372025.1. GTDB lineage: Bacteria > Cyanobacteriota > Cyanobacteriia > PCC-6307 > Cyanobiaceae > Cyanobium. The sequence goes on along the minus strand of CALRXC020000052.1, from coordinate 17,915 downwards.
CTCCGGCAGCGCGGCTGGTTGTACCTCTATGACGGGCGGGGCCAAGGTCCCCTCGAACCTCAGGCCCTGCCCTCCCGGCTGGTGGGTCTTCAGGATGATCCCTACCGCAGCCTGGTCTGGAAGCTGAAGAAGGAGGGCTTGATCGAGCCCGCTCCCCTGATTCCTTTCCATGAATTCCGCTGGGGGGCCTGGTTGCGCACCCGTTCTCTGCCTCCCTTCAGCTCCTCTCGCCTGGATCCGGCCCTGCCGGCGGCCCGCACCCTGGTGCGCTCCCAAGCCGCTTCCCATCTGGCGGGCTGGAAGGGAACCACTTAATCGGCCAGGGCCCCGCCGAGCTCAGTCGCGGTTGCGGGGGGGGCACCCATCGCCCCCACGCAGGTCCCGATCCCAGCGATCCAGCCGTTGGCCCAGAAGCAGGGCGAGGGCGGCCAGCGTCAACCCTGCCGCCACCCCCACCGGCGACGGCACCAGAGCGATCAGCAGCAGCCCAAGCCAGGGAAGGGCAGCCACCAAGGGCCGCCAGCGACCGATCGCGGTGAGGGCTCCGGAGCAGGCCCGGCAGTGGTCGGTATGACTCTTGAGCCGGTCCATCAGAGCCCGGCGGTCGAGCCGCGGTGGCAGGGGCTGGCCCGGGAAGGGTTCGCCACCATGCCGGTTCACCCAGTCGTGGAGAGCGCTCACATAGCCATCGGCGGCGGTGGCCAGGAAGAAAGCCCGCGGCGAGGCGGCGCTGCCGCCCCGCTGCTCCAGCACCCGCTCCTGCCAGTGCAGAAAGACCTGGTCGTCCTCCAGCACCCGATGGTTGCCGAGATGCTGCAGCCAGAGGGGCCGCAGCCGCAGCAGCAGGGCCGGAAACCTGGATTCAAACCGGAAGGGAAAGCGGGCGATCAGCCGGCATTCACCCCGCCGGATCGGCACCGCGTAGACCACCGTGAGGATGCGGGCGAAACCCTTGGCGGTGAGGTCGTGCCAGAGCAGCCCGGGTGCCCGGAAGGTTGTGTACTGAGAACCCAGTTTGCCCCGCCGCGGACCCTCCGGCCATTCCATGGTGAAGCCTTCCGGCCCGAAGCTGGTGCGGCGGGCCTGCACCGGCGCCGCGTTCTCCCGCCGCCCCACCGTGCGGTGGTGGGTGAAGGGCACGTGGCTCACATCAATCACGTTCTCCAGCAGGGTGAGGGCATCCATCGGCAGATCCCGGAAGGTGTCCTGCACCAGCCAGGTCCCCTCCTTCTCCTCCAGGGCCGGCACCAGGGGCAGGGGAACCGCTCCGGCCAGCTCCGGATCTCCCGCGAACACAAACAGCAACCCCTGCTCCTCGGCAGTGGCATGGCGGCCGCAGCTGGAGCGGCGGGGGCTGGGGGTGGCGCCCTCCAGCGCCTGGGGCAGGCTGGTGCAATGGCCGCTGCCATCGAAACTCCAGCCGTGGTAAGGGCACTCGAGATGCCCAGCGCCGTTGATGCGCCCCTCGGACAGGGGCACCAGCCGGTGAGGGCAGACATCCTCGAAGGCCTGCCAGCTGTTGGCCGCACGGTCCCACCAGAGCACCAGGTCTTTCCCTAGCAGGGTGAAGGCCGTGGGCCGGGAGCGATCCAGATCCCTCAGGAAAGCCACGGGGTACCACTGGTCCGCCCAGGCGGCGGGAATGGCCAGGTCTGCGGCCTGCTGGAGAGGGAGAGCTGTCATGGCGCGATTCTGGCGGGGGGCCGCCGTGCCCGTGTCCGGGCACTAGCCCGCGGGGCGCCCCACGGCTTCAGCTGCAGCGGCTGGGGTGCCGTGCCCCGAAAGCGGGTCTAGACAGGGGGGCAGCGCAGTGGTGATCCATGCCCTACAGCCATCTGCTGGTTCCCAGTGATGGATCCGAGCGCTCCCTGCGGGCGGTGCGGGAGGCGGTGGGGCTGGCGGCGGCCCTCGGGGCCCGGATCACCGTGCTCACAGTGGAACAGCAGCCCCGCATGCCGGTGCCTGGCATGGGGGAACGGCTCGATGCGGCCACCCTGGCCACCCTGGCCAGTGCCGCCCGCCAGGAGAGCGAGCGGGTGGTGAACGAGGCCATGGCGATCGCCGCGGCGGCGGGGGTGGCGGCCACGGCGGAGCGGATCAGCGGCGAACGGCCCTATCGAGCGATTGTGGCGGCGGCCGACCGGCTCGGCTGCGACATGATCGTGATGGCTTCCCATGGGCGTCGGGGCTTTCAGCGCATGCTCCTCGGCAGTCAGACCCAGCGGGTGCTGGTGCAGGCCGGTGTACCCGTGCTGGTGATCCGCTGAGCTGTTCACGGCAACGACAAAGGGGTGGGGGATCCCCACCAACCCCTGCGCTTGGCGCAAGCACGGTTCCACGCGAGGATTGGTTCCTGTGGCTGACTCCGCTCCATGACCCGCGAACGCGACCCTTTCCGGATTCCCCGGGCTGGCGTGGAGGTGGCTCCTCTGGCTGGAGTGGCCTCCCTCGATCTCGGCCTCACGGGCTCGGGTGCTGGAGGCAAGTTCGTGGGCGAGTCCACCCTCGGCGCCATGGTGGTCTACGGCGTTTACCAGGCCCTGCTGACGGCCCTGCGGTGCGAAGCGATGGTGCGCCGGGGTGAGATCAGCCGGCGTGACCAGGCCAGCCTGGTGGTTCGCAGCGTCTGGAGCGCGATGCAGCAGGGGGCGGCGGTGGGCCTGGTGCTGGGCTTGGTGCTGCTGGTCTTCCCCTGGTTGAGCCTGCCCATGACCCTGGCGGGACTTGTGGGGGCGGGCAAGGCATCCCTTGATCTCTTCCACGCCTTCTGGGATGGTCTCGACGCCACCCAGAGGGCCGAGCTCCATGACGCCGCCTATCGGGCCGGTATGAACCTCGGCCGTCTCGTGCAGCGCGCCGGCGAGGCCCTGCCAGAGGGGTGAGGGCTGCCGCCGCCGCCTCCTGCGCTCCAGCCCCCACCGCCGCATTAAGCGGCGGGAAGGGCCTGGAAGAATCCTTTCGAGCCCAGCCAAACCCCGATCAGCACCAGGGGCAGAGCCAGGGCCCCGAGGATCTGCAGTTTCACCACCAGGGCGGAGCGATCAGCCGGTGCCACCTCAGCTGGCCTCCCGCAGGGAAGCGGGGGCGGGGGCGTGTCGCTCGAGCGTCCAGGCCTGCTGGAGGTCGGTGTTGGTGATGGCATAGCCGAGCCGCCCCGCCGCCAGCAGGAGCTCGCGGCGGGAGCGGCAATGGCGCAGAGCCCTTCGCATCACAGCATCGGTTTCGGCGTCTTCCACGAGACGTTCGAGTTCACTCCAGCTCATCGCAATCTCCGATTGTATGGATGCTCCACCCATGAATGGATGCTCCACCCAGCCTGGCCATGGTCGGTCCCTTTGGTCATGGTCCCCGGGGGCGAACCCCTGGGATGGTGCCATCGCCCCGGGCTCGCCCCCGGCGACGGCACCGGGCTTCAGGAGGCTGAGCCGTAGGCGACCTGACAGGCCGCATTGAGCAGCTCCGCCTGGGCAGCGCTGTTGGGGGCAACCCCATCGATCGTGCCGGCGTTGCAGTCGGCCGTGAGGTTGTAGGTGCTGCCGTCATCGGCTTGCACCAGGAAGGACACCCCCTGGCTGCCAACCGGTTGCACCGTGCCGAATAGCAGCTGGTAAGTGGTCTGGGGCACCACGATGTAGGTGGTGTTGCTGGACACCGCCGCATCCACCGCCGCATTGACCACCGCGGCCGAGGCCAGGGTGGAGATGCCCCAGAGGGCTGCGTTAGCGCCCCACCAGCCCCAGCCGGGGGTAGCCCAACCGCCGTACCAACCGGTGCCCCAGGGTCTGGCGTAGCCCCAGCCGGGCCGGGCCCAACCTGGCGAGAGGTTCACGTTGTTGACGTTCCAGTTCCGGCTCCAGTTGCTGTTCACGTTGCCGTTGAACACCCGCTGACCGTTGACGTTGACGTTACGGTCCAGGTTGCCGCGGTTGAGGTTGCCGTCCAGGTTGGCCCGGTTGAGGTTGCCGTTGCGGTTGAAGGTGCCATCACCGCCGAGGGAGCGATCGCCGCTGGTCAGAGGGGTGCGGTTGCCCAGGTTGGAGCGGTCGATGCTTCCTGGCGTGCGGTCGACACCGCTCAGGCTGCCCGGCGTTCGGTTGCCCGCGCCGAGGGTGCTGGGGGTGCGGTCCGCGCCGTTGAAGCCGCCGGATGGCCTTGAGGCCGGGCGACTCAGGCCGGGACTCGGCGCGTTGCCGCGCACCGACTGGCTCCATCCCCCGGTGGGACGGCTGGTGCCGCGGTTGAGGCCGCCGGCACCTCCGGTGTTCTGAAAGCCGCTGCGACCCCCACCGAAGTCGCCACCTCCACGGGCACCGCCACCGCTTCCACGGGCGCCGCCACCGCCCCCACGAGCGCCGCCACCACCACCACGGGCACCGCCGCCACCGCCACCGCGGGCGATCAGGAGGTGTGGGGAGGCGTCCAGAGACACCGCCAGGGCCGCCAGGGGCGAGGTGACCGAGGGCAGGGTGAGCACCAGGGCCAGCACCAGGCTGGTCCGACGCCGCCGGGAGGTCGTGCTGATCGGGGGGGCGCTCATCGCAGGTCGGCCTCGCAACCCGCGTCGTAGCAGCTGGCATTCACCCGGCCGTCGGGGCCGAAGTGCACCTTCACCAGATCCCGGCCTTGCAGGCGCAGGTCCTGGCGGTCTTCCCGCACGCTGTTGAGGTAGTTGGGGTTCACCACGCAGAGCTCGCGGCCGTTGAAGCAGATGCTGTTGCTGGAAAACAGAGCACCGGCGCTGCGCAGCGGAACCCAGGTGCTGCTGGTGCCGCTCTGAATCGCCATCGTCACCGGGGAATCGGTGATCCTCACCGCAATCGTCTGCGCTCCGATCCGATGGCGGTAGATGGTGGTGCCTCCTTCATCGATCGCTTCGACGCTGCACGGCTGGGCAGGACCACCAGCCAGGCTGCATTGGGTGGCGAGGGTGTAGAGCACCTTGCTGGGCGTGGCCTTGGACGGGGCCGGCTGGCCCTGGCTGTGGGCCGCAGCGGGCATCAGGCACGATCCCAGCAGAGCGGCAGCGCAGGCAAGGACGCCGCGGTAGAGCGGTGGAGGCATGGGAGGGAGGGGGAGAAGCACGGCAGGTGTAAGGGTGTCCTTCGGACCCCGGAGGCCGCAGGGGAGATTCCAACAAGAGCTCTAGAACCAGGGGCCTTAGGGCCGTGCGGGGCCAGGGCCTCTGCCGTTCAATCGTTTCTAGGTCGCTCCGCCGCACTTGGCAGCGGAGCGAGGGCTCCCGAAACGGAACGGAACGGTGTTGGGAAGGATCGGCTCAGCCGCCGCCGCTGGCCCCTTGGGTCATCTTCGCCATCACCTCCTCGAGGGAGAAGCTGGCGGCCTTCTGGCGGGGCGGGAATTGCTGGAAGGTAGCCAGGAATTCCGCCACGAATCGCTGGGCGGGCACCAGGGCGAAGGCGTGGTCCAGCATCCAATCCCAGTAGGTGTTGGAGGTGATGTCAGCCCGCTCATAGGGATCGGTGAGCAGGTTGAAGATCTTGGGCAGCCGCAGCACGGTGAAGGGCTCGGCCCAGATCTGACAGGTGCCGGTGGCCCGCTGCTCCATGAACACGAACTTCCAGTTGTCGTAACGCAGGCCGGTGAGGTCGCCGTCGTCGGAGAAGTAGAAGAATTCGATGCGGGGGCTCCGCTCGCTCTGACCGGTCCAGTAATCGAGCATGTTGTAGCCGTCGAGATGCACCTTGTAGTGACGGCTGCCCGCCTGGTGACCGCTCAGCAGCTTTTCCTTGATCGCCGGTTCGCCGGCCGCCGCCAGCAGGGTGGGTAGCCAGTCGAGGTGGCTGACGATGTCGGTGAACAGGGTGCCCGGAGCGATCTTGCCGGGCCAGCGCACCAGGGCCGGCACCCGGTAAGCCCCTTCCCAGTTGGTGTTCTTCTCACTGCGGAAGGGGGTCATGCCGGCATCGGGCCAACTGTTCATGTGGGGCCCGTTGTCGGTGCTGTACATCACGATCGTGTCGTCGCTGATGCCCAGCTCATCGAGCAGGTTGAGCATCTCGCCGATGCACTCGTCGTGATAGATCATCACGTCGTGATATTCCGACTGCCAACGGCCGGAGCGGCCCACGTCCTGGGGCCGGGCGTGGGTGCGGAAGTGCATATGGGTGGTGTTGAACCACAGGAAGAACGGCTCGCCCGAGGCCACGGCGTCGCGGATGAAGCGCTTGGCTTCGACCAGAAATTCGTCGTCGCAGGTCTCCTGGCGCTTCTTGGTCAGGGGCCCGGTGTTCTCGATCCGCTGGCTGCCATCGGGATTGGCCCAGCTGTGGATCACGCCGCGGGGGCCATAGTTCTTCTTGAAGTCGGGGAAATCGTGGGGGTTGGGATAATCCCGCAATTCCGGTTCCTCCTCGGCGTTCAGGTGGTAGAGGTTGCCGAAGAATTCATCGAAGCCCTGGTTCGTGGGCAGATGTTCATCGCGGTCGCCGAAATGGTTCTTGCCGAACTGGCCGGTGCGGTAGCCGAGGGGCTTGAGCAGGCTGGCGATGGTGGGATCTTCGGTGCGGTAGCCCAGCTCGGCGCCCGGGAGCCCCACCTTGGAGAGCCCGGTGCGGAACACACTCTGACCGGAGATGAAGGCGGAGCGGCCGGCAGTGCAGCTCTGCTCGGCGTAGTAATGAATGAACTTACCGCCCTCCTTGGCGACCCGGTCGATGTTCGGGGTCTGATACCCCATCAGTCCATCGCTGTAGCAGCTCAGGTTGCTCTGGCCGATGTCGTCGCCCCAGAGGATGAGGATGTTGGGTTTGCCGTTGGGCATGGCTTGTGGATGGCGCACCTCAGCATGCTGGCCAAGGCTGCGGGCCGTGGCCACTCAGAAAGTGCAGCGGTGCCGCAGTTGATACCAAACCGCTCTTGCCTGCGGATTCGCGGGATTCGAGCCGCCCATGCCGTCCTGAGCATGGGCTGGTTTTCGGACGCCGATCGGCGGGGTGAGGCCTCAGGCTGCGTTGAACCCCGTGATCGCTTCGGCGGGCGCGGGTGCCTGCTGATGGAACTGGCCAGCCATCTCTGCCCTGAAGGCGCGAAGGGCGGCGCTGTCCCCTAGCCGATCCAGGCCGCTCCATTGCCAGACGAGGGGGGCCAGGCCGCAGCGCTCCTGAATGGCCCGCTCCAGCAGGCGCACAGCCGCCGCATCCTCGCCGAGGCTCACGGCCACCAGCCCCCAGAAGGTGGCCATCGCCAACGGCTCTGCCCCACTGCTGCGCAGGGCCGCGCCGAGCAGGCCGGCGGCCCGCTCTCCCTCGCCGCTGAGGGCCAGCACCAGGGCCGCAGCCGCTAAGTGGCTGTCCGGTTGAGATTCCGTCAGGCGGCACTGGGCCAGCTCCTGCAGCGCTTCCTTGCCGCGGTTGGCCTGGGCGAGGCTGAGGGCGAACAGCCAGCGGGGGGCTGTCAGGGTGGCATCGAGTCGCAACGGTTGGCGCAGCGTGGCGATGGCCCCATCCAGGCGACCCATCTGGAGTTGGCACAGCCCGGCCAGGAACCAGCCCGAGGGGTTGTCGGCGCTCAGTTCCGGCTCCACCAGGGCCAGGGCCTCCTCCGGTCGGCCGGTGGCCAACAGATGTCGGATCCAGCCATGGCGGGAAGGCCCCGGCGGAAGCCGTTGGGGCAGCCAGGCGGCGAAGCTCTCTTGAGCCAACTGCGGTTGCCAGTGGAGCAGGGTGAGCACCTCCATCCGCAGGGCCCTCACCTCATCGGTGACCGAGCCCGAGGCTTCCGCTTCCCAAAGCAGGCGCTCCACTTCAGCCTCGATCGAAGCGGCTGATGTTTGACCCCATTGGTACTGGCTCAGCAGGGTGGCGGCCAGCTGGACCTGGGCCGGTGCGAATCCCGGGGAGCTGGTGAGACAGCGGCGGAAATGCTCGGCCGCGTTCGGCAGTTGGCGGGGATCCCGGTGGCGCACCTGCACCAGTCCTTCGACGAAATGCCCCAGCGACTGGGCTGAAGGGAAGCCACCAGCTTCGGGTTCAGAGCCGGTGGCCGCCCTCGTGCTGAGCTGACTGACCGGCCCATCGAAGCGGTAGCCGCTGCCGTAAATGGTGCGGATCACCCGGGATCCGAGGGGACCGTTGTCGAGGATGCGGCGCAGGCCGTGCACGGCGCGGGCCAGGCTCACGTCACTGACCTGGGTGTGACCCCACACCTCTTGCAGCAGGTTGTCCTTCTCCAGCACATGGCCAGCGTGGCGCACCAGAGCGAGCAAAAGGCGCCTCTGTAGGGGAGAGAGGGGCACGGATGATGTCCCGAGGGAGAGATGGCCATCGGCATCCATCCAATAGGGACCGATCGACCAGGAGCCTGTTTGCTGTTGCTGGGTCATCGATGCCGTCATGACTGGGCTGAGAACAGGGAATGGAACGGTGTGAATCCGCCGGCAGTGGTTGGCGGTGTGGGAGGCCGCTCCTTGGCTGGTTTATCCCACCTACACCAGTAATTCTGAACGTATAGTCTCCGTACGGATGCTCAATAAACGCACAAACTCCATGCAGGTCGCGTTTCCGGTGACCCAGCTCCCCACTGATGCTTCCGGCGGCTCTGGATCTGCCTCCTGGATCCAGCAGAGCTGCTCGGGCTTGGAGCAGATGGAGGCGGTGATCCGCCGCCTGGCTATGCCGCTGCAGTTGCTCCAGCTCGATGGCGGCCATCTCTCCGGCGGGGTGGTGGCGCTCAGGATCGGCCCGCTGCGGTTGTTGCGGTTGCGAATGGACCGTCGCATCCACAGCTGGGGGCCCAAGCCGCTGGGTGATCTCACCATGGGCCTCGATCTTGAGCCTTCCGGGGTGCGGCCACCGATTCGGGCCCATGGCTCCTGCCTGCCGGTTTCTTGTCTATTCGGCGTGGACAGCAGCCGCGAGGTGCACCTCACGCTCCCCAAGGAGGTGGTGCTGGGGCTGGTGGTGATTCCCATCGGCACGCTGTGCAACTGGGCCGATCAGCTGGGCTGTGGAGGCTTCGATCTTCAGGGGGCCTGCCGCCGCAATGTGCTCCTGGTTGATCCCCTTCGCTGCAAGGGCCTGCGTGCCTATCTGCGACAGATCTTTTCCCTGGTGGCGAGCGATCCCGGGCGTCTGGAGCAGCCTTCCAGCCAACGGCTGATCCTGGAGGATCTGTTTCCCTTGCTGCTGGAGGCCCTGATCCATGGCGCAGACCAGGCCGGCCGGCTGCCGCGTCCACCGGCGCGCATCGAGATCGTGAAGGCGGCCCAGCGCTTGCTGCATGACCACCCCCAGCAGCCCATCACCCTGACCGATCTCTGCCGTCAGGCGCATGCCAGCCGCCGCAGCCTGATCCAGGGCTTTCGCGACCACCTCGGCATGGGACCGATGGCCTACGTCAAGCTTCAACGCCTTCACGGTGTGCGCCGGCTGCTGCTGGGGGCCGATTCCGGTCAGGTGCGGATCGGATCGATCGCTGCGGAGTGGGGCTTTCTCAACGCCGGCCACTTCGCCCGCGACTATCGGCTCCTGTTCGGCGAACTGCCTCGGGACACGCTCAGCCACCGGAGCACGCCCGGCTGAAGGCCTGGGCCGCCGCCTCCGTTGATCAGAATTCCAGTGATCAGGATGCCAGGGCGCCCGCCACCAGCAGCCCTAAGGTCACCAGGCCGATCAGAGTGAGCAGCACCGCGGTGGCCTGGGCGATCGAGGGTTCTTCGAGGTAGGTGTAGTCCTGGCGGCGCAGCCGCCGGATCACGCGCCGATGTTGCACGGTGGCCGCCACCATCGCCAGGATGCCGGTGAGCACAAAGGCCACCGCCACCAGCCGGACCGAGAGCTGGGCATGGACCGGTTTGGAGCTGACGTTGCTGCGGATCGCGGCGATGATCTTGTCGAGCCCGAAGCCGAAGCTGATCAGCGAGAGGCTGGTGCGGATCCAGGCCATCAGGGTGCGCTCGGCGGCGGCGCGGTTGCGTTCCTTGGCCAGTTCATCGGTGATGCCCATGCCGTTGGAGACCTCGGATGGCTTGCTCCGCCAAGCTTGATCGAGCGAAGCCTCGAAAGCGCGGAACGGTGGCCGGTGTTCTGGGGTTCCTCATCCGGCAGCAGCGATTCCGCACTTTCACGGTCTGTGGCGCCCGCCGGCCATCGCTAGGTTGAAAACGGAGCTGTTTCCTGCCATGGCCGTGCTCAACCGCTGTGCGCTCGCCGTGGCGCCGAAGCCACCGATGCGGGAGTGGAGCCGTCCGTTCTGGACTCGGAAGGATCTGGAGGGCGGACCGGCGGACGAGAGCCTGTATCTCATCCCGGCCTACGACGATGAAGCCGCTGCCCTGGCTCTGCTCAGGGGCCTGCATGAGGAGATCTTCGCTGCCGAACTCGATCTCTGGTGTGTGGACCGGCAGCTCTGGCCATCCCCGCGCTGCTTTGATCTGTTCCTGCAGTGGTTTTCGCTGCGCTTCTATCCCCTGGTCGAAGATCTGGGTGTGGAGCCGCTGATCATCTATGGGGTGGGGGAGCCGTTCCGGGGCAGGGTGTCCGATGCCCTCGACTGGGACACCCCGCAGCGGGGCTGACATCCTGGTTGGCCCATCCGCTCCGCTTGATCGCCATGCTTTTCCGGATCCGGCACAGCCTCCACTACCGCTATGACCGGCCGGTCTTCTTCGAGCCGCTCACGCTTCGCCTCACTCCACGCCAGGATTCATTTCAAAGGCTGCTGCATCACAACCTGGAGGTGGAGGCGTCTCCCAGTGGACGCAGCGCCGGGCTTGATGCCGATGGCAATGCCAGCCAGGTGCTCTGGTTCGACGACCTGCGGGATCGGCTCGATCTGATCGTGACGATGGAAGTGGAGACCCTGCTGGACAACCCTTTCGACTGGATCATCACCGATCCGACCGTCGCCAGCCTGCCGGCCCGTTATGACGACGCCGACGCCCTCTCCCTGAGCCCCTTCCTGGCCCGGGATCCGGTGGATCAGGAGGTGGCGACCTGGGCTGCGGAACTGGCGGCCGGCGCGGGCCAGGCCACGGCCCCGTTCCTGATGGCCCTCGCCGATGGGATCCACCACGGCTTTCATCACGTGGGCCGGCCGGATGGGGATCCGATGCAGCCCGCCGAGACCCTGGCTGGCCGCAGCGGGGCCTGTCGCGATACCGCCTTCCTCTACGTGGCGGCCTGCCGCAGCCAGGGGCTGGCCGCTCGCTTCGTGAGCGGTTATTCGATGCACCATCCGCCGGAGGTCACCGAACAGGAACTGCATGCCTGGGCGGAGGTGTATTTACCGGGCGCTGGGTGGAGGGCCTACGACCCCAGCCTCGGGCTGGCGGTGGCCGATGGCCACGTGGCCCTGGCTACCGCCCCGGACCATCGCCGGGCTGCCCCGGTGAGCGGCAGCTACCGGGGCACGGGCGTGGGGTCCACGATGGACTACCGGGTGGCGCTGCAGGCGGTCAGCCGCTGAGGTTCGAGCATGGGCTCCACCCGGCGCCGCAGTTTGTGGAAGGCCTGACGCTCCAAGCGCTGCACCTTCTCCTTGGTGAGCCCTAGGCAGTCGGCCGCCCGGGCCAGGGAGAGGGGGTTGTCTTCGCGGAACCGCAGCTGCAGCACCTGTTGTTCGAGCTGCTCAAGCTGCTCCATCTCCCCATGCAACCAGCCGTAATCCTCCTGGGAGGGGAGGGCTGAGGGCATCGGGATCAGGTCCCCCAGGCACACTTCCCCCTCCTCACCGCCCACCGGCTGATCCAGGGAGATGGCATGGGATTCGTGGGTGACGCGGAGCACGAAGGCCACCCGTTTTTCTGTTTCCCCGAGCCGAGCCGCCAGCTCACTGAGTTTCAGGCCACGACCTTCCGAGCCCTGGAGAAAGCGAGCCTTCATCGCCAGCCCGGTGACCTGGGAGGGGAGCCGGATGGCGCCGGACTGCTCATGCAGGTGGCGGTTCACGGCCTGGCGGATCCACCAATAAGCATAGGTGGAGAAGCGATAGCCACGGGTGGGTGAATAGCGCTCCACCGCCCGGATCAAGCCGAGGGTTCCCGCCTGCACCACGTCGAGGGGGTCAAGATGTAGGTGGCGAATACGGGTCTGGTAGTGGCGTGTGACCGAAACAACAAGTCTTAGGTTCGCTGTCACCATGCGATTCAAGGCACGGCGACCCCGGCGGGTCAGAGCTAGGTCGGAGTCGGGGGTGGATAGCCATTGTTGTACTACAGTACCAAGGTGAAGTTCTTCGGCAGGGGTGAGCAGAGGTAGTCTGCCGATACTGTGTAGATAATCACCAAAGGCGTCAGACATGCAGCCCAGTAGAATCGGTTCACTAGAGATCATCGAACCTGGGTGATATCAAAAATCCACTTGAAGCTCTTGTGCTTCGCATCCGCTGCAGCCTTTGTCAGGGATTGTTGGTTATTTGTTGCTTAAGCGATGTCCCTTTCTTGTCGATGGGACAGGTTGTTGGGACAGGTGGTGGAACCAGGCAAGGGATGGCGTCCCAGGCCCGATGCAACCCAGCACCCCGTTTACCCCCCCACCCAATCTTGGCGGCCCTCCCAGCGGGTCGCCATCGGAGCGGCAGCGGCCCCCCGCCAACACCGAGGAGCGCCTGGTGGCCGACCTCATCGCCCTAATGGAGGCAGGCCAGGCGCCCTGGCGTCGCCCCTGGCGGGAGGGGAGCGGTGCGCACGTGAACCTGATCACCGGCAGGCCATACCGGGGCAGCAATCCGCTGCTGCTCACCCTGGGTCTGCACCTGCGCGGATCAAGCCTTCCCTATTGGTGCGGCTGGGGGGAGGCCCGTCGGCTCGATCTGGCGCCCCGTCGGGGCAGTCGCGGGGTGATGATCCTGCGTCCGTTGCGCTGGGAGCGGGAACAGGCTGGTGGGCCGGCCTCACCGGACGGTGCTTCGGCTGCTGAAGCGGAGGCGACGGCCGCAGATGGCGAGAGCGGAACGCCTGAGCGAGCCCCCCGCCAGGGGATCCGCTTCCGACCGATGGTGGTGTTCAATGCCGCGGATCTGGTGGGGGATGCCCAGGCCAGCCGTGGCCTGGCCGAGCGCATCGCCGGCTGCACGGCCCAGGCCCAGGTCCTGGGCCGCAGTGAATCGGAGCGATTGGCAGCGGCGGCGACGACTCTGGCTGCCTGGCCCGTGCCCGTGCTTGAGGGGGGCGACCGGGCCTGCTACCGGCCTGATCTGGACCGCATCGAGATTCCCGATCGCAGCAGTTTTCATGCCGCCGCTGCCCGTCTGGCCACCTGGGCCCATGAGGCGATTCACTCCACCGGCCATCCCAGGCGTCTGGCCAGGAACCTTGCCGCTGACTTTGGATCGGTGGCCTATGCCCGCGAGGAACTCGTGGCTGAGCTGGGGGCCGTGCTGCTCGGTGAGCGACTCGCCATCGGCAGCGACACGGCCAACCACGCCGCCTACCTGCGCCATTGGTGCGAGCTGCTCCGCCAGGATTCGCGCCTGCTGCTCCAGGTGCTCGGCGATGCCCGCCGGGCGGCTGATCTGATCGCACCCGAACCCGTTGCGCCATCTGCCGATCCGGGCGAGGTCCATTCACGGGGCGGCTGTTGAGGCGAACGGCCGCCGGATCCCGCTTCAGCCTGGTGATTCTCCCGAGCTGCTCAGCAGCCCGCAGGTGGTCATCAGGCGGGCCTCGACCTCCCGCAGTTGGCGACGGTTGCCGATCTCCGGATTCAGGCGCCCCACCCTGAGGGCGAAGCTCATCAGGAAGCGGGCCGTATCGGCTTCGCTGAATCCATAGATCCGGCAGGTTTCCTGGAGCGCTTGGGTCATGCAGTCGAGCGTGGCATCCACCGGCTGGCGATGCTCCTCGGGCACGGTGCCGTTCGCCATCCGGTAGGCCGCCGTGATCAGAGCATGTTCGATCTGGCCCATGGTGGGGGCACGGAAGCTTTTCCGCACCGTATGCAGCGGTGCCGCAACTGTCAGCTGCGCAGCAGAAAGGGAACGGCCATCAGCGCCGTCCCCGCGAGTAGCAGCGGGAGGGGGGCCGAGATCAGGGACGGCACCACCATCAGCAGCAGGCCGCAGAGTGTGGCCTGCAGGTGGTGGTTGCGGCGCCCGTAAACCATGTAGCCGGCCCCGATCGATCCGAGCAACACGTTGAGCAGCAGCACGGACGTGGAGGGCATGCCAGGCGTTCGGATGCCTTCCACTGTGAAGGACCCGAGCAGCGATGCCAACGGCTCAACGCCGCCGCGTCAGAGTCGAGAGCTTCGGCTGCGCACTGGGATGTCCAACCCGCCGATGCCCCCGTTCCTGCAGAGCTTCGGGCGCGATCTGCTGGCGCTGGTGGCGGGCTTTCTGCTGCCGCGGATCCGGCGCCGCGCCTGGTGGCATGCCTGCGGCCAGCTGGTTGGCACGGCGGTCCTGGCCCTGGCGGCGGCGGCCCTGCTGGTGGGGGGCACCGCCCTGCTCGCCGACCGGCTGCTGGGAGCGGCCCGGCGGGAGCTGGCCTTTCCCTATCTGGGGCCCCTTCTAGCCTGGGCCGGCCGAGACCATCACCTTCCCCTGGTGGCCGTGGTGGCCGTGCTCGCCGGTCTGGCGCTGGGGGCGCTGGGGCGTGGAATGACCGGTGGCCTGCGGCGCCGCTGGTGCGCCCTGGCGGCACTGCTGTCCCTGCTGGTGGTGGCGACCGCGGTGGATGTGGCCTTCACCGAGGGCAACGGCGCTGTGATCGAGGCCCTTAACCGGCGCAGCGCGGCCGGTTTCTGGGGAACCGCTGCTGGTCTGACGGCGATCTACCTGCTCACCCTGCCGATCCAGTTCCTGAACAGTTATGGCCAGCAGCGCTGGTCCCTGGCCTGGCGCCGCAGCACGACGGCTGAGCTTCAGCAGGCCTATCTCACCGGTCAGTCGTATTACAAGCTCCAGGCCGATCCGCTCCTGCAGGAGCGCATCGACAACCCCGACCAGCGCATCGCCGATGACGTGTCCCTGGCGGTGAACGGCGCCACCAACCTGTTCTTCGGTTTCTGCTCCTCCCTGCTGGCGCTGGGGGCCTACATCCTGGTGCTCTTCCACATCAGCGGCTGGTTGGTGCTCAGCCTCGCCGTGGCCACCCTGCTGGGCAATGGTGTGATCCTGCGGCTGGTGCGCCGTCTCGGGGCGCTGGCTTTCCGGCAGCAGGCCCTGGAGGCCGACTATCGCTACGCCCTGGTTCACGTGCGCAGCCACGCCGAGAGCCTGGCTTTCCTGCGGGGGGAGGCGGCGGTAGGCCAGGGGCTGGGCCGCCGCTTTGGGGCGCTGCTGGCCAACTTCGAGCGTCTGATCCGCTGGCGCTCCTTGGTGGAGCAAAGCAGCGGCCTCTATGGCTTCCTGATGCAGTTCGTTCCCTACCTGGTGCTCTCCACCGCCTATTTCAGCGGCAAGGTGAGCCTGGGGGACCTCACGGTGGGAAGCATCGCTTTCGGCCAGGTGCAGGCCTCACTCTCCTTTCTGATCGACCGTGCCGAGGCCGTTTCGGGCCTGTTCGCCAGCCTGCACCGCGTTGCCGACCTGGAGACCGTTCTGCTGGAGAAGCCCGCCGCTGTGGTGAGATCCCAGGTGGATGAAGGTCCTGAAGAAGGCACGACCCTAGCGTCTTCGGCGTCATCCGCGTCATCGCCTACATCGGCAGCAACCGCGTCACCGGAGCTGTTGAAATCCTCGGAATCGTCGGGGTTGCCTGTGGCGTCGGCGCCGCTGCAGCGGCCGAGGATCACCCCCGCACTGCCCCCCACGGCCTGGGCTTCCCCGGGCCAGGCCGATCTCCGGTTGGTGGATCTGGCCGTGGCCCATCCCGGCGGAGGGCACCCCCTGGTGGAGGGCCTCGATCTGGCCCTGGCGGCTGGTCAGCGGCTGCTGATCACCGGTCCCAGCGGTTCGGGCAAGACCACCCTGCTGCGGGTGCTCTGCGGTCTGGTGCCGGCGGCGGCAGGGCGGCTTCAGCTTCCTGCGCCGGAGCGCATCCTGGTGCTCCCCCAGCAACCCTTCCTACCCCTGGGCAGCCTGCGAGACCAGATCCTGTTCCCTGCCGCCGCTGATGCCTCCGCCCTGGGGGACGCGGAGTTGCGCCATCTGATGGAGCAGGTGGGGCTGGCGGCCCTGGCCGCGCGCTATCTGGATCTTGGCCAGGAGGAGGATTGGTCCCGGGTGCTCTCCGGCGGTGAGCAGCAGCGGCTCGGGTTCGCGCGCATGCTGCTGCGCCGGCCAACCTTGGTGATCCTCGATGAGGCCAGCAGCGCCCTGGATCTGCAGGCGGAGAAAGCCCTTTACGGCCTGCTGGTGGCGGCCGGCCCCACGATGGTGAGCGTGGGCCATCGGCCTAGCCTGCGGGCCTTCCATCACTGGGAACTGGCCCTCAAGGGTGGGGGGGGCTGGCGGCTGGCCCCGATCCGACCGGCGGCCTGACCGGATCAGCCAGGCTGCGGCGCCGCGGCCTGGGCCAGGGGACCTGTGGGCCGAGGCCCCTGCACCACCAGCATCGGAACTGCAGGACCGTGCAAGTGCGGCAACGCGGCCGGGCCCAGCCGAGCAACTCCCCCACCAGAATCGGAGCCCCGCCGCAGCGGCTATCCCAATGGTTCCTCTTCCCCAACCCCGCCACTTCATCAACTTGGTTGAGCGGTTCGAGCGGAACCTCTCCAGGGTGCTGGCGGTGGTGCTGATCGTGGTGCTGCTGGCTGGCACCCTGCAGCTGGCACTCACCACCGGCCAGGCGCTGCTGCAACCGGGCCAAAATTGGCTGGATGGCGGGTTGATTCAGCTGCTGGATCGGCTGCTGCTGCTGCTGATCGGGCTGGAGGTTCTGCAGAACATCACCGCCTACCTCAAGGATCAGTCGATCCACACCGAGATGGTGCTGCTCACCGCCCTCACCGCCGTGGCGCGGAAGGTGATCGTGATGCCTCCAGGGCACGACAAGGACCCCATCCTCCTGATGGGCGTGGGTGTTGTGATCGTGTGCCTTGCCGCCGCTTACTTTCTCCTGCGCGCCAACAGGCCGAGCCCCTGATCAGACGGCTTCTCCGCCCTAACCAGCTGGCTGAGCCTTGCGGTTCAAGAAGCCGCCAGGCTCAGCAACAGGGCTGAATTGATCACCACAATTGCGGCGGCGGTCATCCAGGCCAGAAGCAGCAGCCAGTTCGGTGCCCGCAGGTCGCCCATCAGCTTGCGCTGGCTGCAGAACCAAACCAGGGGCAGCACGGCGAAAGGCAGTTGCAGGCTCAGCACCACCTGGCTGAGGATCAGCAATTGGCCGGTGGCCCGGTCCCCAAGCAGCAACACGGTGAGGAGGGCCGGCACCAGGGCCAGGCAGCGGGTGAGCAGCCTGCGTTGCCACTGGGGCAGGCGGATCTCGAGGAACCCTTCCATCACGATCTGGCCGGCGAGGGTGGCGGTGAGGGTGGAGCTCTGGCCCGCCGCCAGCAGGGCGATGCCGAACAGCAGGCCGGCGGCGGTGGTGCCCAACAGCGGGCTCAGCAGGCGATGGGCCTCGCTCAGATCCGTGACTGGGGCACCGGGAAGGCCATAGAAGCTGCCGGCCGCCAGCACCAGGATCGAGGCGTTCACCAGAAAGGCCAGGCTCAGGGCGATCACCGTATCGAGATTGGCGAAGCGGAGGGCCCGCTGGCGCATCTCCGGCCCGGTGCTCCAGCGGCGGGTCTGCACCAGGGAGGAATGGAGATAGAGGTTGTGGGGCATCACGGTGGCGCCCAGGATCCCAGCGGCTAAATAGGGCTTGCTGAATTACCCAGATCCATTGCACCACAGTTGATTCCAGGGGCAGTCTCGCGTTAGGATGGGCTGCAATCAGCCATTTCTGGCTTAGAAGATCCTGCTGGCACGCAAATGTACGTTTTTCAGCACACGGGTCAGCTGTCGATTGAGGAGTTTCACTCGCCCTTTGGTGGAAAGCTGGATCCCAACAACCGCTGGGTTCTGCT
>CALRXC020000051.1:0-30129 GCA_943372025.1 Synechococcus sp. UW140 | reverse complement strand
CCTGGCCGGAACCCCGGATGGGGTGGGTCTGGCCGCGATTGACGTCGCCGTGGCGGCCGGCCTGGCCGTGGTGCTCGACACCAACGTGCTGCTTTCGGGCCTCGCCTACCCCGCCAGCGTGCCCGGCAGGTTGCTTGCCGCCTGGCGCTCCGGGGCGCTGGCGGCGCTGCGACTTGGCTTGGCCAGACCCCTGGTGACTGGCGACAAGGCGCTGCTGGGCCTGCGGGATCGCTATCCCATTCGCACCCCCGCAGAGTTTTGGACGGCGCATGGAGGCCTCTGGCCCAGCTGGGCGTGACATCGAGCACCAGATCGCTGGACGGTCTTCGCCGTGTCAGCGGACGATTCCAGGGCGCTCAGCGGCGCCCCTGATCGCGCAGCTCCGCGATGCTGATGCCGCCGAGGCTTTGCCCCTGGCTGAACTGACGCAAGCGGGTGATGGTGTCGATCACGCTGGCGGGAGCTTCGGCGGCAGGCGGCACGAGCCGAGCAACGGGACGGCCATGGCGGGTGATCGTGATCTGCTCCCCGGCGCTCACCGCATCGAGCAGAGCCGCCAGATGGGTCTAGGCCTCGAAGGCGCCAACGCTGCGCATGGCCGCTTGATCAACCAGTTGCCAACCAGTTTATTGCTCGCAATTCATGCTCGCCAGTGCTGGTGCAGTGGTGCGGCTCCGGCCGCCGCAACCCTGGCATCGCCGCCTGCGTGCCAGATGCTGAGCGCGGCGACGCCTCAATCTCCGTGACTGCGCCAGACACCGCAGGGCTCGGTGGGCCTCAACCTGTCGCCAGAAACACGGCAAACCCCCAGCACCGCCGCTGGTGAGCCGACGCACACCGATGCTTGACACCGGGGGGGGGGGGGGGGACTAAAAAATAAAAGATTTGATTTATAGGTGATGACAGTCTTCCGCGCCGCTCTTCTGGTCACCGCAGCCACAGCTCTCAGCCTCACCGCCACCCCGACCGCCCTGGCTGCCGGGCTCAGCTTCACCAGCTACACCACCGCCAACGGCCTGGGGAGCAACGACGTGAATGGCGTCTACGCCAGCGGCAGCAGCATCTACGCCGCCACCCAAAACGGCCTCAGCATCTCCACCAACGGCGGCAGCAACTGGACTAACTACACCACCGCCAACGGCCTGAACAGCAACACCGTGGATGGCGTCTACGCCAGCGGCAGCACCATCTACGCCGCCACCCGAAACGGCGGCCTCGGCATCTCCACCGACGGCGGCAGCAACTGGACTAACTACGACTCCGCCAACGGCCTGGGCAGCAACAGCGTGCAGAGCGTCTACGCCAGCGGCGGCAGCATCTACGCCGCCACCTCCAACGGCCTCAGCATCTCCACCAACGGCGGCAGCAGCTTCATCAACAAAACCACCGCCAACGGCCTGGGGAACAACTCCGTGCGTAGCGTCTACGTCAGCGGCAGCAGCATCTACACCGCCCACGGCAGTGGCGTCAGCATTTCCACTAACGGCGGCAGCAGCTTCACCAACTACAACACCTCCAACGGCCTTGGGAGCAACAGCTCGCGTAGCGTCTACGCCAGCGGCAGCAGCATCTACGCCGCCACCATTGGCGGCCTCAGCATCTCCACCAACGGAGGCAGCAACTGGACTAATTACACCACCGCCAACGGCCTTGGCAACAACAACGTGCGTGGCGTCTACGCCAGCGGCAGCACTATCTACGCCGGCACCCAGGGCGGCGGCTTCAGCATCGCCCAGCAATCTGACCCCACTCCAAACGCCGTTCCAGGCCCCCTGCCCCTGTTCGGTGCCGCCAGCGCCTTCGGCTTCTCCCGCAAACTGCGCCGCCGGCTGCGGGCAGCGGCCAGCACCTCCTGCTGATCCCCTGCGGCCGGATCCCGGCTGATCACCTCGCCACCCCTTCTGTTGCCGCGGCAGGGCCGCCCATGGATGCTTCCTCTCGATCGCCGCACCGCCTTCGCCCGCCACAGCCAGTGGCTGGCCCTGGCCCTGGAGGCCCTGGTGCTGATCTCGCTTCTCGCCAGCGCCGTTCCCCTGGCCCCGGCACAACCGTTGTGGTGGCTGCGGCTCTCCGATGCCGCTGTCAACCTCGCCCCGATCCTGCTGCTGGCGGTGATCCTGTTGCGGCTGGGCTCTGCTCTGCTCGACAACGACGCCGATGAAGCCCGGACCTGCGGCCGGCGCAGCCAGCAGCTGGCCAGCCGCTGGTTTTTTGTGTTCGCCCTTCTCGTTCCCCTGCAATTGATCGGCTACGCCTGGCTCTGGGCCGACAGCGACAGCCAGCTCAACCGCCAGATCAATCAAGGCGAACGCGGCGTCGCCGCCCTGCGCAGCCGCATCCAGGCCAGCCGCTCTGAAGCTGAGCTGGGCAGCCTGCTCGCCGCCGCCAACCCGGGGCCCCTGCCACCGCTGAAAGCCGGCTCCCTCGCCGAGCGGAAACAGCAGCTCAGCGAGACGATCGCCATCAACACCTCCCGCATCAGCAGCAGCCTCCGCGATCAACGCGCCGAGACGCTGCGCACCTCCCTGCCCGGCACCCTGCGCGTGTTGGTCGGGGCAGCGATTGTGAGTGCCTTTCTGTTCATGCTCAGGGGCCAGATCTAAGCGGGGCCTCGGTAGCCCTGGCACGGCCGCCGTCGATGCCCACGCCCCGTGGCTGCTGCAGCTGGAGTTCACCAATGTGCTGCGCACGGCTTGCCGCCGCGGCCCACTGCCGCTGGCCACAGCCCGCGAGATCACGGATTGGCCTTCCGGGTGAGGAAAACGCCCCAGGCGCTGGTGGTCTTCGCCGCTGGCGCCCAGGACGACCTTCAAACCAAGGACCCAGTGACCCATGGGAGATTTCGCCGTCTACACTGGTCAGAGATTGTCTACACAGCTGGGGCCGTGCCGCTCAACATCCGCAGCGAAGAGGCCAATCAGCTGGCTGCAGAGGTGGCGATCATCACGGGTGAGAGCAAGACTGATGCAGTGATTCAGTCCCTGAAGGAGCGCCTCGATCGCCTTCGGCTCCAGCAAGAGGCGCGGGCAGTGAAGCAGGAGAGCCGGCGCGATCAACTCGATCGGATTGCCTTGCGCTGTGCGGCACGGCCGATTCTCGATCAGCGCAGCGCAGACGAGATCTGCGGATACGACGCCAATGGGTTGCCCTGCTGATGGTGATCGATTCCTCCGCTGTTCTCGCCATTCTCCAGGATGAGCCTGAGCGCAGAACGTTTAATGCCTTGATCATGGCTGCCAAGAGTTGCTCACTCTCTGCTGCCACGCTTGTGGAACTCTCGATCGTGTTTCAGGCACGTTTCGGTGCCGAGAGTCATGCTGATCTTGCGCTCTTTCTCCGCACAGCCCAGGTGAAGATCGTGAGCTTCACTAGAGAGCAGGCGGAACTCGCCTGCATAGCCTTTGCACGCTACGGCAAGGGGCGTCATCGCGCTGGTCTCAATCTAGGCGATTGCTTCTCTTACGCCCTGGCCCGCTTTCTTGACGAACCCCTGCTGTTCAAGGGCGATGATTTCGTGCACACAGACCTCCACTCCGCCATGGACTGAAGCGCTTGCAGCTCCGTCGTGGCGATTACGGTGCCGTGTTCGTACGCACCTTCCGCTATCTTTACTGCTCGCCGAATGGCCAGGGGCAGGCCCCGGCGCATCGCCAGGCGCGGTGATGCGGACCTGATGGAAGCGGCTGGGCCGCGGGGGACGGGTGCTGAAGGTGTCAGCCTCGTTCTGGCCCTCTACGGAGGCGCTATCAACCCTCCCAC
The DNA here is from genome assembly GCA_943372025.1 of Synechococcus sp. UW140. Classification (GTDB taxonomy): domain Bacteria; phylum Cyanobacteriota; class Cyanobacteriia; order PCC-6307; family Cyanobiaceae; genus Cyanobium. The sequence continues at coordinate 26,370 of CALRXC020000051.1, read as the reverse complement.
GGCCCGAGGCGCCCCCGCGGGCACAGTGGAGTGATGCAGCAGCTCGCAACGTCCCCGGAGGATTTCGCCATCACCGCCGTGGTGCCCCCCGGCCTCGAAGAGGTGGCCGCCGCTGAGTTGGCGGCTCTGGGCGCCGAAGAGGTGCGCCCCCTGCGCCGCGCCGTGGCCTGCCGCACCGACCTGGCCGGCTTTTACCGCCTCCACCTGCGCTGCCGCATCCCTTTTCGCTTCCTGCGGGAGCTCGCCCGCTTCCCCTGCCGCGGCCGGCGCGATCTACACCAGGGCGTCCAGAACGCCGCCGACTGGGACCACTGGCTGCCGCCCGAGGCCAGCTTCAAGGTGGAGGCCAGCGGCAGCCTGCCAGAACTCAACCACAGCCATTACACCGCCCTGCAGGTGAAAAACGCCCTGGTTGACCTGCAGCGGCAGCACTGGGGTAGCCGCTCGATGGTGAACCTGGAGGATCCCGATCTCGCCCTCCACCTCCACCTGAGCCCCGGCCGTCCCTTCGGGGGGCGCGATGACGGCGGCCCCATCCACCCCGGCAACCCCTACGGCGGCGGCCGAGGCAACAGCGGCCGAGGGGGCCAGAGCAGCACCAACGCTGGCCTGGGAGGCGGCACCGCAATCCTGAGCCTCGAGGGAGGAGCCGGCAGCCTCCACCGCCGCGGCTACCGCGCCGCCATGGGTCTGGCGCCGCTGAAGGAAAACCTGGCCGCCGGCCTGATCGCCCTCACCGGCTGGGATGGATCCGTGCCCCTCGTGGATCCCCTCTGCGGCTCCGGCACCCTGCTGCTGGAGGCCGCCGCCATGGCACTTGGGCGCGCCCCGGGGCTGGAACCAGCGGCTGGCCCTGAAGGCTGGTCTGACGCGATCACTGCCACCGACAGGGTCGCCGATCGCGCCGACTTCCCCGGCGGGAGCTGGGGCGGCAACGGCCCCGCCAGCCCTGCGGCGGCCCCCCGGCCCCGCCCTTTCACCTTCCAGCGCTGGCCCGATTTCGATAGCGCCCTCTGGAGCCATGAGGTGGCGGCAGCCAGCAGCCAGCGGCGCACCGCCCTCGCAAACGGCAGCCCCCTGGCGCCGGTGCAGGGCCTGGAGCGGGATCCGCAGGTGGTCGAGCAGGCCCGCGCCAATGCCGCCGCCGCCGGCCTGGCCGAATACCTCCAGCTGGTGTCGGGCGATTTCCGCGATTTCAGCCCGCCGCCGGGGCCCGGGATCCTGGTGTGCAACCCGCCCTACGGCGCCCGCCTCGGCCAAGGCGACGATCTCGAAGCCCTCTATGCAGACCTGGGCCGGATGGTGCGGGAACGCTGCGGCGGCTGGACCCTTTGGTTGCTGAGCGGCAACCCCGCCCTCACCGGCGCCCTGCGGCTCAAGGCCAGCCGACGCATCGCCGTGAGCAACGGCGGCATCGACTGCCGCTGGCTGCGCTATGAAATCCGCTGAGCGGAGCTGATCGCGTCGGTCGACGGCCTCAGCAACGGGTAGGGGCTGTCACCTTGGAGACGGCCAGCTTGGAGACGGCAGACAAGGTCAGCGGCGCCGACCAACAGCGGCCCGGGCCTGAGGAAGCGGCCCCAGCCGACAAAGACTGCGGCGGCACCTTCGGTGGGAAGGGCATGCGGCGGTGTGACGCGGCTCGGCTCCCCCACCGTTGCTAACCATGGGCATGCGGCAAGCCCGCTGCCCCCTATCCCAGCCCGGGCCCGATGACCACCTCGATCTTCACCGACCTCAAGACCCTGATCCTGGCCGCCGAAGCGGACCCCGAGGTGGACACGGCCAGAGCCGCCTTCGATCTCCTGCAGGACTGGCTCGCAACCCATGAATCCACCCTCGTTGCGAGCAAGACAAAGGCGCCGGTGGAGTTCAACGGCACGATGATTCAGTGGTTCCACTGGTATGTGAAGGGGGATGGCGGCCACTGGCGCCGCCTCAAGAAGGAAGCTCGGGCGCTGGCGGCTGCGGGCATCACCGCCGTGTGGTTGCCGCCGGCCAGCAAGGGCGGTGGCCCCGACGACGTGGGCTACGGCACCTACGACCTCTTCGACCTGGGCGAGTTCGACCAGAAGGGCAGCGTGCGCACCAAATACGGAACGCGGCAGGAGTACCTGGAGGCGGTGCAGGCCTGCCGCGAGGCCGGCCTGCAGGTGTATGCCGATGTGGTGTTCAACCACAAACTCTTCGCCGACGCCGAGGAGGAGTACCTCGCCACGCCCTACGCCCCCGAGAACCGCGGCCAGCCGCTGGGAGAGGAGCGGAAGATCCGGGCCTGGACCCAGTTCAGCTACGAGGGTCGCGGCGGCCGCCACTCCACAATGCAGTGGCATTGGTATCACTTCGATGCGGTGGATTACAACAGCCTTGATCCCCACTACCAGGCGATCTGGCGCAGCCACGGTGCCAGTTTCGATGGCCATGTGGCACTGGAAAAAGGCAACTACGACTTCCTGATGGGCTGCGACCTGAACATGGGTCACCCCGAGGTTCGGGGGGAACTCAAACACTGGGGTCGCTGGATGTTGGATCAGGTGGGAGTGGATGGTTTTCGCCTCGACGCTATCAAGCACATCAGCAGTGATTTCTTCATCGACTGGATCACGGAGATGGAGAGTTACGCCCAACGCGATCTCTTCGTGGTGGGTGAATACTGGACCTACGACCTCGGCAGCCTCAGCTGGTATGCCGCCAACAGTGGCGGCAAGATGAGCCTCTTCGATGCACCACTGCACCTCAATTTCCATAAGGCCAGCCGCAGCGGCGGCCACTACGACATGCCCCGACTGCTTAACGGCACCCTGATGCAGAAGCTGCCCCTGCTGGCGGTAACCCTGGTGGAGAACCACGACACCCAACCGCTACAGGCGCTGGAATCCCCCGTGGAACCCTGGTTCAAGCCGCTCGCCTATGCGGTGATCCTGCTGCGCGATCAGGGCTATCCCTGCATCTTCCACGCCGATTACTACGGCGCTGACTACCACGACTCGCGCTTCGGCCGCCGCATCGACATCCACATGCCCAGCCACCGCTTCCTGATCGATCGCTTCCTGCTTGCCCGCACCCACTGGGCCTACGGCCGCCAGATCGATTACTTCGATCACTTCAACACGATCGGCTGGACGAGGCTCGGCAGCGAAAGGCACCCCCGAACCCTGGCAGTGCTGCTCAGCGATGGCGAAGCCGGCCGCAAGTGGATGGAGGTGGGCAAAGCAAACACCAGCTACCGCGATCTCACCGGCCACATCCGGGAAGCGATTACCACCAATGCCGATGGCTGGGCCGAATGGCGCTGCCCCGGCGGTTCGGTTTCGGTGTGGGTGGAGCAGGAGGCCCTGGCGGAGCTGGCGATCCAGGTTTAGAAGTTTGCTGAATCTAGAAGTTTGCTGAATCTAGAAGCTTGCTGAATGTAGAAGCTTGCTGGGTGTGGAACTTTGCTGCGTGTAGAAGCTTGCTGCAACACCAGTTCCAGCAAGACAAGCTGGCTGGAACTCGTTGGCGGCGTTCCACCCGGCTACGCAGACAAAGGCAGGGTTGGCCTGGCATCGATCGGCATGGCCATGTTGTGCAGCAGCCTTCTGGAGGTCTGGTAACCCTGGCGCCTCAGGAGTTCGCCCCCGCCTCAGAATCTCCCGGTCAGGGCCCGGGTGGTGCGGGTGATGCCGAGGCGGGTCTCCGGCAGGAAGGGGCCCTTGAGCATGCCGCCGCCGATCCGTAGGAACAGCCCGGACAAGGCCAGATCCAGGCCGGCCACGGCCAGGGCACAGTTGAGCCAGCTCCAGGCCAGGCTCTGGTGCAGCCAGAGCAGCAAGGCGATCTGGGCCGCCACACCGGCAAAGGTGGCCAGGGTGATCCCCATACCGAGGAACACGGCGCCACCGATCAGGCGACGCTTCTCCCGGCTGGCCTCCTGCAGCGCGATCTTCACGTGCAGATCCATCACCGAGGACATCAACTCGGTGACCTTGCCGAAGTTGGAGCGACCCATGGCGAACTCAGGCGGAGCGGCGACCGGAGAGGAGCAGGCCGAACAGCAGCCCCACCCCGGCGGCGATCCCGATCGCCAGCAGCGGCTTCTCCCGCACCGGCTTCTCGATCCGTGGTCGCAGGGTGGTGTTGAGGTCGTCGAGCAGTTGCTCCAGCTGATCCTCCAGCGGGCGGAGGGTGTCCGCCACTTGGTGGGCCTGCTCGCCGGTGGTGTGCAGCAGTTCCTGAAGCTGCTGCTTGACCCCGTGGCTGGTCAGACCGGTCTGGCGGCTGATCACCTCCACGGCGTGGTCGAAGCTGCCGCGGGTGGCCTCCAGGGTGTGGCGCGCCACCTCAGGCCATTGCCGCTGGATGGTGGGCAGCAGAGCTTCAAACCGCTCTCGGAAAGCGAACTGCAGCTGGGTGAGGGTCGGCAGCTCCGCCTCCACGCTGGTGGAGGGGCCGGAGCCGGCGCTGCCGTTGGGCTGGAAAGGAAGGCCCTGGCCGGGGGTAGAACCCACCGGACCATGGGCGTCGCCGGAGGAAGCGGGGGAATCGTTGAGGTGATCCATGGCGACCGGGGCGAAGGGGAAGGTTGCGGGAACAGCCCCCACTGTGGAGGTGGTGAAGCGTCCAGGAAACGGTGAGGGGGTGGGGAGAGCCGTCCGGCGCTGGGGGGGTGACCGTCGGATGGCATCACCGTAGGCAGCCCCCTTGGCAACGTCACCACCTCGGCTACATTCCGACCGCCCGGCGCACGGGCCTGTTGGTTCACATCAACCAGGTCGAACTCAACCACTTCAAGTCGTTCGGCGGATCGATGACGATCCCGCTCGAGCCAGGGTTCACTGTGGTGACCGGACCCAACGGTTCGGGCAAGAGCAACATCCTCGATGCGGTGCTCTTTTGCCTCGGACTGGCCACCAGCCGCGGCATGCGGGCCGAGCGGCTGCCGGATCTGATCAACAGCGCCGTGCAGCGGGAGGGCCGCGCCGCTGAAACCTGCGTGACCGTGCGTTTTGATCTCGGCGACTGGCAGCCCGATGAAGCGGAACAGGGTCTGGAGGCGGCTCCGGAGGGCCCCTGGATCCAGCCGGGCCAGCGGCAATGGAGCGTGACCCGGCGGCTGCGGGTGGCCCCCGGCGGCACCTACAGCAGCAGCTTCAGCGCCGATGGCGTGGCCTGCAACGCCCAGCAGCTCCAGACCCAGTTGCGCCGCCTGCGCATCGACCCCGACGGCAGCAATGTGGTGATGCAGGGCGATGTGACCCGCATCGTGTCGATGAGCGCCCGCGACCGGCGCGGCATCATCGATGAGCTGGCCGGCGTGGCCCTGTTCGATTCCCGCATCGATCAGAGCCGCGCCAAGCTTGATGAGGTGCAGGAGCGCCAAGAGCGCTGCCGCATCGTGGAGCAGGAACTGCTGGCCAGTCGCCAGAAGCTCGAGCGCGACTGCGCCAAGGCCCGCACCTACCAGGAGCTGCGCCAGCGCCTGCAGATCGGCCGCCAGCAGGAGCAACTGCTCGCCTTCGAAGCCGATCGCGCCGCCCTGGCAGCCCTGGGGCAACGCCGCTTGGAGCTGGAGCGGCGTCAGACCGGGGAGCGGGAGGCGATCACCACGGCCGAGAGCGCCGTGGCGGCGGGAGCCCTGGAGCTCGAAGCGCTTCAGGTGGAGGTGAAGGCCCTCGGCGAGGACCAGCTGCTGGCGGTGCAGGCCGAGCTGGCCGGCCTGGAGGCGGCCGAGCGCGAGCGCACTCGCCAGGGGGAGCGGCAGCGCGAGGAGGCGGCCGGCCTGCAGCAGCGCCGCGACGACCTGGGCCGGCGCCAGAGTGAGTTGCGCCAGCAGCGCCAGCAGCTCGAAGGCAGCCCCAGCGGTGATCTTGAGGAGGCGGAGCGGCGCTGCAGGGCGGCGGAGGCGGCTGTGGAACTCTCACGCCGCCGGCTCGGGGAGGTGGCCGGCCGCTCCGGCAGCTGGATGGAGGAGCGCCGCCAGCGCCACCAACAGCGCCAGGAGCTCCAGGAGCGGCTCGGTCCGTTGCAGGCGGAGCAGGGCCAGCTGGAGGAACGGCTGCGCCAGGCCGAACTGCGGCGGCTGGAGCTCGAAACCGAGGAGCAGGCCGAGGCCGGCGGCAGCGGCGAGGCCGAAACCCGGCTGGCCGCCCTGCAGCGGGAGGAGGCCGCGCTCCTGGACACCCTGGCCAGCCGGCAGCGGCAGCTGCAGGAGCAGGCCGAGGCCTTGGCCCTGCAGCAGCGCACCCGGAATCGGCTGGAACAGGAGCAAACCGGCCTGGAGCGGGAAATCGCCCGCCTCGACAGCCGCCGCGACACCCTGCAAGAGAGCCGCGGCACCGGCGCCCTTCGCTTGCTGCTCGAATCAGGGCTGGAGGGGATCCACGGGCCGGTGGCCCAGCTTGCCGAGGTGGAGGAGCGCCACCGGGTGGCCCTGGAGGTGGCGGCCGGCGCCCGGCTGGGCCAGGTGGTGGTCGAAGACGACCGCATCGCCGCCCGGGCGATCGAGCTGCTCAAGCAGCGCCGGGCCGGCCGGCTCACGTTCTTGCCCCTCAACCGCATCCGCGGCGGCGGCGGCGCAGCGGGGGGGGCGTTCCAGCGCGGTCCCAGCCCTGCGGCCGCGAGCTCCGGCGGACCAGGACCCGGCGGCCTGGTGGGCCGGGCCGTCGACCTGATCCGCCATGAGCCCGTCTACGCCGAGGTGTTCCGCTACGTCTTCGGCGACACCTTGGTGTTCGACCGCCTCGACAACGCCCGCCGCGAACTGGGCCGCTGCCGGGCCGTGACCCTCGATGGCGAACTGCTCGAGAAGAGCGGCGCCATGACCGGCGGCAGCCTGCAGCAGCGCAGCGGCCAGCTGGGCTTCGGCAGCAGCCAGGAGGGCGACGAGGCCGAACCGCTGCGGCGCCGCCTGCTGGAACTGGGAGAGAGTCTGCTGGCCTGCCGCCGCCGTGAGGCGGAGCTGGCCCGGGCCCTGGAGGAGAGCCGGCCCCAGCTTCTCCAGAGCCAGCAGCGCCAGGCCGCAGTGGAGGCCGAGCGGCTGGCGGCCCAGCGCCAGCTGACGCCGCTGCAGCAGCGCCGCAGCCAGCTCACGGTCCGCCTGGAGCAGCTGCGCCAGGCCAGCAGCGCCGACCGGGAACGCCTGCAGCAGATCGCGAGCACCATCGGGCCCCTGCGCGAGGCCCTCACCGCCCTGGAGGCCGCCGAAGGCTCAGGCGCCGCCAATGCCGATGCCGCCCAGTGGCAGGGCCTCCAGGCCGACCTGGAGGCGGCCGACCGCGCCCTCAGCGAGGCGCGTGAGCGGCGCGATGCCCTGGCCGCCGAACGCCGCGACCGGACCCTGGCCGCCGAACGACTGGCCAGCCAGCTGGAGGCGATCACCACGGAAGAGAAACGGCTGGTCGAGGCGGTGCAGACCCTGCTGAGCGAGCGCCAGACCTGGAAGGAGCAGCAGCAGAGCGGCCAGACCCGCCGCGCCGAGCTGGAGGCGCGCCAAGCCGACCTGGCGGCGCGCTTCGGCGAGAAGCGGCGCCAGCGCGATCAGGCCGAGGCGCAGCTGGGTGCCAGCCGCCAGGCGCTGCAGCAACGCCAGTGGGAGCTCCAGCGCCTGGGGGAGGAGATCGCGGCCCTGGTGGAGGAGCAGCGCAGCGGCAGCTTGCGGCTGGAGCAGCTGGAGCGCGCCCTGCCCGATCCACGCCCGGAGATCTCCGAGGAGGTGCGCGAGGCCGGTCTCGACACCCTGCGCGGCGAGCTGCAAGCGGTGCAGCGGCGCATGGAGGCCCTTGAGCCGGTGAACATGCTGGCGCTTGAGGAGCTGGAGCAACTGGAAACACGCCTCGCCGAGCTGGAGGAGCGCCTCGAGGTGCTGAGCAAGGAGCGCGAGGAGCTGCTGCTGCGCATCGAAACGGTGTCCACCCTGCGCCAGGAGGCCTTCCTGGAGGCCTTTCATGCCGTGGACGGCCACTTCCGCACCATCTTCGCCGGCCTCTCCGATGGCGAGGGCCATCTGCAACTGGAGAACCCTGAGCAGCCCCTGGAGGGGGGCCTCACCCTGGTGGCCCACCCCAAGGGCAAGGCGGTGCGCCGGCTGGCGTCGATGTCCGGGGGGGAGAAATCGCTCACGGCGCTGAGCTTCCTGTTCGCCCTGCAGCGCTTCCGCCCCTCCCCCTTCTATGCCCTCGACGAGGTGGACAGCTTTCTCGACGGCATCAACGTGGAGCGCCTGGCCGGCCTGATCGCCGCCCAGGCCGATGCAGCCCAGTTCCTGGTGGTGAGCCACCGCCGGCCGATGATCGCTGCCTCCACCCGCACGATCGGTGTGACCCAGGCCCGCGGCACCCACACCCAGGTGGTCGGATTGCCGCCGGCCGCCTGAGCTGGCGGGGTGGGCCACAATGGGCCGACTGGGCCCCCGGACTTGACCTCCTCCACACCTGCCGCCCCCGATCCCAACGCCCCGGCCCCGAGCGATCGCCTCTGGCTGCGCTCCGAGCTGATGGGCACCCAGGTGATCACCCGTGACACCGGCCGTCGGCTCGGGGTGGTGGGCGAGGTGATGGTCGACATCGACCGCCGCGAGGTGGTGGCCCTCGGCCTGCGCGACAACCCCCTCACCCGCTTCCTGCCGGGCCTGCCCCGCTGGATGCCCCTGGAGCGCATCCGCCAGGTGGGGGATGTGATCCTGGTGGATTCCGCCGATTCGCTTGCGGAGGACTTCGATCCTGATCGCTTCAGCAAGGTGATCAACTGCCAGGTGATCACCGAATCCGGCGCCCAGCTGGGCCGGGTGCTGGGGTTCAGCTTCGATGTGGAAACCGGCGAGCTCACCACCTTGGTGATCGGCGCCCTTGGGGTGCCCCTCCTGGGCGAAGGGGTGCTGAGCACCTGGGAGATGCCGGTGGGTGAGATCGTGAGCAGCGGCAGTGATCGGATCATCGTGTACGAAGGCGCCGAGGAGAAGCTCAAGCAATTGGGCACCGGCCTGCTGGAGAAACTCGGCATCGGCGGCAGCAGCTGGGAGCAGGAGGAAAAGGAGCGCTACCGCGGCGGCGCCGTGCCGGCCGAGAACCAGCTGCCCGCCGGCCAGCCCAGTCAGCTCGAGCAGCGCCGCATCCAGCCCGCCACCAGCCGCTCCTTCCAGCCGGAGGAGGAGTTCGACTACGTGGAACTCGAGGAACGCCGCGAACGCGAACCGCTGCGCCAGCGCCGCTATCTCGATGAGGAAGACGACAACCGCTTCGGGCGCTTTCGCGAAGGCGAGGATTCCCGTCGCGCAGCACCCCTGCGCAACGAAAGCTACGGCGGCGAGCCAGTCCGCGACGAGGAGCCCAGCGCCTATCCGACGCGGCGCGGCTCCAGGGGGAACGAGCTTGATGCCCCTGAGCGCGAGGGCCGCGATCGCAATCGCCCTGACCAGGATTGGCGGCGGGAAGCCCCCGAGCGCTTCGCCGATCAACCGGCCGAGGTGTGGAGGAAGCGCAGGATCGCGGCAAATGGCGATGAGGGGCTGGATCTGGAGCAACCTCTACCCCGCGAGCGGAGCCAACCACGCCCCCGCCTTGATCAAGAGGCACCCCAACCAGCCAGCAACCGCCGACCTTCCCTGGAGGCCTACCCCCGCAGCAGCCCATCCGGAAACCCCGATCCCGAACGCAACAGCAAGCTGGTGGATGTAGAGGTGGAGCCCCTGGACGATCCCTGGTGAGGGGCCTCGGAGCCTGTGTCAGGCTGCGCAAATCCTGACCACGGCCAAGGCCCCGGCATGACGACCACGCTTTTTGTCTGCCATGAGGGGCAACGCACCGGTGCCCCCCTGCTGCTGCTCTGGCTGATTCGCTGGTTGTTGGCCAACACCAGCATCCGCCCGGTGGTGGCCCTGATGCGGGATGGCCCGCTGCGGGAAGAATTCGGTGCCATCTGCCCCACCCATACCTTCAGCACCCGACCTGTAGCCGAGCGATGGCACAAGCGACTGAGCCGTCGCTTGACCAACTCCCAGTCCACAGACCCCGAAGCCTGGCTGGCGGAGATCGTGGCGAAAGTCAACCCCGACTGCCTCTACCTGAACACCCTGGTGCTGGGCTATTGCCTGGGAAAACTGACGCTCGATCGCAGTCGGACCAGGGTGATCAGCAGCGTTCATGAAATGGAGATCGGACTGCTTCTTTCGAGCACGCGGGACGCGATCAAAAAACAGATCGCAATATCTGACATCCTGACCTGCGAGGGCGAAAGCGTCAAGCAAAACCTTGTCACCAATCACCAAGCCAACGCCAATCAATGCGTGGTTATGCCCGCTTATGTTCCCTATGAAAGACCGGAAGAAATGATGCAGCTCAACTGCAATGATTCCACTCAGCCTGTTATTGATACGCTACGGGAACTGCGCCGTAATCAAGTTTTCTTGTTTGGCTTTGCCGGCTCGGCCATCGATCGCAAAGGGTTTGATCTTTTTCCTCTGCTAGTCAAGGCTTGCGTTAAGCGCTTTGCCGACATCCCATTCAGAGCCGTTTGGGTTGGCTGCGGGCCCGGCTCCCTCACCTATGTGAAAGCCGAGCGTGATCTCACTCTGCTGGGCATCCGCGAGCATGCGCTGCTGCTGCCCGGGGTCTCCTGCGGGGCGGCAGCCCTGAGACAACTCAATGTCATGGCCTGCCTCTCTAGGGAAGATCCGGGGCCCGTTGTCAGCCTGGAAGCCGGTGCCATGGCCATCCCGAGCGTGTGCTTCAAACATTGTGGCGGCATCGCCGAACTATCGGACCTGGGCTGCAGCGTATCGGTCGATTACCTCGACCTTGAAGCCTTCGCCGAAGCCCTGTTCGCCTTACAACAGGATCCGCAAATGATCAAGTCGCTTGGCCAACGCTTTCAAGACCACGTCTTCTCAACCAACACCGTGAGCGTCCAGGGAGCGGCGATTTCGGCCCTGATTGGCACCAAAAACCCAAACTAATCCCTCAAGCTCGGCTGATCGAGGGCCGATTGAGGAGCCTCGCATCGCGCTAACGCGCAGGCTGCGCCGAGAGTGTCTCAGGTGCTTGTTCAGGATTGACAACCCCATTGGGTCCGCTGGAAGCCACGGGTGTCGTTGCTAGCCGCCGGTTGCGTGATTTAAAGTAAGGGAATAAAAAACCAGCCATTGACTCTGGCTTGCATCCAGCCCGCCAACAACCAGCAGAAGCGAGCGACAAAGACCGCTCAAAAGTGCTCTAGAACCTATTGCTATCACCCCTTCCTATCAAGTGCGATTTCTACCGATGAACCTGCCCTCCAGTCCTAACGTCCTGTAGTTGCGGAACCACTCACTCCGGCTGAAACGTCAGGGAGGCTGAATTCACGCAGTAGCGCTGGCCCGTGGGCCGCGGCCCATCGTTGAACACATGGCCGAGGTGGGCCTCGCAGTTGGCGCAGCGGATCTCGGTGCGCACCATGCCGTGGGAGCGGTCGGTGATGGTGGTGATGGCGCCGGGGTTCACCCCATCCCAGAAGCTGGGCCAGCCGGTGCCGGATTCAAACTTGGTGGCGGAGCTGAACAACGCGGCGTCGCAGCAGAGGCAGTGGTACACCCCCTGGCCCTTGTGGTTCCAGTAGGTGCCGGTGAAGGCCCGCTCGGTGCCGCCCTGGCGGGTGATGCGGAACTGTTCGGGGGTGAGGCGCTGGCGCCAGGCCTCCTCATCGAGGCCCCGCACCAGCCCGCTCGGCAGGCCGCAGGCGGATCCTTCGGCCGTCTTGGCTTGAGCAGCCGGAACGGCCGGCGTGCCGGCCCCCTCTGGAGCGTTGCCTTGGGCTGCGGAGCTGATCGAGGAGGGATCTGGAAACAACGCCGACATCGGAGAGCAATCACACAAACGGATGCCGCAACCCTAAGAGGCTCTTGAAAAAGCCGAGAACGCCAGGCATTTACAAAGCCAGCACTGCCCATTGATCACGATCTGCCCAGGCAACGCGGACTCCCCACTCCAGAAACAGGGAATCGCTCGTCAGGAGAAGGTCTGACCAGGGAGGTGCAAAGCCATAGACCTTGTTCAACTGCCTCCTAAGCCGCCAGCCCCGGTGGCAGCAGGTCGCGCACCAGGGTGGCCAGGGCCGCCACCGCCCCGGGCCGGCCCCGCAGGCTGCGGAGGTCGTCGCGCAGGCCCTCGAGCCGCTCCGGATGGTCCAGCCAGTCGGCCGCCTCCTCGGCGATCTGCTGGGGGGTGATCGGCCCCACCCGCTCCGGCACCACGGCCCGGCCGGCGGTGATGTTGGGCCAGGCCAGGAAGCCGCGGTGGCGCATCCGCCAGGCCGTGAGGGACACCCCCAGCAGCCGCCGCGCCAGGGGCAGGCGGGCCAGCAACCCCAGCCAGCCATCCCAGGCCTGCATCACATGCAGGTGCTGGGTGGGCACCAGCACGATCATCGGCACCCCCAACGCTCCGAGCTCGGCGGTGTTGGCCCCCACGGTGGTGAGGGCGAGGCGGCACTGGCTCAGGGCGCCATGGGCTGGATGCACCTCCAGCAGCCGGATCGGGGTGCCAGCGGCGGTGATCAGTTCGCCGCCCTGGTGCTGAGGCTCCCGGCTGCCGAAGTAGCGGGCGATCGGATTAGCGGGCCCGGCGAAGGCGAGCAGTTCGTCCACCGTGGTGGTGGGCGCCACCGGTAGCAGGAAGCGACACCCCGGCCGCAGGCCTGCCAACCGGTCGGCGGCCGCCAGCAGGAACGGCATGCCCACCTGGAGCTTGGCCCGCTTCGAGCCGGGCAGCAGCGCCACCCACTCCCCCTCCGGCAGCGGCGCATCCTGGCGGGCCGAAGCGGAGAGATCGGCCATCAGGTCGCCCACCTCGGTGGAGCGGTTGCGCCAGCGGGGGGCCAGGCGGCGGGAGGCCTTGGGCCCCATGGTGGCGATGTGGTCATTCCACTGGGGCCAGCGGGCCACCCACTCGGCATAGGTGAGGTGGCGGTAACCGAGCCGGGCCGAGAGCAGCACCGTCCAGAACTGATCGCCCCCCAGGAACACCACCACCCCCTGACGCGGCCAGGGGCCGTGGCGTCCGGGCCGCAGCAGCAGCCACCAGAAGCGCCCGGCCGGCAGCACCCGGCTGAACAGCTCCCAGCCGCGGGCGAGCCTCGTCTCCTGCCCGGTGGCATTGGGGCAGGGCACCAGCACCAGCTGCAGGCTGCAGGGGGCCTGGGGATCGCGAGGCCGCAGGGGCAGCAGCCGATGCAGCTCATCGGCCAGGGGCCGCACCCAGGTGGTCATCTCCCCGGGGCCATTGCTCACCAGCACGACCGTGGCTACCGGTTCGGCCCCACCATGGCGGCCAACCGGGCTGAGGGGCCCGGCCGATTGGGAACCAAATCCCACGGCCGGAACCTTGGTGTTGTCGCGGTTCAAGGAATCAACCTGGCCCCGACTCACAGGGTCAACCTGACCCCGGCGCGACGATTCAATCTGGCCCCGGCTCAGCGGATCAATCTGGCCCCGGCTCGCCGGAACAGCCTGACCCGGAGCAGCCAACCGATCAGCTGAAGGATCCGGCGGCGCTTGGGTCAAGTTGTGGCAAAGAAGAATGCGGATGGCGAGACTTGAACTCGCAAGGCCGAAGCCACACGCCCCTCAAACGTGCGTGTCTACCAATTCCACCACATCCGCGTGGCTGGCTCCGGCCCTGCCGGTTCCGCTGGCGACTATACCTATCGCCGGTGCCGCCTGCCCGATCGCCTCGCTTCGCCGGGGGTACCGATGGGCTGCCGGTGAGCGCTGATACAGTCCGCAACGGCCTGGTCCGTCCGTCCTCCCCCGGCCGGCCCGCTGCGGATGCCCATCGGCAAGCTGCTGATCGCCAACCGTGGCGAGATCGCCCTCCGGATCCTGCGCACCTGCCGGGAGCTGGGCATCCCCACCGTGGCGGTGCACAGCACGGTGGATCGCAACGCCCTGCATGTGCAGCTCGCCGACGAGGCGGTGTGCGTGGGCGAAGCGCCCAGCAGCCGCAGCTACCTCAACATCCCGAACATCCTGGCGGCGGCCACCTCCCGCGGCGCCGACGCCATTCATCCCGGCTACGGCTTCCTGGCCGAGAACGACCGCTTCGCGGAGATCTGCCGCGACCACGGCATCACCTTCGTGGGACCCTCTCCGGAATCGATCCGAGCCATGGGCGATAAATCCACCGCCAAGGCCACCATGCAGGCCGTGGGGGTGCCCACGATTCCTGGCAGCGAAGGCCTCCTCGATAGCCCACAACAGGCGGCGGTTCTTGCCGACGAGATGGGCTACCCGGTGATGATCAAGGCCACGGCTGGCGGTGGCGGCCGTGGCATGCGGTTGGTGCCCGGTGCGGATCAGCTCGAGAATCTCTTCAAGGCAGCCCAGAGCGAAGCGGAGGCGGCCTTCGGCAACCCCGGCCTTTACATGGAGAAATTCATCGACCGGCCCCGCCATGTGGAAGTGCAGGTGTTGGCCGATCGCCACGGCAATGTGGTGCACCTGGGCGAGCGCGACTGCTCGATCCAGCGGCGTCACCAGAAACTCCTGGAGGAAGCCCCCAGCCCGGGGCTCGATCCCGAACTGCGGCGGCGCATGGGCGAGGCGGCCGTGGCGGCGGCGCGCAGCATCAACTACGAGGGCGCCGGCACGGTGGAGTTCCTGGTGGACCGCAGCGGCGGTTTCTACTTCATGGAGATGAACACTCGCATCCAGGTGGAACACCCGGTCACCGAGATGGTGACGGGCATCGACCTGATCGCCGAGCAGCTGCGCATCGCCGGCGGCGAACCCCTCTCGATGCGCCAGGAGGACGTGCGCCTCTGCGGCCACGCGATCGAATGCCGCATCAACGCCGAGGATCCCCGCCACAACTTCCGCCCGGCCCCCGGCAAGATCACCGGCTGGCTGCCACCGGGCGGGCCCGGCGTGCGCGTGGACAGCCACGTGTACACGGGCTACGAGATCCCCCCCTTCTACGACTCCCTGATCGGCAAGCTGATCGTGTGGGGCGTCGACCGCGACCACGCCTTGCGGCGCCTGCGGCGGGCCCTGTCCGAATGCGCGATCACCGGCATCCCCACCACGATCGAGTTCCACCTGGCGCTACTGGACCGCCCCGAGTTCCAGCGGGGTGAGGTGTACACCAAGTTCGTGGAACAGGAGATGCTGCCTCAGTAGGGGCCTGCGGCAAGGGGGCCCAACAAGGGTGTCCATGGCCGCCAATCTCCCGGGCGAGTCCGATTCCAATCAGCCAGCCACCCGGCTGCGATGTCTTCCTCTCCCGAGCGCCGCGCCGGTGAGGAATCGCTTCAGCCCACCGCCGCCGAGGCCCGCAGCATGGCCTGGGTGATCAGCCCCTGCTGGCCCACCAGAAGCTCGCGCAGCAGGCTCACCAGCCCCACCCACACCACCGGCGCCACATCCACGCCACCGATCGGCTGGATCAGACGGCGGGTCGGGGCCAGCACCAGCTCGGTGGGCAGGCCCACCCAGCGGCCCCAGCCCTGGCTGAGGTCGACCTGGGGGTACCAGGTGAGCACGATGCGGAACAGGAACAGCAGCGTCCAGAGCCCCAGCAGAAGGCCGAGGGCCAGGTGGACCTGGGGGAGCGCAGCCGTCACAAAGCTCTAAGCGGTGGAGAGGGAATCGTAGGAAGTCGCCCCCACTGCCTAGGATCTGGCCCGACTGACGCCGGCCAGCCGCCATGACCCCCTCCCTCTCCAACTTCCTGAGCAGCCTCGTGTACGGAGGTTTGATCGTGGTGGTGCCGATCTCGATCGCCCTGTTCTTCATCAGCCAGAACGACCGCGTCGACCGCAAGCTCTGATCGGCAGCGGCCCCTGGAGGACGCGGTGGCCACCGGGGCACCACGATCCATGGGGCCTCTGTTGATGTCTAGCGACTGAGGATCGAGCCGCTCGCCGTCGAGTCGTTCTGAATCAGGCCGTGAAGTGAGTCCGAAGTTTTTTTGGCGTTGACCACCTTTCCGGATAGACAAGGCCTGGTCCAGACCCCAGAGGTCTGTCCTGATTCCAAAGGCCTGGCGTGGCCTGGCTGTCACCAACCTGGATGGGCCAGAGCCAGATCCAGAGCCAGAGCAAGAGATGGACGGAGCCCGATCCCAGTCCAGCCCTGCTCGCGTTGAACTGAGCCAGGCCAGGATTCTTGGGGGCTATGCCAGCCCATGTCAGCGTTTGGTTCTCAGCAGTGGGACCCGCTGATCCGGCAAGGACCGGCACCCCTTGGCCCGGTCCCTAAAGTGAAGCCACGCTCGCAACCGCCCGGGACACCTCCCGGCAAACCCCTTGGTCAACGCCAGCCTCAACTGGGCCAGCATTGTCGGCATCGTGCTGGCGGTGGGTGGGGCCTTCCTCTACTTCATGAGGAACTTCAAGCCCGCCTTGGCCCGCGACTACGACGTGTTCTTCGCCGCCATCGGCCTGCTCTGCGGCGGCATCCTCTTCTTCCAGGGTTGGCGCCTCGATCCGATCCTGCAGTTCGGTCAGTTCCTGCTGGCCGCCACCACGGTGTTCTTCGCCTATGAGAGCGTGCGGCTCCGCGGCGTGACCACCGAACAGGCCCGCCGCTCCTCCTACTTCGACGACGAGGAGCCGGCCCCCTTCCCCCCCCGTGGTGGGGTAGGCGGCCGGAACTGGGAGGGCGATTCCTTCGATGAACCGGACTCCTTCCGCGGCCGGATCCCCTCCCGCGAGGGTCCCGAGGAAGACTTTTACCGCCCTCGGCGCCCCAGTCGGGCCGCCATTCCCGAGCGGGCCGCCAGTCGCCGCCCCGACAATGCCGAAGCCTGGGACAGCCCCAGGCGTGAACCCGACTACCGGGCACCCGCCGCCGACCGGGATGCTCCCCCTGCCGGCCGCTACAGCGCCGGAGGGTCGCGCCAAGCTCCGGCCGATTTCGGTGCCCGCAGGCGCGACGGCGGCGAGGTGCGCCGGGGCAGCCGCCCGGTGGCTAGCGCCGACACCATGCCTCGCTCCAGCCGCCGGCCCGGCGCCCCCGAAGGCGGGGCCATGGGTCGGGGCCCGGCAGCCGCGGGCCCGGGCAACGGCGTTCCCCAGGGTTCGCCGATCCGTGGTGGCGCAGGCGATGCAGGCCCCCGAGCTTCCAGCGTGAGCGATGCCGACTACGCACCGCTGGGCGGCAAGGGCAACCAGCCCACCGCCGCCGGCAGCTATGCGTCCCGACCACAGGCCTCGTCCAGGCCCGAAGGCAGCCGTCCAGCCTCCAGCGACGGCCGGCCCGGTCCCGGCGCTCAGGCGCGGGATAACAGCTCCCGCTTCGACGACTGATCGGATTGCGGCAGCACCGGCTCCACCCGCCCGCCCCGAAGCCCCCCAATGCCGAAGGGCGATGGACGGGTTCGGCTCTGCTGCGGAGCGTGGCGGTGACCTCCGCCCTGACAGCCCTCCTCTGCAGCGGCTGCGGTAGTTGGAGCTGGGGCCGGCGTAGCGCCGGACCCGTGGGGCTAGGCGCCAACAGTCGCCAGGATCCGGCCCTCAGCGGTGACGGGCGGGTGCTGGCGAGCGTGGTGGAGCGGGGCGGTCGCGACACCCTGCTGCTGCAGGAGCAGCCCTCGGGCCGGGAGCTGCCGCTGCGCCACCTGCGCCGCTTCCAGCCCCACCGCTCGCCTTCGCTGAGCTGGAACGGCCGCTATGTGGCGGTGCTGATTCAGCAGGGCAACCGCCGCCTGGCGGTGATCGAAGACCGGGCCAGCGGCAAGCTGCTGCGCTTTCCCCTACCTGGTGACCAAGAGGTGGAGCGTCTGGCTCTGGCTCCGAGTGGCCGGCGCCTGGCCCTGGAGGTGGTGCACAACGGCATCAACCGGGTGCAGGTGTTCGACCTGGCGAACCTGCTGGAACCCGACCTGCCGGCAGGGATGCTCAGCGGCGGCGCCGCCCCAGCGGCGGCGGGGCGCTGAGCCATGGCGATTGCACCCCCAGGCTTCGCCCGCTGGGCCCGCCGCCTAGGAGGAGCACACCGCAGGGACACGCTCTCGCTGCTGAAACGCCCGCTCAAGACAGCGCCGTTCCTGCCCCGCAGGACCATGCTGCCCCTGCTGGCCGGGCCCCTGGCCGTATGGGCGCCGCTGCTGCTCAGCGGCTGCACGGGCACGATGCCGGTGCCGATGGGCGGCCTGGACCGGCGGCTGGAGGCGATCGGCAGCAGCCATGCCCCGGCCCTGAGCGATCGCTGGCTGGCCCTGATCGGGGGCCGGGGCGGCCGCGAGCAGGTGGTGCTGGTGGATCTGGAACGCCAGATGCCGGTGCCCCTGCCGGGCCTCAACCGCCCCGATGCCCAGCCCCTGGCGGTGGCGGTGGCTGCATCCGGCGAGCGACTGGCGGTGGTGAGACAGCTGGAGGGCCGCACCGAGCTGGTGCTCTACCGCCGCAGCCTGATGGCCCTGGAACCCGTGGCGATGGAGCCCCCTGGCGTTCCCCGCCGGATCAGCTTTCGCGCTGACGGCAGGGAACTCGCTGTGGAGGTAAGCCGGGGCGGGGTGTGGCAGGTGGACTTGATCCAGGTGCCGTGAATCCGCAGGCTCAACACCACTGGCTAACTGCTCGATGCGATCGAGGCCGGCGAGTGGACACCTGCCTGTTGGTGTCGCTGTTTCACAACGACAGTGGCTACGCGGCGGCGGCGGGCGCCGACCAGACCCTGGTGGCGGCGGCGCAGCACCTGCAAAGCCAGGCGGAGCTGGTGGGCTGAAGGGAGGTGGGCTGAGGGGAGCCGCGGCGGCATCGGCCTGGACTGCGCGGCTGCGAGAACGTCTTGATCCGTCTTCCACTGGGTGCAGATGTGAACACCTGAATCTGCCCCCAGAAGGATTGCGAGTTTTGGTTAGCAACCAAGGGGAGTAGTGGTAAAGTCAATAAAGCTTTGTTTTACAACTCAGTGGACGTCCGCACTGGTAACTACGCGTCGGCACGGGGATTGTCTTTGTCTGGGTTGGTGTTGTTTGCACTCTATGGCTCAATTGTGCTGGGCTCGCTGTTTCCGATCCAGCTGCTGGCGCCAGCCTGGCAGCTGAAGGCAGGCTCAGCCTTGATCAATGCGTCACCGTTTCCGTTGATCGGCTTGGGGCTGTTGCACCTGGCGACCGATCTAAATCCCAGTGATGAGTTATTGAATAAACGCCATAGCTTTGCCGCCCAAATGGCCGTTGCGGTGAGCCTGGGTTTTCTGTTGCTGGTGCCCCTGATGTCGGTGGCCGCCGTGGCGCTACATCAGCAACGTGCAACCAGCCAAGCTTCGCTGATTCGCCGCGCCGAAACCAACCTGCAAGCGCTGAGCCAGGTGGTGAGCAGTTCCAACACCACCAGTGAGCTTCGCGATCGCCTGATCGCCCTCAATGGTCCAGTGATTGATGACACCGATGCAGCCCAGCCCTTATCCAGCATCAAGGCCGAGGTGAATGGCCTACTCCAACAGGCCGCCGCCCAAGTGGCCCGCCAGAGGGATCAGTTGCCTTCCTCCAAACCCTGGAGCCTGTTCCCCGAGCTGTTGCGAAATGCCTTCGCAAGCCTGGCGCTGGCAATCGGCTTCGCCGGTCTGGCCAGGCAAAGACGAAGCACGAACTCGCTGCTGGCGGAGTTGGGACTGGGCTGGAATCGACTGAAGCATCACTGGCTGAGCTTCCGACGCAACGCAGCAGGGCGATTCCGATCCTGACAGCCTTCAGTAAGTAGAGACAGGCAGATGCAGAAAACGATCCGACTCACGACTCACGCTCCATTGGCAATGAAATAGTCGCGCAAAGCAACATCGTTGTTAAGTTCATAAGGCGCTAGCAAGTTCTTGGGATTGAACTCAAGGCGTCCAGTAAGACTTTTCTTCGATTAGAGCGGAACCGTAGCGGGTGTTGATCGCTCGCTTCAGTTCAGCACGCTGATCGTTTTGAAGGTAGATGGCGCGTGCAACCTGCACAAATCGTTCACCAAAACTTTGATGCTTTTCGAGAATCCGAATTTCCTCCTCTAGCGACCAGAGAGAACGATTAATCGCATGAAGGCTTTCTAGAAGCGATGAATCAACATTAAGCTGCAAACTCTCAGCAACCAACTCTAAACCCAACAGCTCGTTCCTAGCATGCTGTTGGGTTTGGAGAAATTCAACTTTTAGCTGAAGAATGCTAATTTTATCGAACAATTCACCCAAAGAAATGGGTGCAAATATTGGACCTTGGCTCACCTCAGCTGGCTGGTGAGCACGCGCCGGCGGAGCCGACGGCTCATACCGAATGCAGCGGCAGCTCCAAAGATTGGGAGAGGGCCGGGGACGACGGAGAATTGAGGAGGAGCTGGAGGGCCAGCAACGATGATAGAACCATTTTTGATGACGGTTGACGCAGAATCAGTTGTATAAGCATTAGCAACTGCAAAACCTGAACCGGTATTGTAAATATTCCAACGAGCTGTTTCGTCTGTAAAAAACGAGATCCCGTCTACATCAGTGAAGAAAGCGTTTGGATCATTGGGGCTAAGGGTAGGGTTATATTGGAATTGATTACTGGCACCAGCATAAGAACTGAGTCCGGTAATGTTGAATCCGCCAACGCCACTTACAGCACCAATCTTGCCGCTGATGCCAGTGATGTTAAATGTAGTTGCAGGTGTCAAAGTTGCTTCAGCAAATGTCAGCGTGACATTGGCCTCGAGGTTATTAGAATATTTGAATTGCCATGAATGAACTCCTGCTTCAGCCGCCCGGGGAGTGGCCACGCCAGCAGCAAGTCCCGCAACAGCCATCAAGGCCATGGCGGTTGAGGCATGTCTTTTCGAAAAGGGTGAAGGCTTGGAGTAAAGGTAACCCATGCGTTTGCAAGCAAAGCGTTTGTTTCATTATGCAGCATCGATGCCGATCCGCACGGATCTGGAGTGGCGAGTGGGGATACCCGCACAAACAAGGGGCCTACCCAGGGCAGACCGGCATTGGAGGATCCGCTGGCCTCTGCCCCAGCACGAGCCTGGGAGTGTTGCCCTGGTTGTTTGATCTGCCGGATTCGCCCCTTGCCACGGCATCACTTGCTCCCCCCTGGTCGCCTGGCCGAGAGACGACCGATAGCCAGGCCAACCACCAAGCCGAGACCGACGCCTTGGGCCTGCCACAGTTCGCGGCGATAGCGCCAAGGGAGGGCGCCGAGCTGGATGCCGATCACCAGGGCCAGAGCCATGCCCACCCCGGCCAGCATTGGAAGGCGTTGAAACCGCATTGGGAACGGGTGGTTCCGGCCTGGACCCTGGGTCCGGGGTGGAGCCGTGGGGCTTTCCACCTCCCGCATCAACTGCTGAAGGCGCTGCTGCAGGTTTTGGTTGGTGTTGGGGGCCATGGCGGAGGGAAAACCTTCGGCTTCAGGATGCTGCCGCCAGCCCAGCGAGTGCTGGAGGTTGCTAGTGCACCTCAACGGTGTGCTCAGCGCCCCTCTGGTGCTAGTGGAAACGACGTGCCCGCTGGACCGGGGGCTGATCGCCAAGCCCGATCCCAACGCTCTGCCGGAGGGTTGGAAGGCAATCCCACATGGCCAGGGGAGCCCTTCCAGCTTGATCAACGGCTGGGCTGAGCTGCTCAGGGGGCCGCAGCAGCCGCGAGGGGGTTCAGCCGTACCGCGCTGGACTGGACTTCGCGGTGCAACGTTGATTTGATTCAATCGCGTTTTTGAAGTGCAGGAGGGCTGGGAGTGCCTGTTGCATGCCATCCCGCCTCAACAGGTTGTCATCCAAGGGTCAGTTGGAAATCCCAGCTCGGTTGCGGCAGCTTCTGGGACTGCAGGCTGGCGATCGGCTGGCCTTGAGCCTGGAGGTTGATGCCCTTCGCCTGATTCCGCAGGATTCTGCAAAA
This sequence comes from Synechococcus sp. UW140, assembly GCA_943372025.1. Lineage (GTDB taxonomy): Bacteria > Cyanobacteriota > Cyanobacteriia > PCC-6307 > Cyanobiaceae > Cyanobium. Next base: position 4,571 of record CALRXC020000051.1, on the reverse strand, counting down.
ACAATGCTCGATCTGGATGGCGGGGCGGGCGCGGGTGAGACAGTCCTGCTCCATGAGGATAGCTTAAAGCCCGAAATGACGGCAGATCAGCCAGGGAACGATCAGCACCATGCCCAGGGTGAGCGGAGCGCCGTAGCGGGTCATGTCCAGGAAGCGATAGCGCCCTGGGCCGAACACCATCAGGTTGCATTGATAGCCGATCGGGGTGAGAAAGCTCTGGCTGGCGGCGAAGAGAATCGCGAAGATGAAGGCCATGGGCGGCAGATGCAGCCCCTTGGCCAGTTCCGTGGCGATCGGGATCAGCAGCACCACGGTGGCGCCATTGCTCAGGGTTTCGGTGAGCAGGCAGCCCAGCAGATACACCACCACCAACACGCCATAAGCCGGCCAGCCCTTGAGGGAGTGGAGCAGGTCGGAGGCCAGGGCATGGGCGAGGCCGGTTTCCTGCATGGCCACACTGAAGCAGGAGAGGGAGCCGAGCAGCAGAATCACGTCCCAGCGGATGGCGCGTTGCAGTTCCCCCGGCCGCAGGCAGCCCGTAGCCACCATGATCACCACCGCCAGCAGCACGGCGGCCATCACATGCATCAGCTTGAACATCGGCAGCAGGATCACCATGGCGGCGACCAGCACCGCCACCCACTTGCGATTGGTGGTGGGTAGGTCTTTCTCCAACTCCTCAAGCAGCACCAGATCGTTGTTGGCCTGGAAACCGCGAATGGCATCCACGGGGGCCTGAAGCAGGAGCACATCACCGTCTTTGAGCACCACTTGGCCGAGCAGCTCGCGGAGCATCTGGTTGCCGCGTCGCACCGCCAGAATGTTGGCGTTGTAGCGCTGGCGAAAGCGCAGATCGCGCACGCTGGTGCCGGCGAGGGTGGAGCCATTGGGCAGCAACACCTCCACCATACGCATGGCGGTCAGGGTGAGTTGGGAGAGCTCTTTGATCGCATCGTCCTGTTCATTCGCCGGGGAGAGAATCACGGTCTGGTCTTGCTGGAGACGAAGCAGCGTTTCCTTGTTGCAGCGCAGCACCAGCCGGTCCGCGGCTTGCAGCACACGGTCGGCGAGGGGAGCGCTGAAGATATTCGAGCCCCGCTGAAGTTCCAGCACATCCACGTCGAAGCGGCGCTGCAGGCGGCTGTTGTGGAGGGTCTGGCCGATCAGGGTGGAATCTTCGGGGATCAGCACCTCCGTGAGGTAGCCGGCCCGGGCTAGGTCGCCCACCAGATCATTTTTGTTGTCGAGTCCCCGATCGGGGAGCAGCCGGTCCGACACCAGCACCATGTAGAGGCCGCCCAGTAGCCAGATGGGGATACCGATGGCGGTGAAGTCGAACAGTTCAATGGAGCCGAAACCAAGCTGCCTGCTCACGTCGCTGGCGAGCAGGTTGGTGGAGGTGCCGAGCAGGGAGATGGTGCCGCCGAGCACCACCGCGAAGGCCATCGGAAGCATCACCCGCGACGGCGAGATCCGGCGCCGCTGGCACCAGCCCTCCAGCACAGGCAGCAGGGTGGCCACGATCGGCGTGTTGGGAATGAAGCCTGAAATCGGCGACACCACCGCCAGCATCAACACGATCAGGCGGCGGGGGCTACGGATGAGATCAGAAGCCATCATGGCCCGAAGCCGATCCAGGCCACCGCTGCGAAAGAGTCCGGCCGATACGGCGAAGAGGCCCATCAGCGTGACCAGAGCAGGACTGCCGAAGCCCTGCACCGCCTGATCGGGTTTCAGCACCTTGAAGGCCACCAGCAGGGCGACGGCCAACAGGCCCGTGACCTCCGGCGCCAGCCAGCCGGTGACGAACAGCAGAATCGAGACGGCAAATACCAGCAGAGTGATCAGGCCGTGGGCTGTGGAGGCGACCTGGAGAAATTCGGACATGATGCTGGGATCATGCCTCAAGGGGTCTGACTGGCCAAGGGTTAAGACAAGAACCTCTGCGGGGGGGACACGGCTAGGCCCAGGGACGAAGGGCTCCATGCTCTAAACGTGCTGCACGAGTCGATGAATCGCTGCCAGGGCAACTGACGTGGCCCCATGCTCCGCCACTTGGCGGTACCGCCCATGCCCACCGCCACCCCGTTAAACGTTCACGCCCTGCTCGCCGGCCGCCGCCGCATCCTGATCACTGGTGGCGCCGTCTGGACGGTGGATCTGTTGCTGCCCCAGGAATTGCCGTCTGATTTGCTGGTCCCCCTCTCCTTGCGCAAGCCCGACCACCTACACCCTTGAATCAGACCAGAACTCTAGTCTGATTCAAGGGTGTAGGTGGTGGATCAGGCAGTGTCTCTCTCCACAGCAAAAACCCACTTGGCCGGCTTGGTGCAGGCGGCGGAAACAGGCGAGGTGGTTCACATTTCACGCCATGGCAAGCCTGTGGCCGTGCTGATCTCCGAGCAGGCCTACGCCTCATTGCAGGGCCACCAGTCAAGACGAGGCGTGTGGACTGCCATCGCGGATTGGCGTGCAGCTGCTCATGGGCGCCATGCCGATGATTGGCCCCTCGACTCAGGCCCAGTCGGTACACAGGAGATTGAGGCCTGGCGCGATCGCTCAACGGACAGGGAGGTGCAGCTCGGCCTTCCGGCCGCAAGCAGCAACGGCTCAACAGCTATCTGCAGGGGTTGCTGATCAATGGCCTCACCGTGTTGCCTTACGACGGCAAGGCTGCTCTGTGGCATGGCGAGCAGCGCGCCAGGTTGGAGGCCAAAGGGCTGCGCCAGTTTTTCGAAACCGGCAGCACCGCAGGAATTCAGGCACCGCTGGCGCGCAAGCTGCGGCTGCAACTTGCAGCGCTGCACTCCGCAACACAGATCGAAGACATGGATTTACCGGGCTAGGGGCGATGGTCGATCTGGGTGAACGGCAACTGGCGGTTGACGTTTGCCTTCCGCGATGGCCACGTTTTCGATCTGGATTTTGAGGACTACCACTGATGACGCCTAATCACGTGACCCAGATGCACAATCCGCCCCGCCCTGGGGAGTTCATCGAAGGGGTTTATCTGGAGCCTTGCGGGCTCTCGATTCGGCAGGTGGCTGAGCGATTGGGGGTTTCGGCTTCAACCTTTCAGCGGCTGGTGGCAGGCAAAAGCCGCGTGTCGCCGGATATGGCGCTGCGGTTGTCACGGGTGCTGGGGCGCAGTGCCGAAAGCTGGCTCGCCATGCAGGACAGCCACGACCTGTGGCAGGCCCGTCAGCGACTCGATCTTTCAGGGCTGACCCTGATGGAGCTCACGACGGCATGAAGGTGTTTTACCCGGCAATGCCAGCGCTACACCAGCACAGTGGCCACGCTGGAGCGCACAGGCGGCTGGGGCTGGGCATCGGCGGCAAGGCCTTCGAGGTGAAAGGCAATGGCGTCGCGGATCTCAGCGAGCACGTCATCACGCGTGGGACCTGTGGCCACACAGCCCGGCAGATCAGGGACATAGGCAGAGAAATTGTGATCGGTTTCTTCGATCACAACGGCAAAGGCTTGGCTCATGGCAGGGACATTCCGGATTGCCGGGCAATGCTCTTGAGGGTGCCGGGCGCGAGGTCGTCGCTTGGCCTTCCAGCAACCGTAACGCGACCCGGCCGGAGTGGATGCTTGAACTGCCTGTGGCTGCCGCGGGTGGCAACAAGAACCCAGCCTGCCTGCTCCAAGGCCTTGATCACATCGCGGATCTTCACCCCAATGCACAGGATGCTGGTCACAAGCACTGTCGGCTGAGTAGGCCATGGGCTGCATCCGTGGCATCACGGAAAACTCAGGAGCTAGGGCTCCTGGAGCAGCCAGCGGTGGTGAAGCCGCTCACCACCGCCAAGTACCCCCTGCCGGCTCAGCGGCCCAGCTATTCCCTGCTGGACTGCTCGGCGACGCGCCAAGTGCTGGATCTGCCTGCGGTGCACTGGCGGCAGGCGCTGCGGCAGTTGCTGGAGGCCGTGGCATGAGCTCAACCGCGAAACAGCTGGGCCACCTCTGGGCTGTTGAGCAGACTCAGCAGTCGCTGGAGTTTGCGGCGATTGTTGGGGGAGGGGTCGAGCTGGAAGGCAAGTCGGCCTCGATCAAGTCGAGCTCGGAGTGCATCCAGCTGAACAACGCGTTGTCTCTGTTCAGCTGCTCGATTTCGCTCTCGAGCTGCTTCGTTCTCTGCTTCGAGCGCTCGATCTGCATCTCGACGACGGGATCGCGCCGCCAGTTGAGCATCCGCAACAACGAGCGGAAGGGAGAGCGCGATGAGCCAGACGCCCCATTGCTGCTGAAGAGGGAGCTGGCGGTGGAGGAGGGAGACGTGGTTATAGGACGAAAACAGAGCAATCAGGCCAACAACACTGCCAACGACGGCTTCCAGCAGGGCTTTGCCGTCAAAACCCAGGCGCCACCAGGGCGGCGAGGCATCCAGATCCCGAAAAGTTTGGACCACCCTAAGCAGCTAGGAGCGTGTTGCGCATAGATCACCGAGCAGAAGATGGTGACGTTTCAGCTGCCGAAGAGATTCAGACCGGAATCAAACTGAGAAAGACGTGAATCGATTGCGGGTCGATGATTCGCTCAGTTCAGCTGTTCTGCAATCGATCTCG
>CALRXC020000050.1:0-30163 GCA_943372025.1 Synechococcus sp. UW140 | reverse complement strand
GCACCCGATCGGCGTCATAGAGAAGAATGTCGGCAGCCATCAACACCGGGTAATCGAGCAGCCCGGTCGACACATCGGCCCCCTGCTTCAGCGCCTTCTCCTTAAACTGGATCATCCGCTCCAGCCAGTTGAGGGGCGTCACACAGTTGAGCAGCCAGCAGAGTTCGCTGTGGGCGCTCACCTGGCTCTGCACGAACACGGTGGAGCGCTGCGGATCAATGCCACAGGCCAGGTAGAGGGCTGCGGTGGTGAGGGTGTCCTCGGCTAGGCGTGCGGGATCGTGGGGCACGGTGATGGCGTGCAGATCAACAACGCAAAAAAAGGTGTCGTGGCTGTCCTGGAGCTCAACCCAGTTGCGGATCGCTCCCAGCCAGTTGCCCAGATGGAGCGCGCCGGTGGGCTGAACCCCCGACAACACCCGAGGCCGCTTTGTCGTCATGGGGGTGCGGCTCAGGCGCCGGCGTCGATGGTGGCATCACCGTCGTCTGCAGGGGCGGAGGAACCATCGCTTGCAGGGGCGGCTTCGGCGGTTGCCGCGCTGCTGGTCTCCGGGGAGTCGAGAACCGCTTCAGGGCTGCTTTCAGGGTTTGCTGCGGATTCAGCAGGATCATTCCCCTCGAGCGAAATTTCGGATTGGGGTGCACTCACCACGGGCTTGCTGGGCCGAGCGAAGGGATTGGCCCGGACCACCCTGGTGCCGCCCCCGCCGCCCCCGCCGCGGGACTCATCGCGGGGCCCGCGCCGCTCGCCGCGTCCCGCGCCTGCGGGCCCGCGCTCGCTGGCCTGGGCCCGCTGTTGGGCCACTAGCTCATCGAGCTGGCCCGCTTCAAGCTGCTGGGCCAGGGTGCGGAGCGAAAAACCGAGAACGGCCACCGTGGAGCGGAGCCCGAGGGCCTCCTGTAGGGCCCGGGCGGCCTGCATCTCGTTATCGCTCAGGCGGATCCGGAAGCCGCCGGGTTCCCGGTTGTCGCCCTGGCGAGGGCTCCGTTCCTGGCCCTCCTGCCGGGTGGAGGGAATGGAGCGGGGGGTTTCTTCTGCCATGGCCGCAGCCTGCAATCAGGGGCAAGTGTGGCGCATCGCTTCTCCCTCCCCGCGCCCCAGCCAGACCAGCTCATGAACGGCCCCCCTGCCGCCCTCATCCCGGCGGGCCAGCACCATCAATGGAAGCTGGCGCGACTCCCCGGTTTCGAAGCGACCCCTGTAGTCGCGCAGCAGCTGCAGGTAGCTCTCCAGGGTCCAGCCCTGGTTGCCCCGTTCCTGGGCCCCCCAGAGGCGGAGCTGAGCCTGGCGACAGGCCTCCGTGCCGAATTCCAGCCAGCAGAGCTGTTCGGCGGTCAGGGGGGAATGACCCTGCTCCAGCAGCTCGCGGTAGCGCACGAGTTCCGGTGCGTCCCAGCTGCTGTCGGGTGGCAGGTGCCGGGCCAGCTCCTCGACCCGCACCGCGATGAGCCGCAGCCAGCAGCGCTCCAGGAGCATCACCGGGAGTTGCCCGTGCCAGTGGGAGCTTGCCTCGAGCTGATTGAGCCAGTGGTCCAGTTCAGCGCGCTGACGGGATGTCAGCAGCGGCACGGCGGTAATGCCCGATCGGCGGGAGCCAGGGGTCATGGATTGGTTCCTGGACCCGTCCAGCCTATGGGGGCCGTTCGCGTTGTTCGGTGTCCCACCCGACAGCCCTGAAGCAGAAGGGACACATCTGAGCTAGAGAAGCGTTGCCAGAGCTCCGAGCCCAGGCTTTGACGGAACCGATGCCACCTTCCGAGTCCCCTGTTGCTCCCTCTGGGGAGTCTCTTTCCCAGGCCCGCTTCGCTGTCGCCGACCACCCGTCCAGCCGTGGCACGAGCCGAACAGCCGTGCCGATTCCGTTTGCTTCGGTCTGGTCGGGCGCCCTTGGTCGATTGCCGTTCTGGAGCCGGCCAGCCCTGCTTCTGGCGGGAGGAGCGATGGCCCTCGATGGTGTGCTGCATGCGTTGCATCCGGGCGGGGGGCTGTTGCTGGGCTTTGGCGCCCTGGCCGGTGGCTGGTGGCTGCTCACCCCCAGCGACCGCTCCCCTTCGCCGTGGCGCGGTAGCAGCTTGGCGGACTGGGTCGGGCGCTGTGAAGCCCTGATTCCCCGGTTCACCTCCCTTGAGGGCCATGGCGCCGGAGAGGAGGCCCGTCGCTTCCAGCTGGCCCAACTGGAGCGGGATCGCCTTAGCCCTGAACTCCTGCTGGCGCTGGTTGGGGTTGAGCGTCCTGCCCCGGTCCAGATGGATCGTCTGGGGAGCCTGGCCGCCGCCGTGCGCGGGCGCCATCCCCTGCGTCTCCAGGTGGGTGTGCCGCTTGGCAGCCGCCCAACCGACTGGAACTGGCCCGCTGGACCTGCCGCCGCCGATGTCCTGCTCTTTTCGTTGGCCTCACCCCTGCGGGCCTCGGAATTGCGCTGGCTCGAGTCCGTGCCGGATGGCCAGCCGGTGTGGCTGCTCCTCACCCTGGAGTCTGAAGCCGACGGTGAGGGCGCTAAGGCTGATCTTCTGCGGCAATGGCCGGCGGCCGATCCCCAGCGTCTGCTGCTTTGGGATGGGGAGGTGGATAGCCTGCCCGCAGCCCTGGCTCCCCTGAGCGACTGGCTGGCCCGGGAGGCCCCGCTGCTGCGCTCCCGCACGGCGCGGCGCCGGATCGAGGCGCTGCACGGCCTCTGGCAGGCGGATCTGGAACGCCTGCGGCGCCGGCAGTGGCAGCAGCTTCAGCGGCGCACTCAGTGGGTGGTGGCGGGCGGGGTGCTCGTCACGCCGTTGCCCAGCCTTGATCTGTTGGTGTTGGCCGCCGCCAATGGCCTGATGCTGAGGGAGATGGCCCAGCTCTGGGATTGCCCGTGGAGTGCCGATCAACTCAGGGCCGCCGCCACCGAAATCGGCAAGGCTGCCCTGGCCCAGGGGGTTGTGGAGTGGAGCACCCAGGCCCTTGCAGCCGCCGTGAAGTTCCATGGCGCCACCTGGCTGGTGGGCGGTGCCCTGCAGGCGCTGAGCGCGGCCTACCTCACCCGGGTGGTGGGCAGGGCCATGGCCGATGTGCTCGCCCTTTCCGCCGGTGTGAGCGAGCCCGACCTGGCCCGGATCCGGCTGGAGGCCCCCCTGCTGGTGGCCCGGGCCGCCGCGGAGGAGAGGCTCGATTGGACCGCCTTTCTTGGCCAGGCGAGCCGTTGGTGGGATGGGCAGCAGGTTCAGGGAAGCAACAGCTGAGCGTTCAGGTACTCGCCATCGCTTCGCTATCCAGTTCAGCACGCTGTGACGGTCCGCCTAATGAGCCGCCAGTGGGAGCACTCCGATCGCCTCGTTATGCGCCCCTGGATCTGCATGGCCTACAGCGCTCCTCTGTCAGTCGCCTTCGCTGTGTTCCTGATCTACCCCTTCCACATGCTGGGTGTAGTCGATCCTGGATGTCCAGGACAAGGTGATCCCCACCTGGGCCGATGTGAGCAACGGTGCCAACCTCGGCATGGAAGTGATGCACGAACGCAATGCCCACAACTTCCCGCTCGCCCTGGCCGCCACCCCCGTGGCTCTGACGGCTCCGTCGATCGGTTGAGCGGATCTTCCGATCGTTTCCACGTCCGCTCTGCCCTTGCCTGGCAGGAGCGGCTGCCAACCGTCATACGGCGGCGCTAAGCCGGCTGCGATCATGTGGTGCGCCTTGGCGCCCACTGGAGGACACGCCTTGCCGGGCCCGGATCAGCACGTTCAATTCGCCCTGCTGCTGACGCTGTTCACCGGACTGTCCACCGGCATCGGCAGCCTGCTGGGTTTGCTCAACCGCAGCTTCAATCCCCGCCTGCTCGCCCTCTCGCTGAGCTTCTCCGCCGGGGTGATGATCCAGGTGTCCTTCCTGGAGATCTTTCCCAAGGCCCGCACCGCCCTCAGCGCCGTCCTCGGCGTCAGAGCCGGCTACGTGTGGACCACGATCGCCTTCTTCGCCGGCATCGCCCTGATGGCCGCCCTTGACCAGGTGCTTCCGAGCCACGGTGATGCCGCCCTCCTGCGCCTCCACCCTTCCCAGTCAGCCAGCGCCGAGGAGAAAAATACCCTGCTGCGTATGGGCCTCTTCTCTGCCCTAGCGATCGCGATTCACAATTTCCCCGAGGGGCTGGCGACGTTCATGGCCGCCGTGAGCAACCCAAGGTTTGGGTTCAGCATCGCCCTGGCGATCGCCATCCACAACATTCCGGAAGGCCTGGCCATCTCAGCCCCAGTGCATTACGCCACCGGCAACCGCGCCCTAGCCTTCTGGCTCTCCTTCGCCTCCGGTCTTGCCGAGCCGCTCGGTGCCCTGCTCGGCTACGTTCTGCTGCGGTCGGTTCTCACACCCCTGGTGATGGGTTTGGTGTTCGCCGGTGTGGGAGGAGTGATGGTCTACATCTGCCTCGATGAACTGCTGCCTGCCGCCCAGCGCTATGGCACCCACCATCAGATGATCGCCGGCGTGATCGCCGGCATGGTGGTGATGAGCACGAGCCTTCTCTTTCTGGCCTGACGTGAGCAGCCTCCAGCCCTCCCCCGCAGACACCAGCAGCCAGCGATGGGCCTGGTGGCCGCTGCTGCCTCTCTATCCCTATGGCCGTCGTCCCACGCTGATGCGCGAGTTGGTGCCCAACCGGATTTGGTGCTTTGAGCAACTCCACGGTGTCTGGTATGTAGCGGTACCCATCAGGATGACGGTTGTTAAGGTGGAGGGTGGCCTGATGTTGTACGCGCCCCTGCCCGCCACGGAGGAGGTGATCGGAGGCATACGCGCGCTGGAGAATGCGCATGGCCCGGTGCTCACAATCGTGCTGGCCACCTCCTCCGGGCTGGAGCACAAGTTGCCTGTGCCAGCCCTCTGCCGTGCCTTCCCCAGGGCCGCCCTGTGGGTCAGCGATCGGCAGTGGAGTTTTCCGCTTCAGCTCCCATCCAGCTGGCTTGGCTTCCCGGCGGATCGCACCAAGATCCTTTGTCGTGATGGACTGCCCCATCCTGATCAGTTGAGCTGGATTCCGCTGGGACCGATCAATCTTGGTTTGGGTACCTTCCACGAAGTTGCCTGTCTGGATCACGCTAGCGGCTGTCTTCTGGTCACCGATGCCCTGGTTTCGATTTCCTCCGAGCCACCCCCGATCTTTGCCCTCGATCCCACACCCTTGCTGTTTCATGCTCGAGAGCGGGGGGCGGAGCCGCTGATCGATACTCCGCTTCAACGTGTGAAGGGCTGGAAACGGATTCTGCTGTTTGCTAATTACTTTCGTCCACGATCAGTCCGCGTGCCGCAGCTATCCAAACTTCTGGCCGACATTGCAGAAGCTGAGCATCGTCAACCGGCTATCCATTTCGGTGTATTCCCCTTTCGTTGGTCGGAGCACTGGGAGAATGAGGCGGATCTCTTGATTACCAACACCGCAGGGGACATCTCTTTTGGCCTTGCTCCTGTATTGGAGCGCCTCGTATTTGTCCGATCCAAAGGGCCCTTTTTGGCCTGGTTGGGTGCCCTATCAAAGCTGCAGGACGTACGCCAGTTGATCCCTGCTCATTATGATGCTCCTAAGCCGATCTCCTCAGCTAGCCTTGCTGGACTTGCAGAACAGATCAAGCAGCGTACTTGGGCTCCGTCGGATGGAGCATGGCAGTTGCTTTCATCGATCGACAGCACGTTGATCCGATGGCGGCTTGTTCCGCACCAGAATCATGATCCAGAATGATCCGGTTTGGTGGTGTTCCTGACGACTTTCCGGTTGCTTGCGGAGTTTCAGTGGTTTCTTACCAATTGGCGGCGGATCATGCACTTGGCTTTAAACACAGACTGTTGCCATGCTTGCTTCCATGGCGGTGGTGGAGTGTCCAGTAGTGCTGTAGCAGCCCATGGAGTTTTGGCTTTGGCATCCAGATAGCCTTGCTTTAGTGGATGGTTGCAACGTGCATTCCATGGCTTCACGGGCCCGGGTCCGGCAAAATGCACGATGGCAGGTGACTTGATCGCTTGCTGCTCAGCAGGACTTAGATTGTCAACATCCAGCTCATAGCCAGGAGTAAGGCCAAAAAGGTGCGGACAGGCATTCCATCGATCACCTAAGGCAACCCAGTCATCGGCAAAGACGTGGTTGAGAACATCTTGATCCCAGTGACGTAAGCGTTCAGGATTCTGGCTTGCAAACGCTCTGCCCCGTTCCAGAAGACCAGATCCTCTCCAACGTTGTAGATCCACCAACATGATGCCAGCATTGAAGTAGCCACCATGCTGATAGCCATGGTCCTTGCAGGAAAGACGATGCTCGGGCACAGCGGCCAACGCTTTGCCATTCAATCGAGTTTTCCACAGGTCATCGAGGCTATCTGTGATGATGGTATCGGAATCAATGAAGATGACCTTATCGATACCTCCTGGCAAAAGAACTGGCAAAAGCAGGCGAAAATACGTTGCTACTGTTGCATGGCCGTTGACTGGGAAGCCCTGCAGTGGTTCAGGATTTGCTTGCAAAAAGGAAATGGAAGGTAGGAGACGATGAAGATAGGAAAGCGCAACGCCAAGGTCTTTCGAATCAGCGTTGTCAGTGATCAGGTAGACGCGCAGGTCGCTTCTTTTGTTGTGTTCCCAAAGTGACTGGAGCATGGCCACGCAGTGCGGTAGGTAGTTCCCATCAGTTGCGCAGACAATGTCCATCGGTTTGTCAGTGATTTCACTTAGGCTAGCAGTGGCTTGTCGCCTGCCAGCCTTGTTTGGCGACGAGATGCATCAACGAATCTACGCATCGTTGTGATTAGCCTATGCCTTAAGAATTGATCGAAGGTCAACCTGCCGGGATCACTTTAGCGGCCAATGATAATTTTAATCGATGATTTAAGCCTGCTTAGAGCGTGAGTGATTTTGGCCTTGGGTGCTTTATAGAATGGAGTTGTCCAGAAGACATCTTTAATAATTCTTTCGAGTGGTGTGATGGTCTCGCCGAACTCGCGATAATGAAGCAGGATTGTATGACGATTGATTGGCGCTTCCTTGTAATGAACGTCTCTCAAGGTGTCTGCATACGGTCGGAGGCCGAGGCGGTATGAGATGATTCCGGCGGCAGTCTGGTCATGGCGATGGCCGCGAACTCGTGGATCTTCAGAGACACGCTTATCCTTATTCCAAGTAATGGCATAGTAGTCCTCAATTGTGTTGATGGTCTCGTGGGTTCCTTTGCAGGTGAGGCCATCCGTTAACAGCGCATGCCATTGATTCAAAAACTGGTTACCGATCTCGGTGTTCAAGTCAAAACCGATCACTGATGTTGGGGTTTCAGGGATTGCCATTGCCTCATCTCGGCTCAATTGATGGTGGGCAAGAACGGTATCACTACACCATTGTCCAAGAACTTGATCGTGATTATTGGTGAACGTGATGAAGCCATATCGATTCATCAACGCAAACAGTGGCTCCAGCGGACGCATGGCAATAATTGGAGCATCAATCCAGAGTATTTCTTCATAGCCTTTTTGCCTGGCTTCGTTGAAGCAGAAACCTTTGAAGGCCATGGGTGCTTCGAGCTGGGAAGGAGAACCGATCGGTAACTCGTCGGACCAAACAAGAAGATCACCTTGAAAACGAACCTTACGGAGACTTTCCTCCAATCTTTTCAGGCAGTCAGTGTAGGATTTGCGCCCCACGCCCAGACTGATTACGCAGCGTTTTGCTGTGCTTCGGTGGGGACAGATCGGTATCACCTCCATGAATACTGCCTAGTTTTGCCGAGGAGATCGTTTGTGTGTCTAGAAATACTTATACTAAATGGATGCCTCCAATCCATTCCTTCTTGCGCTAAGGATTAGAAATTCCCACACATTAGTACCCATTGCCATCAGGTGTCAAAAGTGCTTTTAAGTCCGATGACAGTGTGTTTTGGATTGCGTCTTGAATCTCTACTGGTTCTTCGTAGCCATAGGTTGCAAAAATATTAATGCCTTTCTGGGTGCACTTGGCGCACAGTTCACTGGTGACGCGAGCTTTCTGCATGGTGGAATAGCTGTCGTCAAGGTAGTTGCCCAATCTTGGCGATGATGGTGATTCAACACAGCAAACGGAATAATTGCCATCCATATCGAGAGTGACCTGCGAATCACGCATGAAGCATCGCTGGGAACGATGCGTACCGATGGCTTGGCTGACCATTTGAGGAGAATATTCGATGTAATCAAAGCCATCTGGAACACCCTCGAGGCCCTCAAACATGCGGTCTATGGGCATATAATATGCATGATAAGGGGTAAACTTCAGGCCAAGCTTGTCGCAAAAGTGTTTGAAGAGGTGCACTTCGTGTTTGTTGTCGCGATGCACCAGGTAGCGAACGTCGATATCCTTGTAGCTTTCCCAGTCTGAGAGGGTCTCGGAAATTCGGATCAGGTTGGCGAGAACAGGTTCAATGCGCCCACCGCGGTGATTGATCGCATAGGTTTTCTGAGTGAAGCCCGACACGGTGATGGTCAGGTTCCAGAGCTGGTACGGCTTCAGTTTTGACCAGTCGTAATCATGATTTAAATTCGAAGAGATCCCGCATGGGATGCCATGCTTAATAGCGATCCCGATCAGTTCGTCGAGACGAGAGTGAAGGGTGGGCTCTGTCCAATTGTACAATCCCATGCGTAGATTGCCACCTGTATCTTCTTTCGCCTTGATGCATATTTTTTCAAACATATCGGGTTCCATTTCACGCAGCGATTGGCCGATGCTATTGGAGAATTCAGGCATGCCCACTGGGCAGGCCGTGCAGCGGAGATTGCAACCGCTGACCACATCGATCCAGAACTCAATGGGCTTTTTCTTAACCTCCGGCGGTGGATCCTTGATGCCAATCAAATCCTTGATCTTGTGCTTTACAGATACAGGAACAACCTGTTTTAGTGATGTGGTGATTGGCATGTAGATGTTTTCAATGCCGCAATGCTAAGGCAAACTCAGGCCAATAGCATTGATCTGAGGCCGGAATGCAGGGGTGTCACAACACGCTCCTGCCGGGGCTGTTCCCGTGGGGCCACGAGATGCCGATGTGGATCTCCTGTTCGCTTCAGAGCCTGAGCGGGCCAGGGTCGTCGGAGTGCAGGGCATCGGCCTGGCCTGTTCCAATCAGGACCCCTTCCAGCTCCATGCGCTGCTCCATCTGGCGCAGGAAGTAACCCGTCATCATGGCTGATGCCAACAAACCGCCAAGATTGTCGCGGCTGGTCTGGATCTTTACGTCGAATTGGTCGCCGGGGAGCATCCCCAGCAGCCCCTGCACGTTGTGGCGGATGATGTCCTGGATGTCGCCGCTGGCGGAGCGGGCCACCCGTTGCAGCACATCCGGGGATTGCTCCTGGAGGTACTGGATCAGGGAGTTGCCGCTGATCGCCTCGTTGTCGCTGGTCAGGAACTCCGGATTGAACATAGGACTCCCGCTCGGCTGGCCAGGTCCCAGGCCAACACTGGCGTGGGTTTGCGAGGAACCATACCGCAGCTGATCAGCCTCCCCCAGGGGTATGGCTGGAGGAGGACCGTAGGGGGCCAAAGCGCTGCAGGGGCCAGTAGCGCCAGAAGGCCGTGCCGATCACCTCCTGGCGGGACAGGGGCCCCCAGACATGGGAGTCGAGGCTGGAGTTGCGGTTGTCCCCCAGCACCAGCAGATGGCCCGGTGGAACCACGACCGGTCCGAACTGGTAGTCCATCGCCTCCGCACTCCAGTCGGGCTCCACGGGCGTTCCGTTGCGCAGCAGCCTCCCCCCCAGGATCTCGACCCGGTCACCGGGTCCTGCCACCACTCGCTTGATCAACGCGGAGCTGGGGTCGTAGCCCGCCTCCACCAGCTGGGCGGGGGGATGGAACACCACCACCGTGCCGGGCTTGAAGTTGCGGCCGAGGTGGGGGCGGACCTTCTCCACAAGAATCCTGTCCTGCAGCTGGAGGGTAGGAAGCATCGATCCGGAGGGGATCCAGCGCGGTTCCACCACCAGCCAGCGCAGCAGCAGCGCCACCATCAGCCAGAGAAGCAGCGAGAGCACCTGGCTTCGAAGGCCGTCCGTGGGCCCAGGGACCAGGGCTTCGGACTGGCTCCGCATCCCGACCCGGGGCAGGTCAACCGATCCGGATCCTGTCGGAGTTAGCGCAGTCGGCTTTGAACAGCCGTCGTCCATCGGCGGGGGCCCGTGAGGATGATCCATGCATCCATCCTCTCGTCCCTGACGCTGTGGCCGCGGAATCCTCCCCTGCCGATCGGGCCGAAGCGAACCTCAGGGCCGCCCTGCTGCTCCTGGGAGCCCTGCTGCGGGCTGGCCTTGGGCACGCAGTCCTGTGCCCGGGCAGCCGTTCGGCCCCGCTAGCGTTAGCGGCGGGGCTGCTCCAGCGTCGGGGGCTTCGCCTGCACACCGCTCTTGACGAGCGTTCGGCAGCCTTCTTCGCCCTTGGGCTCTCCCGGGCCACTGGCCTGCCCGCGGCCGTGATCACCACCTCAGGATCGGCGGTGGCCCAGCTGTTGCCCGCCTGCGTGGAGGCCGACCATGGAGCGATCCCCCTGTTGCTGCTCAGCGCCGACCGGCCGGATCGGCTCAAAGGTTGCGGGGCTAACCAGAGCGTGAACCAGGAGGACTTCCTCAGGGGCAGCTGCCGTTGGTTCGGCCAGGCATCTGGAACCGGCATGGGGGGAATGGAGCCAGCCGCTGTGGAGACGCTGGCTGTGGAGGCCTATCTCAGGAGCCTCAGGGGGAGCGGAGCGCTTCCGGCTGGCCCCGTGCACCTCAACCTGCCCTTCGAGGAACCCCTCCATGTCGGTGCCGCCTCCCTGGCCTCCCTGGCCGGCTCCCTCGCCGTTGGGGCAGACCTTCCGCTTGCGCCTTCTCTTCCGGTTGGGGCGGCCACGACCATGCCAGCTCCGCCCTGCTCCGCTGCCTCCCCGCCTGGATCCGCTGATCCGGCCGGGGGCGCTGCCCACGCCCTCGCCACGGGGATCGCGGCGATCGGTGCTGTCAGCCCCTCAGCGGCCCTTCCCGCCCTCGATCCCAATCGTCCCGGCGTGGTGGTGGCCGGCCCCTGGCGGGGCAGCCCGCAGAGCTGGGAAGACCACCTGGATGCCCTGATCCTCTGGCAGCGGCGGAGCGGCTGGCCCGTGCTCGCCGACCCCCTCTCTGGCCTGCGGGGACAGGCGCAACTCACCTGCGTGGGCGGCTACGACCTCCTGCTGGAGTCCCCGGATCCGCTTCTCGCCCCCTCCCAGGTGCTGCGGCTCGGAAGCTTGCCCGCCAGCCGCCGGCTGGAGCGGTGGCTGGCGGGTCTGGATGCCGAGCAGGTGCTCGTGAGTGAAGGGGACCCACGACCTCTTGATCCCCTGGTGGTGGTGAGGGCCCAGACGGCGGCGGGCTTGCGGGCCTGGGTTTGGGGCCAGCTCGACGGTACCCCGGCGGCGCCATCCGCCGCCGCCCGCCGACTGGCGAAGACCTGGCGAGATGCGGAGGCGAGGATGCAGATTCTGCTGGATCAGGCGCTCCGCACGGGTCCGCCCATCGCCGGTGCGTGGAATGAACCCGCCCTTGCCCGCCAGCTCAGCCGCCTGCTGCCGCCAGGGCTGCCGCTGATGCTGGCCAACAGTTCGCCGGTGCGGGACTGGGAGACCTTCGCCGATCCAGCGGCCCTGCCCCGGCCCATGGTGGGCTTTCGGGGCGCCTCAGGAATCGATGGCACCCTCTCCGAGGCCTGCGGCCTGGCGGAGGGCCTGGGCTCCTGTCTGCTGATCAGCGGCGATCTGGCCTTACTGCACGACGCCAACGGCTGGCTGTGGCGGCCCCAGCTGCGGGGACGGCTCACGGTGCTGGTGATCGACAACGGCGGCGGCGGCATCTTTGAGCAGTTGCCGATCCGCACCGAGCCCGGCGAACACCTTGATTTTGATCGTCTGTTCGCGATGCCCCAGCCGGTGGATCCCCTCGCCCTGGCCCAGGCCCACGGCGTGCCGGCCCGTCTGATCGCCTCCCCTGCAGCTCTGGCGAAGGATCTCGCCTGGGCCCTGGCCCAACCTTTCAGTCTGTTGGTGGTGCGCACGGATCGTCGCCACGATGCCGACTTGCGCCGCCGGCTGCGCACAATGGCGGCACTCGCTTCCGCCCCTAGATGAGCGCAGCGCCCCCCGCCAGCCAACCCGCCCCGGTGCAGTGGGAAGCCGTGGGCACATACCGCGACATCCGCTTCCTGCGCAGCGAGGAGGGCATCGCCCGGATCAGCATCAACCGACCTGAAAAGCGCAACGCCTTCCGGCCCGGCACGGTGCAGGAACTCTGTGATGCCTTGTCCCGGGTCCGCGATGACCCCGGCATCGGGGTGGTGCTGTTCACCGGCGACGGCCCCGCCGCCGATGGGGTGTGGGCCTTCTGCGCCGGCGGCGACCAGAGCGTGCGGGGCGACGGGGGTTACCTCGACGACACGGGCCTGCCCCGGCTCAACGTTCTCGACCTGCAGCGCCTGATCCGCAGTCTGCCCAAGGTGGTGATCGCCCTGGTGGCGGGCTACGCGATCGGCGGCGGCCAGGTGCTCCACCTGCTCTGCGACCTCAGCCTGGCGGCCGATAACGCCGTCTTCGGCCAGACCGGGCCCCGGGTGGGCAGCTTTGACGCGGGCTTCGGCGCCGGTTACCTGGCCCGGGTGGTGGGGCAGCGCAAGGCTCGGGAGATCTGGTTTCTCTGCCGCCGCTACGACGCCCGCGAGGCCCTGGCCATGGGGTTGGTGAATGCGGTGGTTCCCTTGGAGCGTCTGGAGGCCGAAGGGGTGGCCTGGGCCCGGGAGGTGCTGGCCCACAGCCCCACGGCGATCCGCTGCCTGAAGGCGGCCTTCAATGCCGAAACCGATGGTCTGGCCGGCATCCAGGAGCTGGCGGGACAGGCCACCCATCTCTTTTATCGGACCGCCGAGGGCCAGGAGGGACGCAATGCCTTCCTTGAGAAGCGGGATCCCGATTTCTCCCAGAGTGGGTGGTTGCCCTGAGGTTCGTCAGCCTCTGGCTGGGCTGGGTAAGGTGCGCCTTGCTCTGAACTTTGGCAGCCTTCCGGGATCCGTGTTCCCTTTATCGCTCAGGCCCATCCAGGGCGAGCTAGGCCATCTGGTTCGTCCGCTGGCGGGGAGCTTCTCCCTGACCCCTCGGCCCGTGGACCTAAGCCGCTTGCAGCTCCATCTCGCCCCGCTCCTGCTGATCTGGTTGCTGCCGTCGCTGACCAGCTCAGGGCAGGCCCAGCCCCTCCCGCCTGCTTCAGCCCTGCCCGAACAGGCCGCTTCGCCAGCGTTGCCGGCGCCACCACCGCCCGTGGGCGCGGCGGCCCTGCTGGGACCGGAGCCGTTGAGCATCGGTGGCGACCCCATGCCACCGGCACCGTCCCCGCTGCCGATGGCTCCGGCAGCCCTGGAGGGTCCCAGCGGCTCCGCACCAGGCGCTGCTCCCGCGCCTTCCCTGGCGCCAGCGCCCACGGCCGCCGCAGCCGCCCCCCCCAGAGCCACCGCCACGGTGGTTCCTCCGGCCAGCCCCTCAGCCCCGCCGGGTACCGCGCCATTCCCCGCTGCGACAGGACCCGCCACTCCGCTGGATCGGGCCCTCATCCTCGACCGCCAGCGGCGTCTGCTCAGCCTCCTTGAGAACGGCCGGTTGGTGCGTCGTTTTCCCGTGGCCGTTGGCATGCCGGGCTGGGAAACACCGGTGGGCCGGTTTCAGGTGCTGAACAAGACGGAATATCCCGTGTGGGAGCACCCAGAGAAGGGCACTCACACCCCTGCCGGGCCTGCCAATCCCCTCGGCAGCCGTTGGATCGGCTTCCATCAGGACTGCCTGGGACGCCGCGGCTGGGACGGCGAACACATGCTCGATGTGAAGGGCTGTGTGGTGGCCGGCTTCCACGGCACCCCCCACCGCTGGACCGTGGGCCAGGCTCTCTCCCACGGCTGCGTGCGTCTGTACGACGAGGACGTGCGGCAGGTGTTCGATTTCGTGTCGATCGGCACACCGGTCACCGTGCTCCCCTGAGGACCAATCCGGCTGAGTGCCGGCAGATGAGGTCCGTACACTGGCCCCCACCATGCCTTGGAAGGATGCGGGTTCTTTTCGCTGCGGCCGAATGCGCCCCGATGGTCAAGGTGGGGGGGATGGGCGACGTGGTGGGATCCCTGCCACCGGCCCTAGCGGACCTGGGCCATGACGTGCGCATCATCCTGCCGGGCTATGGAAAATTGTGGAGCCGGTTGCAGATCAGCCCGGAGCCGATCTGGCGCGGCCACACCATGGGCACGGATTTCTCCATCTTCGAGACCCGACATCCCTCCAATGGCCTGCCCATCTATCTGGTGGGTCATCCCGTGTTCGACCCTGAGCGGATCTATGGAGGGGAAGATGAAGACTGGCGTTTCACCTTCTTCGCCAGCGCCACCGCAGAATTCGCCTGGAACGGCGGCTGGAAGCCCCAGGTGCTGCACTGCCACGACTGGCACACCGGCATGATTCCGGTGTGGATGCACCAGGACCCGGAGATCAGCACGGTGTTCACCATCCACAACCTCAAGTACCAGGGTCCCTGGCGCTGGAAACTCGACCGCATGACCTGGTGTCCCTGGTACATGCAGGGGGACCACACGATGGCGGCGGCCCTGCTGTATGCCGACCGTGTCAATGCGGTGTCGCCCACCTACGCCCAAGAGATCCGCACCTCCGAGTACGGCGAGAAGCTGGAGGGGCTGCTGAACTACATCAGCGGCAAGCTGCGCGGCATCCTCAACGGCATCGACACAGCCGACTGGGATCCCTCCACCGATGCGGCCCTGGCCTCCACCTTCAGCTCCCGCAACCTGGAGGGCCGAGCGGCGAACAAGGCCTTGCTCCAGGAGCGGATGGGACTGACGGTCCATCCCGACACCTACCTGATGGGCATGGTGAGTCGCCTGGTGGACCAGAAGGGGGTGGACCTGCTGCTGCAGGTGGCCGATCGGGTGCTGGCCTACACCGACAGTCAGTTCGTGGTGCTCGGCACGGGCGATCGCGGCTACGAATCGGGCCTCTGGCAAATGGCGTCCCGCCACCCCGGCCGGTTCTCGGTGTTCCTCACCTACGACGATTCGCTCTCGCGCCTGATCTACGGCGGCACGGATGCCTTTCTGATGCCCAGCCGCTTCGAGCCCTGTGGCATCAGCCAGCTGTTGTCGATGCGTTACGGCTCAATCCCGGTGGTGCGCAAGGTGGGCGGATTGGTGGACACGGTGCCGCCCCACGATCCACGCGCCCACACTGGCACGGGTTTCTGCTTCGACCGCTACGAGCCAGTTGACTTTTACACGGCGATCGTGCGCTCCTGGGAAGCCTTTCGCCACGCCGACAGCTGGCACGAACTGCAGCGCCGCGCCATGGAGCAGGACTTCAGCTGGGAGCGTTCAGCCCGGGAATACGACGCGATGTACCGCGAGGTGTGCGGGTTGAAGGAACCCACCCCGGCGGCTGAGGAGGTGGAGCGCTTCTCCCAGGGGCAGGGGGCTGACCCCAGCCTGCGCCAGGCCGTGACCAACCAGGAGCTGGAGATCGGCCTGGACTCCGAGCCGCCCCGTTCCCGCAATCCCCTCTCACTCCTGCGCCGCCGCAGCGAGGGATGAGCGGCCCCTGAGCGGCGACCGATCCCGCACCGGTACTGGACTCCATGGCATCCCCTCCGTCCTCCCGGGAGGAACCTCCCTCCTTCTTGCCGGCTCCCTATGAGGATCCCTGGAGGCGTTTAGCCTCCGACCTAGCCGCCGTAATCGCCACCGCCAGGTTGAAGGCCCAGGAACTCTGGCGGCTCAATGGCGAGGGCAGTTTGGCCAAACCGGCCTTCTGGCCCAGGGGCCTGGCCCCCCTGTTCTGGCCCATGCTGCTGGCACTTGGCCTGGTCCTGGTGGGGGGATTGGTCCTGCGGCTGCCGGGAGGGTGGGGAAGGCCCCCTTCGGGCCCTGCTGCCGAACGGACTTCGGCGCTATCCGTGCAAGATCCCGGGCGGGGGCCTGGCCGGCCCCCGGGGATCCCCGGGGCCAGCCAGGCCACGGATGCCATTCCGGCCAATCAACCCCAGGGCGATGTCGCTGCGGCGCCGCCCCCCTCGACCCTGGTGATCCCTGAGGACACGGGCTCGGGTGGGGGCCGATCGGCGGCTGCCAGATCTGTTGATCCGGGTGGCAGATCCACGGTTCTGCCGGCCCCGTGGCCCTGGAGGCAGGGTCCTGGCGTCGATCAGGCCGATGGGGCAGCAGGCAGACCAGAGATGGTGCAACCCGGGGCCGACCCCGCGCAGGACCCGGCTGCTGGCCCCCTATCCCGGACCGTCGCTGGTGATTCCTCCCGGCTGGGTTCCGGGGACGGACCGGGTGCCTGGAGCGCTGCCGACAGTGCGGCGGTGCCAGCTGCTCTGCCCCTGGCTGAACTGGTGGGGGCCGAGCCTCCCGCCTGGGTTCTGGCTCTAGAGCAACGGCCCGCAGAAGGTCTGCTGCGGCTGCGGCTGGCGGGCGGCTATGGCGCGCTGCCCCTCGCCGAGCGCCGCAGCTTGGCGGAGCGGTGGCTGGAGCGCACTCGGGAGCTGGGCTATGAGCTCCTTGAACTGGTGGACCAGGGCGGGCACCTGCTGGCCCGGCCCGCCCGGGTGGGCTCGGGCATGATCCTGCTCGACGCCGTTTCCACCCCTCCATGACCCTGCCCCTGGATCACCTGCTGGCGCTCTGGGGCGAGCCCCTCGGTGATCCCGCCCGGCGTCCCGCCAGCCTGGCTGCCGTGAGCACCGACAGCCGCGCCGACCTGAACGGTGCCCTGTTCGTGCCGCTGGTGGGGGAGCGGTTTGATGGCCATCGCTTTCTGGAGACGGCCCTGGCCGGCGGGGCAGCCGCCGCCGTGGCCCAGCGCGACCGCTTGAGCCACGAGCAGCTGGAGGCCGTGGTTGCCCTCGGCCGGCCCGTGTGGTTCGTGGACGACACGCTGCGGGCCTATCAGGAACTCGGCCGCCTCTGGCGCCGCCAACTGGGTGTACCGGTGGTGGCCGTGACGGGTTCGGCCGGCAAGACCACCACCCGTGAACTGATCCGCGCCTCCCTGGCCTGCCTGGGGCCGGTGGTGGCCAGCAGCGGCAACGAGAACAACGATGTGGGGGCCCCGCTCACCCTCCTGAAGGCCGATGTCACCACCCGTGCCCTGGTGGTGGAGATGGGGATGCGGGGCCTGGGTGAGATCGAGCGGCTGAGCCGTTGCGCCGAGCCCGACGTGGCCGTGATCACCAACATCGGCACCGCCCATATCGGCCGGCTCGGCAGCCGCGAGGCGATCGCCGCCGCCAAGTGTGAGATCAGCGCGGCACTAAGGGCTGATGGGCTAATGGTGATCCCGGCCGGCGATCCCCTGCTGGAGGGAGCCCTGGCCGCCGGCTGGAGCGGCAGGGTGCGGCGGGTGGCTCTGGCCGACGACGAGCTGGCGCCAGGAACGCCGCCGCCCGACCTGGTGGGCCGGCTGGCGGCGCCCTCCCCAGCCTCTGGCGGCGAGACCGAGCGCCCCGAAGCCGAGCGCCTGGACGCCGATCACCTGGCCACTGAGCGCCTGGAGGTGGAGGGCTTGCCGCCGATCAGCCTGCCCTTAGCCGGCCGCCACAACGCCCGCAATCTGCTGTTGGCTCTGGCGGTGGCCCTGGAGCTGGGGGTAGCGCCCGCCGCCCTGAGCGACCTGACGGTGGAGGTTCCGGGCGGCCGCAACCGGAGGCTGCAGCTGGGCGGGGTGACCGTGCTGGATGAGACCTACAACGCCTCGCCGGAGGCGATGCTGGCGGCGCTCGATCTGCTGGCGGCGCAACCCTTCGCGGTTCAGCCCCTGGCTGCCCGGCCTGGGCTCTCTGGTGCGGCCCGCTATGCGGTGCTGGGCACGATGCTGGAGCTGGGGGGGAGCTCCCTCGAACTGCATCGCCGGGTGGCTGCGCGGGCCCGCAGCCTGGGCCTGGATGGTCTGGTGATCGTGGATGGGGGAGAGGAGGGGGCCGCGATGCTGGAGGCGGCCGCGGGCTTGGAGCGGCTGGTGCGGGTGGCGTGGCCCGAGGAGGCGCTCGAGCCTTTGCTGGCCTGGCTGCGGCCCGGTGATGCCCTGCTGCTTAAGGCGAGTCGCGGTGTGGCGCTGGAGCGGCTGCTGGCCCTGCTGCAGGAGCGGCTGGGGTTGATCGGAAGGTAGACGGGCCGGACGAGCGGCTTGGCGGATCGAGAGGCGGAGTAATGGGGCGTGGAGGAGGCCTATTGCCACTGATGATTCCGAGACCCCACCAAGGCGGGCCTGACCCAGCTATCACCTGACCCACCCCGTTATGGAGTGGTGTCTTTGCGTATGACTTGTCGGTCCGTGTGGTGGGGCAACCAGCCGGGGAGTCCCGTGACCTCATAGGAGTCCGACTTCATCGTCCCGTCAGTGGCCTGTCCGTCTGCCTGGCTGGTTGCACAGCCACTGAAAAGGTTGAGTGCTGTTCAGGCTCCGTCATCGTGCGGGGTGGCCTCAAGGGCTGAAGCAGGCGGCTCGCCGCCCTGCGGTGATGCCGCCCTTGACCCCACCCCGCCCGGCTTTGGGGGTCCTTCTCCAGCTCCCCATGGCTTCCGCCTTCACTCGATCCGGAGATCCTGGCGCTGCTGCCCTATTGAGCGCATCCCCGCCCATCTGCGGCTTCCCGACTCCGTCAAGGAGGTGGAGGTTCGCGCCTGCGGCCAAGAGCGGATCATTGCTCCTCTCGGTCGCAGCTGGGACAGCTTCTTCCAGGGTGGCCCCACAGTGCTCGAAGACTTACTGGAGGAGCGGGCTTCCCAGCAGCAAGGCGAACGCGAGTCCTTCTGAATTCGCCGATGCTGCTCTATCTGCTGGATACCAACATCTGCATCGATGTGATCAAGCGGCGGCCGGAGTCGCTGCTGGAGCGGTTCAACCGCAACGCCGGTCACCTGGCGATTTCGTCGATCACACTGGCCGAGTTGATGCACGGCGCCGAGAAGAGTTCAGATCCGGAACGCTCTCTTGCCGTGGTGGAGGACTTCTACAGTCGGCTGGAGGTGCTGGCCTATGGCGCCAAGGCCGCCCAGCATTACGGCCAGATCCGCTCTGCCCTGGAGCGCCGCGGCACACCGATCGGGGTGAATGATCTGCACATTGCTGCCCATGCCCGCAGTGAGGGCCTCACCCTGGTGAGCAACAACCTGCGCGAGTTCGAGCGGGTGGACGGGCTCCTGTACGAAAACTGGGTCTGACTACTCGCTCGCAGGGGTTCCAGGACTGCTTTGAGCGTTCAAAGGTGAACGCCAGCAGATCTCCGGCGTCTTGGGCTTCTAGCGCCGCTACCGAGTCAGGGGGTCATTCGTTATGCGACAGTACATGCAAGAACCCCTCCTCGGAACAGCAAATGCCCTGTCCACCTAGGACAGAAAGTGCTTCCCGGATTCAATGATCTAGCTACGTTATTCCCAGAGGTAGCAGCAGAGGCAGACGGATGGGAGCCAAGGACTTATACATCAAAGTCAGGAATCAGAAAGCGTTGGCGTTGCGCAATGGGACATACATGGAATACCACAATTGCTCTCAGAACTCCTGCACACAGTAGTGGGTGCACCGAATGTGCAGAAACGGGTTACAAACTAAGCAAACCCGCCTGGTTCTATCTCCTAGCACGTCCTGGCGAACAGCAGCTTGGAATAACCAACGAGCCAGACGTTCGCCTTCGTTTTCACTCTCGGTACGGTTGGGATGAGCTTGAGTTGGTCGGTCCCTATCCCGGCGACCAAGTGCTGACCCTTGAGAAGAAGCTCAAGCGGTGGCTCCGCAGGGAGGTCGGCCTTGTGCCCGGCACCCGTGAGAACTGGTTCACCGCACGGATGGAGGTGCAGTCGTTGGCGGAGCTGAAGGCAAGGAGTGGGGTGGAAACCGACCTTTTCTGATCGTGCTCATCCATGGGCAGTCCGGCATTTCCAGCTCTCTAGCCCTTTGCAATTTGCAGCAGGAAATAGGGGGTGCCCCCGCTCCACCGGTCGGGACACTATTGATTCGGGGACTGGATTCCTCTATCACCCTTGTCCGGCGGCGCAGAGTTAATCTCGCAATACGCATACCACCTTTCCTTGCACCACCACTCTTCATCACTAATGTCGTCCGGTGAGTACCAGTCGCACGCCCAGAAGCACCCGTTTTCGTCTGGCAGCTGGCGGGTTTCCCTAGGAGGAGAAGGAGGCAGCTTGTCTTCCATCTCGTGGCAAAATCTAAGAGCGTTCGCTACATCAGACAGAGTTAGCGTACCCTGAGCCTTCTTTTTCTAGCTCTTGGAGCATTGCATTGAACCTTAAAGACTTAGGCGTCTCTTCGGAATCAAGATACCCAAACGTTATCACTGAGGGCTTCGGGATAAAGTCTTCAGGCTGGTAGGAATGCTTTGCAACGTAAACTGCTCTTGCAAGTTGTCTGCGTTTGTCGCTTAGCAACTCCAACCATTCAACAAAGAGCCTGTCCTTTTTCTTGCTGTTGCACTTTTTACAGCAGGCGACATGGTTGTCAGGGTGGTCCCAACCACCTTTCGACTTCGGATCCATGTGGTCGAGTTCAACCAAAAGGCCATGAAGGAACGGCCGGCCGCAATACAAGCAGCAATCCAGCTGGCTCATGGTTTGAGGACGATCAAGGCCCCTCCCAGAAGGAGGTTAATCACGAGGGAGCAAGGGAAGCAGTTGGATTATCGCCGCTGTCAACCTTGC
The DNA here is from genome assembly GCA_943372025.1 of Synechococcus sp. UW140. Classification (GTDB taxonomy): domain Bacteria; phylum Cyanobacteriota; class Cyanobacteriia; order PCC-6307; family Cyanobiaceae; genus Cyanobium. The sequence continues at coordinate 9,430 of CALRXC020000050.1, read as the reverse complement.
CGGCTGGATATGGCATGGCAGGGGCTGGGCCTAATGCTGCCCGCCCGCATTCCGCCCGGCATTCCTTCGGGGGTTGTCGGCCAAGGTCGAGCGGCGCTCCCTTGGCTGGGATCGTCGGCCAGCTGCAGCAAGCCATCCGCCGCTCCGCACCGTCCTCTGCCCCACGGACCTGGTCGATGGCCTCCCAGAGCAGCAGCTCAGTGGAGGTGGTGATGGGTTCCACGGCGTGGCTAGCGCTGGTTCAAAGCCATCGTGCCCGAGCTGGTCAGATCCGGCTTCTCCTGACCCATCAGACGAGGGGCAAGGGCTTGACAGTCCATAGGAGTGCCAGGCGAACCGGCGTGGGGCGGGAAGGCCATCGGCACGATTCTCAGGGGTTCCCCAACCGGCCGGTGACATCGGCCATCGGCAGATCCCCGTTACCCCACCCCAGAGCGCTCAGGAGCGGGGCGGCTCCCCGCGCCGGGCGCACGGCCGGTCCGGCCGCAAAGGCGGCCTCGGTCCAGGCGAACAGCAACGGACCGAGTACGCCGCCATCGGCCGCGCCCTGCGGCCGCAGATTGAAATGGTCTCCGCCCTGCACCAACACCAGCTGGTTGCCGATTGCTCTTCCCCAGCGCATCGGCGCGATCGCTTCGGGATCGGGAGGCACCACCCAATCGCGGTTGCCGCTCACCAGCAGCACCCGACCACCCTTCTCGCTGCTGAATCCCCTGGCGAACAGCAGAGACATCGGCGGACTCACGGCCCCCACCGCCACAACCCGCGGATCGGCGAGGCCGGCGTAGCGGACGCCACGCAGCCAGCTGCACTGCAGGGTCCAGCTGAGGTTGCGATCCGGATCGTCCAGGTCCGAACAGCGTTGGAGCAGCGTTTGCTTGCTCGGCTGGAGCCCCGCCAGCTGCAGGGCGGTGGTGGCCCCCCAGGAGTGGCCCAGCACCACCACCCGTCCGGCATCCACCTGCCGGGCCAAGCGGAGGCGGCCATTCCCGATTGCATCGAGCACGGCGATCAGATCCTTGGGACGGTGCGCCAGCTCCTTAGGGTCCGGCGGCGGAGACTGCCCCGCCAGAACGGCCTCCTGCTGGCTGCTGTCACTGCCGGGATGGCGGGGCAGCGCCACGCTGTAACCCCTCGAGGCCAGCAGGATCCCCCAGCCCTCGAAGGCGGCGGGGCTATCCCAGAGGCCATGGGAGATCAGCACAAGCCTGCCGTTGGCACCGCTCGCCGGCTCCAGCAGCGTGATCTCCAGGGGATCGGGGCGGTGCGGCACCGGCAGGGTCACGATGCGACGGTTCACGCTCCTCCCCGCCATGGGACTGGCCGTGGTCGCTGCTGAGACGGCTGGGGCAAGCGGTGGCGAAAGGGGTGGCGAGACGGCTGGTGTGGTCGCCAGAAGGGACTCGGCCTGCTGGCGTTGCCGCAGCATCTGGTTGAACAGCTGCCGGGTCCGGCCGAGATCGAGCGTGAGCCGCTGGCCGGGGATTGCCTTCAACAGGCTCAGCAGGGTGGGCTCACCGTCGCTCGCGGCCTGGCGCAGGGCCGCAGTCAGGGTGCGGCCGCTGAGATCGGCGCTGCGGCCCTCCACGAATCCGAGCGAGGAGAGCACGAGCATGGCCTGCTCCACCAGCGGCGACCCCACCGAGCCGCCTGTCACCTGCTTCACGCTCAGGGGCACCGGCTGACGTAGCAGTTCGATCACCTGGCGGCCCACGGCGCCGTTGCTGGCACGATCCAGTTCCGCCAGGTCGCTGCTGCCTTGGCGGAGGGCTTCCGCCGACTTCAGCTCCCGCAGCTTCACCGTGAGCTGGGTTTTCAGGAGGGGGAGCTGGATCACCACCTCCTCCAGGGCCAAGGCCGGAGCGGTGGGGATCAGGGGGGCCGCGAGTGCGAGCAGGGCGATGGACCGAAGGTTTTGGCTCCAGTGGCGATGTTTGCGGAGAGCAGGAAGCCTGGTCTGCGGCATGTGAATGTGGAGCCCCTTCAGCCTGCTGGGCTGGGAGTCTGGCGCCGTTCCTTCACCACCTGCCGCGCCCGCCCAAAGGCCAGGGCGCCGTCGGGCACGTTCTGGGTGAGGGTGGAGCCGGCTGCCACGGTCACCCCTGCGCCCAGGGTGATCGGAGCCACCAGCACCGAATTGGCGCCGGTCTTGCTGCCGACACCGATCACGGTGCGGTGCTTGCGAACGCCATCGAAGTTGGCGGTGATGGTGCCGGCGCCCACGTTCACGTTGGCACCCAGGTCGGCATCGCCCAGGTAGCTGAGGTGGTTGGCCTTCACGCCGGCTCCAAGGCGGCTGTTCTTCACCTCCACGAAGTTGCCGATGCGACAGCCGGCCTCCAGGTGGGCGCCGTTTCGCAGCTGGGCATAGGGACCCACCACGCAGTCCATTGCCACGCTGCTATCGCGTAGCACGGAATGGAGCACCTCCACCCCATCGCCGAGGCTGCTGTTCTCGATCAGGCAGCCCGGCCCGATGCGGCAGCCGTTGCCGATCTGGGTGGCGCCGCGGAAGTGGCACTGGGGTTCCACCAGCACATCGCGGCCGAAGCGGGTGCCCTCGCTGAGGGTGCAGCTGGCCGGATCGCTGAAGCTCACCCCCTCAGCCATCCAGTGGCGCCGCAGCCGCTCCTGCAGCACGGCCTCGCACTGGGCCAGCTGCAGGCGGTCGTTGATGCCGTTGATCTCGTCAGGGTCGGCCACCTCGAGGTGCCCCGCCGGGCTGAGCATCGCCACGGTGTCGGTGAGGTAGAGCTCGCCCTGGTCGTTGTCGGTGGAGAGCAAGGGCAACACCGCCGCCAGCTTCGCCCAGTCGAAGCAGTAGATGCCGGCATTGGTGAGGGTGTTGCCCCGCTGCTCCTCACTGCAGTCGCGGTGCTCCACGATGCCGCTCACCCGCCCCTGCTCGTCGGTGAAGACCCGGCCGTAGCCGGTGGGATCGGCCAGGCGGGCCGTGAGCAGGGTCACGGCGGCGCCGCTGCTGCGGTGCTTCGTCAGCAGCTCCTCCAGGGTGCCGGGACGCAGTAGCGGCACATCGCCGTTGAGCACCAGCAGCTCGCCCTGGAAGCCGTTCAGTGGCTCCTGCAGCTGCTGCACCGCATGGCCGGTGCCGTTCTGGGGTTGCTGCAGCACGAACTCAAGCCCCCCCAGGGCCTCGAGCGAGCGTTCCACCCGTTCGGCCTGGTGTCCCACGATCAGCAGCTGGCGCTGCGGGGCCAGGTGGCGGCAGCTGGCCAGCACCCGCTCCACCAGGGTGGCGCCGGCCAGGGGCTGCAGCACCTTCGGCAGATCACTCTTCATGCGGGTGCCCTTTCCGGCGGCCAGAACGGCAACGGCGAGCATCGGCGGGGCGGAACGACTGGGCGGGAATCTAGGTGCCGGTGGCTCGCTGGCCGCTGACAAGGCAGCAGGTGGTGAGCTGCTTTCGGCCTTGCTCGGGCCATTGTGAAGCCAAAAACTGCTGCTTCTTTAAGTCAGAGTAATCGCAGATCCCCGAGCTGTCGGCTGTCTTTGGCTTTCCCCTCCGACTCCCCTGGCCCTGACTCCCGCCCCGGCTCCGTGCAAGGTCCCCGGCATTCCTCGCCAGCGAGGGATTGGAGGGCTGGTTGGCCGAGCGCCAGGTGGCGCTGGCCATCACCACCTATCACACCAACCGGTTGCTGCTGCTCTGGCGCGACCTGATCGGGGGCCTGCGACTGCAGGAGAGGCTCTTTGATCGGCCGATGGGCCTGTTCGCCGAGGGCATTGCACTGTGGGCTGGCCAGCCGCAGCCAACTGTGGCGCCTCGACAACCACTTTGGCCCTGGCGGGTTGCATGTGGGGGGCGACCTGTTTGTTCCTGCCGGCCACCTGCTGGATCACCGGCGAGCGGCGGCATGGGGCCAATGGGTTGGCGTTGCACCAGCCGGAATGGAACGCGGTGGTGGATGCGGGCCGTCGATCCCAAAACCTGATCAGGTGGGCTGGAACGGTTCGATGGAGTGCAACACGCCGCCCAGAGCCTGCTTGGCCAGCTTCAGATCATGGCTGGCCTGCAGCCTCAGCCAGAAGCCTTCGCTGAGGCCGAAGAAACGGCACAGGCGCAGATCGGTGTCGGCACTGATCGTCCGCCGCCCCTTCACGATCGCGTTGATGCGGCTCTCCGGTACTCAACGATTTCGACCTCCTCTGGCCAGGCTTCCGACCAGACAAAGCAGAGCCGGAACTGGTCGTTGATGCACTGTTTTCCGAGACAAGCCCTGTGCTGGCCATGGCAGTTCCTCATTAGCGGCTCCATGCGATTGACGAGCACTCAGAAAGTTCGTAGTAACTCCTCGTAGTGCTGATGAGAACCAACCCAGAACCAAACGACCGTGTCATCCCGGAGGACACCTACAGCTCGCCAATCAAGATCGACTCTGGCCGAATAAATCGGAAGCCCGGCGGATCCTCAGTTGACGCTCTTTGGGTGCTTTCACGTAGAGCTGTCGGAATTGTTCGGTCGTGACCGACTTCACTCCAGCTCCGGCAGTGGCTGGGTCTTGCCAGCTGCATGCTCCAACAGGGCCTGTTGAGCCAGTTCAGCAAGCAGACCCTGAGAATAAGAGAAAAGATCGCCCCATCGCTCCTCGCTCTCCATCTCTGCGACCAGCAGAGCCGCTAGGGCATCCTGATCTTGCGTTGGCAGCTTGGCTGCGGAGGCGATCGCAGCTTCGAGGGCCTGAGTCATGGCATCTGAACGCCAGTTGCATCAACGCTAACTGGGGTTGACAGCCCCAGACGGTCCAGGCCACCCCCATGAGCCCCATGCCCCCAACCCCCTCCCTCACCGACAAGCGCCTGCGCTACACCATCGCCAAGCGCATGCGCATGAGCCACGTTGACCAACCCCTGATGCTCATGGAGCTGCTAGGCCACGGATTTGCCAGGCAACAGCCAGCCCAGCCAGGGCGCAGGACGAAGCCCGCCGGATCCTGGGGGAGGACGTGAGCCAGATCGAGGTCTACCCGAACGCGTCAAGCGGACGGTGGGCAAGGTGCTCACCGGCAACGACATCGCCTGCTACGAACAAGGCGCCTACGGCCTGGTGGGCGGCGAGGGCTGTCAGCCGACATCGAAAACTAGACCAGCATTGCATCTTAAAAACTGTTGACTACGTAAGCTGTTGCCTCAATTGAACTGTTGCCGCTATGGGCAGTGCTCCAGGGCGGTCTGTTGAGAAGCGAAAGGGGAGAGCGGGCCGGCCCTGATCCGTAGCGCTGGTGGATGAGCTGGTGGTGATTACAAGCTATCACCGCAAATCGGTGCTGCGAGCGCTCAACCGCAGGCCAATTTCCGCCGATGGTGATGACATCTCCGCAGAACCGCATCGGCACCACCGCTGCCGCTATGGGCCGGAGGTGATGGAAGCGCTGGTGCCGCTCTGGGAGGCCAGTGATCGGCTCTGCGGCAAGCGATTACAGGCGCTGCTGCCATTACTGCTGGAGTCCCTGGAGCGCCACAGTCACCTGGTCCTCGATCTGGAGGTGAGGGAGAAGCTGCTCACGATCAGCAGCGCTGCGATCGATCGGCTGCTGGCTCCCGTGCGAAAGACGAGCCCGGGCAATGGTTGGCGCCGACCACCGAGGGCACACAGCGCGGTGCAGCGGCGCACGCCGGTGCGCACGTTTAACGGCTGGGGCGAGGTGAAAGAGGCCGGCTGGCTGGAGATCGACCTGGTGGCCCGCTGCGGTAAGTGGATGGAGGGCCGGTTTCTCTGGTCCCTGGTGGCCACCGATATGGCCACTGGCTGGAACGAGTGCCTGCCGCTGCTCAACCGTGATGGGGCCTCGGTGATGGCGGCCCTGCGGATGCTGGAGGAGCTGCTGCCTTTCCCCCTGCGGGGCATCGATGTGGACAACGACGGGGCGTTCCTCAATGCGCCGCTGGAGCATTTGCCCGGTGTCAACTACATAGGCGGGGGGGGCAGTTTTCGATGTCGGCTGACAGCGCGGTGAGTTCCCGAGCTTCCTGGTGCTGCTGGCGCGGATTCAGTCAGCTGGAGGAGAGTGCAATGCCATCGCACGGTCCCTCGCCTGAGCAGCCGCGGCCATTGCGATCCGGACCGTCCCATTTTGCGCTAGCTAGCGCAAAATGGGACGAGCCCCTAGGGCGACGGGCCGTCGCTTGCCTCAGTTTTGCGCTTGATTTTGCGCTTTCAGCCCCACTGGGCGTGCGAACGCAACCGAAACCCACAAAAAAGACCCCTTGGCGAGCAAGGAGTCTGACCAGATGGAGCCAAGCGGATTCGAACCGCTGACCCCCTGCATGCCATGCAGGGAAAGCCGGCTTCGCGGATCCCTGTTCACGAGGGTAAAAGCCCTGTGATGGAAAGGGTTTTGAGCCTATAGGCCTTGATCCTGGTCGGCCATGGCACCCCATGTGCGGCCAAATCTGCGCCCATTTCTGCGCCCACTGCGCCATGCTGGAGAAGGTTCCAGCCAGCCCTCTGAACGGGCCTGAAGCGCAGCCATGACCACCAGCCGAAAACCCTCCTGGACCGGAGCCCTCCGGGCTCTGATCAAGACGGAGCACGGCTTCGGCTGGTCAATCCGGGAGCACCGGGGCAAGGTGCAGCTCACCCGCCGCTTTGAGGACGGAACCCGCTCAGCGGTAAGCCTGGATCTGCCCTGGGATGCGTCTTGCCAGACCGGCGTGGTGAATGCGGTTGGCGAGATCAGGCAGCGCATGGATGCGCATGGGCTGGGCCTGGCCGAGGCCTATGGCCTGATCCACTCGGCGCCGGCTGCGGAAACAGGCCGGCTGGATTGGGTGCTGGTGGTGCAGAAGTTCCTGCTCTCCCGCGAGGGGCGCCGGGAAACCACGCTGCGGGACCTGCGCACGCGCATGGCTCGAACCCTGGAGGTTCTTCAGGCCACGCCGCGTCCACGTGATGGTCGGTCGTTGATGCGGGCCTATTCGGCGCAGCATTTCGAGGATTGTCCGGTGGGGGGGGTGGGGCGTAAGCGCCAGCTTCTGGATGTAGCCGGGCTGCTGCGGTTTGCCGTCAACAAGGCAGGGGCACCGGATCGGTGGCTACCTCCACCAGCTGAAGAGATCGAGGCCCTGATTGGCCATGCCGATCGCCACCACGAAGATTCGGTGCCGATCAAGCCGGAGCAACTGGCCGCCCTGCTCGATTCTCTCCAAGAGGCGGGCAAGGCGGAGTTGCATCTGGCTGTATCGCTGGTGGGCCTGTTTGGTCTTCGCCCTGCTGAGCTTGGGGTTCTCCGGGTCGAGGAGGGGCGGCTGTATGTGGGCAACGTGAAGCGCAATGCCCGCACCTTGAAGGTGGCCAAGCCCGAGCGGCGGGCGCTTCCCCTTGATCTGCCCGGACGTGAGGGGGAAGGCACTAAAGCCGTGGCTCTGCTGAGGTCGGGCTTGGTGAAACTGCCAGGGGCGATCCGCAACCAGGCCGCGGCGGGCTCGCACAAGGGCGTTGGGGATGCCTTCCGCCAGCTTCTTGATCGGTTCCCTTTCTGGCAATCGTTGCCCGCGGCGACTCCCGGCCTCACTCCCTACAGCCTGCGGCACGGGTATGCCTGGCGGGGCCACAAGGCCTATGAGCGCTCCATTCCGGTGCGAGATCTGGCGGCTCTGATGGGGCACAATCCCGCGACCCATCACCGGCACTATGGGAAGTGGACGGATGAGGCGGGGCTGGAGGAGGCGGTGGCGAGAGCAATGGGTGTATTGGCCTCAACGATTAATTGATTTACTTCCTGCGGTCTGTGATGTCCGCCAAGAGTGAGTGGGCTTCGACTTACAGCTTCCGCCACAGCTCCGGCCTGAGGGGCCACCTGCGGGGCATTGGCGGCGGGATCCGTAGCGCTGATCTTGGGAACAGCTTCGAGGTGCATTGCCGCTTTTATCCGTGGGCCAGTTCCAGTGGCGCTGCAGCAGCCTTTGCGGGTTCACCTTCAGGGCCTCCGGCAAGCATGGCCAGGGGATCAGCTAGAGAGAGGCGCTGCCGTGGGGCACAGAGCCGAGGTTCCCCTGCAGGGTTTCGGCAGGCGGTTACTGGAGGGCCTCAGGAATCTGGCACCTTGTGTCGGTTATCGTTCCATTTGGACACGTTGTCCGCCTAAAAATTGCACCTTTTAGGTATGCCCCTCTGAGCTGGGCGCCGCGGGGATTGGCCATGCTGAGGTCGGCCCATCTGAGGTTAGAATTGGTGAGATAGGCCTCAGCGAAGTCGGCCCCTCTGAGGTTGGCGTAAGTCAAATAGGCCCCGCCAAGGCTTGCCCTTTTGAGGCTGGCGTCCTTGAGGTTGGCCTTAAGGAGATTGGCCTTGGTGAGGTCAGTGTTTCTGAGATTGGCCATACTTAGATTAGCCTGTCTGAGGCTAGCCAAGGTGAGATCAGCCTCTTCAAGATTGGCATATTTGAGGCTGGCCCCGCTGAGGTCAACCCTGCTGAGCTCAGCCCTGCTGAGGTTGACCCCGTTGAGGTTGACTCCGTTGAGCTCAACCCTGCTGAGGTCAGCACCGCTGAGGTAGACCCCGCCGAGGTTGGCCCTGATCAGATAGGCATCTTTGAGATTGGTCTTGCTGAGGTCAGCACCTCTGAGGCCAGTCTCGTTCATGGTTGCACCGCTCAGGTTAGCCCCTCTGAGGTCGGCACCCCTGAAATTGGCCCTGTTGAGGTTGGCCTGTCTGAGGTCAGCCTGTCTGAGGTCAGCCTCGCTGAGGTCAGCCCCTCTGAGATCGGCTTCGAATAGATTGGCCTCACTAAGACTGAAGAGGTTTCCAGCTTGTGCATTTAGGCCAGAATCGAGTAGAAATCTAACTATAAGCCTCTTCCTTTTAGGGTCTTGCACTTGAGAAAGCGCCGCGAGAGTGAGCCCCCTCGCTACCCCTCTAACCTCAGCATCAGAAGCAGATTTTTTAAGTTCTTTATCTAGCATCAGGGGTTGTAATTCCCTAATAAAGCCAGTTATCGCATCGCTTTCTCTCTGCTCCCTTGCGGTATTCTCTTGGCGTTCCTTGTCAGCGATAGAAAGCTTTTCTTGCCGACTTGAGCTGACGATGCTAAACGCTGTTGATAGGCCCAAAATCAAAACAGGGACAGATACCTTTAGGAGAAGATCAGCCCAGTCCCAGCCGCTTCTTTCTTTCTCTCCACTGAAGCGAATTACCCAGGGCCGCCATGGTTTCTGCTTTAAGGCTCGCTCAGCCGCCAACCAGTTCTCTTCCGCAGAAAGCCATGGCCTCTGCTTGCTCAATCGCTCCGCAAGGGGCCTGATCTGCTCTTCTGGGATTCGGTGCACTAGGAGTCTGTTGCGCATAATGCCTGCGCTCACGCTATCTACCTCAGCCCGGCACTTTTTGTGGACCGGCTTGAGAAGATTTTAGGGTGCGAATCATCCAAAGACAAGGCGATTGGCTACGGCTGGCTTCCCATCCAGCCGTTGG
>CALRXC020000049.1:0-30422 GCA_943372025.1 Synechococcus sp. UW140 | reverse complement strand
TTGGGTCTTGCCGGTGCCCTCACTTCAGGCCAGTCAAAAGCCCGAGATCGATTGCAGAACAGCTGAACTGAGCGAATCATCGACCCGCAATCGATTCACGTCTTTCTCAGTTTGATTCCGGCCTGAATCTCTTCGGCAGCTGAAACGTCACCATCTTCTGCTCGGAGATCTACGCGCAACAGGCTCCTAGGTAGGCCGCATTCCGCCACCCCGCGCCGGAAGCAACGCCACCAACTCCTGGTAGGCCGAGCAGAACTCGGTGCCGAGAGCATCCTGGAGAATCGTGTCGGCAGCAAAGGCCTCCAGGGCTTCCTCCAGGCTGCCGGGCAGGGGCTGGGCCGTGCCCGGTGCCGGGGGGTCGGTGTAGGTGTTGGCATCGCTGCGGGGGCCGGGGTCGAGCTGGCGCTCGATGCCATCGAGGCCGGCCGCCAGCACCGCCGCCTGCAGCAGGTAGGGGTTGGCGGCGCCATCGGGGAGGCGCAATTCGAGGCGCTGATCGTCGGGGATGCGCACCAGGTGGGTGCGGTTGTTGCCGCCGTAACTGATCCAGGCCGGTGACCAGGTGGCACCGGAGCTGGTGCTGGCCCGGGCCAGGCGGCGGTAGCTGGCCGGCACCGGATTGGTGAGGGCGCAGAGGGCACGGGCATGGGCGAGCAGGCCGCCGAGGAAGTGATAGGCCAGGGTCGAAAGGCCCTTCTCGCCGGATGGGTCGTGGAAGAGATTGCGGCCGCCCTGCCAGAGCGACACGTGCAGGTGGGCGCCATTGCCGGTGAGGCCCTCGATCGGCTTGGGATCAAAGCTCACGCCGCAGCCGTGCTTCTCCGCCAGGGTGGCGGCCATCACCTTGAAGAAGGCGTGGCGGTCGGCGGTGGTGAGGGCATCGGCGAAGGTCCAGTTCAGCTCGAACTGGCCATTGGCATCCTCGTGATCGGCCTGATAGGGCCCCCAGCCCAGCTCCTCCATGGCGCCGATCAATTCGCTGATCAGCGGATAGCGCCGCATCAGGCTCAGCTGGTCGTAGCAGGGCTTCGACTGGCGGTCGAAGCGGTCGGCCACACCGCCCTGCTCGGGATCGAGCAGGAAGAACTCCGCCTCCACACCGCTGCGGAACTGGAAAGCGAGGGCCTCGGCCCGCTTCAGCTGCTGCTGCAGCACCCGCCGCGGCGCCTGCTCCAGGGGGGTTCCCTCCACCACCAGATCGGTGGCCACCCAGGCCACATCCCGCTGCCAGGGCAGCACCATCAGGCTGGCCGGATCCGGCAGGGCCAGCACATCGGGATCGGCCGGGGTGAGATGCAGCCAGGCCGCGAAGCCCGCAAAGCCCGCCCCGCCTTCCGCAAGCGCCGCCACGGCCGAAGCCGGCACCAGCTTGGCCCGCTGCACGCCGAACAGATCGGTGAAGGAGAAGAGCACATGGCGCAGGCCACGGTCGGCAACGGTGTGGGCCAGGTCGTTCATCGGGGGGGTCAGGACAGCCTTGGGTTGAGGTGTAGGGGCCGGAAGGCGGCGGCAGGCCGTGGGTGTGCTCGCGGGTCCCAGGGAGCCTCGGGATCGGATCAACCAGGGTCGGGGAAGAGCCGCTGGAGGCAGCGGGACAGGGGGATCCTGAGGTGAGAGCCCTATTCGGCAAGGGATCTAAGGCCGAACGGCGCGGCGGCCGGTTCAGCATGGGCCGAATCCCAACTCCGCCCCCGAAACGAAGGGCCGCAGCCGAAGCGCTGATCCGGATGGCGGCGAACCCGGCAGACCGCAGACCAGGGCGCCGGAGACGGCGAGCCCAATGGTTGTGGCCAGCTGGCCCGGCCCGCACGAACGGGCCTGGCTCCCAGGGAGCGAGGCCGGGGCCCGAAAGGAGAGGGGTAGAGCCTGTTGGGAAGACGATGCTTCCTGAGGACCTGAGCCTTCAACGACTCAGAAGTTCCTCCACCACCGCCCGCAGCTGGGCCTGCTCCGCCGGGGCCTGGCGAGGGTTACCGGCCCGGTGGCCCAGGTCGGACTCCAGCACGTGGAAGGTTGCCCCCGGGATCAGGGCCGCCTCGTGGGCGCAGTCGGCCGGCGGGAAATAGAGATCGTGGTGGCCGGCGACCACGGCGGTGGCGGCCTGGATGCGGCCCAGGGCTGTGGCGAGGGGGTCGGGGCTAGCGAAGGGGTCGACCCCAGGAGCGGCGGTGGCGTCGCTGATGGAAGCCGGGAGCGGATACCTGGACTGGCCGCCCTGAGGTTCGCCAAGTCCCGGACCTACGGAGGAGTCCTGCAGGGTCGCAGCCCCCGCCACATCATTGGCGAGCCACACATCGAGCATGGCGATCAGGTCGCGGGGGTCGTGGCGGCGGTAGGCGGGCAGCCAGGAGTCCTCCACGTAGTGCTCCACGGTGTCGTAGCCGAGCTCCCGGTGGGCGCCGCGGCGGTAGTAGGGCTGGCTGGCAGCCCAGCTGGCGTAGATCAGCGCGAAGGTGCGCAGCCCCTGCTCGGGAACGGCGTCGAAGCCGCTGCCGTTCCAGGCCGGGTCTGCGCTGAGGGCCTGGCGCAGGCTGAGCAGGAACAGGCGGTTGTGGGGGGTGGTGCGGGCGGTGCCGCAGACGCAGCAGATCCGCCGGGGCCGCTGGGGTTCGAGCACCGCCCAGTGGTAGGCCTGCTGGGCCCCCATCGACCAGCCATAGACGAGGGCAGGCCGCTCAACGCCGAACACCTCCTCCAGCAGCCGGATCTGGGCCCGCAGGTTGTCGCGATGATCGATCGGCCAGCCCCCCTGGCCCAGCGGCGGACCGCCATTGCTGGGGCTGCTGGAGCGGCCGTTTCCGAACTGGCTCACCAGCACCACGCAGTGCTCGCTGGGATCGAGAATCGGTCCCACCACCCAGGCGATGTCCTCCGGCCAGGCGCCGTAGGAGCTGGGATAGAGCACCAGGTTGGAGCGCTCGGCATTGAGCTCGCCGAAGACGCGGTAATCGAGCTGGGCGGCGCTCACGGTGTCGCCGCAGGCCAGGGGAAAGGAGCCGAGCTCGAAGCGGCGTGCGTTGGGGAGGTTCATGGCCGCGAACCCCTCGATACGCCCCAGCGCCCGGCAGACCGGCAGCTCCCTCCCATGGGTCGGGCCGGATCAGTAAGGCCGGCGGCCGGGTTCCCCTGGTTCCGATCAGGCCGCTGTGGGGTGGATGGGCCCGGGCATTGGGTTGGCTCACCCGAGATGGCTCTCCCGGTGCGGTGATGCTGGGGGCTGGCAGCCTGCTCGCCTGGATTGGAGCCGCCGGCCGGGCGGACCGGACCGGTCATCAGCTCCGCAGAGACGCGGGCAGCGAACCTGACTGCCCATCGGCAACGGGGGCAGGCATCGCTAAGGCGGCGAGGTTGGCCAGGAAGCCGCGGTGCACCGCCAGATAGCCCGGAGCCACCACCGAGAGACCCGGCCGCAGGTCGTGATGGGCTGCCGCCAGGGCGTGAAAGGGGAGGGAGGGATAGAGATGGTGCTCGGCGTGGAACGGCATGTTCCACATCAGCCGCCGCAACGGCGCCAGGGTGTGGGTGGTGCGGGTGTTGCGCAGGCCATCGGCCACGAAGGGACAGCCGCCGTGCTCGGCCAGCAGCACAAAGCGCAGCAGTGGTTGCCCCACCGCCAGCGGCAGCAGCCAATACCAGAACAGAAACCCATTGGCGCCGATCAGGGAAGCCAGGGCCAGCAGGCCGTAAACAGCGAACTGCAGCCCCAGCGAACGACGCACCGCAGGCACGGCATCGGCGGGGATATAGGGACGGGCGCTGAAATCGCCGTGCAGCCCCGCCAGATGGCCGCGGATCTTGCCGATCCACCAGGGCAGGCCGCTGAGCTCCAGCAGATAGGCGGTTCGGGTGGTGGACGGACTGTCTTCCAGCTCTGGATCGAGGCCCACCAGGTGGGTGTAGCGGTGGTGCCACTGGTGGTAGCGCCGGTAGAAATCGGCGTTGTAGAAACTCAGCACGCCGGCCCACCAGGCCACGCCATCGTTGAGGGCGCGGCTGGCGAAGGCGGTGCGGTGGCCGGCCTCATGCATCGCGCAGAACGCGAAGGCCAGGCCCCAACCCAGCAGCAGCAGGCCGATCAACCCCAGCGGCGCCACCAAAGGCGCAGGCACCAGTGGCGCAGGCACCAAAGGCGCCGGCACCAGAGACCAGCCCAGAAGCGATTCAGCCAGCGGACCCTGCCCCAGCGCCTGGCCCCACAGCAGCCCACCAGCCACCAGCACCCCGAGATGGAAGGCGAGCTGCAGCAGCCCGGGCCGATCATGGCGCTGGTTGAGGGCAGCCAGCCGGTCGGCCGGCAGGGTTCCCAGCGCTGCTGCGGGCGGTGACAACGAAGCCGAGGACAGCGGCGACCTTGAAGCCGCAGGCTGGCGCACTGGAGCACTCTGGTCGGCCAAGGGAGCGGGCTCGCCCATGGAATCCGGTGGAGACAGGGGCCGCCGAACGGCCTTATGGACCCGCATTGTGGCGATGGCAGCGCCGCTGGCGCGTTCGAGATGAACCGCGAGCCGTAGCGCTCTGGAGCGCTCGCCAGCGCTCGTCGTGATGACTTCGCGCGGCGATGGAGCTGGGATGGACAGGGAAGCAACACCGAAAGATTGCGGCCGGCTCCGAAGGGCTACAGATTCCCTTAAGATTCAGAAGTCAGAGGTTCCCCTGTGTACGACAACCACCCTGTGCTCACCTCCATGGAGCTCCGCCTCCAGGACCTGCGCGATTGCTACCGCAGTCAGCCCAACGAGCACACCCGCTACCAACTGGTGCGCCATGAGCAACTGATCGCCCAGTGGGCCCCTTCCCGGTTCCAGGCCAGCTGAGTCGGCCTGAGCGCCCCCCTTGCCCGGCAGCTCCAGAAGCCCCGCCGACCGCAACGGCCGGGGGGGCTTCTGTTGATCGATGACCCAGTGGTTCTCCTAACCCAGTGGTCCCGATCGCCACCGGTGAGAAACCCGTGGCCGGCGGCGCGGAACCGGTGCCGCCGAGATCAGGAGCGGTGGCCAGCGCGGAGCACGCCTGTGGCGACTGGGAACCGCCAGCGGCGAAGGCCCGCCAGTCATCACCAGAGCAGCAGCTCAGGCCTGGCCTGATCCAGTCGCCAAAGCTGGCGGCGGCGGTGCAGCAGCTCCTGGCCGAGGATCGCCTCGACCCCGAGCTGCTCAAAGATCGGGTTGTCGGTCACGATCCCCTCCACACCGGCAGGACCATCTCCCGGCGAAGGCGAACCGGGCGTGGAGACAGGCTCGCCGGGGCCGGGGCCAAGCCCGAGGCCGCCAAAATTACGGCGCTCAACGCGCTGTTCGCCGCAGAACCCCACCAGCCGCAGCGGCTGGGCCGGACCGAGCGGCTGCAGCCGTGCCGCCAGAGCCGGCTGCAGGAACAGCCCCTCAGCGCCGGTGTCGGCCAGGGCCTGCACCGGGCCGACCGGCGTGCGCAGCTGCAACAACGGCACACCGCGATGCCACCTCAGCAGAACCCGCTGCGGCCGCGATCGAGGGGGCGCCGACGGGTTGGCCCAGCTTGTGGCTGAACCTTTGGCCAAGTCTGTGGACACGGTGGGCGAGGAGGTGGGCGAAGAGCTGGGCCATGCGTTGGGCTTTGGATTGAGTGGAGCAAAGGACGGTGCGGGAGGCGCTGCGCTGGAGGACGGGGTGAGCGGAAACGGGAGCTGGTCGAGGGCCATCGCGCCGAGCGCGATGCGCCCCAGGGAGGGATCGATCCGGATCGGCAGCAACCGCAGGCTCGGTGCCCCCAGCACCCCATCCACCCCCACCGGCAGGGCGGCCACCGGCAGCACCAGCGCCTCTACCCCCTCCAGGGAAAGAACGGGCGTTCCGGCAGGAGCTGCCGGGTCGCGCAGCAGCAGATCGGGAAGCCGAGTGCGCTGAGGGTTCAGATCAGCGCAAGCGTGGCCGCCTCCCGCCAGCCCAAAGGCGCCCGCAGGCAGGGGGCGGCGCTCTAGGGCCAGCCGCTCCGCCAGCTCCGGCGTAACCATCGTGGAGGTGGCGCCGGTGTCGAGTAGCAGACGGATGCGAGCGCCCTGGCGGCGGTGGAGGGGAGCAGGGCCGGCTCTGGCAGCGTCTGCGCCGGAGCCGGGCGGCGCCCCGACGCCCGAAACCTGAAAGTCGAGCACCGGCGTGTGGCCTCCCTCGGCCCGCTCCAGCGGCAGGCTCACCGTGCCCCGGCTGCGGCCGCCCGAAAGCGGCTGGCCGGCCAGCTGAATCAAGGCATGGGCAGGAGCGCTGGCGGCGGGACTGACCGGTGGACGATCCGCGGCCCTGGTGGGAAGGGTCAGCAGCAGCGCCAGCAAGGCTGGACATCGCCACCAACCAGCGGAGCGCAGAGCGCAGCGAACGGCAACCGGAGCAACCAGACGCAGCCCTGAGGTCTTGGCCGCCGGCTGCCAGCCAGGGTCTAGCCGGGAGCCCATGACGGGGGACACAGAAGAGAGCTCAATCCGGTGAGTCGTGGATCCCCATTGTGAAGGGCGCCACCGATCACCCAGCCGGCAGATGGGCCAGCAGCCGCCACCAGAGCGGCACCGTGAGCAGAGCCAGCAGGGTGGTGGCCAGCACCAGGTGGGCGGTGCGTTCGGCGTCGCGGCCGGCCGCCTCGGCCAGCAGCAGGGCCGACACCGCGGTGGGAGCCGCCGCCTGCAGCACCACCGCATCCCGCACGGCGAGCGGCAGCGGGATCAGCCGCGTGAGCGCGACCATCAGCAGCGGCATGGCCAGGAGCTTGAAGGCCACGGCTCCCCCCAGGGGCCACACCTCCCCGGGCGCCAGCGGCACCCCTTGGCGCAGGCTCGCCCCCAGCCGCATCCCCACCACGCTCAGGGCCAGGAGCAGCAACAGCTGAGACGGCCACCACAGCAGCCGGCCCAGCTCGGCGCCCCATGGCGAATGGTGCAGCAGCAGGGCGATCGCCAGCCCCTTGCAGGCCGGACTGCCCCACAGCACCGCCAGGGCGCGGCGGGCATCGAAGGCGAGCCCCTGCACCAGCAGCGGACCCACGCTCCAGGTGATCAGGGTGCCCACGAGGTCGTAGCTGATGCTGAACCCGAGCGAGGCCGGCGGCAGCAGGGCCACGGCCACCGGAATGCCGAAGTAGCCCGTGTTGCCCACCACGGCCCCCAGCTGCAGGCCGCCATGGGGAATGGAGCGGCGCAGCGGTGCCCATCCGAGCAGCAGCAGCAAGCCGGCCCCATTCACCAGGGCCGCCATCGCTCCAGACACCAGCAGCTCCCGCCCCATCCCCGAGCGCAGCAGCAGGCCCACCAGGCTGAGCGGCACCCCCCAGTTCACCAGCGGCGCGGCCAGCCTGGAGGGCAGCTGCGGAAAGCGAAGCCCCAGCAGCAGGCCCACCAGCAGGGAGGGGATCAGTTCGCTGACAAAGCGCAGCACGGCGGCTCCCTTTGTGGGTGATCCTCGGATCCCGCCGACAAACCGGCAGGAAATGCAGGGCGTGCTCCCAGCGGCGGCCGTGCGATCACCTGGGCCTGCTCAAGCCCCCAATGCCCCCACCGGCACCACGGCGATGCCATCCGCCCGCCGGTAGCCATAGCCGCTGCCGCAGACCACCGCAAGGAAGGCGGGTTCGCCGGTGCGGCGGGTATCGATCTGCTGGCGAAAGCGCAGCAGGCCTGCGGCGGCCGCCTCCACCTGGCCCGCTCCGAGCTTGATCTCGATCGCACCCCAGCGGCGATCGCGCAGCTGCACGATCGCGTCCACCTCCACGCCGTAGTCGTCGCGGTAGTGGAACACCTGGCCATCCAGCGCCTGGGCCAGCACCCGCAGATCGCGAATCACCAGCGACTCGAACAGCAACCCCAGCCACTCCAGATCCTTCAGGAGCCGATCGGGGCTGCCGCCCAGCGCCGCCACCGCCAAGGAGGGGTCGCAGAAATGGCGCCGGGGGGCCTGGCGCAGGGCGGCTTTCGATCGCAGGTGGGGCCTCCAGGCGGGCTGGTTCTCCAGCACCATCAGCCGCTCCAGGGCCTGCAGGTGGTCGGCCACGGTGCGCGGGTCGAGGGGCCCATCGGCACCACCGGCATCGGCCGCCAGGGTGGACAGCTTCACCTCGGTGGCCACATTGCGGCCGAGGGAGCGCAGCAGGGCCCCCAGCCGCTGGGGATCGCGGCGGCGGCCATCCAGCCGCTGCACGTCCACCTGGCGCACCTGCTCCAGGTAATCGCGGGCGGCGCGGCAGGCCGCCGCCAGGGGCCGCTCCAGCTGGGCCGGCCAGCCGCCGCGGCAGACGAGCTCGGCCAAATCCGCCACCATCAACCCGGGATCGGCGCAGCTGGGCGGTTCCCCCGCCAGCAGCGCCGCCAGCGAGACGCCGCCCTGGCCGGAGCCACTTTCCACCAGGCTCATCGGCCGCAGCCGTAGAAAGGAGAAGCGCCCGGCGCCGGTGTGACGCTCGACGTCATCGGCCGGCACCGCCGAACCGGTGAGCAGAAATTGCCCAGGTGCCTCAACCGCATCCACAGCCCGCCGCACCTGGTTCCAGAGCAACGGCGCCACCTGCCATTCATCCAGCAGGCGCGGCCGGGGCCCGGCCAGCACCAGGGCCGGATCCACCGCGAGCGCCTGGCGGGCGGCGAGGTCCACATCCAGGAGCACCGTGGAGGCGGCCAGCTGCTGGGCCAGGCGCGTTTTGCCGCAGGCTTTGGGGCCCTCGATCACCACCGCACCGGCGGCGCCCAGGCAGGCGCGCAACTCGGCGTCGGCGATGCGGGGCCGGTAGGCCAAGCCGTTGCTGGCGGCCATGGCGGGGCGTGCAATGCAGGAGATGCCGGAATTCTAATGCAGAAAAAACCGGCCATTTGATGCAGATAAAACGGAGCTCCTGATGCAGGAAAAACTGCTATGCCCATGCAGGGGAACTGGAGGCGGCCGCCACAGCTCAGAGTTCGCCGTTGAAGGCCTGGTGCAGGAGGGACTGCTTCAGCTGCTCCAGGGCGGCGAGTTTGCGTTCGTCGAGGCGAGTGAGGTGTTGGGTGTCTACGCGCAAGACGTCGGCGACCTCCTGGCTGTCATCAGCGCCGGCATCGCGCAGCAGGCTGGCGAAAGTGAAGGCCAACAGAAGCTCAGTGGGTTGATGCAGGACTCACAGCTGCCTAGGCGATGGCCTTGCTGGGAAGGGCTTCTGGATACCTCTCCAGATCAGAAGCGGGTAGGGATCTCAGCATAGAACTGAGCCTCAGCTCCCGTCTTCTGCATCTGGTTGTTAGCCAGGCCGTTACACAGCGAACATAGCCTGGAAAACACTGAGCACCTCCGCCAGCGTTGCATCGGCCAAAACACCCAAGCGCTTAATCAAGCGATCTCTATCGACAGCCCTGAGCTGGTCACAAACCACGTGCCCATCTTTATCTTCAAAGTAGCAGCGTACGCGAAAAGGATATGGATGCCCACCTGTTGTTAGCGGCGCGACGATAAATGTGCGAAGATGGGCATTCAACTCATCCGGTGAGACGACAACGCATGGCCTGGTTTTCCTAATCTCTGATCCACGCGTAGGATTAAGGGAAACAAGATAGATATCACCCCGGGAGACAGCTTCATCTGTCACCATGACCACTCTTCGTCGTCAAAGCGAGTGCTGGTCATTTCATCGAGAAGACCATCTGGGTCGGATGCTGCAGCCGCTTCTGCCCAGCCGGCTCTTGGATGTGTCGAGGGTCGGATAGTAAGCACCCCAGGAGCTGCCTCGATTTCAACATCATCCGCAAGCCCCGCAACCTCCAGCAATGGCTTGGCGAGCCGGATGCCGCGCGAGTTCCCGATTTTGACAAGTTTCGCCCGAACCATCGCGCCCTCAAGCATGCGTTGTCACATTGTAGCCACTGGCCCTGCCGTCGGCCATTCCCTCAGCTCTGGCTAACGCCCCAGATCAGAAGCGGGCAGGGCAGAATCGCCTTGACAAGCAGCCCCTGCTCCCGTCTTCTGCATCTGGATGTTGGAAAGCCGTTGTGTGTTAGGCATGAATGCACTGAAAGCGCTCCATGGTATCCACTAGATAATGCAGATATCCCAGAGCAGGCACAAAACCTCAGGAAATATCATTTTTACGCGATTACAAACGCCCCTTTTAGCACCCATGAAGTTACACGGAAGTTGTACATGAACTGGCCGATCAAAGAAACTTGCATGAGAAGCGGCCGAAATGAGGTACGGGAGATTCGAACTCACCATCTCGGCAATGCCGTATCTTACGTTAGAAGAGTACCACTTTTCCATGGTAGCACATCAGAAGCTCTTGCCCATTTTTGAAACCATTTGCTTTTTTGATCTGTCCACGTTTTCAATCTGGCCTTTACTGAATCATCCGCAAGAAATTCTGTGCATACAAATCTGCTGTCTGAAGTTAACACTCGTAAAAACTCTTGACGCCTATATCTAACTGCCAGACCCGCCAAGAGATTGCACAATCTGATCGCCTTCTTTCCGTAGCCCTTGCCATAGGCAGTTCGAATTGCCAGCCGAAGAAATTGAAGTGCGGGATCAATACGATCCTGTTCTATGAGACTGAGTGCATATGCCTCTGCCGCCCAGATAAGCTTTCCAGTTTCAAGCCTAGATATAATACTCTCTAGATTCTTGTCTTTCGCTGCATCGCTGATGCCAGGAACCGCTTTCAAATTCGCCTCGACTACTCCAGGAGGCGAATAGATTTTACTATTTTTGCTCACATAGTGTACTACGCTGGATTTCGTATTCACGTATAAGCCGCTCCTGGAATGCCTAAGTTGTTGTATCTTGTGCCCTGGATTTCTTCTCCTAAATCTAGGGGTATATCGGTATTGGGAATAGTTTCGAGCAACAAATTCTCTAACTGTAAACCTCCTATCTATTATGCGGTTTAGAAATCCGCCGAATAGAGCTCCTGCTGTACCTAGTGCCCCAAAGCAAAGTAGCTTTCTTCTTGGAAGCGATACTACGCTATCATAACTTGGCAGCCGATCGGGTAGCTCTGCTTGAGAAAAGCTTGTCGCCAGTATCGCAATGCTACTTAAGACGAGTAAACTGGCAGTTGTAGGTGCAACCCAGTCGATCCATTCATGGTGCGATTGATCATCAAGATTGACGAATATATATACAAGAAACAACACTTTGACTTGAGCCAAGATAAGCAATACATAACATGTAATTGACATGGCTGAGAATGGCAGATCATTCGTCCAACCAAAAGTCGTCTTTAAATCCTGATTAGATACAATCTCCCCTTTTATGTGTGGTAACGGGGCTAGCCACCAAGGGGCATCATCAAGAATCTCTTGGAAATGAATAGATTGTTTGGGTGCCTCAATCATATATCTAGCGACTCTTGAGCCTAGGCGTAATAAGCTATTCCTTTGACCCAGAAAGTATGCTAAACTAAAAAAGGATAATGCCAACCAGAGGACTGGAGCTGTTTCGAGAGGAATTGATGCCTTTAGTCCACCTGGAAACTCATATGGAACTCTGGCTTGTTTCTTTGCTTCAGATTCAAGCTCTTTTAATTCTTGTAGCCTGTTCTCGATGCCTCCGCTTTGATCGCTCTGGCGTTGAGCAGACTGTCTCTGATCTTGTTGGGCCTGAGAATTTCTATCTCTGACTTCCGAAAGAATTACTCTATTCCCAGGCTGAGACTCTGGCACTAATTCTTGTTGGATTATGGCGGAAGGATTTGATTCTGCATTTTTTGCGAGGCTGGCCTTGCTATTAGTTATGCTTTTCAGCTTTAACACACCTAAATAGTTTGTTATTGCATCGGCTCTTGGTTCAAGGCCTGAAAGCCAGAAAGTTATCATTATTGTTATCAAGAAAAGTGCTATTCGATTGGCTGACTTGGCTCTAGATTTAAAACTTTCAACAAGGCGGAGTGTCTCAACGTCTTTATTCTGTTTTTTGGGCTCGCCTGCGGCTTCCAAGTCGGCTTGCATGCTCCTATTAACGACATTGAAGAAGATGATAGCAGATACTCTAGGATATTTCTAGATCTGGCACTCAAACTTGTTTATGACTTGTATAGATGGACAGCTATATTTCGAATTTACCCTGCTCGTCTTTCCAACTCCTATTTGGGCGGATCCGCCTAAGTCGCACCGAATCCCCCGGCTGTCCGCCTAAGACGCAGCACTCGCCCGGCGGCCAGGCGACAGAAGCACTGCACCACAATGGATCTCACGGCTCAAGGACCAACGATTGTGCATCATAGGCGGATCCGCATAAGATGTGTTCACGATGTTACAAAGGAGTGCGGGGGTCAGCTAGAGACGTAACAACAGGCTCTCGCATGATTGATCTACCTTGACATGAGAAACATGCAGAAACTTCCATAGACACGTAGCTGAGGCCAAGGTTTCAACTAGCCATAGGTTCAGCAAACCCATCCCGCTCCACCGGCAACACCGGGAATGGCAAAGCCTCCGCCTCCCGCTTGCTCAACCTCCGGCTCCAGGCCCCCGCCACCGGATCGTTCCAGCGGAAGCCCGCCTCCCGGGCCAGGTGGCGCTCCGCGTAGGACAGCCTGGCGCGATAGAGCTCCCTGGGCTCCTGCGCGGCCACCAGTAGCCCCTCGAGCTGGGCGCAGCGTTGGAACACATGCACCAGGTAGTCGCAATCGGTGAGCGCCCGGTGGGCCGCCCAGACGGGCACCCCATGGGCCAGGGCCAGATCCCGCAGCGATGGATTGGGACGGAGCTGCAAGTCCGCCGGCCAGCGGATGTCCTCCATCGAGCAGATCCAGGGAATCGCGAGAGCGGGGAGGGCCCCATGGCCGAACCACTGCCGGTCGAAGGCGGCGTGGTGGGCCACCACCACATCGGCGGCCGCCACCAACGCGGCAAACAGGGCCAGGGCCGCCTCCGTGGGCTGGGGCAGGCGGGTCACCGCGGCGGGAATGCCGTTGATCGCCTCCGCCGGGTTGGCCTGGCAGGGCAGCAAAAAGGAAAGCTGCTGCAGCACCGCTCGGCTCCCCACATCGAACAGCACAGCCCCCACCTCGATGCAGACCCCCTGCTCGGGGGACAAGCCGGTGGTTTCGGTATCGAGAATCAGGATCCGCTCGGGAGCGGTGGGGCCGGAACGGCGAGCGAGGGGGGCGAGACAGGGCAGGGAGATCGGCTGGAGGGCCTGCTGGGTGCCTGGCTCGACGGCCGTCTGAGAGCCCAGCTCTGGACCAGGCCGAGGGGTCGGCGGATGGTTGATCGGGGCAGAAGCTTTAGGGCTGATCGGTGAGCCCTGCAGAAGGTTGGTCTCCAGGTACGGCTCGGGTGTCAGGCCGGATGGGGAGGCCAAGGATTCGGGATTCCCGGAATCGATGGCCTCTGGCTCGGAGGCGACGCTGGTGGCTGGGGGTTGCCGCTCCTGGGTGCGGGCGTCTCTGCTTTGGAGTGGGGCCACCGCCAGCGAACGGGCATGCTCTGAATCGCCGCCCTGGGGGCTGCTCTGCTGCGGGCCCGACGCCAGCAGTCCGAGCAGATCATTCTGTTCCCAGAGCCCGGGCTGTTCGGCCATCTCCATCCAACACCTGGGCCCATGATCCCAGACCCGGCAAGGGGGGAGGACGGGGATCCGCGCCTTCTGGAGGGATCGACCGGCCCGGCTGCGGGGGGTGCTCTGCCTAGGGTGGCGATCCAAGCTTGAACCACCCGCCATGGCTGCCGCCCTCGCCGCCGGCGATCGTGCCCCCCTGATCGCCCTGCCGGATGCCGAGGGTGTGGAGCGCCGCAGCGACCAACTCGGCGGTGCACCCCTGGTGCTCTTCTTCTATCCCAAGGACGACACCCCCGGCTGCACCGCCGAGGCCTGCGCCTTCCGCGACAGCTTCGCCGCCCTGCAGGCCCTCGGCGCCCAGGTGTGGGGGGTGAGCGGCGACGATGCCGCCAGCCACCAACGCTTCGCGGCCCGCCATCGGCTGCCCTATCCGTTGTTGGTGGACCGCGGCAATGGCCTGCGCCAGGCCTTCGGGGTGCCCAGCGTGCTCGGCTTGCTGCCGGGCCGCGTGACCTATGTGATTGATGGCACCGGAGTGATCCGCCACGTGTTCAACAACCTGCTCGATGGGGCGGCCCACCGCCGCGAGGCGATCGCCGCCCTTGAGCGGCTCCGAGCCGAAAGGGCGGCCGGCAGCGGTGGCTGAGGCGCTCTGGCGGCAGCGGGGCCCCATCTGGTGCCTCGATCCAGCCACCTCCGGGGCGGTTCGGCCAGGCCCTGGGCCGGGCCGAATCGAATTCATCGGCGGCAGCTACCTGGCGGCCACACCCCAGCTCAGTTATCGCCGCCTGCTCGAAGCCCTGGCCGGCCAGGGCTGGAGTGTGCGGGCCTGGAGCTATGTGCCGGGCTTCGACCACCAAAGCCAGGCGAATGAGGCCTGGCGCGCCTTTCGGGCTGATCGGGAGGCGACCACCCGGGCAGCGGGGGATTTTGAGTTGCCGGCGGGGGAGCGGGTGCTGCGGCTCGGCCACAGCCTGGGCTGCAAGCTGCATCTGCTCGCCCCGGATGGGGGCCGGCGCAGCGCCGCATTGGTGGCCCTCAGCTTCAACAACTTCTCGGCCGAACGCTCCGTGCCCCTGCTCGCGGAGATGGGCCAGCAGTTCGGTTTCCGCAGTGAATTCAGCCCCTCGCCCCAGGAAACGCTCCAGCTGGTGAGCAGCGGCTACCGCCAGAGCCGCAACCTGCTCGTGCGCTTCCGCCGCGATGACCTCGACCAGAGCCCGCGGCTGCTCGATGCCCTGCGCCAGCGGGCCGGCGATGCCAGCGAGCTGATCGAACTGCCCGGCGATCACCTCACCCCGGCCAGTGCCGGCCTGCGCCGCAACCTGCTCGGCGACTGGGCCGACGATCCCTCCCGCCAGCGGCGCTTCGAGCGGCTGGCGGACACGATCGGCGCCTGGACGCTCCAGGAGAGCGCCACCCCCTGAGCTCCCGGGATCCTTGAACGTGGCGGCAAGAAGCGGGTAAGGGTTCCGCCACAAGCACCTTGACGCCCCCAATCCGCTCGGCATGGTGCGACCGTTGCTTGGGATACCGATTCGTGAACACCAACAAGCTGATCAACGCCTTCAGCTCCGCCTGGAAGCGCAGCTTCGATTACTCCGGCCGCTCCGATCGCGGCGACTACTGGTGGTTTGTGCTGGCGAGCTTCATTCTTCTTGTGGTCCTGAACATCGTGGGCAGCTTCGTGCCGTTCATCGGTTTGCTGGCCAACCTTTATCTGATTGCTGAGCTCGTGCCCCATCTCTCCCTGGCAGTGCGCCGCCTCCGCGATGCCGGCAAGGATTGGCAGTGGATCTTCGTTGGCATAACCGGCATTGGCAGCCTTTGGCTTCTCTATCTGCACACCCTTCCCTCCAAGCCTCTGCTGCGCGCCGGTTGAAAATCAGGGCTTCGAGCTCCGGAGCGAATCATCGGGGCTCCTTTATGGCAAGCCGCCGAAACGGCCACATCCGTGGCCAGCGTGGTTTCACACCCGCAGGGCATCGAGCACCGAGCGGTCCTCCAGGGTGGAGGTGTCGCCGCTCACCTCCTCGCCGGCCGCCAGGGCCCGCAGGATCCGGCGCATGATCTTGCCGCTGCGGGTCTTGGGCAGGGCATCGGTGAAGGTGATCCGATCCGGCCTGGCGATCGGGCCGATCTCGCTGCCCACGTGTTTCTTCAGCTCCGCCACCAGAGAGTCATCGCCGCTGCGGCCGGCCTCAAGGGTCACGAAGGCCACGATCCCCTCGCCCTTGAGCTCATCGGGCACCCCCACCACGGCGGCCTCGGCCACGGCCGGATGGCTCACCAGGGCGCTTTCGATCTCCATCGTGCCCAGCCGGTGGCCGCTCACGTTGATCACGTCGTCCACACGGCCCATCACCCAGAAGTAGCCGTCGGCATCGCGGCGGGCGCCATCGCCGGCGAAGTAGAGCCAGCTGCCATCGACGGGGCGGATCTCCTCCCAGTAGCTCTTTTTAAACCGTTCGGGATCGCCGTGCACCGTGCGGAACATCCCCGGCCAAGGCCGCCGGATCGCCAGGTAGCCGCCCTGGTTAGCCGCCTGGGACACCCCATCGTGGTCGACGATGTCGGCGCTGATGCCCGGCAGGGGCAGGGTGGCCGAACCGGGTTTGGTGGGGGTGGCACCGGGCAGGGGGCTGATCATCACGCCACCGGTCTCGGTCTGCCACCAGGTGTCCACCACCGGACAACGGTTGCCGCCAATCACATCGCGATACCACATCCAGGCTTCGGGATTGATCGGCTCCCCCACGGTGCCGAGGATGCGCAGCGAGCTCATGTCGTACTGGTCCGGCACCTCACGGCCGCTCTTCATGAAGGCGCGGATCGCCGTGGGCGCGGTGTAGAAGATCGTGCAGCGGTGCTTCTGGATCACCTCCCAGAAAGCGCCGGGTTTGGAGGGCCGCGGTGCACCCTCGTACATCACCGTGGTGGCGCCATTGGAGAGCGGGCCATACACAATGTAGCTATGGCCGGTGATCCAGCCCACATCCGCAGTGCACCAATGGATGTCGTCATCGCGGATGTCGAAGATCCACTGGAAGGTGAGGTGGGCCCAGAGGTTGTAGCCGGCGGTGGTGTGCACCACCCCCTTGGGCTTGCCGGTGGAACCGGAGGTGTAAAGCACAAACAGCCGGTCTTCGCTGGCCATCGGCTCGGCTGGGCAATCAGGGGCCTGGGCCTCCACCAGCTCATGCCACCACACGTCGCGACCCGCCTCGAAGCCCACCTCCTGCTCGGTGCGGCGCACCACCAGCACATGCTCCACCGTGGGGCAGGCGCCATCGGCGAGGGCCGCATCCACGGCCGGCTTGAGGGCCACGGCCTTGTCCTTGCGGAAGCCGCCATCGGCGGTGATCACCAGCTTCGCCTCACCATCGATCAGCCGGTCCCGCAGGGCCTCGGCCGAGAAGCCGCCGAACACCACCGAATGGGGGGCGCCGATGCGGGCGCAGGCCAGCATGGCGATCGCCGCCTCCGGCACCATCGGCATGTAGAGGGCCACCAAGTCCCCCTTGCCGATCCCCAGGGCCTTAAGGGCATGGGCTGCCTGGCACACCGCGGCGTGGAGCTGGCGGTAGGTGAAGGCGCGGCTGTCACCCGGTTCCCCCTCCCAGATCAGGGCCGTCTTGTCGGCCCGGGGACCGGCCAGGTGGCGATCGAGGCAGTTGTACGAAAGATTCGTGGTGCCGCCCTCGAACCAGCGGGCGAAGGGGGCGTTGCTCCAATCGAGCACGGTGTGGAAGGGCTCGAACCAGTGCAGTTCGCTGCGGGCCTGCTCGCCCCAGAAGGCATCGGGATCGGCCTCGGCGCGGGCCGCTAGTTCCCGGTAGGCCGCCATCGAACCGATCCGGGCCCGGGCGGCCAGCTCGGCCGGGGGCTCGAAGCTGCGCCCCTCCACCAGCACCGATTCGATCGTGGGGGCCGTGTCGCCGCTGGACACCGCCGGGGTGGCGGGGGATGAACCGGGAACCTGGGACATGGGCTGGCGTCGTGGAAGCCGCTGTGGGGTCATTCAAACCCCGGAACGGGCGGCCGACCAGCCGGGAGCGCCCACGGGACGGCAGGCTGGTGGCATCCCTCCGCCCACGAGCCGATGCCCGCTTGGCTGGCCATTGCCGCTGTGATGGTTCTGGTGGCCGTGCTGCTGAACCCCGGCCGGGATGACTTCGCCTGGTTCCTGAAGCTGCAGCGCCCCCGCTGGCTCACCTTCGAGCGCTGGATCCCCCTGATCTGGATGGCCATCTACGGCTGCTTCTACGCCTCGGCCCTGCTCACCTGGCAGGCGGGGGGTCGCTGGTTGCCCATGGCGGGCTACCTGGGCCTGCAGGTGCTGGTGCAGAGCTACACCCTGCTGATCTGCCGCACCCGCCGGCTGCAGAGCGGCACCGCCGTGGGCTTTGCCGGCTGGGTGTGGGGCGTGGCCCTGGCCGCCATCGTGGCTCCCCTCTCGGGCCGGGCCGCCCTGCTGCTGGTTCCCTACCTCCTCTGGAGCCCGGTGGGCACGTTCGTGACCTGGCGGATGCAGAAGTTGAACCGCCATCAGTCCTCCTGATCCATCGTTGGCAGTTGCCTCGACCCTGGTTAAGGAGGGTGCGGTCCCATCTGCAGACGCGATGGCCGAAGAGCAACCGATCACGCCCCATGCCGGACCGACCCTGGATTCCGAGGGGCAGCTCACCTACGTGGGAGACGATGGGCGGCGCTATGTGGTGGGTCTTCCCCCCGACACCGATGGGGAAGGGATTGAGCGGGTGATGGGGGACCTCCGCGAGGGTCACGACCTGTTGCTGCGGATCGAGGCGCTTTGCCAGCAGTGGATCGAAACGGTGCACAGCCCCGAACTGGACCACCGCGCAGCCTTGGTGCTGCTTCTTACCACCCTGGAGACGAGCCTGGAAGTCCCCGACTCCGATCTGGACTGAGATCCGGGAATCCCCGCCAGGCAGCAAACAGCGACCCGCCATGCTGGTTTGATGGCCCATCCCGCCGCCTGCCTGTTCGACCTCGATGGTCTGCTGCTCGACACCGAGCCGCTGCATGCCCAGGCCTGGCGGGATGCGGCCCGGAGCTTCGGCACCGATCTCGATCCTCTCCAGCTGCTCGCCCTGAGGGGCCGCCGGCGCCTCGACTGCGCTGATCAGGTGCTCGCCTGGATCCGCCACGCTGGCCACCCCTGCGATGGCCGCGAGGCTCTACTGGCGGTGCGCCAGCCGATTGCCGAGCAACTGCTGACGCAGGCGCCGGCGATGGCCGGCGCGGAACGGCTGGTGCGGAGCTGCCATGGGCTCGGAGTTCCCATGGCCCTAGCCACCAGCAGCTCCCGCGCGGCGGTGGAGCTCAAGGCCGCCCCCCACCGCTGGCTGGAGCTGATTGCCACCCGCGTGCACGGCGATGATGCGGAACTTGGCGCCGGCAAGCCGGCCCCCGATGTGTTTCTGCTCGCCGCCGCCAGGCTCGGAGTTGATGCAGCCAGCTGCTGGGCCTTCGAGGACTCGCCTGCCGGGGCGATGGCCGCAGCGGCAGCCGGCTGCCGTGTGCATGTGCTGCTCACGGAAGCCACCCAGAAAGCTGAGTTTCCGCTCGGAAGCCTGCTGCTGAAGTCCCTTGAAGAGGTTGTGGTCTGAGGCTCTGAGCAAGCCTCAGGACAACCTCAGTACAGCCGGCTCAGCACGTACTCCGGAAGGGCCCTGAGGGCACTGCGGGGTTCGGAGGCGGGAAGCCAGTCGATGGCGCTGTGCGCCTCGCGGGCGAAGCCTTCGGCTAGGGCTCGGGAGCGGGGGATGGCCTCACAGCCGCGAACGAGGTCGAGGGCCTGCTCAAGGTCGCCCTCCTCGCTGAACTCCCGCTCGATCAGGCGGGCGAGGGCCGGGCGCTCCTGGAGGGCATAGAGGGCGGGGGCGGTGAGGTAACCCGACGCCAGGTCACTGGCGGCTGGCTTGCCGAGCTGCTGGTCGCTGCCGGTGAAATCGAGGATGTCATCCACCACTTGGAAGGCCAGCCCGAACTGGCGGCCGAAGAGGTGTAGAGCCTCCAGCCTCTCCTGGGGGAGTCCGGTGAGCACGCCGGCGGCTCGGGCGCTGTTCGCGATCAGCGAGGCGGTTTTGCAGTAGCTCTTCTCGAGGTAGGTCTCAAAGCTCTGGCCGGTGTCGTAGCGGTAGAGGCCCTGGCGGATCTCTCCATCGGCCAGATCCATGATCACCCGAGACAGCAGCTTCACCACCTCGAGGTCGTCGAGGTTGGCGAGGTGCCAGCTGGCCTGGGCGAAGAGAAAATCGCCGGCCAGCACGGCCACGCGATGGTTGAAGCGGCTATGCACCGTGGCCACTCCTCGGCGGGTGGCGGCCTCGTCCACCACGTCGTCGTGAACCAGGGAGGCGGTGTGGATCATCTCGGTGATCTCCGCCAGGCGCCGGTGGCGGGAACTGAGCTGGCCGTCGACGGCGATCGCCCGGGAGATCAACAGCACAATGCCGGGGCGTAGACGTTTACCCCCAGCGGCAAACAGATGCTCAGCAGCAGCCTGAAGAATCGGATGGCCGGCGCCGATCAGGGCGCGCAGATCGGCCAGCAGGGCATCGAGGTCGGTCTCGACCGGCTGAAGCAGCTCTGCAACGGTCGTCACGGGACCTCCTCAGTTTCGGGATCCTAGGTGGCCCGACTCATCGGATGCGGGCCGGGGACTGCAGGTTGACCCCATGCACGGTGGGTCGCTGTCCGAGCCAGGTGGTGGCTGCCGTGGCGAAGGCCTCGGCCGAGCCGGTGACGCAGTAAGTGGTGCGCTCCGGAATGGACAGCACCGGCTCCGCTGCCCGCTCGGCCTCGGGGGATTCGCCCAGGCTGGCCAGCAACGGTCCGAGTCGGTGGCCCGTGGCGACGGCGGGATCCACCAGCTGCACGTCCGGAGGCAGCAACGAGCTGAGCAGCGGCCTCAGCAGGGGATAGTGGGTGCAGCCCAGCACGATCGTGTCGACCCCGTCCTCCAGCAGCGGAGCCAGGTAGCCGGATGCCGCCTGCCGCAGTTCCGGCACCTCCAGGTTCCCCGCCTCGATCAGGGGCACAAAGTCGGGACAACCCACCTCCCGCACCAGGGCGGAGGGACGGCAGGCATGGATGGCGCGGCGGTAGGCCCCGCTGGCGGCGGTGGCCGGGGTGGCCAGGATGCCGACCCGATCGCTATCGATGGCAGCGGCAACACTATCGATCAGGCCCAGCACCGGCACGCCCGCCTCGGCCACCGCCACATCGAGGGCGAGGGCGTTGGAGGTGTTGCAGGCCATCAGCAACACATCAACGCCCTGCTGCCGCAGCCAGTGCACCACCTCGGCGGCAATCGCGCGGATCTCCTGGGTTGATCGCTGGCCATAGGGCACCCGCGCCGTGTCGCCCAGGTAGAGGCAAGGGGTGTGGGGGTAGAGGGCCTGCACCTGCCGCAGCACGGTGAGGCCGCCCAGGCCGCTATCGAACAATCCAACAAGGAGACTCAAGAGGCTTGCTGCAGGTAGGTGAGGATCGCGCCGGAAATGGCCTGGGCCAGTCGTCTTCGGAAGCTTGCATCGCTGAGGCGGGGTGCGTCGATCTCACCAGTGACGAATCCCAATTCGGCCAGCACCGAAGGCATCACCGTGCGACGGATCACGAAGAAGCGGCCGGGCCGGGCCCCCCGGTCCGGCGTGCCAGGCGACACGGCGAGCAGATAGTCCTGCACCAACTGGGCCAACCGGGTGGAGGCCCCCCCCTCGTAATAGAAGGTTTCGATGCCATTCACATCGGGGCGATCGAGGCTGAGGGCATTGGCATGCAGGCTCACAAACAGCTGGGCGCCGCTGGCATTGGCCAAGGCCACGCGGGGCGGCAGGTCCACATCCACTTCGCTGGTTCGGGTCAGCAGCACCTGCACCCCCCGCGCCTGCAGCAACTGGGCCACCTGCAGGGCGACATCGAGCACCACATCGGTCTCGCGAAGCCCCTCGATACCCACGGCGCCCGGATCCGGACCACCATGGCCGGGATCGATCACCACCCGGTAGCGGCCGCGGGGCACCACCGGCAGGCCCTCCGGGGAGAGGGGGCGCCGGGGCAGCAGGGACCAGCGGGGTGGATCGGCACGGGGCCGCACCGCCAGGGCGCGGGGAACCGCCTCGAAATCACCCTCGCCGGCCGCAACCCCCAGGCGCGTGGCCCTGGGGGGCAGATCCATCCGCCAGCGATCCCGGGCGGTGCCCACCAGGCGCAGCTGGCGGGGATCGAGCACCGTGCCGGGTCGAAACTCCAGCACCAGGCGGGTGGTGCCGTCATCGGGCCTGCCGACGCGCACCTCCTGGAGGTTGTAACCGAGCCAGAGCGAACGGGCCCGCAGGGGGGCCCCTGGCAGGTCGAACCAGATGCGGGGGCCCCTGCTGCCAAGACCCTCCTCAAAGAAGGCCCGCACCTGAATGCCCGGACTAGTGCGCAGCTCCAACACACCCTCGCGGCTCACCCGCCAGGCCGAAAGGCTGCTGGCCGCCAGGGCCGGCAGGCCGGTAAACATCTCTCCGAAGAGGAGGGCCAGGCCCAGCCAGGGGCGCCATCCGCCCCTCACAAGGGCTGGCAGCGTGGGCCGGATCCCCATCAACCGATCAGAACAATGCCGGTTGCCGGTGCTGCAGGCTCGGCATCTGGGCCCGGACCCGTGCGCCGTGACCTCCATCGACCGGGGCAACGGCCAGGCCGGGGGCCAGGCCGGCATCAGCGAGCACAGTGCCCCAAGGATCGATCACCAAGGCATGGCCATGGGTCTGGCGGCGGCCGTAGTGAACACCGGTCTGGGCCGGTGCCACCACGTAGGCGGTGTTTTCGATCGCCCGGGCCTGCAGCAGCACCTGCCAGTGGTCCTTGCCGGTGTAGGCGGTGAAAGCGGCCGGCACCATCAGCAGTTCCGCCCCCGCTGAGGACAGGTAGCGGTAAAGCTCCGGGAAGCGCACGTCGTAACAGATCGAGAGGCCGATGCGGCACAGACCGGGCACATCCACCACAGGGGGAAGCGCATGACCCGGCTTCACCGTGGCGGATTCGCAGTAGGTGATGCCATCGGGGATAGCGACATCAAAGAGATGGATCTTGTCGTAGCGGGCCAGCAGCTGGCCCTCGGTGCCCACCAGTTCGGAGCGGTTGTAGGTGAGGTTCTCCCCGGCCGGAACCGGAAAGCCACCGCCGAGCAGGGTCACCTGATAGCGGCACGCCATCGTGACCAGAAAGCGGCTGCAACGCTCCGCCAGGGCCGGCGCCAGCTCAAGGCGACGCTGGTCGTCACCCATAAAGGCGAAGTTCTCGGGCAGCCCCACCAGGTCGGCACCGCGGCGGGCCGCCAGCTCGATCTGCTCCTCGGCTGCGGCGAAGTTGGCATCCGGATCGGAGCCGCTGGTGAGTTGCAGGGCCGCTGCCAGGAAACTGCCCACCGTTGCTCCAAGCGTCGGGCGAACTGTAAGGGGCCGCACCCGAGCGAGCCAGAGTTGGGGCATGGGGAGCCGGAGCTGCCGGGCGACACCGGGAGAAGCTCTCAGGAGCCGCCTGGAGGCTGAGGCCACGAGGAGCTCGGGCGGCCTGGAGAGCTTCAGGGCCGGGTGCTCCGGCCACTCGGAGAGCCTGACGGGCTGAGCTCAGCTGGCGCGCAACACACCCGCTTCCGCCTGAATCGGCACGACCTGCAGGCTGTCCACGGCGGCACAGCAGGCGAAGTCGGGATCGTGGTTGCCGAGGCGGATCAGGCGCTGGCCATGGCTGGCGGCCCGCAGGCAGGTTTCGGTGTCGTGGCGCCACTGCTGCCACAGAGCCAGGGCGGCGAGCATCTCGTCGTTGGCGCAGGTGACCCCACGGTGGGGGGCCACCGCCAGCTCGATCGCAGCCGAGGCCACGGCCCCGGCCGCCAGGGTGTCCTCCAAGGAGTAATCGCCCTCCCAGCCACTGCCCACAACCCACACCTGCTGGGCATCCCGTTCAATCAGGCGGCGCGCCACGGCAGTGCGGTTGGGCAGACAGGCGGTGAGCAGCAGCGGCACCTCCCGCACGGCCGCCAGGGAACGGGTGCCGTTGGTGGTGCTCATGAAGATGCGCTTGCCCCCCACCAGCTCCGGCGTCACCGCCAGAGGGGAATTGCCCAGGTCGTAACCCTCCACCCGCTGGCCGCCGCGCTCGCCAGCCCGCAGCCGTTGCTCGGCAGGCCAGGCGGCGGCGGCGGTCTCCAGTTCAGCGAGGTCGGCGAAGGCCTGGATCGCCTCGGCGCCGTTCGCCAGCGACCAGGCGATGGTGGTGGTGGCGCGGAGCACGTCGATCACCACGGCCGCATCCGGTCCGCCCTCGGCGGTGGGCTGCACCGCGGGCACCGCCTCGGAGGTGTGGAAGTAAGAGATCTGCATGGGTCGCGCCGGGGGCTGGGCCGAGTGTGGCAGAGGGAACCGGCAGACCAGGCGGCCCCAGCCGCCTGCGCTCAGCGCCGCTTGGTCGGCTTCTTGTTTGGCTGCGGGCCCGTCGGCAAGCCGGTGGCGGGCGCGAAAGCGAAGGAGGGGCTGGGCCCGAACTCGGGGGCGGTCTCACCCCCGTAGATCCGCCCACCAGTCAGCGCCAGCCGCCGCACGGGGGCGCCGGCGGCGAGGTTGAGCTGATCCAGCGACACCCAGAAGAGGCTGGGGGAGGTGACGGCGTCGAAGTAGAGCACCCGCCGCTTCTGATCGTTCACCACCCGCCAGATGGTGGAGGAGAGGTTGGGGGCCCCGGGGGTGCTGATACCCAGGGGAACGCTGACGCCGCGCACCACCCCGAGCACGCCGGCGAGGGCCTGGAGGGGGAAGCTCTGACCGGGCACGGCGCTGATGAAGGCAGGATCGGCCTGGCGGGGCAAGGAGGCGAGCAGGAAGGAGGCGCGCACGAAGCGATCGGCCGCCCGGATGGTTCCGGGCATAAAACTGCTGCCGCCCACGGTCTGCCAGTAGCTGTTGAGGGCGAGTTGTTGATCAAAGCTGGGGGAGTTGGTCATCACCGTGTACTGGCGCCCGTGGTGGATCACCAGTCGGCCGCCGACGTACTCAAAAATTGCCGAATCACCCGTGGCGTCGGAGATGGCGAGATGCAGTTGGGCCCCTTTGCCATTGGGGAGGGTGGGGGCCACCACACGGAAGGGCTCATGGCGCAGGTGGGCCACCGCCTCAGAAACCGTGGCGAACTGATCGAGCACGTACTGGGCCCAGAGGGAGATGGAGAGCACGGGCTTGCCATCGGGCTGGCCGTAGTCGGATTCCGCCAGGTAGAGGAGGTTGGCCACCAGGCCCTTCTCGTTCATGCCCTCGGCGCTGCCCATGTCGTAGCCGCTCACCACCACGCTGCCGAAACGGGAGCGCCAGCGGGGGGTGCGGCCGCCGCCGCCGCCATCACGCTCGATGCCGCGGGGGAAGGCCCAGAGGTTGGAGCGCATGTCCTCCGACCAATCCATGCTGCGGCCGGTGATCACCGTGCCATCCGGGGAGGTGTAGAGCACACGGGTGCAGGCTGCTGCGGGGCGTGGGCTGGAGGGGAGGCCGCCGATGGCGAGACCAAGGGCCAGCAGCAGGGACCGGCAGCGATGCCTGGAGCGAACGGCGATGGGAGCAGGGGCAAAGCTCGGCACGCTTTCGGAGCAAGGCTTTGTCACTTTGTCATTTGCCCAGCGCGCCCTCCTCCACGCCCGCATGGGGGCGTGGCCACAGGGCATAGTGCGCTCTGACGCCATCGCGCCAAGTGTCTGGTGTGAGAACCCGGCAGGGCCGCGACCTTCGCGCCTTCCTCAAGTTGCTGGAGCAACGCGGCCAGCTGCGGCGCATCAGCGCCCCGGTGGATCCCGACCTTGAGCTCACCGCCATCGCCGATCGGGTGCTGGCGATGGGCGGCCCGGCGCTGCTGTTCGAGAACGTGATCGGCTCCTCAATGCCGGTGGCCGTGAACCTGCTCGGCACCGTGGAGCGGGTGGTGTGGAGCATGGGGATGGAGCGGGCCGAGGAGCTCGAGGCCCTTGGCGCCAAGCTGGCCCTGCTGCAGCAGCCCCGGCCGCCCAAGGGGCTGGCGGAGCTCAGGAGCTACGGCGGTCTGGCCTGGGATCTGCTGCGCTCCTTTCCCGATCTCGACCTCACCCCCCCCTGCCACCAGCAGGTGTTCCGCGGTGAGGCGGTGAACCTTGATGCTCTGCCGCTGCTGCGCCCCTGGCCCGGTGACGCCGGCCGGATCATCACCCTCGGCCTGGTGATCACCAAGGACCCCGAAACCGGCACCCCCAACGTGGGGGTGTACCGGCTGCAACAGCAGAGCATCAACACGATGACGGTGCACTGGCTGAGCGTGCGCGGCGGCGCCCGCCACCTGCGCAAGGCGGCGGCGCTGGGCCAACCGCTGGAGATCGCGATCGCCATCGGTGTGCATCCGCTGCTGGTGATGGCGGCGGCCACCCCGATCCCGGTGCAACTGAGCGAGTGGCTGTTCGCCGGCCTCTACGGCGGCGAGGGGGTGCGGCTGGCGCCGTGCAAGACCGTGAACCTCAAGGTGCCCAGCCACAGCGAGGTGGTGCTCGAAGGCACGATCACCCCCGGCGAGGAGCTAGCCGATGGCCGCTTCGGCGACCACATGGGCTTCTATGGCGGCGTGGAGGATTCACCGCTGGTGCGGATTCAGTGCATCACCCAGCGCCGCAATCCGATCTACTTCACCACCTTCAGCGGCCGGCCGCCCAAGGAAGACGCCATGCTGGCGATCGCCCTGAACCGGATCTACACGCCGATCCTGCGCCAGCAGATCCCGGAGATCGTTGATTTCTTCCTGCCGATGGAGGGGCTCAGCTACAAGCTGGCCGTGATCGCCATCGACAAGGCCTATCCCGGCCAGGCCAAACGGGCGGCGATGGCCTTCTGGACAGCGCTGCCGCAGTTCACGTACACCAAGTTCGTGGTGGTGGTGGACAAGGCGATCAACATCCGCGATCCGCGCCAGGTGATCTGGGCGATCAGCGCCCTGGTGGATCCCCAGCGTGATCTGTTCGTGCTGGAGGACACCCCCTTCGACACGCTCGATTTCGCCAGCGAGCGGCTCGGCCTGGGCGGCCGGCTGGCGATCGACGCCACCACCAAGGTGGGCCCGGAAAAACGCCACGGCTGGGGCGAGCCGTTGCGGCGCAGTCCCGAGCTGGAGGCACGGGTGGATGGGCGCTGGGCCGAGCTGGGCCTGGCGGATCTGGGCGGATCCGAACCGGATCCCTCCCTGTTCGGCTACTGCTTAGAGCACCTTCTCAGCAGGCTGGCCGCCCTGAGCGGTCGCTCCGCCTAACCCGGAACCCTTGAGTTCCCTGCTCGGTCGCCAGGCGATCCATGCCATCAAGGCTCTGCTGGAGCTGGCGAGCGATCCTGGGCGTTGGCGCTCCGTGAACGACCTGGCCGCCGCCCAGGACCTTCCGGCGCCGATGCTTGAGCAACTGCTGTTGCAGTTGCGGCGGGCCGCCCTGCTGGAGGCGCGGCGCGGTCGGCTGGGGGGTTACCGGCTGGCCCGGCCAGCGAGCGCCATTCCCCTGGCCGCTGTACTGGCCGCCTTGGGTCAGGGCCTGGGCAACAAAGGAGGCGAAACCGCTCAAGCGGTGTCGGGCGGGGCGTCCGACCGGGTGGCGGCCCTGATGGAGCAGCGGCTACGCGCCGCCCTGGAGCGGGAGCTTGCCCGCTGCACCCTGGCTGAGCTGCTCTACGACCTGCGCAGCGTCAGCGCCGAACTGAGCGACGAGGGGGGATTGCTGCTCGGTTGAGGCGCTGGCCTGCGGGTCGGATCTCACGCCAGCGGGCTGAAACCGGCCCGGCCGCGGACTTTCTAGTGTTAGGACATGGTTACCGAGCTTCCCTCCCCCGAGTCCGCCGGCGAGCTCCTGGAGCAGGTGCTGGCCCCCCTGCTGGACGACTTCCAGCAGAGCTTCTCCCGGGGTCAGGTGCTGCTCGCGCACTGCCCGGATCGGGTGCTTCAGGAAGCGGAGCGGGCCGAACTGAAGGCTCGACTCGATCAGGCCCAGGCGGAACTGGCCGCGGCCCGCGCCCTACGTCAGGCGGCTCCAACGCCCATGGCCCTGGAGATGGCCACGATCGCCCCCTGGCACCAGCTGGTGCTGGAGGTGTGGTCGCTCTCGGCGGCGCTGCGGGCGGCGGGGATTCGCCCCGCCTGAGCCAGCACCCGGGCCTCGACCCTTCCCAGCCCCCTGGCAACGAGCCAGCTCCACCCGAGCTGAACTCCGACAAGGACGGGGCATGTCCGAAACCGGAACCCAAGGAAGGCCGGAACCCAAGGAAGCCGGAACCCGAGCGAAGCCGGTAATGAAGCCGAAGCCTGAACCCAAGCGAAGCCGGTACTGAAGCCGAAGCCGGAACCGCAGCGAAGCCGGAGCCGGACCCGCAGCCGGAGCCTCCATAGGATCCTGCGATTCCGATCCGCCGGTGTGACCCTCGCCCCCTCCGATCTCCAGGCGCCCCTGCGGCTTCCGGGTGCCCCGGGAAGCCTGGCGGGGCAGGTGCGGGTGCCGGGCGACAAGTCGATCTCCCATCGCGCCCTGCTCTTCGGCGCCATTGCCGAAGGCGAAACCCGCATCGAAGGTCTGCTGCCCGCCGAGGACCCCCTCAGCACCGCCGCCTGCCTGCGGGCGATGGGGGTGGCGGTGAGCCCGATCGAGGCGGGCCCGGAGGTGGTGGTGCAGGGGGTGGGTCTCGATGGCTTCCGCGAACCGGAGAGCGTGCTCGATTGCGGCAACTCCGGCACCACGATGCGGCTGATGCTGGGGCTGCTGGCGGGTCGGGCCGGCCGCCATTTCGTGCTCACGGGCGATGCCTCCCTGCGGCGCCGACCGATGCGGCGGGTGGGCGGACCGCTGGCGGAGATGGGCGCCTCGATCCAGGGCCGCGACGGCGGCAACCTGGCACCGCTAGCGATCGCCGGCAGGCAGCTTCACGGCGCCACGATCCGCACGCCGGTGGCCTCGGCCCAGGTGAAGAGCGCCCTCCTGCTGGCGGCCCTCACCGCCGAGGGCCCCACCACGGTGATCGAGCCAGCCCTCTCGCGTGACCACAGCGAGAGGATGCTGCGGGCCTTCGGCGCCGATCTGGTGGTGGGCGGCCCCGGAGGCACCGAGGTGACCGTGACCCCCGGCAACAGCCTGCGGGGCCAGCAGGTGGTGGTGCCCGGCGACATCAGCTCGGCGGCCTTCTGGCTGGTGGCCGGCGCCATCACCCCCGGCGCCGCGCTCACGGTGGAGAATGTGGGCCTCAACCCCAGCCGCACCGGCATCCTGGAGGTGCTCGAGCAGATGGGCGCCCGGATCACGGTGATGAACCGCCGCGATGTGGCCGGCGAACCGGTGGGTGACTTGGCCGTGGAGCATGGCCCGCTGCAGGCGTTCGACATCGGCGGCGATTTGATCCCGCGGCTGGTGGATGAAATCCCGGTGCTGGCGGTGGCGGCCTGCTGCGCCGAGGGCGTCAGCACGATCCGCGGCGCCGAGGAGCTGCGGGTGAAGGAAACCGACCGGCTGGCGGTGATGGCCAGGCAGCTCGGCGCCATGGGCGCCCGCCTGGAGGAGCACGCCGATGGCCTCACGATTCAGGGCCACACCGATCTGCATGGCGCCGAGGTGGACAGCGAGACCGACCACCGGGTGGCGATGAGCCTAGCGGTGGCCTCCCTGGTGGCCAGCGGCGACACCCGCCTGCATGACAGCGCCGCCGCCGCCGTGTCCTACCCCGACTTCTGGGATGACCTGGCTCGCCTGCGGCGCTGAGCCGCCAGCCGAGGGGCGCGGCGGCGCCGCAGATGCCAGATCCGCCGCCACCGGCGAAGGGGCGGAGGCGGCGGATCTGAAGATCCTTCGGGGCGGCGATGGCAGCTTCAGCCTCTGGAGCGGCAGGTATGCGGAGGCCTTTCACAGCGGACGCGGTGCCCTGCGGGAGGCGCGGGAAACGTTTGTGGTGCCCTCGCAGCTGGATCGCTTCGCAGCCGGCCGGCGGCTGAGGGTGGTGGAGGTGTGCGTGGGCACGGGCACCAACCTGGCCGCCCTGCTGGAGGCCTCTGCAGCGGCGGGGCTGGAGCTGGAGTGGTGGGGGCTGGAGCTCGATCCGGCGCCCTTGCAGCTGGCTCTGGCCGAGCCGGCGTTCCGCAGCCAGTGGCAGTCGCAGACCCTGAAAACCCTGGAGTCCCTCAGCGAGCGGGGCTGCTGGCAGCGGGGCTGTTGGCAGCAGGGGGCTGGATCGGGGCGCATGCTCTGGGGAGATGCAAGGCAGACCCTGCCGCACCTGCTGGAGCAGCGCCGGGGGCAGGTGGATCTGATCTGGCATGACGCCTTCTCCCCGCAACGCTGCCCCCAGCTCTGGACCGTGGAGTTCCTGGGATCGCTGGCAGAGCTTCTGGCCGATCGGGGCCGCTGGATCAGCTACTGCTCGGCCGCAGCGGTGCGCGAAACCCTGGCCCAGCAGGGGCTGCAGCTGGCGGCCCTGGCCGTGCCGGCGGGCCCAGATGAAGGCAAAGCACCCCAGGGGTGGAGCGGTGGCAGCCTGGCCAGCCCCGCGCCCTGGCCCAGCAGCCCCCTATGGCGCCCCCTCACGGTGATGGAAGGGGAGCACCTGGGCAGTGCCGCCGGTGAGCCCTATTGCGACCCCACCGGAATCGCCCCGGCGGCGGTGATCCTGGCCAAGCGGCAGGAGGCCCAGGCGGCGGCTCTGGCCATCGGCGCCCGCAGCTCCAGCGGAGCCTGGCGCAGGAGGTGGCTGCTGGAGCGGGCCTAGGAGGCTGTTGCACATAGATCGTTTCGGGCGAAAAGACCCGTCTCGCTCCACACCAGCGCCAAATTCGGTCTCAGTTGGGTCTTGCCGGTGCCCTCACTTCAGGCCAGTCAAAAGCCCGAGATCGATTGCAGAACAGCTGAAC
>CALRXC020000048.1:0-31089 GCA_943372025.1 Synechococcus sp. UW140 | reverse complement strand
ATCAACCAAGCCGCCTTGGGGGCGCTTGGCCCCGCGCAAGACACCTTCCTCTCCCCCAGCCATGCGATCCACTTCGCCGGCTGCCTGGTGGAGGCTGGCGCCCTGATCAACGGCAGCTCAATCCAGCAACTCGACGACTGGCCGGAGGCTGCACTCACCTACTACAACATCGAGCTGGAGCGCCATAGCTTAATCACGGCGAATGGCCTGCTGGTGGAAAGCTATTTCGCCAACTACCGCAGCAATGGCTTCAGCCGCGATTGCTGGGACAATTACCACGACTACGTCGCCCTTTATGGCGCCGGTGAGTTGATGGCGGAATTGCCCCTGCCCCGCATTCCCTT
The DNA here is from genome assembly GCA_943372025.1 of Synechococcus sp. UW140. Classification (GTDB taxonomy): domain Bacteria; phylum Cyanobacteriota; class Cyanobacteriia; order PCC-6307; family Cyanobiaceae; genus Cyanobium. The sequence continues at coordinate 30,745 of CALRXC020000048.1, read as the reverse complement.
TGCCCGCCTGATCCCCATGCAACTGCGCCGCACACTCCAGTTGCATGAAGACCGCTACAAAGCGGCCAATCCGGCTATCGCCGCCTCAGCGGTGGATCTGTTCGCTGGCCTCTGCCTGTAGCTGCTGCCGCTGATTCGGCGCCACTTGGCGGTGGATCAGGGCTGGATCGATGCAGGCTGGCCGCCAAACCAACGCGCTGCCGTCAGATCCTGCCGGCAGCGACACGCCACCACACAGCCGCGCCATCCTTCCGGCGCTCCAGCTCGAAGCCGGGCCGGGAGTGGTGGCCGGTGCTCCAGCTGCGAACCGTGCCACGGGCCACCCCCAGCAGGCGGGCCAGCTCCTGACCGCTCAGCCAGGCCCCCAGCTGGGCCGCTTCAGCCAGGCCCAGGGCCACCGCCAGCGGATCGTCCGGCGGGGGTGGTGGTGACAGGGCGGCGGCCCCCCGTCACTGCTGTCAGTCGGTGCCGTCAGTGAGCAGGGCCCCGGGGCGGCTGTCACTGACAGCTCCCGGGGGTGTCACTGACAGGGGGCAGGGGCTAGAAGCGCAACCCATCGGCGGGGTTCCAGGTCTGGCAGCTGGGCCGGGCCAGCCGTTACAGCAGCTCACCAGCAGGGCCGGGGCGGGTCACCACCAGCACGGGGGCCCCAGGCCAGGCGATCCGCTGCAGCTGCTCCCCAGGGCCCAGGGCGATGGTTCCCCGGTGGTGGGGTGGCAGATCGGTTCGGGGTCGGGCATCGGGGGCGTTGGCTACGTTTTCCCCCTATCTCTGTAGGGGATTTTTGGGGACGGGCGGGGTCAGGTTCCCCCAGGCGATCGGCCCAGCTGATCGCGCCCTGCAGCCAGCAGCCAGCCCGGGTCGGCGCCATCGGGAAGGGCCTCGGCCACCACCCGGTAACGCCAGGCGCGGGCCCATCTTCCCGGCTTCGCTTCGCTTCGAGGCGATGGCCAGCGATGGCCAGCGATGGCCAGCAGGCCCCGCAGGGTGGTGATCGCTCGCTTGCCAAGGCTCACTCCCAAAACTGCCGCAGGCTCGCCCCATGGGCGGTGGCGGTGGCCTGCAGCGCCACCAGCTGGGCATCGGCAGCGGTGAACCATTCGCCCCGCTCGCCGCGCTCCAGCCAGCCGGGCAGGGCCAGGGCATCGGCAGCGGTGACCTTCGGGCCGATCGCTTCGCGGCACAGGTCAGGGGCCCAGGGGCGGCCATCTGGAGCGAGGGCCGCGGCGGTGGCCTGATCGTGCCGCGCCACCAGCTGGCGGGCCTCAAGGCTCCGCAGGATCCGCCCAATCCGGCCTCGGCGGCTCAGTCCGTCCCGGTCGGCTTCGAGCAGGGCGGGGGTGGGGTCATCGGCGCCCAGGCCCCAGGCTTCGGCCACACGGTGATCGATGCCTTGGAGCCCTTCCGGCAGGGAGGCGATCTGGCGGACCGGCTCATCCTGGCCCGTGCTTCCAGAGCTGAAGCTCTGCCGGTGCTCAAGGACCCTTCAGCCGGCGGGGGGCGGGACATCGCGGCAGCCCACCAGCGCAAGAGCACCCTGGGGGGGCTGGTTCAGGCGCAGGATCCTGGTCTCGCTCCAGCTGAGATCCAGGCGGTCTTGCCGATGCCGCCCCGCCACCGCCTGACGAGAACTGCGGGAGCCACCGATCGCGGTGAGCAGGTGTTTGCGCTCGTTCTGGCGCCCCACGAAAAGGCTGAGCGGTGTGGCCTCCAGGTCCTAGCGCAGGGTGGCCTGAACAAGGGGGGAGGAGCGGAGGTTGTCGAGCCTTCAGCGGTTCAGAAGTGCCATGAACGAGGCCTATCGGCAGCGCGTGGAGGGAAACCTGGCGGAAAGGCTCATGGCGTAAACGCCGATAGATATCCGAAGTCACTGTCCAGGGAGAGGATCTCGGCGATGTTCAGCCGCTCCGAAAGGGTCACAAGTGTGAGATCGGCGCAATCACCGGGCCGATCGGCATAGCGCTGGTTGAGTTCGGCGATGCAGATCGGCGAGGTGAGCAGTTGGGCGGCGTTCTGATCAAAGAAGGCCATCACCGCCTGATGTAGGGGCTCCTGCTGCTGGTAATCGCTGAGCAGAATGCCCGGCTTGATCAGGATCCGCCGCATCAGCGCCGCTCCAGCCTGCGAGGCTGGAGGTGCTCGGAGAGCAGCCGGCAAGTTGGCGTTCGGCGCTGCCGGTTAGCGGGGTGTCGAGGAACTGATCGGAATGGCCGCCCAACTGCTGGGTGATCGAGGGAGGGCCGGCGCTGTTGCCAGCGATCGCGGATGAGCTGGCGGATGTGGGTGCCTGACGGTGGGTGGCCTGGGCCCCAGGCTCCCCACGCCCTTTGGGGTAGCCAGCCCTGCGGGCCCCTCAGCCGAAGGAGCTGAACAGCACCACCATGGCGATCACGCCGCCAAACACGATCAGGGCGTAGAACTGGGCGCGGCCGGTTTCGAAGTATTTGAGCCCTTCGCCGCTGCCCAGGGTGAGCAGGCCGGTGAGATTCACCACGCCGTCCACCACCTTGGAATCCACCTCCAGCACCTGCTTGGCCAGCTTGCGGCTGCCCTGCACAAAGATCTTGTCGTTGATGGTGTCGAGATACCACTTGTTGGCGAAGAAGGCATTCACGGCCGGGAAGCGGGCCGCCACTGCCTGGCCTAGGTCGATGCGGTGCAGGTAGTAAGCCAGTACGGCCAGGCTGATCCCGGCCACCGAGACCGCCACTGAGGCGCCGGCCAGGGGCAGGAATTCGCTCCAGGAGAAGTGCTCGGCCATCTCCGCCGCCTCATGGGGATCAAGCAACTCAGCGAAGCGGCTGTGCCAGGGGGTGCCCAGCAGGCCGATCAGCACGGAAGGCACCGCCAGCACCGCCAGGGGCATGGCCATCTGCCAGCCCGATTCGTGGGGGTGCTCGGCATGGTGGCCGTGGCCGTCGTCGGGGGGCTCACCACCACCCTTGCCGGCGGCAGAGAGGAGCTGAGCCTGCAGGGCCTTGTCGTTGCCGCGGAAGCTGCCCTCGAAGGTTAGGAAGTAGAGGCGGAACATGTAGAAAGCGGTCATGCCGGCGGTGATGAAGCCGGCCGCCCACAGCACCGGATAGGTGTTGAAGGCCTGGCCCAGGATCTCGTCCTTGCTCCAGAAGCCAGCCAGGGGAGGGATGCCGGCGATCGCCACGCAGCCGATCAGGAAGGTGATCGCCGTGACCGGCATGTAACGCCGCAAGCCCCCCATCAGGCGCATGTCCTGGGCGAGGGCCGGTTCGTGGCCCACCACCTCCTCCATCGCGTGGATCACCGAGCCCGAGCCAAGGAAGAGCATCGCCTTGAAAAAGGCATGGGTCACCAGGTGGAACATGCCCGCCAACGGGGCGCCGCAGCCCATCGCCAGCATCATGTATCCCAGCTGACTCACGGTGCTGTAGGCCAGGCCCTTCTTGAGGTCCTGCTGGGTGAGGGCGATCGAGGCCCCTAGAAAAAGAGTGATCGTGCCCACGATCGCGATCACCAGCTGTACGGCCGCAAAGGGTTCGTATACCGGCTGGAGGCGGGCCACCAGAAACACGCCTGCGGCCACCATCGTGGCCGCGTGAATCAGGGCCGAGATCGGTGTGGGGCCCTCCATCGCATCGGGCAGCCACACATGCAGCGGGAACTGGGCCGACTTCGCCATCGGCCCCATGAACACCAGCAGGCAGAGCAGTACGGCCACGCCACTGCTGAGGCTGCCGCCGGCTACGGCTGCGCTGAGGCGCGTGCCGATCTCCTCGAAGCCGAAGCTGCCGGTGGCCCAGAACAGGCCGAGGATGCCCAGAAGGAGTCCGAAGTCGCCGACGCGGTTCACCACAAAGGCCTTCTGGGCGGCATTGGCGGCACCGTCGCGGTCGTACCAGAAGCCCACCAGCAGGTAGGAGCACATCCCCACCAGCTCCCAGAACACGTAGATCTCCAGCAGGTTGGGGCTGATAACCAAGCCGAGCATCGAACTGCTGAACAGGGCCAGGTAGGTGAAGAAGCGCACATAGCCCTTGTCATGGGCCATGTAGCCATCGGAATACACCATCACCAGCAGGGCGATGGTGGTGACCAGGGCCAGCATCACCGCCCCCAGGGCATCCACCCGATAGCCCATCTGCAGATTGAAGTCGCCGGCGCTGGCCCAGTTGAACAGCACCTCGCGCATGCCGGCCCCGGCCAGTTGCTCGGCCAGCACCGCATAGCTGAGCACTGCCGCGGCCCCCACGCAGGTGAGCAGCAGCAAGGCCACCGGCTTGCGCAGGCGATTGAACGTGCGGTTGAAGCTGATCAGACCCAGCCCCGTGATCGCGGCCCCGATCAGGGGGAGCAGGGGGATCAACCAGGCGAGCTCTGAAGCGGAGGGCATCCTGGAAGGGGCGGGCTGGGCCGAGTGTAGGCAGGGTGGCGACGCTGTTCAGGGCCCTGTCAGGCTCTGCCGCCCGGCGGGGCCTACCCGAGCGATCGACTGTCCCTGCGGCCAGGTGCGGTTTGACGCAGGCCGAGTTACCCGAGCCAGTGGGCCAGGCCGGAGCGGGAGAAGGCGGTCGCCCCCAGGCCGATGAAGCGGTGCGCCCACCAGAACACCGCCACCGCGATGGCGATGCCGAACTGGGCGGGCCGCAGGAATTCGCTGACCACCAGGGTCTGGCGGCCATCCAGAACCGCCCGGAACGGGATCACTGAGGTGCTGGCCTTGAGGTCCTCAAAAGCTGCTCCGAAGCGGTTGGCGAGCCGCCGGTCGCCGTTCCACACGGCGAATAGGTGATGGGCGATCAGGCCGAAGCAGGCCCAGAGGGTGAAGCTGGTGCCGATCCAGAGCAGGTGGGTGGCGCACCAGAGGATCTGTCCAACCGCCTGGGGGTGGCGGCTCACCCGGATGATGCCGGTGGCATAGAGCCGCACTTGGGGCTTCAGCACGGCCGGAATCTCCAGCAGGTTGTAGGTGGCGGGATACAGAAACAGAAACGACACGGCGGTGCCCGCCCAGACCAGCGGCATGATCCAGGGCTGGTCCTGCAGGTTCCAGAGGCGGATGCCGTCATAGCGGTGGGCCAGGAAATAGCCGATCACCACCACCGCCGCCGGGATGCTCACGGCTGCAAACAAAAGCCGCCAGGCCCGTTCACCGATCCGCTGGACCCCCCAGGCCCGGAGTGAAGCCCCGCCGCTGTGCAGCAGCGCGAAGGCCAGCAGCAGGGCCAGCATCACCAGGCTGCTGTGGTGGGGGTCGGGGGATGCCATGGGCATGGCCGTGGGCATGGGGGGGGATAGGTAGGGGCTGTGGCGGCCATGCTGCCCGGTCCCCAGGTGCTACCGGGGCCGGCGCCCGCTCCTCCTTCGGCGGCGCTCGGGGGGCAACCGCGGCCGGATGTGAAGCCAGCCGCGGCGCTGCGCGGGGACCCGCCTAGATTTCCCCTCTGCTCGACGGTGCCGGCCCCCGGGCCCCTCCATGGCCGATCTGCCCTTCACTCTCGATCAGCTGCGCATCCTGCGGGCCATCGCCAGTGAGGGCAGCTTCAAGAAGGCGGCAGACAGCCTTTATGTGACCCAGCCGGCGGTAAGCCTGCAGATCCAGAACCTGGAGAAGCAGCTGGATGTTTCGCTGTTCGATCGGGGCGGCCGCAAGGCCCAGCTCACCGAGGCCGGCCACCTGCTACTCAGCTATTGCGACCGCATCCTCAGCCAGTGCCAGGAGGCGTGCCGCGCCCTTGACGATCTCCACAACCTGCGGGGTGGCTCCCTGATCGTGGGCGCTAGCCAGACCACCGGCACCTACCTGATGCCGCGCATGATCGGCCTGTTCCGCCAGAAGTATCCGGATGTGGCGGTGCAGCTGCAGGTGCACAGCACCCGGCGCACCGGCTGGAGCGTGGCCAACGGTCAGGTGGATCTTGCGATCATCGGCGGTGAGCTTCCAGGAGATCTCAACGACCTGCTCCAGGTGCTGCCCTACGCCAACGACGAGCTGGCCCTGGTGCTCCCCCCCAAGCACCCCCTGGCCCGCCTTCCCGAGCTCACCAAAGACGATCTGTATCGGCTCGGTTTCGTGTGCCTCGACGCCCAGTCCACCACCCGCAAGATGGTGGACCAGCTGCTGCTGCGCTCCAAGCTTGATGTGCAGCGGCTCAAGATCGAGATGGAGCTCAACTCCTTTGAGGCGATCAAGAACGCCGTGCAGGCTGGTCTGGGGGCCGCGTTTCTTCCCGTGGTCTCGATCGAGCGGGAGCTGGCGGCCGGCACCCTGCATCGCCCCCAAGTCGCCGATCTGATGGTGCGGCGCCAGCTCAAGCTGATCACCCATCCAGCCCGCTACTGCTCCCGGGCCGCGGAGGCCTTCCGGCGGGAGGTCCTGCCGGTGTTTGCCAGCCCTGACAGCCCCCTGCGCCAGGCCCAGCCCCGCACCGAGTCGGCTGGTACGCCGGCGGCCTGAGTCCGTTCAGAACTTGTCGCCTTCGGGGGTCACCCCCACCGCATCGTCGGCGGCACCGGCCACGCCAGGGGTCTGGAACTTGTTGCCGCTGATATCGGTTTGATACACGCAGCGCACCACGGGTTTGTCGCGGATCGAGCCGATGTAGGCGAAGGTGTTCATCCGCTGCTTGCACTCCCGCATCTGTTCGGCGGTGACCGCCCCCTGTTTCTGGAGCACGGTCCAGTTCTCGCGGCGGATCACGCAGCCCGCCTGGAGGGTGGGCTGGGTCACGAAGCTGCTGCTCGGGTTCATCGTGGTGTACAGCTCCACGTCCATCACGAAGGCACTGGCGCCCCATTGCTTGCAGAACTCGGGGTCGGGCACCGCCATGTCGAGCTGCTGGCTGCTGGCGATGTTCCCCTGGTTGCCCTGGGTGGTGCTGGTCACGGCGCTGCCAATACCAATGCCCACAACCAGCACACCGGCCAGTAGGGCAGCGCCGCCCACGTTGAAGGGAGGTTTGCCGGAGCCTTCATCATTCCCCCCTGGTCCGGGCCGGCCCGGCGGACCGCCGTTGCCATAACCGCGTGGCGGCATTCGGGAAGGTTCCCGATAGGGAGGAGCTTCAGGGCTGCGGTCGCCATAGGGATCGGAGCGGCGCTGTCGGCCATAGTCCGCCTCGGCCGGGCGGGAGGAGCCGTAGCGGGATCCGGAGAAACGCTCGGAGGAGCCGTCGCTGCGGGGGGGAGTCACAGCGCCTCGGGGGTGCGGGGCAGGCCCATCGAATAATTCAGCACCCGACTGTCTGGGTTGTAGCGGATCTCCCCGGCCTGGAGCATGTTGCGGATTTCACCCTCAAGCTCCGAGCCGATGCGGCGCAGGTTGTAGTCGTTGAGGTCGGCGCCGGTGTAGTCGGCCACCAAGGAGCGGAAACGGCTGCGCACCTTCTCGAGCGCGCTCTCGTTCCAGAGGAATTCGTTGTCGGGATCGATGTCCAGCGTCAGCTGATCGGGATCGGGCACCAGGTCCCCGTTCTCCACCCGGGCCGTGAACAGCCGGATGTGCCGGGTGGTGGACTTCAGCAGGGTGTCGGCCATGGATCGGGACGGCTGGCTGGAAGGAAGGCAGGCTGGAGGCGAGGGATCTCAATGGTGAGCCCCGGACCCTGCCACTGGCCATGCCCGGACGTCGCGACTCTAGGGATGCGCGTCCTTGTCCAGCCGGAGCCCGGCCATCCCGCCGCACAGCTGGGGAAGGGGGCCGATAAGGTTGCAGCTTGTTCAGGGCTTGCAGGATGCGTGTCGCCATTGCCGGAGCCGGCCTGGCAGGGCTCTCCTGCGCGAAGTACCTCAGCGACGCCGGCCACACCCCGATCGTGCTTGAGGCCCGCGACGTGCTGGGCGGCAAGGTGGCTGCCTGGCAGGACGCCGACGGCGACTGGTACGAGACCGGCCTTCACATCTTCTTCGGCGCCTATCGCAACCTGCGCCGCCTGTTCGCCGAATTGAACATCGAGGACCGGCTGCAGTGGAAAAGCCACTCGATGATCTTCAATCAAAAAGATAACCCGGGCACCTACAGCCGTTTCGATTTCCCTGACATCCCAGCTCCCTTCAACGGCTTGGCGGCGATTCTCGGCAACAACGACATGCTCACCTGGCCTGAGAAAATATCCTTCGGCCTCGGCCTGGTGCCGGCGATGCTGCGGGGGCAATCATACGTAGAAGAGTGCGATCAATATTCCTGGACCGAATGGCTGCGATTGCACAACATTCCTGAGCGGGTGAACGACGAAGTGTTTATCGCCATGGCCAAGGCGCTGAACTTCATCGATCCCGATGAGATTTCCAGCACGGTGGTGCTCACGGCCCTGAATCGCTTTCTTCAGGAGAGCGATGGTTCAAAAATGGCCTTCCTTGATGGCAATCCCCCCCAGCGTCTCTGCCAGCCGATTGTGGATTGCATTACCGCCCGGGGTGGAGAGGTGCACCTCGATGCGCCATTACGTGAGATCAGCTTGGCCGCGGATGGTCGGGTGGAGGGGTTCCGGATCGGTGGCATCAAGGGCCAAGAGGGCCGAACGATCACGGCCGACGTTTATGTGAGCGCTCTGCCGGTGGATCCGCTCAAGCTGCTGCTCCCCGAGGCCTGGAAGCAGCTTCCTTACTTCAGCAAGCTGGATGGCCTCAATGGCGTTCCGGTGATCAATATCCACCTCTGGTTCGACCGCAAGCTCACTGCGATCGACCACTTGTTGTTCAGCCGCAGTCCCTTGCTGAGCGTGTATGCCGACATGAGCAACACCTGCCGCGAATACGAAGACCCCGATCGCTCGATGCTGGAGCTGGTCTTCGCTCCCGCCAAAGATTGGATCGGTCGCAGCGATGACGACATCGTGGCTGCAACCATGGAGGAGCTGAAACGCCTCTTCCCCCAGCACTTCACCGGCGAGAATCAAGCCAGACTCCGTAAGGCGATTGTTGTGAAAACACCGCTTTCGGTGTACAAAACTGTGCCTGGTTGCCAGGCCCTGCGGCCGGACCAGACCAGTCCAATCGCCAACTTCTTCCTGGCTGGCGATTACACCATGCAGCGCTATCTCGCCTCAATGGAGGGGGCCGTGTTGAGCGGCCGGCTCTGCGCCGAGGCGATCGGTGCCGCCCAGTCCGCCGGGCTGATCGCGGCCACCGCCACGGGATCCAGCGCCGGTCTGGCTCCGGTCTGAGGGTGACGCTCACTGACCTATCTTTAGCTCCCGGTCTGGATGAGGCTTACGAAGCCTGCCGGCGCGAAACCGCCGAGTGGGCCAAAACCTTTTATTTGGGCACCCTGTTGCTGCCCCCGGCCAAACGCCGCGCCATCTGGGCCATCTACGTGTGGTGCCGCCGCACCGATGAGCTGATGGACAGCCCCTCGGCCCAGGGCCTGCCCCCCGCCACCCTGCTGAAGCGGCTTGATGTCTGGGAGGAGCGCACCCGGGGACTGTTCGATGGCCGTGTGCATGACAGCTTTGATCGGGTGATGGTGGACACCATCGAACGCTTCCCCCAGCCGCTGCAGGCCTATCTCGACATGATCGAGGGGCAGCGCATGGATGTGGTGAAGCACCGCTATGCCGACTTCGCCGAACTGCAGCTCTACTGCTATCGGGTGGCCGGCACCGTGGGGCTGATGACCCAGGACGTGATGGGGCTCGATCCCGCTTACACCACTGCCCCTTGGAGCGAGCAACCCGATCCCACCGAGGCGGCCGTGGCCCTGGGCATCGCCAACCAGCTCACCAACATCCTGCGCGATGTGGGCGAAGATCGCGGTCGCGGTCGCATCTACCTGCCCCAAGAGGATCTCGTGCGCTTCGGCTATAGCGAAGCCGAGCTTCTGGCCGGCACCCTCAACGACAACTGGCGGGCCCTGATGGCCTTCCAGCTCGAGCGGGCCCGCGCCTGGTTCGCCCGCTCCGAGGCCGGAGTGCGCTGGCTATCGGCCGATGCCCGCTGGCCGGTGTGGACCTCCCTTCGGCTCTATCGCGGCATCCTGGCGGTGATCGAGCGCCACAACTACGACGTGTTCAACAAGCGGGCCTACGTGCCCCGGGCCGGCAAGCTGCTCGATCTGCCGCTCAGTTTCATCGTGGCCCAGGCGCGCTGAGCCACGCCACCAGAATCGGATTCACCCGCTCCGGCGCCTCATCGTGGGGGCAGTGCCCCAGCCCGGGTAGCACCATTAACTCCCGAACGCACGGGTAGGTGGCGGCCCAGCGGCGCGCCTCGTCCACCGGCTCCCACGGATCGGCTTCGCCCCACAGCATCCGCACCGGCAGATTCAGCTGGGCTAGGAGCTGCGGGGCCAGCCGGTCGTTGAACAGATTCACGAAGCCGCGGAAGCTCTCCGGCGCTCCCGGATCGCGGCTCGGTTCGAAAAGCAGGTTCACCAGTTCCTCATCCACGTTGCCGCCGCTCGGATAGGCCTGGGCCAGCACCTGCCGCACCACGGCCGGCCGGGCCAGCAGCTGGAACAGCCCCTGGATCAGCCAGCGCTGCCGCACCGTGGCCATCAGCAGGGGGCGGCTCCAGCGCTGCAGCGGCGGCTGTTCGGCCAGCCGCTTGCCATCAAGGGCCCGCTGGGCGCAATCGATCAGCACCACCTGCTCGGGCGGCCTGCCCTGCTCTTGCAGCAGACGGGCGGCATTGAGGGCCACCACCCCCCCGATCGAGTTGCCCACCAACTGCAGGGGGCCAGGGCCGATCAATGTGTCGCAGAAATCGATCACCAGCTCGGCCCATAGGTCGAAGCCGTAGCTCACCGCCCCTTCCAGAGGGGCGTCGCCGCTCAGGTGGGAGGGGGGTTTGGCGCTGGCGCCGAAGCCCAGCAGGTCGAGGGCGTGAACGCGAAAGCCCGCGGCACTCAGGGCTGGGATCGTGTGGCGCCAGTGCCGCCAGGAGGCTCCGAAGCCATGCACGAGCAGAACGGCCCCCCGATCTGGAAGACCGTTCTGGGGTGGGCTGGAGACGGTGCTGATGGCCTGGCCCCGCCAGATCCACGGCAGCGTCTGCAGTCCCGCGATCACCGGCTTCAGACGCCCACGGTCTGGTTGGTCAGCAGGCTCTTGAGCTTGGCGAGCTCGCCGGCCCAGCGGGGATCGGGGGCCTCGGCATCGACGCTGTCGGCGTGCACCACCTTGTTCGCCGCCTTGCGGCTGGCGGGGGAGGGGACAGCGCCAACGCGGCGCTCGCCAGAGCCACCGGCGGGGCGGCTTTCACGGCGCTCGGAAACCTCAATGCGCAGGGCGTTGCCTCCGAAGTCGCGGCCATTGAGCTGTTCAATCACCGCATCGGACAGCTTGGCGTCATCCACGTTGGCGAAGCCGAAGCCGCGGCAGACGCCGGTCTCACGGTCGTTCACGGCCTTGAAACGCACCCCCGCTCCCACGCTCTCGAACAGGGCTTCGAGTTCCTTGGCATCAAAAGATTGCGGCAGGTTGCCGACGTAAAGGCGAATGCTCATGACGGGGGGCAGAAAGAAAAACAGGAAGACTTCGGCTCGCGAAGAATCACGCCGAGGCAAAGGCAGTTAACCATGGCGAGGAACTTCACCCCTCGAGAGCCAGCGGCGAGCCTCGGTCAGCGTCTGCCCATCATTACCATCGATTTGCGCTGGCAATCTTCCGAAGGCGCGTTCCCGGCTGAGGTGCTCCAGCAGTTGCCCCAGTTCCCGCCCTGGTTTGAGCTGAAGTCTGGCTTGGAGGGCGACTCCATCGATCGGCGGGCGGGGGTGGAACAGGGGATCGTGCTGATTCCGCCAGCGCACCAGGGCTTGGCGGGCCCACGCTGGGTCGACCAGCAGTGCCAGGGCAGGAAGATCAGCCTCAAGTTGACGGTGCAAGCTGAGTTGCTCGGGCTCCGGCAGGGCCCCGGGATCACCCATGGTGCCTCGTAGTCGCTCCCACCAGTGGCGCAGCCGATGCACGCTCTGCCGGCGCTTGCGGCTGGCTCGCAGCTGCTCCAAGGCTTCCCCATCGAGCACCGCCGCCAGCCGCGCCAGGGGCAGGGCCCTCGCCGTTTCCTCCGGGCTGAGACCCCGGCTGGTGGCGGTTGCCAGGTCGAGGCCGGCGAGGGCCGCGCCGATTCCCGGGCTGCCTTCCTCCAGATCGCTCCGGGCGGAGGCGCCACTCCAGCTCTCCAGCAGGCCGCACGCCACGCTCAGCTCCAGGCCGGCGGCCCCCTCTGGAGCCGCCGCCAGCCGCTCCAGTTCGGCCAGCACCCGCTCGCCCGCCACATCCCGGAGCCGGCCATGGTGACGCCGGATCCAGCCCAGGCTGATGGGCTCGAGCTTGAAGTTCAGTTCGCTGGCCAGCCGCACGCCCCGCAGCAGCCGTAGCGGGTCATCGAGCAGGTTGGCTTCGCTGATGGCCCGCAGGCGCCCCGCCGCCAGGTCCGCCATGCCGCCGCTGGGATCGAGCAGAGCACCGGCCGGCCCGACTCCCGGTAGCGGCAGGGCGATCGCATTGGCGCTGTAGTCCCGGCGGAGCAGGTCATCGTGCAGGTTTGCCCCTAGGCAGCGGGCTAGGTCGATCGTCCAGCCCTGGAGCACCAACCGGGCGATCGAGCGTTCCTGGTCGAGCACCACCACCGCCCCCCCCAGCCGCCGGGCCAGGTTCCGGGCCAGTTCCACGGCGTCGCCTTGCACCACCAGGTCAAGGTCGGGCCGCAGCGTCAGCCGTCCCAGCAGGGCGTCCCGCACCGCACCTCCCACCAGCACGGTTCCCTGTGGAAAGGCCTCCAGGGGCACCGGCCAGGATTTGGGCGCCAGGATCCGCCACAGCTCCCCAACCAACACCCCAGGCTCACAGGCCACAATGGACTCCTGGCTTGGCCCCGGCGACATGTGCATCTGCGTGGATTGCCGCTGGGTGGATCGTTGCCAGGCCTACCACGCGGTGGAACGTCAGCACGGTGTGGTCCACCTCTGTGAGCAGCCTGATTTCAGGCCGCGCCAGCCTCGCATTCACGTACAGGTGCGGGATCTACCGGATGGCGCGGTGGGGGTGGAATGGGATGTGCGGGCCTGCCCCGACTTCCAGTCAGACTCTGGACGCTGGCTGCGGTTGCGGCCCGGCGAGGCGGTGCCGGCATGACGCTGGGGCTTCCCCCTGAGGGCGGCGACCTCGCTGCGGAGATCGGCTTGCTGGCGACCAGCGATCCGGGTCCGGGCCCCTGGCTTCTGGCCCTGCACAGCTCCGGCGACACCCTCGGGGTGGCCCTGCAACGGCTCGGGGATGGGGCACCGCCTCGCCTTGCGGCCTACCCCCTCGGCAGAGCCCTTTCCAATGATCTCTTCGGCTGCGTGGAGGCGGTGCTGCCGGCTTCCCGCTGGCCGCAGCTGGCGCGGTTGGCGGTGGCCACCGGCCCTGGCGGTTTCACCGGCACCCGGCTCACGGTGACCCTGGCCCGCACCCTGGCCCAGCAGTTGGGCCTTCCCCTCGATGGCTTCGGCAGTTTTCTGCTGATGGCGCGGCGTCGGCTGGCCCAGCCGGACTGCCCGCCCACACCCTTTTGGCTGGTGCAGGAACTCCCCCGTCGCGGGGTGGTAGCGGGGCTCTATGCCCCTGATCCGGAGCAGCGCTGGGTGGCACTGGAACTCGCCGCTCCCCGCTTGTACCCTGAATCCGCCGCCCTGGCCGAGGTCGAGGCCAGCCTCGTCATCGGCCCCGATGGCGAAGGGCTTTCCCCTCCGCCCGCCGTCCGATGCCCCGCCCAGGTCCACCAGCCCCAGGACGTGGCCGAATTGCTGCACTGCAGTCAGGAAGCCGCCGCCGCCGGACGGCCGGCACCTTGGTCGCTGGTGCTGCCCCTTTACCCCACCAGTCCGGTGGATCCCGCCGGGCCGTGAGGACCCGGCGCCGGCGGCGTCGAGGAGGAGCTGCCCGTCTCTGGTTGCTCGGCATCGCCGGGGGTTGTCTGCTGTGGCTCTCCCGGGGATGGTGGTGGCCCCAGCCCCCTCCTCCCCAGATGATCCTGGTGCTGGGGGGGGATAAGGACCGGGAACTGGCGGCCGCTGACCTGGCCCGGCGTTATGGGCTGCCGGTGGTGGTGAGCGGTGGTAGCAATCCCGAGTACGCCCACTGGATCTTCGAGGAGCGGGAGGGGCTATCCCCCCATCAGGTGCAGCTCGATTACCGCGCCCGCGACACCCTTACCAACTTCACCTCCCTGGTGGACGACCTGCGCCGCGCCCGCATTCGCCATGCGCTGCTCGTGACCAGCAGCGACCACATGGCCCGAGCCCTGCTGGTGGGCCGGATCGTGGCGGGTAGCCGAGGCATCCAGCTCACACCCGTGCCGGTGCCCTGCGGCCAGCTCTGCGTCACGGAGGGGCGCTCCAAGATCTGGGGCGACGGCCTACGGGCGGCGCTCTGGGTGATCAGCGGCCGCGACCTCAAGGGCTGGGCGGCAGTGCGGTTTGCTCCCTGGCTGGAGCGAGTCGGCCCGGCGGTGCAATCAGTCCTTCGTCGATCAGGCGGTTGATCGCCTCCTGACAGGCCAGGGTGGTGCTCTGCAGATCCTCGCGGCGGCGGGAGGCCGGGGGTGGGATGGGATCCCCGATCCGGATGTGCACGGGCACCAGCCGCAGTCGGCTCTGCTCCGGTCCAAGGGCCCGGTGGCTGTTGAGGATCGCCACCGGCAGGAGGGGGGCGCCACAGCGCGCCGCCAGAAGGGCGGCCCCGTGCAAGGGGGCATTCACCCGGCCATTCCGCTGGCGGGTGCCGTCCAGGAACACCCCGGTGGCCCAGCCCTGCCCAAGGCGTTGGCTGGCTACCCGGATGGCCTCCCTGTCGCTGGCACCCCGGGCCACGGGATAGGCGCCGCAGGCCCGGATGATGGGTCCCAGCAGGGGGACCCGAAAGAGTTCGGCCTTGGCCATGAAGGCCACGGGGCGCCCCAGGGCATGGCCCAGTAGGGGTGGATCCAGGTGGGAGCCATGGTTGGCGACCACCACCAGGGGCCCCTGGGGGGGCACATTGGCGTTGCCGGCGGTGCGTCCGCGCAGCAACCAGCGGAAGACCGGAAACACCAGGAGATAGCTGATTGCCAGATAGCTCAGGCTGGGTCGGGGCGAGCTGATCAGGGCGGGGGGGCTGGCGATCGGCCGGCCCACGTTGAGCGCGGAGCGCTCGCCTGGGGGCCGCCGGGCAGGCGCCCCGCTCTGGTCCTTGGTCGGGCCATCGGCGGGCGGGGGAGGGTTCAACCCAGGTCCGCGGCGCTGCCGATCTGGGCGGTGGTGACCCCCGCACAGCTGCGCTTGATCAGGCCGCTGAGCACGTTGCCCGGCCCGATTTCCACGGCGGTGCCGATCCCATCGGCACCGAAGCGCTCCATGGTCTCCCGCCAGCGCACCCCGGTGGTCATCTGGCGACGCAGGCGCTCCTTGAGGAGCGCTCCCGAGGTTGCCGGGGTGGGGTCGGTGTTGCTCAGCACCGGCATGGCTGCATCGGCAAAGGCCACGCCCTCCAGGTCGGCCGCGAATGCGGCGGCGGCCTCCGCCATCAAGGGGGAATGAAAGGCACCGCTCACCGCCAGGGGCATGGCCCGCTTACAGCGCAGCTCTCCCGACACGGCGGCCACGGCCTCGGGGGTTCCCGACAGCACCACCTGGCCCTCGCTGTTGTCGTTGGCGATCACCACCCCCTCGTGGGCCGCAACCAGGGCCTCGAGTTCGTCCCGGTCGAAGCCCAGCACCGCCGTCATGGCACCACCGCCGGCGGCGGCCATCCGTTCGCTGCGGGTGCGGATCAGGCGCAGTCCCGTGGCTGCATCGAACACGCCGGCGGCGTAAAGGGCCACCAGCTCCCCGAGGCTGTGGCCCGCCACCAGCGAAGGGCTACGGCCCTGGGCACGCAGTCCGTCCACCAGCAGCGACTCGATCACGAATAGGGCGGGCTGGGTGTTGCGGGTGTCGTTCAGGTCGGTGGGGCCGGCGGCTCCCTCCCCGGCTTCCCCGGCGCAGATAGCCAGGAGATCCCGCCCGAGTAGCTCGGAGGCGAGATCAAACCGCTGTCGGGCTCCTTTCAGCTCCAGAACCCCGGCTGCCATGCCGACCTTCTGCGATCCCTGTCCGGGGAACACCCAGGCGATGCCCATGCCCAACCGCTCAATGTGTGGCGAGCAGATTACGCAGCGGCAGATGGCGCTCGCCTCTGCCGCCGCGCACGGCCGACTTGGCACACACCGCCTGCCCGCTCTGCTGAATCTCCCTGCGGGCCTTGCCCCCGCTGCCGACCTTTCCGCTGTTCTTCCCCACTGGAGGACCCATCAGGTGGCCGGACCGCGCCAGCGCAGCAGGGCCCCGCCCCAGCTCAGGCCTGCCCCAAAGCCGCTGCTGGCGATCAGATGACCACGTTTGATGCGGCCATCGCGCACCGCCTCATCAAGCATCAGGGGAATCGTGGCGGCGGAAGTGTTGCCGAAGGAGGCCAGGTTGCTCAGCACCCGTTCGTGGGGCATGGCGAAGCGTTCGGCCACCGCATTCAGGATGCGCTGGTTGGCTTGGTGCAGCAGCAGCCAGTCGAGTTGGTCAGCGGTAAGGCCGCTGCTCTGCAGCAGTTCGGCCAGCACCACCGGCACCTCCCGAACGGCAAACTTGTAGACCTCCTGGCCGTTCATCTGGATCGGGCTGAAGCCCCCCACCTGGGCGCTGAGGCCCCCCAGCAGGGGCTGGTGCCGGTCGACCTGGGCAAGGGTGAGGCAGCTGTTCCGGCTGCCATCGGAGCGCATCCGGAAGGCCACCAGGCCATCCTCATCTGCCGGGCAGGCCTCCAGGGCCACCGCGCCCGCCCCATCGCCGAACAGCACGCAGGTGCGCCGGTCATCCCAGTCGAGCCAGCGGCTGAGTTGGTCGGCGCCGATGACCAGCACCCGCTCCATAGCGCCGCTGCGTAGGTACTGGGCGGCGGTGATCAGGGCGAAGAGAAAGCCGCTGCAGGCTGCGGTGAGATCGAAGGCCACGGCGTTGGAGGCGCCGAGGGCCGCCTGCACCCTGGGGGCCGTTCCGAAGAGGTCGTCTGGGCTCGAGGTGGCCAGCAGGATCATGTCGAGGTCGGCCGGCCGCCAGCCCACCTGCTCCAGGGCCGCCAGGCCCGCCGCTGCGGCCAGGCTGGTCACGGTTTCGCCCGGGCCCGCCACCCTCCTGGCGCCGATGCCGGTGCGGCTGCGGATCCAGGCGTCGTCCGTGGCGACCCTCTGGCTCAGGTCGTCGTTGCTGATGCTGGCGGCGGGGAGGGCGCGGCCGCTGCCCACCAGGGCCATGCCCCTGGCAGCGCCAGGATGGGATGGGGTAGTCCCCAGAGGGAGCGGCATAGGGGGTGTCGCGGAGGAAGGGCCGGCCATCGCCCTGTCAGAAGGCAGCGACACTGGGATCCACCCTCACTCGGCCTCAGTCAACCACAGGTGGTCGCCGCCCCCTCGCTGGTCTCCCGGGCGGCTGCGCTCCCATCGCCTCCCTGGCCCGCGACCTCGGCACCCAGAGCGTGGAGGTCGTCCATCACGCCGTGGCTGGCAGCCGAATGGGTGAGCCGCAGGGCACTCACCACCGAGAGGGCCTTGCTGCTGCCGTGGCCGATCACGCAGATGCCATCCACCCCCAGCAACAGGGCGCCGCCATGCTCGGCATGGTCGAGGCGCTTCTTGATGCGGATCAGGTTGCTGCGCAGGAAGGCTGAACCCACCTTGCCGCGTCGGCCGCGGGGCAGTTCGGCCCGCAGCACATCAAGCAGCACGCCCCCCACCGACTCCAGGAACTTCAGCAGCACGTTGCCGGTGAAGCCGTCACACACCACCACGTCGAATTCGCCGGAGAGCACATCGCGCCCTTCGCAGTTGCCCGCGAACTTGAAGCGTCGTTCTCCGGCCAGCAGTGGGTAGGCCTTGAGCGCGAGGTCGTTGCCCTTGCATTCCTCTTCGCCGATGTTGAGCAAACCGATGCGGGGCTGGCTCACCAGCAGCACATCGCGGCTGTAGATGTTGCCGAGCAGGGCGAACTGGTGCAGCCAGGCGGGCTTGCAATCCATGTTGGCGCCCACGTCCAGCACCATCACCTGCTGGTTCGGGTCCTTGGTGGGGAAGAGGGCGCCGATGGCGGGCCGCTCGATGCCAGCCAGGCGGCCGAGCCGGAAGATCGCTGAAGCCATTACGGCGCCTGAGTTGCCGGCCGAATACACGGCCGTGGCTTCACCGCGCTTCACCAGATCCATGGCCATGTTGATGCTGGCATCGCGCTTGCGCCGTACCACGGTGGCTTCCTCATGCATGCCCACCGAAGGGCCGCTGGGCACCAGGTCGATCAGTCCCCTGTTGATGGCGGTCTGAAGCTCCTCCCGGAGCCCCATGGCAGCCACGGCCTTCTGCAGGGGCCCGGTTTCGGCCACAAAGTGCACCCTTAGAGGTAGGAGGCTCACCGCCCGCAGGCAGCCCTCCAGGATTGGGCCCGGGGCGTGGTCGCCCCCCATGCCATCCACCGCCACCCAGAGGCGCTGCCGGTCGTCGATGGGTCCGTCGTTGCTCCCACCCAGGAGTGGGCCTCCAGCCTGGAGCGTGCCGCCGCCCTGCTGCAGGCGGCGCAGCGGATCGAGGACCAGCGGCTGCAGCATCGACCCGGCCACGGAGCTGGCGGCTCCAGCCACATTGCCCGCCATGCTCCCGGCCGCTCCGGCCACGCTGCCCGCCACCGAGGCGGTGGCGCTGGCGGTGTCCACAAGGGCGGAAGCGGTGTCCACGAGGGTGGTCACCGCGGCATTCCGGCGATACCAGATCACCAATCGGCGGATCGCACGGCTCTGCTTGCCGCGGGATCCCTTGCCCCGATCGGGGACAAGCAGGCCGGATTCAGGCTCCTTCGGAGGCAGGGGAGTCAACGATGCGTTGGAAGAGGTAGCCGGTGCCCCGGGCCGTGAGGATCAGCTCGGGGTTGGCGGGATCATCCTCCAGTTTGGAACGCAGTCGGGAAATGTGGACATCCACCACGCGGGTGTCCACGTGACGCTCCGGCGTGTAGCCCCACACCTCCTTGAGGATCTCGCCGCGGCTGAAGGGTTCACCAGAGCGGCTCACCAGCAGCTCCAGGAGGCTGAACTCCATCCCGGTGAGCCGGATGCGCTCCGCGCCCCCGTAAACCTGGCGCTTGTTGGTGTCGATCCGCAGCTCCCCCACCTGGATCACGCCGGAGTTGGGGATGCCGGGACCCTGCTCCTTGTCCACCCGGCGTAGTACACAACGGATGCGGGCCTCCAGCTCCTTGGGGCTGAAGGGTTTCACCACGTAGTCGTCGGCCCCGAGCTCCAAGCCAGTGATGCGGTCGGCCACATCGCCAAGGGCCGTGAGCATCACGATCGGCACATCCGATTCCTTGCGCAGCTCTTGGCAGACGCCGTAGCCATCGAGCTTGGGCATCATCACGTCGAGCACCACCAAATCGGGGTGGGATCGGTGGAAGGCTTCCAGGGCCTCCTCGCCATCACAGGCGGTGACGACCTGGTAGCCGATCATCGAGAGGCGGGTTTCCAGGATCCGGCGGATGCTGGCCTCGTCATCCA
This sequence comes from Synechococcus sp. UW140, assembly GCA_943372025.1. GTDB lineage: Bacteria > Cyanobacteriota > Cyanobacteriia > PCC-6307 > Cyanobiaceae > Cyanobium. The sequence goes on along the minus strand of CALRXC020000048.1, from coordinate 11,249 downwards.
CGACGAGGATCGTTTCTTTGGCGGGGGAGGAGGCCGTCATCGTGCCTGGGAAGGTGCCTGGGAAGGTGCCTGGAATCGGGGCTGGGGTCGGTGCATCACGCCTGGGTACAGGGATCGGTTCCTGCGGGGATCCGGGAGATAGGAGTGTGGATCCCTGCGGTTGGGCCGCAGGCCGGGTGCCGAAGCACTACTCCCAACTGGACCACTGAAGAGGCCAGAGTGCCGCCAGGTTCACCGAACGCCACCTTTCTTCATACACAGTGGTTCCCAGGACCTGCCACCGCCAGCCTGCGGCAGCCCGGAAGGGACCCTGACGCCAACATTGCCGCATCCCCGTTCACCCTCCCCAGCCTTGGCTCGCTCCCTTTCCAGCTATGTGTGCCAGAGCTGCGGCGCCCGCACCCGTCAGTACTTCGGTCGCTGTTCGGGCTGCGGTGGCTGGAACACCCTGGTGGAGCAGGCCGCCGTTTCCACCGACAGCCGCCGCCGACGACCGGTGCCCGCCGCCGATGCCCCCGACGGCGCCGGCGGGCCGGGGAGCCCGCGGCGCTCCGAACCGATCGCCGCGGTTGGGGACCGGCCCCTGCAGCGGCTGGCCAGCGGCTACGGCGAACTCGACCGGGTGCTCGGCGGGGGCCTCGTGCCCGGCTCCCTGGTACTGCTGGGAGGCGATCCAGGCATCGGAAAGTCCACCCTTCTGCTCCAGTGCGCCCGCACCATGGCGGTGGGACAGTCGGTGCTCTATGTGAGCGCCGAGGAGTCGGCCCAGCAGGTGAAGCTCCGCTGGCGGCGGCTGGCGGAGGAGGGGGAGGGGCCAGGGCCCGCCGGCGCGGCGGACCGGGAGAACCGAGGCTCTGCGGCGGCCCCATCCGGCCTGCAGCTGCTGGCTGAAACCGACCTGGAGCTGGTGCTGCAGGAGCTGGAGGCCCTGCGGCCCGCCGTGGCGATCATCGACAGCATTCAGGCCCTTCACGACGGCGAGCTCGGCAGCGCGCCGGGCTCGGTGGCCCAGGTGCGCGAGTGCGCCGCCGCCCTGCAGCGCATCGCGAAGCGCCAGCACACCGCCTTGCTGCTGGTGGGCCATGTCACCAAGGAGGGGCTGCTCGCCGGCCCCAAGGTGCTGGAGCATCTGGTGGATGCCGTGCTCACCTTCGAGGGCGACCGTTTCGCCAGCCACCGCCTGCTGCGAGCGGTGAAGAACCGCTTCGGCGCCACCCATGAGCTGGGGGTGTTCGAGATGCGGGGCAGCGGCTTGGTGGAGGTGACCAATCCCAGCGAACTCTTCCTCGGCGGCGAGGGGCCCGGCACCGGCACGATCGTGGCCTGCGAGGGCACCCGGCCGCTGGTGGTGGAGCTGCAGGCCCTGGTGAGTCCCACCAGCTATGCCAGCCCGCGCCGCAGCGCCACCGGCATCGCCGCCAACCGGCTTCATCAGATCCTGGCGGTGCTGGAGAAACACCTGGGTCTGCCGCTCTCCCGCTTCGATTGCTACCTGGCGGTGGCGGGCGGCCTGGAGGTGGAGGAGCCGGCGGCGGATCTTGGGGTGGCCGCGGCGGTGGTGGCCAGCTACCGGGATCTGGTTCTGCCGCCGGGCACGGTGCTGGTGGGGGAGCTGGGGCTGGGCGGTCAGTTGCGGCCGGTGGGGCAGCTGGAACTGCGGCTGCAAGAGGCGGCCCGGCTGGGGTTCCGGCGGGCGGTGGTGCCCCGTGGTGGTCTGCCTCCCAGCCTGGCGGCCTCCCTTGAGTTACAGGTGCTGGAGGCGGGATCCGTGGCGGAAGCTCTCGTGGCGGCGCTTGGGGTGGATCCCGCCGCCGACGCTTAGAAATACACGTCCACGTTGCTGCGGCCCGAGGATTTCAGCCAGTTCTCGATGTCGAGGTAGCCGCCGGGATAGAGCTTCACAGCCTTGGTCCAGAACTCGGCCGCTTCGTCGAGCCAGCGGTCGGCGGTGTCCTGGTCACCGTTCTCTGCGGCGATACGGCCCCGTTTCTCGAAGATCAGCCCCATGTTCTTGAGGCAGGACGGCGAGTTGGGATTGGCATCAAGCGACTGGCGGTAGTAGTCGAGGGCCTTCTCCTCCTCGCCGGTGCTCATGAAGATAATTGCCATGTTCTTGAGGATCTCGCCGCGGTCGATGGCGTTCTCCTCGAGGCGCAGGGCCTCCTCGTAGTTGTCGAGGGCCTCGGCGTAGTCCCCGTCGTTCTGGGCGGAGAGGCCATCGCGGTAGTACACGTAGGCCTCCTTGGCCTTGGGATCGATCGGTAACAGCTTCACGATCAGATCGGCCATCACCGTGAAGCTCTTGTCAATGAAGTTGTCGTTGCGCTGGGAGCGGGGCACGGCGTCACGTCTTGTTCTGCGCACCATCCTGCCCGCCGCTGTCGCTTGGGCGGGGCTTGACGGTGTGATCTCCCTAGCCTGGAACCCCTGATCGAGCCCCACCTGCCCCCTCCTTCTCCGACCACCGTGGAGGTTGCCGCCCTGATGGATCCCGCCGCCGGATCAGGGCCCGGTGTGGGACAGACCCTGCTGCTTGATGTGGAAGGGCTGAAATGCGGCGGCTGCGTGCGGGCCGTGGAACTGTGCCTCAGCCAACAGGAGGGGGTGCGGCAGGCCAGCGTGAATCTGCTCACCCGCACCGCCTGGGTGGAGCTTGATCGGGTCGAGGAGCGCCTGCCAGCCCTGCTGCGTAGCCTGGAGGATCTCGGCTTCCCGGCCCGGCCCCGTGGCGAGGACGATGACCACCCTCTCAGCCGCCGTGAGCGTCTTCAGGAGCGCCATTGGTGGGAGCGTTGGCGCCAATTGGTGGTGGCCCTGACCCTGATGCTGGTGTCGGGCCTGGGCCATCTGGCCGATGCCGGTGCCCTCGGCCTGGCGAGCACCCCCCTGGCCCAGCCCTGGCTCCATGCCCTGCTCGCCAGTGCGGCCCTGGCTGGTCCGGGCCGACGCATCCTCATGGGAGGGTGGCGTTCCGCCCTCGCCGGGGCCCCCGGCATGGACACCTTGGTGGGGCTGGGGGTGGGCAGTTCCTATCTGGCTAGTCTGGTGGGCTGGCTCTTGCCGGCGGGGGGCTGGCCCTGCTTTTTCAATGAGGCCGTGATGCTGCTGGGTTTCGTGCTGGCCGGCCGCTTCCTGGAGGAGCGTGCCCGCTACCGCACCGGCCGCGCCATCGAGGCCCTGGCCCTGCTTCAGCCCGAGCAGGCCCTGCTGCTGGTGGATGGCGGGTCGCCCCGGGCGGTGCGGGTGGGTGGCCTGCGCCCCGGCGACCGGATCCGCATCCTCCCGGGCGACCGCGTTCCGGTGGATGGGCTGGTGCGCGAGGGCAGCTCCGCGGTGGACACCTCTTCCCTCACCGGTGAATCCTTCCCCCAGGTCGTCGAGGCCGGCAGCGAACTCGCGGCTGGCTGTCTCAACTTGGCCGCTCCTCTGGAGCTCGAGGTGCTGCGGCGGGGCGGCGAGAGTGCCATCGCCCGCATCGTGCACCTGGTGGAGCAGGCCCAGCTGCGCAAGGCCCCGATTCAGGGGCTAGCCGACCGCGTGGCCGGCCGCTTCACCCTGGCGGTGCTGCTTCTGGCCGCGTCCACCTTCCTGTTCTGGTGGCTCTGGGGCGCCCACCACTGGCCCGCCGTGCTGATGGCCGGGACGCCCCTCAGCCCCGGCGCCCACGGCCATGGCGCCCCCGGTCCGGCGAGCACCCCGCTGGCCCTGGCCCTGCAGCTGTCCATCGCCGTGCTGGTGGTGGCCTGTCCCTGTGCCCTCGGCCTGGCCACCCCGGCGGCGATCAGCGTGGGAAGCGGTGCCGCCGCCCGCGCCGGCCTGCTGTTCCGCGGCGGCGATGCGATCGAAACCGCCGCGCAGCTGAGGGTGGTGCTGTTCGACAAGACCGGCACCCTCACCCTGGGGCGTCCGCTGGTGACGGCGGTGGAACCGACCAAGCCCGAATCCGCTGAGCCTCAATCCGCTGCGTCGAATGCGGCCCCAAGGGAGGGCGTTGCCCTTCCATCCGTTGAGGATCCAGGCGAGGTGAAGGGAATGCCCTCCGCGGCCGATCGCCTGGTGCAACTGGCGGCCAGCCTGGAGCGCGATAGCCGCCATCCTCTGGCCCATGCGGTGCTGCAGGAGGCTCAGCGGCGCGATCTGCCCCTGCTGCCGGTGCGCGATCCCCGGGCCTTAGCGGGCGATGGGTTGGAGGCCCGGATCGAGGCGTCGGTGGTCCGGATGGCGGGGCTCAGTCCCGTTGCCGGGGCCCCTTCGCTGCTTCGGGTGGGGCGGCTGGCCTGGCTCGAGAGCGTGGGTGTGGTGGTCGAGGGCGACAGCCGGGCACGCCAGGAGAGCCTGGAGGGCGGCGGTGCCTCCGTGCTGGCGGTGGCTCTCGATGGTGCCCTGCTGGGTCTGATCGCCGTGGAGGACAGCCCCCGTCCCGACGCGGCCGCCACCATGGCAACGCTTCGGGAGCGTCATCTAGCGCTGGGGCTGCTGAGCGGTGACCGGGAGGCCCCGGTGCGGCGGCTGGCGGCCCGGGTCGGCTTGCACAACGATGAGCTCGCCTGGGATCTTCGGCCTGAGCAGAAGCTCGACCGGATCCTGGCGGCCCGGTCCCGCGGGCCGGTGGCCATGGTGGGTGATGGCATTAACGATGCCCCGGCACTGGCGGCCTCTGACCTGGGCATCGCTGTGGGCACCGGCACCCAAATCGCTCAGGAGGCCGCCGATCTGGTGGTGATGGGTGATCGTCTCGATGGCTTGCCCCAGGCCCTGGAGATCGCCCGGCGCACCATGGCCAAGGTGCGTCAGAACCTAGTGTGGGCCTTCGGATACAACCTCATCGTGCTGCCGATTGCTGCCGGGGCGCTGTTGCCCGGTTTCGGCATCCGCCTCTCGCCTCCCCTGGCTACGTTGTTGATGGCGCTCAGCTCGATCACCGTCGTGGCGAATGCCCTCCTGCTTCAGGATGGCTCCGCCAGCAGGGTGGAGCGGCGCGGGTGAACCGGGTGGAGCGGCCTCAGGGCCTGGAGTCCCCAGGTGGGCCGCTGGGCGATCCGGGGGAAGGGGATCGGTCGCGGCAGCATCGCCCCGGGGCCGCCGGTTCATCCCCGGGCTGCTTCGTGGTGCTGGAGGGCATCGATGGTTGCGGCAAGACCACCCAGCTGGAGCACCTGGGCCAGTGGTTGCCCACCAGTGGTCTGATGCCGGCCGGCGCCCGCCTCCTCACCAGCCGGGAACCGGGCGGAACACCCTTGGGCCAGGTCCTGCGGGAGCTGCTGCTCCATCCCCCCGCAGGCGCCTCCCCCTGCAGCGATGCCGAACTGTTGCTCTACGCCGCCGACCGGGCCCAGCACGTGTCCCAGGTGATCCGGCCCGCACTGGCGGCGGGCGACTGGGTGCTTTGCGATCGTTTCAGCGGCTCCACAGCGGCTTACCAGGGGTATGGCCGGGGGCTGCCCCTGGAGCGGATCGCGGCCCTGGAGGGCTTCGCTACCGGCGGACTGGAGCCCGATCTCACCCTCTGGCTTGACCTGCCCCTGGAAGAATCGCTGCGGCGGCGGGGCGGCAGGGCCGCCGACCGGATCGAGGCCTCGGGCCACGCTTTTCTGGAAAGGGTGGCGGCGGGATTCGTCACCCTGGCCCGCCAGCGGGGCTGGCAGCGGGTCGATGCCAGCCAGCGCAGCGAGGTGGTGACCCAGGCGTGCCAGGCCACGTTGCTGGGTCATGCCGCCTGGGCGCCCGAGGGACGGGCCGATGGCTGAGCTCTTTGCCGGCTTGCTGGGCCAGGAGGCCGCCCTGCGATTGCTGGAGGCTTCCCTGGCGCAGCGTCGCCTGGCGCCCGCCTACCTGTTCGTGGGAGCCGAAGGGGTGGGGCGTCGCCTAGCGGCCCTGCGGTTTCTGGAGGGGGTGCTCACCTCCCCTGAGCGTTGCCTGCAGGGCGATCCGCATCTGAGGCGGCGCCTTGGCCAGGGCAACCACCCCGACCTGCTCTGGGTGGAGCCCACCTATTCCCACCAGGGCCAGCTGGTGCCGGCCTCCAGGGCCGAGGCTGAAGGGGTGAACCGTCGCAGTGCCCCCCAGCTACGCCTGGAGCAGGTGAGGGAGGTATCGCGCTTCCTGGCCCGCCGTCCAGTGGAGGCCGACCGATGCTTGGTGGTGCTCGAAGGGGTGGAGGCCATGGCCGAGGCCGCCGCCAATGCCCTGCTCAAGACCCTCGAAGAACCGGGTGGAGGCCTGCTGGTGCTGATCACCGCCGCCCCCGAGCAGTTGCTCAGCACGATCCGCTCCCGATGTCAGGCCGTTCCCTTCTCCCGCCTGTCCCCAGAGTTGGTGCAGCGGGTGCTGGATGCCCTACCTCCCGTGGAGCCCAATGCCACCGGGACATCCGTTGAAGCCGCTCCAGCGGCGGTACCGCCCGACCCCCCCGAGCTGCTCGATCTGGCGGCTGGCTCTCCGGGCGCCCTGCTGTTCCACCGGCACCAGTGGCGTTCCCTGCCGGCTGGGCTGGCCGATCGTTTGCGGTCCCTGGGGCCCGATCCGGTGGAGGCCCTCCACCTCGCCCGAGACCTCACCGAGGCCCTCGATGGCGAACAACAGCTCTGGTTGCTGGGTTGGTGGCAATGGGCCCTATGGCGGAGCCAGGGACAAGTGGGGCCCCAGCGGCGGCTGGAGAGGCTCCGGGGCCACCTGCGCAGCTTCGTACAGCCTCGCCTGGCCTGGGAGGTGGCCCTGCTGGAGCTGGCGGGAGGATCCTGCTGCTGAACCGGGGTGGGGCTCAGGCCGCTTCGCTGCCATCCCCATCGGATCCGATCGCCGTGGGGGCGGGCTGCGGTTCCCTTTGGCGCTCGCTTCGGGCCGCTTCGATGATGGGCTGAAGGCTGGCGAGTTGCTCGCCGGTGGGAAGTTCCAGGCAGTACCCAGCGCCGTAAACGGTCTTGATGAAGCGGGGTTTGCGCGGATCGGGCTCCAGCTTGGTGCGCAGATGGCGCACATGCACCCGAATCGTTTCGATGTCGTCGCCGGGCTCGTAGCCCCACACCTCCATGAGGATCAGGGAGGGGGCCACGGTCTGGCCGTGCCGTTGCATCAGGCAGTGCAGCAGTTCGAATTCCAGGTGGGTGAGCCGCACCGCTTGATCGAACCAGATCGCCTCGAAGCGTTCGGGCACCAGGGTGAGGCACCCATAGCTGAGGATTTCGTTGTGTTTGGTCGACAGCGGTGCCCGTTCGCTCCGTCGCAGCAGAGCTTTCACTCGCACCATCAGCTCTTCGAGGTCGAAGGGTTTGGTGAGGTAATCGTCGGCTCCGGAGTTGAAGCCGCTCACCTTGTCCTTGGTGCCGCCCAGGGCGGTGAGCATCAGGATCGGAATCTTGGCTGTGCGTTCATCGCGGCGTAACCGCTGGCACAGGGTGAGCCCATCCACCTTGGGAAGCATCAGATCCAGCAGGATCACATCGGGGCTGTACTGAAGGGCCAGGGCCTGGCCCTTGATGCCGTCTTCTGCCCGCTGAACATCGAAGCCACTGTGTTCAAGGTGGCCAGACACCAGCGCACGCATGTCGCTGTCGTCCTCAATGAGCAGGATGCAGGGCTTCATGGCTGTCGGGTTCTCGGATGCAGGACCGGGGCGACGGCAGCGGCGGGACTGCGAGGCACAGGATTGAGCGCCATTTTCTCTCGCGTTCGCCCTGCTTGTATCACCAGCCCCGGACATTGCGGTGTCAGACCGTACATTTTGGTGCTGTCGGCTGCTGCGATTTCAGGGAGCCGTTTTGAAGAAGCCAGCCGGGGAAAGGCCTGAGGCCCTGCTTCGCCGACGCATGGTCCGCAAGCAGTTGCCGTGATCTTTAGAAAGTCTTCCGGTTCCGGCCGTTAACAGTGGGTTCATTCCCGCCGCCCAATCGCGCACCTAGTCGTCCCAAGAAGACCCGCTGGCTGGAGCCTTCGCTGTGAGCTGAACTCCCCGGGCGGGATTCGAACCTGCGACCAATCGGTTAACAGCCGACCGCTCTACCACTGAGCTACCGAGGAATGACCGCCGTGGCGGACCGCTGGAGCTTACCTTTCGGCCGCGCCGGCAAGCAAGGGGAGGAGGCTGGCCGCGTCCAGCCAGGGTCCCACCCGGCCCGCCTCCATGCGGGCGGCGCCGTCGCAGCAGTCGAGCTCTTCGAGGCGATGGGTGATCCAGAGGGCCGTGATCGGCCGCTCGTCCCGGCTGCAGAGCGAGCGGATCAGGGCCAGCACCTCCCGCTGGCTTTCGGGATCGAGCAGGGCGGTGGGCTCATCGAGCAACAGCAGCTCGGCGTCGCTGGCCAGGGCGCCGGCGATCGCCAGGCGCTGTTTCTGGCCGCCGCTGAGGGTGTGGATCGGCCGCCGTTCCATGCCGCCTAGGCCCACCTGCTGCAGGGCCAGCTCCATGCGGGCGGTGCGCTCCTCCGCTGTCAGGCCGGTGGGGAGCCCCAGCTGCAGATCGCTGCCGCAGCTTGGCAACAGCAGCTGGTGGTCGGGGTTCTGGAACACCAGGGCGGGCTTGAGGAGGGTGTACACCGAGCCGCCATCGGCCTGGAGCAAGCCGCTGATCAGCCGCAGGAGGGTGCTCTTGCCACTGCCGTTGCTGCCCACCAGCATCCACAGCCCCGGCTTGGAGATCTCGAGATCGCAGTGGTCCAGGGCCGGCAGGCCGTTGCTCCAGCGGAACACCAGCCCGCTCACCCGCAGCAGCGGCGGGGGAGGGCGATCAGGCATCGAGGCTGAAACCGGGGCGCTTGCTGCCGCTGGAGGCCGCTGATTTCTCGTAGGTCATCACCGCCACCACCTCGCTGCTCAGCAGGCTGATGTGCTTGTGCTCATCCTTTTCGCAGTGCAGCTCCAGCACCTTGGGGTGGCCGCTCTCGATCGCCTGGCGCACCTCCCGGTAAAGCGCCAGGGCCGCGTCCTGCTCCTTGCGCTGCACGGCGATCGGCATGGGGGTGAGTCGGAGGGAGAGCTCAACGACGTACATGGTCTAGGGCGGCGGTAACGGCTCAGTTTGACCAATCAGCGGCAGGGCCCGCAGGGGGGGCTCAGCGGGCCAGGGATGATCGCACCGGAATGTCGTTGGCTTGGAGCTCGGCTTGGGGGTTTGCCAACAGATCAGGATGGCGCTCCAGCTCATGCCGGTAGGCGGCGAGCTGGTGCTCAATCTGTTGGCGCACGATGTCGCGGTACTCAAGGAAGTGTTCGTTGTGGGCGCAGACGGCGAGGTATTGCTCGGCCACGCCCGGATTGGCCATCAGCATGTGGATCAGGTGGTGCCAAAAGGCCCAGCGGGTCGATCGCTTCATCCCCTGGCGCCAGCAGACGATCAGCAAGGCCCGCACGACCACCCACTCCGGCAGCTGCGCGGCCGGCTTGACCCGGGGTGTGCCGAGCTTGAGGAAGTAGCGGTAGACCCGATCCAGGTAGCGGTGGGGCTCGTAGAGGGCTTGAAAGGCTTCCACGTACTCCTTGGCGATGTCCTCCACCGGCCGGGTGGGCACAAAGTTCATCAGGGTGGTCTGGTTGATGTTGCCGTCCTTCTCGATCAGGCGGCCCTCCTGATCGAGGCGGTGCCACAGGGCGGTATGGGGCAGCGCCTGCAACATCGAAAACGTGGTGGTGGGGATGCCCGTCTCTTCCGAGAAGGCCACGATCCGCTCACCCGCGCCAGCTTTCTCGCCATCGAAGCCGATGATGAAGCCAGCGATCACGCGCAGGCCCGAGCGGGTCACCTTGTCCACCGAATCCAGCAGCGGTGAGCGGGTGTTCTGGAATTTTTTGGTCACAGCCAAGCTGTCGGTGTCGGGGGTTTCGATGCCCATGAACACGGCGGCGAAATTGCAGCTCAGCATGAGATCGATCATCTCCTGATCGTCGGCCAGGTCAAGGGAGGCCTCGGTGTCGAAGCGGAAGGGGTAGCCTCGTTTGCGCTGCCACACCTCCAGCTCCTGCAGCATCCGTTTGACATTGCGTTTGTTGCCGATGAAGTTGTCATCCACCATGAACACGCCGCCCTTCCAGCCAAGGTCGTAAAGACACTGCAATTCGGCGATCAGTTGGGCCGGTTCCTTGGTGCGGGGCTTGCGGCCGTAGAGCACGATGATGTCGCAGAATTCACATTGAAACGGGCAGCCGCGGGAGAACTGCACGCTCATCGAGTCGTAGGCCCCTCGCTCAAGCAGGTCGTAGCGGGGGATTGGGGTGGTCGTCACATCCGGTTTGACCCCATTGGAGCGAAATTGGCCGCTTTTTTCACCCCGCTGCAGCGCTTCCACAAACATGGGCAGGGTGATTTCACCCTCATCGAGGATCAGGAAGTCCGCTCCGGCCGCTACCAATTCCTCTGGTGTGGAGGTGGGATAAGGACCCCCCACGGCGACCGGTTTGCCGTGGAACCGGGCGAAGCCGATCTGGCGAATGATGTCTTCCTTCTGCACGATCATCGCCGAGATGATCACCAGATCGGCCCATTGCCATTCCGACTCGTCCACGGGACGGATGTTCACATCCACCAATTTGTAATCCCATTCCTGGGGGAGGATGGCTGCCACTGTCACCAAGCCGAGGGGCGGCAGCAACACCTTGCGTTGCACGAGCTCCAGGATTTTTTCGTAACTCCAGAAAGTCTTCGGAAACTCGGGATAGACCAGCAACACCTTCATGAATCCTTATCCACCGCAGTTTTTTATTCAACTTTTCTATTCTAGTACGGTTCGGATTCACTGAGGTAGGAATTCGGGTTGATCACCCCTCCCGGAGCCCCTTCGCCAGCTGGTTCCGAGCGGCAGCCCCGGTGCCTAGGTGCAATTGCTCATTGCGGCTCCGATCGCAGGCCCTCGGTCGCGCCACTGGTCCAGCAGCCCGTAAAGTCAGCTTGTAACGCTTCGTGAAGCACCTCTATGACGATCGCTGCAGGGCGCTTGCCCCAGCGGGGATGGTTCGACGTCCTCGACGACTGGCTCAAGCGCGACCGCTTCGTTTTCGTTGGTTGGTCCGGGCTGCTGCTCTTCCCCACCGCCTATCTGGCGCTGGGCGGCTGGCTCACCGGCACCACCTTCGCCACCTCCTGGTACACCCACGGCATTGCCAGCTCTTACCTGGAGGGCTGCAACTTCCTCACCGCCGCCGTCAGCACCCCCGCTGACGCGATGGGCCACAGCCTCCTGCTCCTCTGGGGCCCCGAGGCCCAAGGCGACTTCGTGCGCTGGGTCCAACTCGGCGGCCTCTGGCCCTTTGTGGCCCTGCAC
>CALRXC020000047.1:0-31127 GCA_943372025.1 Synechococcus sp. UW140 | reverse complement strand
TCTGTGTTCGGTTTGGTGGTAGTGCTCCGAACAGGGTCACAGACCGGCCCACCCTTTGCCACAGCTGATGTCTGAGGGAGGTGAGCCGTCAGCCCCGGCTACGCCGGGGCTGCTCCTCCTGAGTTACACCACTCCACGGGACGCTGCTCCTCGCTGCCGCCGGGGCAGATCGTGCCAGCGCTGGCCGATCAAGGGCTCTACATCGGCTCCGAGTCCAGTTTTTACAGGGTCTTGCACCAGGCCGGGCAGTGCCAACGGAGCTGAGGTGGAATCAGCCGAGATCGCTGCCGAGCTGGTGCAGCTGGCCTGCCTCAAGGAGCGCTATTGCCGGCCCAGGGGCTTTGGCAGCCGTCAGAGCCACCAGCAGCCCTTGATCCTGCATGCCGACAACGGCAATGCCATGCGCGCCGCCACGCTCGAATCAAGGCTTGAGGAGCTGGGTGTGCTGCGATCCTTCTCCAGGCCAAGGGTCAGCAACGACAATCCCTACTCGGAATCCCTTTTTCGCACAGTCAAGTTCCGGCCCGATTACCCAAGCCGGCCGTTCGCCAGCAAGGCGGAGGCGTGCGAGTGGGTAGCGGCTTTTGTGGACTGGTACAACCACCGCCACCGTCACAGCGGCATCAAGTTCGTCACACCTCACCAACGCCACAGCGGTGCCGCCATCGCCATCTGCCAGGAACGCACCCAGGTCTACGAAAAGGCTCGCCAGGCCCACCCAAAACGCTGGAGCCAATCCACTCGCTGCTGGCGCCAACCAGTAGTGGTGTGGATCAACAAGCCACCAGAAGGCCAGGAATCCAATCAGGCGCTACCATTGATTCAAGCCGCCTGAAAGGCAGCCAAGGAGTGACACCTTTCCTGAAAGTCACCGAGGCTGACCGCCGCGCATACGGCCACTGCCATTGCGCCGCTCCGGTGGCTTAAACCAAGGGCCGTCACTGGATGGAGGCTTGGAGGAGTTGCGCGAGCTGCGGCCGATCCACTCCCGCAGGCTGGCCAGTTCGCTGGCCAGGGCTGTGAGTTGGCTGCGGAGCTCATCGTTCTCCTGTCTGAGAGCCTGAATCTCTTGCTGTTGAGAGATGATCAGCGTTCTGACCCTGGCTGGTGTTGCCAGCCAATCCGCTTCTGGTATCCCGGAAGGAGGGGTGCTCATCACAGGCGGTCTCTGCATGAGATGCAAACGGGAATCAAGCTGCCGTCAAGGGTTCAGCAGGGCTGAAGTTCTCAATGAGCCGTCCCGACCCCTGAACGGTTATAACAGCAAAGATGTAAAGTATTCTTAATCAACCATGCTGAATTTGCGCACGACTGATCCAGCCGGGAGGACAGGGGGAACAGAAGGGGATTGTCCAGCAGCAGAAATGCCGTACTGAGCGTAGCCATAATATTGATAAAAGCATTCGGGAATTGATGGAGCAACCTGCAGCCATGGGCGCTCTGAAACAGCAGGAAAAACAAACGGCCGTGCAGTGCACCGTTCGACTGGATTTAATTCAAGACTTTGGCTGTTTGGAGAAAAAATGGAGCTTACATCAGATTGATCCCTTATTTGCACGAGGGAATCAATGAATTTACTTGAAACCGCATCGTGCCTGTGAATACTGGAAGCGATGCTGGCCTTGTAGAGACCGGGAGCGCTGATGGCAATAATGGCAACCATAGCTGCCAAACGGACACCTGGTTTCCATGAAGCAGCTACGGACAAGATCTCTTTGGAATAAAAAATTAAATTAGGCATGCAGACAAAGAAGGAAATATTGGTAAAATAATATGTTGCACTATTGCCTATAAAAAAAAGGAGGGCAAAAAGCCCTACAGCAAGTGAAGATGCAACGTAGAGTGAAGCTGGAGCAAATAACAAACCTCTAAATCCTAATGTAAACGATTCTCGGATTAGCACAATCCAGCAGGCTAGATAATGCAAAATCAAGAATGACGCAATCGCAATACACGCCTTAACAAAGACAGAAGCAGCAGGAATACTTCCGTCTAAAAGCGACTTAGCCAGTAAAGTGATGGAATCACCCCCCCATGAATATGTGCTAATAAAATGCAAAGGATTCAAGGCTACCATCTCGGAATTGGCGCCAGCTGAGGCCGCAAGCCCTGAATATGAGGCTATGGATATTATTGCGACCAAAACACTATTCTTCAACAAGGAACTTGGACGAAGAAAGAGAACTCTTGCCACCCACAGCAATACATATAGAGCGCCGACAGAAGCCTTGGAGGCAGTCATCATATAGACTAGTATAGGAAGGTATATGAAATAGCTAGATGGAATAGCAAGTCGGTAAAGGGGAATTAGCAATGCCGCAAATAATCCCAGTGATACAAGATATGACTCAGAGGCAAAATAGTGATCCCAAAAGCACCAACGAGACAAAAGCGCTGGGAAAAAAACAAGAATAAATGAAGTCGCAACCCAGCCAAAAGCAGGAGATATTTGACCGTCGGCATCCAGTTCTCTAACCAAAATGCACAGATAAAAGATTAATAATGGAGCGAACAGAATCTGCGCAGTAGAACCATACACATGCAATACAGGTACTGAAGCAAGAATGGAAATCGATGCGAATAAACCATGGGAAAACGCATGATAAGGAGTTTCGACTAGTCCATGCAATCCAGTTGACACAACACCGTAATGCTTGAGCATTGCGGCAATACTGGCATGAAATAACGTATCTTGGTGGACCTCACCAGCAGCAGTGCGCTGGAACAGGTCAAATGTGGTATAATGTTGCGATCCGAGAATGGCAACAGAAGACAACAGAGGTATGTATAGATATTGTCTTAAAATGCAAAAATCTGCCAGGAGCCTCGTCTTATTAATAACGTACACAACAGAAGCCAAGAATACTATCCAGAACAATCCGTAGATTGCTGGATATTGAGCAAACACAGGAACAGACAAAAGAAGATATAAGATTGCCGTCGCTGCAATGATGCTATTCGATGCCTTATGAGTCGCATATAAAATGATTACGCAGCAAACTGAAACAAGAAGGATCTTCGAAGACGAAAAAAGAGCGGGAGGACTTAATAAAAGAAGATTGCCAATGCCGTAAACAAACAGCATTGAAGTGAGCAAGAAGACATAAAGGCTATCGCTGACACTTTTTCCTAAAGAATGGTGTGTGATTAGCGAGATTCCAGGCCTGCTAATGGAAGGCTTCAGATTGATCATGAGCCAGTCACAGAAAGAGAGTGGGCCATATTAGCAGCTATATCGCCTTGCTCATTGAGAAGTCCAAGCCAGAGGGGGACCCTCACGATGCGGTCTGCCAAGACTTGAGTGCGAATGAGGGTGGCTGCGAATTAAACTCACGGCAACAAAAACTAGAAGAATGGAGTGGCACATAATGAAACACGCAAATAACGCCATTCTCCTTCATGGCCAAAATGAACGTCGTCCGGTCATCCAGATCTCTCAATAGCAAATGATACATATGAGCATTGTGCCCACAATCCCCGGGAACGATCGGCCGCCGAAGCCTGATGCCTCCAAGGCCTCGAAGACTTGGTGATGGAGATACCATATCTCCAGACGCTTGGCGGTGATGGAGTCGGCTTCTTTCATCTGGGCCCAGAGGAAGGCGGCGATCAGTTCGCCGGGGAGGTAGGAGGAGCCGATGTCGTCCCAACTACTTGTCGACCTGGCCGCGGAGGAACTGACTGCGGTTGGTGCCCTTCTCGCGGATGATCTCGGCGCTATCCGAAAAAGCGGGGTTGTTGATCAGCAGGGCGCCACCTTTGGAAACCACTGGCACTGTGAGCCATTGCACCCCCCCTCTGCCAGGAAAGAAGACGCCTCTCCTTCCCGACAATTTCAACCACCAGGGGGCCTGATGGAGCCAATCGATGCGTCCTTACAGCGAGGCCGTTAAGGCTGATGTCCGCAGGCGGATGGGGCCTCCTCATCGCCAGAGCGTTACCGAGATCTCCCAGGAGCTGGGGATCCACGTGATCACCCTCTACAAGTGGCGCAAGGCCTGGCGGTTGCATGGGGAGGTGGTGCCGGCCAGCCAGAAGGATCCCGAGGGTTGGGGCCCGGCCGACAAGTTCACCGTGGTGCTGGAGACGGCCGGTCTGAACGCTACGGAACTGGGTGGGTACTGCCGCGAGCGTGGTCTGTTCCCGGAGCAGGTGGACCGCTGGCGGCAGGCCGCCCAGGATGCCAACGCCCAGCCGCTGCTGACGATGGCCGATCAGAAGGATCTCCAGAAGCGGCACCAGGAGGATCAGCGGTTTGGGGCGTCCCTTGCTGATCGGGGCCTGTACATCGGTTCGGAGCGCAGCTTCTACCGCGTGCTCCATGCCCATGGACAGGCCCATCGCCGGGGCCGCGCCCGGCCGCCCCAGGAACCCCGTCCGGTGCCGCGGCTGGAGGCCCGAGGGCCGAACCAGGTCTGGAGCTGGAAGATCACCTACCTGCCCACCAGCGTGCGCGGCGTCTGGCTGTACCTCTACCTGGTGATTGACGTCTGGAGCCGAAAAGTAGTGGCCTGGGACGTCGGCGAGCGGGAAGAAGCCCAGATCGCCGCTGATCTCGTCAGTAGAGCCTGTCTGCGGGAGAGGATCAGCAAGGGACGCCCCAAACCGCTGATCCTCCATGCCGACAACGGCAACGCAATGCGGGCGGCGACGCTGGAGAGCCGGCTGGAGGAGCTGGGAGTGGTCAGATCCTTCTCCAGACCAAGGGTGAGCAACGACAACCCCTACTCGGAGTCCCCGTTCCGCACCGTGTAGACGCAGTCCCGCGGAGCGGTTAATACCGGCAGGACTATCAGAGGCGTCCTTTCCAGAGCGTCGAGGAGTCCTGCGCCTGGGTGGCGGGGTTCGTGGGCTGGTACAACGATCGGCACCGTCACAGCGGCATCCGGTTCGTGACGCCGTCCCTGCGCCACAGCGGAGAAGCCGTTGCGATCAGCCGCCACCGTGCCGACGTCTACGAGCAGGCCCGTCAACGTCATCCACGGCGTTGGAGTCGATCCACCCGATGTTGGAATCAACCGGAGGTGGTCTGGATCAATCCGCCGCCACCAGAAAACGGCGTCTCTGCGGCTACGTTGTTGATGGCTGCCTGACCGGCGGCAGGGGCGTCATCTTTCCTGGCAGTCACCGGCAGCCAGATGTTCTCCAATGGCATGGCCTGCTTCAGTTCCGTCACAACGGCTGGCTGCAGCCATGAGGCCATCGTCACCGGTGGGAAGAACCCGAGTGACCTGCCTCAGTTCCGCTGGATCATCACCCTGCTGGGCAACCTCAAGACCAGCTTCAACGGCACCTTCCACGCATTCAACTTTGACAAGCCACGGCGTGTTGCGGCCATAGGACAGCCGATCGTTGATCACCTGAGATCCTTTGCGGCCACTGTGCTTTACAGCGATCAGGAAGTAGGCGCCACGCTGCTCGAGGTTGAGGAAAAAGGGCGGTTTGCATGCAGCGCATCGGCCTGCACCAGCAAGCTATTGAGATCAACGCGATCCAACAGCTGGCGCAAGGCCGCGATATCGCCGCCGGCATCGGTGGCGTAGGTGTTTTGGGCAATCACAACGCCCAGCGTGTTGGAATACAGGCTCACCTGGGTGATCAAACGCTGTGCGCCAGAAGCGGTTTGATCGATCGTACCGCCGCAGGGTCTTACCGTCGCAAACCAGGGGTGTCGACAGACTCGGTGACGCCAGGCTGGGCTGCCATCCATTGTTGCAGCAGAGCCTCGAAGCCATCGACATCGAGCTGTGCGAGCAGCAAGCGAAATGTTGAATCCGACGGCGGCTTGGCGATGTGGGTGCCGAGCAGCTCGTTGAGTGCCTTACGGTGGAGTTTGGCAAAACGTTCAATCCCGAGCAGCGAACCCTGGTTGCTGAGCATAGCTAGGATCGCCAACAGCAGCATTCACCACTGCGGATGGCGAATCCCCCGGCGCAGACGGCAATCGGGCAGAGCCTTGAGAAGGCTGATCGGATCGATTGCAGCGGCTGGGTTTTCGAGCGGTGACGCTAAGAAATTCGGGCGAGACCTGCGCACCGAACCGGAGCTGAATGCCGTGCGCCAGGACTACTGGGACACATTTTAAAAAGGCCCGGGGGGGCCTACACCGCAAGCATGGGAGCCATGGACAGAGCAACTTATTTCTCAAAGAGGAACCAAGTTGTGTCGTCCTTGGGGGCAATAGGATCTTTGCTCCAGACAAATCCATAGTCGACAAGCTTCAGAGAAGGGTATTGCGCCCAGATCTCCCCGGCAAAATCTCGCTTGAAAAGTCTATTCTCGTGGCCACGATAGGGGATAGCAACGGGCACGGGACTAAAATACTCCGATACCAGAATAAACCTCTTACTAAGCGAATACAGCAACTCATAGGCGACATTTAGACTCTCGGGATTAATATGAATAAGAACATGGAATGCGATGCTTAATTCGGCCATGCGGTTTGGAGCATTGGCGGCAGGGTGAGGAGTCAGTATTGTTCCTTCGTAAACCTGATGCCCTTTTTCTGCACACTCTTTAGCAGCATAGGCATTGATCTCTAGCCCAGCAGTCTCACAAGAAGGTAAGAGAGTTCGAATAGCATCAAGATTCAACCCCCTGTTACAGCCGATTTCAAAGCAGCTACTGAGCGGTCCTGTTCTCTTTAACAAGCCCCCCCAGAACATCAAGTTCGACCTCAATATGGCATTACCATCATTGCGATCGGTATAAGCATCACCAAAGCTTCCGCTCCAGAAAGCCTCTTGTTCAGTCGAGAATGATTGTGAATTGTTAGTCATTCTGGGAAAAGATAAACTACTAGCTTGATTACAGAGTTAACCAAGCTGCTACATGGAATAAGAAAGTCTTACATGGAGTGAGTGCAGGCAATGGGCTCATTCCGTCAACATTGTGTCGATAACGCTGCCCTGATTCTACATGGCTGCCACGTCTGCGGACAAAGCTTGCACCTCAAGGCCATAAAGGCTGGATCGAAGCGCTCCAACTGCTGCCTCCTCAGCGCGTTCTGCTGACGCAACCGATTCGTTTCGCGTTGTGAGGCTGAGAACTCGGAGTCGATCTTCGAGATCAGTACTGCGTGCTTCGCCCTAAGCTCGCTCAAGCTCGGAACGTCGGACTTAATACCACGTTGCCGGAAACAATCGATTAAAGAAAAGTAATACGGACAAGCAGTAGTTCCGAAGGCTGCGGATCAACCGGGACGCCATGCAGCAGGGCGGTACCTGTCGTGACCACATGCCCCAGCCGCGTTTAACCGAGAGTGCAGCCCAGCCCAGGAGTTACTCTTGATTGAGGTCGGCTCAGGTAGGCCAAGGAGTGCCAACTTCCCTGAAAGCCACCGGAATTGATCACTCTACATTGACCTTAATTCAGCGCAGTGCGAATGCCGATAAAGGTAGTTCCGTCAGACGTACTCATCTGCTAAGCGAGAAACCTCGCCAATTAACAATGGTAGCTTTATGCCCATGCATGCCTCGTAACGGCCGCTATTCATACGCATATCGGTTGGACGGTATGCTACGAATGTACTGTTAGATCTGGAATTGACGCGCTTAAGGTTGGTGGTTTCGAGGCCTAGGGCAGCGGCAAAGGCGAAAGCAAAATCTGCTTTACTCATGCCATCACGAGAACCAAGGTTAAAAACACCAAACGGCCTCTCAGCGATGCAACGCTCTATGCAGTCGCAAAGCGTGCTGATGGCTACAGGACTAAACATCACATCGTCAAAGACATTCACCGAAGACCTATCGCGCAAGGCACTATGCAGCCAGTCAGTAAGGCTGGCGCGCCCCTCGCGCTGGCTACGGCCTACAAAATTGGTTCTTAGGATAGTAGCGGGTACTGTTCCCACCACAAATTCGCCTGCAAGCTTAGACATTGCATAGTAGTTTCGGATGGTAAGCTCTCCTTCAGCATGAGGGCCAGGGCCGTCATACACCTGATCTGTAGAGATCTGGATCAGGTGGCAAGCCTGGCTCGCTGTTTTTATCCAGGCACCAAGATTTTCAACAGTTTTCACATTGAGCAAATAAGCTTCCTGCGGGTGTGTTTCACAGCGGTCGACATTGGTTAAGGCCGTCAGGTTGACGATGACTTCCGGGTTGGCTTGGTCAAGAGCTCGCGCCGTCTGTTCATAACTCGTCAGGTCTAAGTTAAGGTCGCTGGCGTGAGTGTGCCCCATGCTTGTGACCTGATGACCGCGTTCCTGCAGCAATGGCACCAACGAGCAGCCCAGCAAGCCAGTTGCGCCTGTGACTAATACTTTCGCCATGCACGCCCAGGCTAAACGCCCACCTCAGAGTGAGGGTTGTGAGCTTTTGCCCGGAAGAGCCCTAACAACATGGCCCGAAGAATAAGCCAGTTCGCATAAAGCCCTGCACCAAACCTTGACTTTCCATTACGCTCACGCGTGTTAACGGCAACCTGTCGAATGTTCCAGCCAGAGCGAACAGCCCGGATTGCTAGCTCCGTACCAATCGAGGGGTAAGAGCACATACTCTCTATACCTTTAAGCTTTGACAGGCGATATCCTTTCATACCGCATAATGGATCTGAAATGCCCCAGAGAAGCTTCGCTGTATTGGCAAAGATTTTTTCTGAAACCCGTTGATACCGGTCTCGAATACCAATGACTAGATCTGCTCCGTCCATGAGTTCAAATAAGAAACTTTCAACCAGCAATGGTTCATGCTGGCCGTCCCCATCCAAAGTGATCGCAAAATCGAATTTCTCTGCTATTGCCGTTACTAGACCAGTAGCGAGGGCATTGTCATAGCCGCGATTGACTTTATGAGATACAACAAGAGCTCCAGCCGCACCCGCGACTTGCTCGGTATTATCAGTCGAACCATCGTTTACTACAACCGCCGTGCCATAGGCAGAGATCCCCAAAACTACAGCGCTTATTGCTTCCTCCTCATTGAAGGCAGGAATGACGATGGCCACTCTAGCGGCTCTTTTATCCAAATTCACTCGAGGTCACAGAGTCTTAGATGCTCACCAACGGCTTTATCGTGTCGAAGCTTTTTACCGATTACTTCATCTACTCGGTAGGGAGGAAGTCCATCTGCAGGGCATGGTCTTAAAAACTCCAGATTCTTCTCATAAACTACTTCTCCTTCTGCCATATCACTCACTAAGCGTATTGAGCGGCGCTGTAGGATGACTGTTTGTGATTCGTTTTCTTCTACTTTTTTGACGCCGTTACCCAGCGCATTTTCAAGTTCGCGAGTGCGATCGACCATCTCACGCC
This sequence comes from Synechococcus sp. UW140, assembly GCA_943372025.1. Classification (GTDB taxonomy): domain Bacteria; phylum Cyanobacteriota; class Cyanobacteriia; order PCC-6307; family Cyanobiaceae; genus Cyanobium. The sequence goes on along the minus strand of CALRXC020000047.1, from coordinate 21,874 downwards.
AGGTCAACGGATCCATCGAGAAAGCATGGTCAGGGCCTACCCTGTTGACGTCATCCGTGAAGTGTTTTTCGATTATACGAGCCCCTAAGGCCACTGCACCGAGCACAGTGGCATGACCCGGCGTGTGGTCAGACAGGCCGAGTACTATATCTGGATACATGGCTCGGTAGGTTTTAAGCACATTGAGGTTAATGTACTTAAAGTTTTCTAAACTAGCTGTGTAGTTAGTATTACATTGCATCAGGGCTAACTGTGGATTAACTGCCAATGCAACGCAAACAGCACGATGAACTTCATCCGCTGTTGCAGCTCCTGTCGCTAGAAAATAAGGTTTTTGCTTACTCGCAATGCGCTCGATCATTTCAGGCCAAGAAATGTCGCCCGAGCCAATTTTATAGGCTGGCACGTAGGAATCTATGTAGTCGACCAAATCAAGAGCATAGGGAGCAGTAAAAAAAGGAATACCGGCTTTTTCACAGGTTTCCTTCAGCTTAGCTGTCCAACCCAGGTTAACACTGGCTGCCTTGTATACATTGAATACCGAATCTTTCCATTTGTCTTGATGAGACTGCTGGGCGTTTAGGGTCTTGAAGCCGTGGTCACTAACGATACTTTCTGCTTGGAAGTGCTGGAATTTAGCCGCATCCGCACCAGCTTCTGCCGCCATATAAATCAAATCCTTAGCACGCTCGAGGTCGCCATCATGATTGGCAGCAATATCGGCGATAAAATAAGTTGGGTGGTGACCCCCAATTTTTTTGCCTTGGACTTCAAGGATCGGCAGTGGTGAATGCATGATGGTATTCATGAAATCTAGTTATTTTCTAAACTTAGTTATTGATAGATTTATACAAGAGTTCGGCGCGCTTCCAGTCGTCATCGTTGTCGATGTCGACGACGCGCCAGTTCGGTACTATCAATCCTGTACCAACTGAATGCATCATTGTGTGTGCGGTCCAAGAACTTGCTCTTCCCCAGTAAAACTGCCCAGTATCATGATATGTTGTCTCTAAGTCTTGGGTTCTGGTCAATTCATGCTCAGGCTGAAGTAATTGCATTCGGCCAGTTGGAAGACGACGCATTGCACGCTGGATTGGGTGAGCGTAATCAGTCACTGGGTAGACAAAAGAGGTGTCATATCTTTGCAACAGAGTAAACGCCGCTGTTAGGTCAGATGTTTCGAGGAAAGGCACGCAAGGATAGATACAGCAGGCGTACTCGATGCACCAGCCAATCTCTTGACAAGCTTCGACCGCATGAGCGATGACAGGTGCCGTCGGCGTCAAATCGTCAGCAAGGAAGGCCGGCCTAAGAAAAGGTGTCTCTGCCCCAGCGGCGCGTGCCACATCAGCAATATCTTCATCATCAGTTGATACAATGACTTTATCGAAGAGTTCCGACTGAAGTGCATGGCCAATTGCCCATGCAATCATCGGCTTGCCACAGAAATTGCGAATATTTTTGCGAGGTATGCGTTTGCTGCCACCCCGAGCGGGAATTACGCAGATCTTCATGCTGCAACCTCCGGAGTTAGTGCCTGTAATTGCTCAGCCAAAATCATTAGCACAGGAAGATAATCTGCGTTGTTATAGATCTTGAAACAGCCACATGCTGTTGGTGCTGCTGGCATAGCCCTCTACTTCAGGGAATTGCCTCTCCCCAAAGCTCATCGCGAGGTAGTAAGGCTGCTGGTGCACTGGGCTGTAGTGCAGCTGCACGCCGATCCCCGTGGCCCGCAGGCCCTCAAACACCTGCCGATGCTGCTCCGCAGTGGCCATCTGCAGTCGGATCACAGCTAAGTGCACTGAACTCAGCACGTCTTCAGGCACCTCCAGCAACTGCACAGGCAGATCCGCCAGCAGCTCCCGGTAGCGCTGCAGCTGCTGGTTGCGCTCGGCCACGATCACATCGAGTCGTTTTAGCTGGCTCAGGCCCAGCGCCGCCTGGATGTCTGTGATCCGGTAGTTGTAGCCCAGTTGCTGCTGCTCCTACACCCAGGGCCCAGCTGCTGGTCGCTCAAAACGCTCGGTCTCGCGCGCGATTCTGTGGCTCCGTGGCTGCGCAGCTCCGCCATGCGCTGGGCCAGCAGCGGATTGTTCGTGGTGGCCAGGCCGCCTTCGCCGGCGGTGATGATCTTCACCGGGTGGAAGCTGAACACCGTGACGGCGCTGTGGCGGCAGTTGCCTTCCGGCTCGCCTTGGTAGCGGCCGCCGACCGCGTGGCTGGCCTCCTCCAGCAACGCAAAGCCATAGCGCTCAGCCAGCGCACCAAACGCTGCCACGTTCATCAGAGCGGTGGTGGGGTCGATGTCCACAAAATCCACGGCTGCGCCGCAATAGCGGCCGCAATTGGCCGAGGCCACAAACGTGATCGGTGAGGTCCAGAGCCGAACGCCTGGCCCCAGCCCCCGGGCCAGGCAGGCGATGGGCAAGGCGCTGGTGGCACTGTTCACAGCCACCCCATGGCGGGCGCCTACGTTGGCGGCCACGGCCTGCTCAAAAGCTGGCACCCTGGGGCCTTAGGGGAGGAAAGGGCTGCGGCGCGCTGCTCATTCCGGCACAAAGGCTGGATCCACATGCTCACGGATCAATGTCCGCAGCTGATCCACCGTGAGGAATTCTGGGTTGGAACCTGAGTTGTAGGCAAAACCCGGGGGCACGGTGGTGCTGGTGATGCCCGCCTCCTGGTAGCGCTGTTGCACGCGGCCATCGCTGGGCAGGATCGCGTAATAAACCCCCAGGTCGATCGTGGTGAAGCTGTCGGAGGCGGTGATCATCTCCTCGTGGATCTTTTCGCCGGGCCGGATGCCGGTGATCGGCTTCTCGCAGCTCGGCCCGATCGCCTCTGCCAGATCGGTGATCCGGTAGCTGGGGATCTTGGGCACGAACAGTTCGCCGCCCAGGGCATGCTCCAGCGCCCACAACACCATGGCCACGCCTTCGCTCAGCAAAATGTTGAAGCGGGTCATCGCCGGATCAGTGATCGGCAGCACGCCGGTTTTCGCCTTCTCCAGAAAGAAGGGAATCACCGAGCCGCGCGAGCCCATCACATTGCCGTAGCGCACCACCGAAAAGCGCAGATCACGGGTGCCCTTAATATTGTTGGCAGCGATAAACAGCTTGTCAGAGCAGAGCTTGGTGGCGCCATAGAGGTTGATCGGGGCAGCGGCCTTATCGGTGCTGAGGGCCACCACCCGCTTCACGCCAGTGTCGAGGCAGGCCTGTACGACATTTTCAGCTCCGAGCACGTTGGTGTTGATGAATTCGATCGGGTTGTATTCGGCTGCTGGCACCTGCTTCAGGGCTGCGGCATGTACCACGGTGTCGATGCCTTCGAGGGCGCGAACCAGCCGGCCTCTGTCGCGCACGTCTCCCAGAAACAGCCGCAGTTGGGGAAATTGGTTTGGCGGGTAGAGCTGCTGCAGTTCCCATTGCTTGAGCTCGTCGCGGCTGTAGATCACTAGCCGTTGGATGTCTGGATAGCTCCGCAGCGTTTCGGCGATGAACGCCTTGCCGAAGCTGCCGGTGCCGCCGGTGATCAGGATGCGGGAGCTGGAATCGAAGGGCATCAGGTCGTCAGGCGTGGGCCGGTTGGTGTGTTTAGGTTTGCTGCTGCCACAGATGGGCATACAGGCCGCCCTTGGCCAGCAGGCTGGCGTGGCTGCCCCGCTCCACCACGCGACCCTGATCCAGAACAAGAATCTGGTCGGCAGCCGCAATTGTGCTCAACCGGTGGGCGATCACCAGCACCGTGTGGTTGCGCTCAAAGCGCTCGATCGCCTCCTGGACCAGTCGCTCGCTTTGGGAATCCAACGCACTGGTGGCCTCATCGAGAATCAGCACTTCAGGCTCACGCAAGATTGCGCGTGCCAGACTCAGGCGCTGACGTTGCCCGCCGCTCAAGCGGTAGCCGCGCTCACCCACCAGGGTGTCGTAGCCCTTCGGCAGGCTCTCGATGAAACCTGCAGCCTGAGCTGCCTGGCAGGCGGCTTTCATTTGGCTCAGCGTGGCCCCCGGGGTGCCAAAGGTGATGTTTGCGGCGATGGTGGCGTTGAACAGGAACGTGTCCTGGCTCACCACCCCAAGCCGATGTTGCCAGCTGGCCAGTTCCAGCTGCTCCAGCGGTGTGTTGTCAACCCAGATCTGGCCTGCGGTGGGGGCGTAGAGGCCCGTGATCAGGTCGGCAATGGAGCTCTTACCGGCGCCGCTCGGGCCCACCAGCGCCAGCATCTGGCCTCTGGGCAGGGTGAAGGAGATGTCATGGAGGGCTGGAGGCAGTTCGGGGGCGTACTGCAGGCCCACCCGCTCAAAGCGGATCTCGCGCTCCAAGCAATGGAAGGGGGTACCGCCGCGGCGGCGGAACTGTTTTCCCTCCGGCGAGAGGATCTGATTGAGCCGCCCCATCTGGGCGCTGTTGGAAGCCAGGGAGGTGAAGGTGCCGGCAATGCCATTGATGCGGTCGTTCAGGCGCTGCAGGGTCAGTCCAAAGGTCACCAGGCTGGGTAGCACGCCGGTGCTGCGCCCACCGAAGACCAGTAAACTAATGATGGCAACTCCTGCGATAGCCAGGATCGGAAGAAAGCCTGAGATTGGGCCTACCAGCGAGCTGCGACGGCTCTGGGCCCTGCTGGCCCGCTCCAGTTCACCCATCTGGCCGCGCAGGTTGGCATCGGCTGGATCTAGCTGGCCACTGCTGTGCAGCAGGCGCAGGGCCTGAAAATCTTCCGTGACCCGCTGGCTGATGGCTACATCGATTTGGCTGAGTTGGCGTGAACCAGCAGCGATGCGCGGTAGAACCTTTTGTTGCAGAAAGATAACTATAACTCCCATTGCTGCTACCGCCAGCAGCAACCAGGGGGAGATGACCACCAGCACCAGGATGTAGGTGAGCATCATCAGCACCCCCACCAGCAGGCCGCTGTATGCCTCAATCTGGGTTCGTACAGCCACCGGACCGCTGCCGGCGTAGTTGGTCAGGTTGCCCACCTTGTAGCGGCTTGCGCAGGGAAAACTGAAACTCAGCACCTGGCTGTGGATGCGCGCCTTCACCAATGCCACGCAGCGGGCTGCGAAGTAGCCCACACTCACGCTGCTGGCAAATTGTGCCAGGCTCTGTAGTGCCTGCAGCAGCACCGCCACGGCCAGCAGCAGCACGAAGGCAGCACTGGCCGGCAGGGCCGACAGCAACGCGACCGCCCCTGGCAGCCGGCTGAGAATCGGGTTGCCGGCCCAGTTGAACGGTTGCGCTACCGGGGCCGAGAGCGCCTGAACCGCCAGAAAGACCACCGCCAAGGTGGCCCCATCGCTGAATGCCTGCAGCAGGCTGCTGCCCGCATTCACCGCAAGGAGCCGCCACTGTTGGCGTGCTGTATCGCGAATCAGCTGGGCCGCGGGCTCCTGGCTGCGCAGGGGCGCCAAGAGCCTTTGCAAGGGCGGCGGCAGGTGGTGGATGGGGAAGTGGGGCAAGTGTATAGGGCTGCAAATGGGGGGCGCTGGCGGCTCAGTGGGGAGTCCCCCCGGCGCGCATAAGGTCGAGAAATAAAGCCGGAGTGGGCCGGGAATAGCGCTGAGCAAGCAAGCAACATCACTTGATTGGAGGCGGCACCGCACTAGCGTTCACGGCTCCCAATAGCGGCGACTGTCGGCGCGGCCGGCCTCCCGACGGCTGAATTCACTCACACTTGGGTTGGAGTGAAGTGGATCCACATGAGCCACCTGCTGCCAGAGATCCCGAGGCGCCCAGCGCACTGTGTGCTTGAAGCGATCATGACGGATCACATGACACCAGCGCGAGGATCCGCACATTGGGCAGAATAGTTCCTCCAGCCATTCATCACTCAGGGTCAGTACCGGGTAGGCGGCAATCACCAGACGGGCCCTGCCAGCAGGCATCCCACGCTGAATGAGCTCCTCGGCGCTGAGCAGATGCAGAAAGTAGCGCCGCCCGCCACCGGCGAGCTCCTGCTCCGGATGGGCCGGACAGTGGAGTAAACGACGGGCAGGGCGGCGGGAGCGACGAGACTGAATAGTCACACGATGGATGCAAATCCGCAGCCGGAGCGCGAGCGAGCTCAAGCGCCACCAGACGGGTCATACATTCTGGCATGAGAGGGAACGGAACCGTCACCGCACCAAGGCCTCGCCAGAAGCCTGGCCAGACGGATCCACTGCTGTGAGGGAGCGGTCCTCAGGCGGCGCAGCAGCAGGCGCCCATCACCGGGTGGGCGTGGCCGCAAGGCTCACCAGATCTGCCAGGCAACTCTCCAGCGCTGAGGCCTGCCCTTCCTCCACGCGCCGGTACCAGCCCACGGTGCACGCCACGGTGGTGGCGAAATCCCAGCGCGGCGCCCAAGCCCAGCCGGTGAGGGGCTTTGTCGAACAGCAGGTTGAGCAGGGGGGCCTCATGGGGGGCCTTGGCATCGATCTGGTCGATCCAGGTGCCCGACCAATGGCGCAGCGCCTCCTCCACCAGCTCTCGCACGCTGTGGCGCTCCGCCAGGCACAGGTAGCCGCTGATCGGCTCCAGCACGTGCTGTCAGGGCCGGGTGGCGGCCGGGTTGCGAACGCCGATCGGCTTGCCGCGCCCAAGAGCCCGCATCGCATCGGGCACGATCCGGTCGGCCGCCCAGTCGCCGCAACCGATCACGTTGCCGGCACCGATGGTCTTCTGGTGGCACATGGACGATCCGCCGCCATTCCTGGACGGCATCCCTATCCCCGGTACCGGTCGCTTGTGTGACGCGGCAGTCAACGATCAGGCATGGCGGTTATCCATGAGCACGTGCCCCCGTTAGCTGGGCAGCGCCGGATGGGCTACGGCGCCGCCAAGGCAGCGCTCATGGCGTTGTGTGAGGGGTTGCTGCTGCGCTGCCACGGCGAGGCGTTTGCGGTGCGGATCATCAAAGCCGGATTCATGGCGACCCCGATGACGGGGGCAAAGCTCCGCCTGCCCTGCGCGCCAGCCCCGAGTCGATGGCGCGGGATCTGCTGCGCCGCCCTGTTCACCTAGCGCCTGGGACGTTGCAGCACCGCCGGCGCACCAGTCGTGGTGCTCGACTGAGGCGCAAATGTTTCCTCCAGTTCTTCCCAAGGCATCAGTGAGGAGAAGACAACCCAGCGGTTTTCAAGGTCCAACGTCCCACCAAAGGGTGCGTGGAACTCCTCAATTGAGATCTGACCGCTATGGTGCTTGCGATACATCTGCAGGGCTCAGTTGATATGGCAAACGTTGATTGCCACATTCGACGCAAGTTTGCCGGCCGTCGATCTCAGACCAGCTGCGCTGCATGGGATTTGGCTTTCTCAGGGGACCCTGAACACTGATTATTCGAGGTGACCTTAATCAGTTTTTTCCTCATGATACTCCGCATCCTGATTTACTTTCCATGTATCGTAGGCTTGATTGCCTGAAAGGATGTTCTTTGCTGTCAGCATCGCTGTCATCATCGAGTGATCCTGATTGTTGTATTGGTGCATGCCATTGCGGCCCACCACGTGCAGGCGCGGGCAGTGGGTTTCCAGTGCCTGGCGGATGACCTGGCGCTGATCTTGGTAGTTTTCGTCGTAGACGGGGTAGGCCTTGGGCTGGCGCACCACTGACGCATCCACGACATCGCCGGGATGGACCAGATTAAGGGCTTCCAGTTCGCTGGTAGCGAGAGCGATGAGCTCGGCATCGTGCATGTTCCAGAGCGTTTCCTGCTGGCTCGTGAAGTACTCCATGCCGTAGCAGGCCATGCCCGCTTCAGGCACCATCGCCGCTGACCAGTTTGCGAAGTTCTGAATGCGTCCCACCTTCAGATCCGGATCATGGATGTAGAGCCAGTTGTCTCCGAAAGAAACGCGAGGTTTGACAATCAGGGCGACGGTGAGGAAATCGCGGTAGCGCAGGCCACTGGCCGCCTCGCACACATCGGCGGGGAGCGCGGGTTGGAGGGTTTGGATCAGCCAGCCCAGGGGGGCTGAGCTGATCAGATGGTCCACCTCCTGCTGGCTGCTCTGATCTCCCTGTGTCGTTGTGACCCGCCAGGTGCCCGCGGGGGTGTGCTCCACAGCGGTGATTCGGGTGCCCATCTGCACGCTTCCACCGCTGGCCTTCACCTTCTCCGCTGCCGCCTCCCACAGCATGCCGGGGCCGAGACGCGGGTAGCGGAAGGAGGTGATCAAGGTCTTGATCTGCGTGGCGCGATCTCTCTCGGATTTCGGTGCGCGCGGCTGCGGCCACAGCGCGTTGCGGGCCGCCTTGCTCAACGACAGCCCTTTAATTCGCTGCGCCGCCCAGTCGGCCGAGATTTCGGAACAGGGCATGCCCCAAACCTTTTCCGTGTAACTCTTGAAAAACATCATGTACAACCTTCCGCCGAACTTGCGTGTCACCCAATCTTCGAGGTTGTCGGGTTCGGTGCGGTTGAGCAGTTTCGCCTTGAGGTAGGAGGCAACGGTAAGCATCGTCTCGCTAATGCCCAGATTACTGATCACCTCGCCGATCTCCAGCGGGTAAGAATAGAATTTACCTTGGTAGTAGATGCGCGACAGCCGAGAACAGGTGAGCAGGTCATCAGGCAGGAGTTCGCTCCAGAGATCCTCTACCTCCTTGGACTTGGAGAAGAAGCGATGGCCGCCGATGTCGAACCGGTAGCCCTTATACACCACGGTGCGAGAGATGCCTCCCACGTACGATGCATCTGCTTCCCAGACGACAGGCTTAAGGCCTTCTTTGCTCAGGAGATAAGCGGCTGTCAGGCCTGCGGGGCCAGCTCCGATGATGCCGACACGGATTCCAGGCATGCTCTGTGAGGCGGGGGAGGAAGGCTTGATGAGCGGCAACTCTGCGAACATGAAAAGGATTCTTGTCTATTGTTGTTAACAGGCCGAATACTGAGTGCAACCCAAGCACAGGTGAAGTCTCATGAAGCTCATGGTTGCACGGGCGTCGGCAGGGATTCCCCATGTATATTAAGGCCTGCCCCCATTTTTGGCGAGTTTTTTTCGCCGTGGGGCTGATCGCATTTCGCCAAGCCCCTAACAACACAGCCATCGAATGACGGCCGGGAACAGGGGTCCGGCAGCAGGAATGACTTCATGGTGCCCGACAGACATCTCGGCACAGCTGTCGGAGGCTGGTGGTGAAGATGAGCAGCGGGCTGCGGGAGCTCGCCCTGCCGAAATTGGATTCTCTCTGCGCGATGATGCCTCTGTTATCGCAAGTGTGAACTGGGTTGGTAGGCGGCAAGCAGCTCGGGGTTGCAGATTATCAACATACGACAGCGAAATGGCGAATCAGGCGGGAGTGCTTCTGGTGGGAAGGAAGCCGTTGTGCCCTGGATGTTGTTGATGGATCTGATCGAACCCCACTACCACCTTGAGCACAGCTCCTGCAGCGCTGGGAGCACCAGCAGCCCCAGCAGGGCCAGCCCCCGCCGCTGACGCTGGACCAGCAGCGGCAGGGCGAACATCGCCGTGATCTACAAAAGCAGCGCATGGGACACGAACTCCGCCCGTAGCGCCGGGCTGAAACCAGGCTCCGGCAAGCTCTCAAATCAACCGATAGCCAAACCGATCCGGCACCTGAGCTTGCTCGCGGCCATCGGGGATCAAATGCACCGCCAGCCCCCGGGGCCGCTCGCCTGCCGCGGCCGCGGGGTCGGCAAGGCTGAGCTGCACCTCCAGGCAATCATCCAGACCGCCGGCGAGGGCCTCCTCGACGCCATGGAGGTCGTCCTTATGCCTCTCCAGCACCTCCGGCAGCAGACGCCGGCGGGCGGCGGCCTTGGCCGCCTGGGGGCTGGTGGCCACGAACAGCCCGAAGGCATGCAGCTCCGCCAGCTGCTGCGGGTCGTAGCCGCCCATGTTCACGAACCAGAGCCGCTCGGGGCCCGCGAAGGGCTCCGGCCGCAGCTCCACCCGGTAGCCATCCACGAAGCGCACCGCCATCCAGCTGTCGAGGTGCAACCCCTTGCGCGCCCCGAACCACTGGCGGCGGAGTTGCGGCAGGGTGTCATCGATGCTGGCGCCCGCCACGAAGCGCACATCGTGCAGCTCAATGTGGGCCCCGGCGATGCGTCCGCCCAGCACCACCAGAAAGAGGGTCGGGGCTGGCCCAGCTCCGGAGGCGGATGGAACCGCAGTGGCTGCGGCAGGCTTCTGGGGTGACGTCATGAACTCGTCGCGACAGATGCGTTGTTCATGATCGGCGATTTGGGGCGTCGGAAAGCTGTCGGGGCGTCGCCGAGCGGAAGGCTGCCGCTCCGGGAGACCATCAGCGCCCGGCCTGCCGCAAGGCCCCCGATCACCCAGAGGCCCGCCATGCTGCCCGGCGTCCCCGGCAGGCGGTGAAGCGAGCCCGTGTCCTGATGCGGTGATCCAAGCGCCGCTCCAGCCGGGTCGCCGCCGCCAGGGCAGCCGGGCTGAAGCGGCCGCATAAAAACCTTCCGAGGACTTCCGGCGGATGGGGCCGGGAGATCTCCAGACCCGCATGCCAATTGGCAGGTGCGGCTAGCTGGGAGCTGGCTGGGATCGGCCGGACCGGGGCCCACACGCGCCGATCCAGGTGGCGCGGCCTCTTGCCGCCCTCCAAGAAGCGCCTCCCCATCCTTCGCCTTAGCCCCCGCCGGTGGACGATGGGGTCCTGATCCGCGCCGCAGCCCGTGCTCAACCCCAGTCGGATCCGGGTGATCGCGGTGGGAAAGGTGCGCAAGCGCTGGATCCAGGAGGGGCTGGACGTGTACCTCAAACGCCTACCGGGCCTGGTGGTGAGCGAGCTGAAGGATTCCAATCCCCAGAGGGAAGCCGAGGCGATCCTTGGCGAACTCCGGGCCGAGGAGCGCCTGGTGGTGCTCGGCGAGGAGGGAGAGCTGCTGGCATCCGAGGCCCTGGCGGAGCGGCTCCAGGGCACGGGGTCGGAGCGGCTGGCCTTCGTGATCGGCGGCGCCGATGGCCTCGACCCTGCCCTCAAGGCCCGCGCCAGCTGGCGGTTCAGCCTCTCGCCGCTCACCTTCCCCCACGAACTGGCCCTCCTGCTGCTGCTCGAGCAGCTTTACCGGGCGCTGTCGATTCAGCAGGGTGGGGCTTATCACAGGAGTTGAGGGGCAGCTCAACGGCCCTCAGCTGTGCTCCCGCAAAAATCCGATCGTGCCCACCAGCTCCTCGGCGAAGCGGTCGATCTCGGCTTCGGTGGTGGTGAAGCCGAGGCTGGCGCGGGCGGTACCGCTCAGGCCGTAGTGGCGATGCAGGGGCTGGGTGCAGTGGTGGCCGCTGCGGATGCAGATGCCGGAGGAATCCAGCAGGGCGGCGATGTCGTTGGCGTGCAGACCCTCGACGTGGAAGGCGGCCAGGGCGGCGCGATCCGGTTGCTGCTCGGGGGTGGGGCCGAGGATCGTTAGCCCCTCGATCGCCTGGAGCCGCGTGAACAGCCGGCGGGTGAGCTGCTGCTCCCAAGCGTGGATGCGGTCCATGCCGATCGCCTGGAGGTAGTCGATGGCGGCGCCCATGCCGATCGCCTCACCGATCGCCGGGGTGCCCGCCTCGAACTTGTGGGGCAGGTCGGCCCAGGTGCTGGTGTCGAGCTCCACGTCCTGAATCATCTCGCCGCCGCCCAGGAAGGGGGGCATCTCCTCCAGCAAGGCCTCGTGGGCCCAGAGGAAGCCCATGCCGGTGGGCCCGCAAAACTTGTGGGAGGAGCCCACCAGAAAATCGCAGCCCAGCTCGGCCACGTTCACGCGCTGGTGGGGCAGGCTCTGGCAGGCATCCACCAGCAGCAGGGCACCGGCGGCATGCACCAGGGGCGCTAGCTCGGCAATCGGATTGAGGCAACCCAGGGTGTTGCTCACCTGCACCAGGCTCACCAGCCGGGTGCGGTCCGTGAGCTTGCTGCGGAAATCCTCCAGATCAAGCTCGCCGGATGCGGTGAGGCCGGCGTGGCGCAAAACGCAACCGGTGCGGGCCGCCAGCAGCTGCCAGGGCACCAGATTGCTGTGGTGCTCCATCACCGAGAGCAGCACTTCATCGCCGGGCCGCAGGTTGGCCTCACCCCAGGTGCGGGCCACCAGGTTGATCGCCTCACTGGCATTGCGGGTGTACACAATCTCGCGGGCGCTGGCAGCACCCACGAAGGCCGCCACCTTCACGCGGGCATGCTCGAAGCCCTCGGTGGCGCGGGCGCTGAGCTGGTGGGCGCCGCGGTGCACGTTGGCGTTGTCGTGGCCGTAGTAGTGCTGCAGGGCCTCAAGCACCTGGCGGGGCTTCTGGCTGGTGGCGGCGTAATCCAGATAGATCAGCGGCTGGCCTAGGCAGGCGATCTGGCTCAGCAGCGGGAAATCGGGGCGGGTGAGGGCGGCCAGGTCCTCCTGGGATGCAACGCTCCCGTTCGGGGTGGCAACACTGGCGATGGGCGGCACCAGCGGGGCCTTCATCGGTGCGGCCTCCGTGGCCTCACGGCCGGCAGAGGCAGCACCGACAGGAACTGGGCTAGCGGCCTCAGGGCCGGTGGCGGAGCTCGCGCTGGCCGCGTTGATGGGCGTTGGGGTGAGGGTCATGGCCGGGGGGCCTCCTCGGCCAGCACCATCGCTAGAGGCTGCCAGATCTCGGCCGCCACCGGGAGCTCCCGCAGCACCTCTCCGCAGAAACCGCGCAACAGCAGGCCCGCGGCACTGGCGGCATCGATGCCGCGGCTGCGCAAGTAGAAGAGTTCTTCCTGCTGCAGGCGGCTCACGGTGGCCCCATGGGCGCACTTCACATCGTCGGCGACGATCTCGAGTTGGGGCTTGGTGTCGATCCGGGCCCGATCCGAGAGGAGCAGGCTGCGGCTGAGTTGCACCGCATTGGTGCGCTGGGCAGCCCGGGGCACCGCCACGGCGCCGTTGAACACACTGCGGCCGGCGCCAGCGGCGATCACCTTGTGGAGTTGATCGAGCTCACCTTCCGGACCTTCAAAACGCACCTGGCTGTGCTGGTCGGCGATCTGCTGGGCATCAACCCGCTGCAGGGAGCGCAGGCGGGTGGTGGCAGCGCCGCTGCTCTGGAGCACCCTTGGCTCCAAACGCGACAGGGCCCAACCGGCCACCGCACTGGTGAAGGCGTAGTGGCTAGCAGGTTCCTGATCGATCGCCAGGTCGGCCAGGAGAACCGCGGCGCCGGCACCCTGGCCGATCAGGCCATGGCTAAGGCGAGCGCCCGAACCGAGCCGGGCCTCCAGCAGCACGGTGGTGAGGCTGGCCGCAGCGGCGCGGTGCACCTGCAGGAGCTCCAGCCGCGCCTCGGGTTCCAGAACCAACAGCACCCGCAGGGGCAGCACACCCTCGGCGCTGGCGGCATCGCTCACCAACTCCAGGGTGGATTCCACAACGCCCCGCACCCGCAGGGCCAGGATTTGGCCGGTGGTTGCGGCGGCCAGTAGGCCGCTCCAGGGAGCTTCGCAGCCGGCCCTGGCCGCCGCGTGCCTAAACCCGTCGTCTGCGGCCCGATCGGTGGGCCGATCGTGCAGCAGCGTTTCCAATTCCGCCGTGGTGATCGGCTCGATGCCAGCCGGCAGAGTCACCCCAGCCAGCGGATCCCCGTGGCCATCGAGCACCAAGCGCACCACCCCGGCAGCGGCCGGAGGGAGAGGGGCCACGATGGTGGTTGCCGGAGACAGCAGGGCTGGAGGGATCGCCTGTAGGGGGGAGATATCCGTGAAGCGCCAGGCTTCCTGGCGCCGGGAGGGGAGCGGGCGATCTGCCAGGGCATGGGCCGCCCGTTGCCGCGCCGCCGCTAGGGCAGGCTCCGGCGACGCGCCGGCCTCCAGGGCAATCAAGAGCTCTGAGCCCCAGCTGCTGGCAGCAGCCACGGCGGTTGGCATGGAAAGGGCCGCCATCACCCCACCTCCACGGGTGTTGGCGCCAGTGCAGCCAGCTCGGCATCCACCCAGTCGTAGCCGCGATCTTCCAACTCCAGCGCCAGCTCCTTGCCGCCAGTGCGCAGGATGCGGCCCGCCGCCATCACGTGCACGTAATCGGGGGTGATCACATCCAGCAGCCGCTGATAATGGGTGATCAGCAGGGTGGCGTTGTCGGCGGTGGCGAGCTGGTTCACCCCGCCGGCCACAATGCGCAGGGCATCAATATCGAGGCCGGAATCGGTTTCATCAAGGATCGCCACGAAAGGATCCAGCAGTGCCATCTGCAGGATCTCGTTGCGCTTCTTCTCACCGCCACTGAAGCCCTCGTTCACCGAGCGCTCCAAGAAGGACGGATCCATCTGCACCACCGCCAGCCGCTCGCGCACCAGATCCTCGAAGGCGAAGGTGTCGAGCTCCTCGGCGCCCTGCTCAAGACGGCGGGCATTGGTGGCCACCCGCAGGAATTCCAGATTGCTCACCCCGGGGATCTCCACCGGGTACTGGAATCCAAGGAACACCCCACGGCGAGCCCGCAGCTCCGGATCAAAGGCGAGCAGATCCTCGCCTCGATAAGAAACGCTGCCACCGGTCACGGTGTAGGCCGGATGGCCCGCCAGCACTTTGGAGAGGGTGCTTTTGCCGCTGCCGTTGCGGCCCATCACGGCATGGATCTCGCCGGCGCGGATGGTGAGGTTGACCCCATGCAGGATCGGCTGATCGGCCACGCTGGCGTGGAGATCGCGGATCGCAAGCAAAACAGGGGCGTCGGGGCGGATCACGGCTCAGGGGGTGGGGCGGGCTAGGGCTGGAGGAAGGGTGTGAACGTAGAGGCCAGACTTCAGGTCCGGAGCCAGGCACTGGGTGACGGCGGAGGTGGAGAGAGAACCCATTGCAGGGCTGGAATCGGGCAGGGGAAACGGCGGATCCGCCCTAGCCCCCTACCCCACCGAACCCTCCAACTTGAGGGCGAGGAGTTTGTCGGCCTCAGCGGCGAATTCCATCGGCAACTGGTTGAACACATCGCGGCAGAAGCCGCTCACCATCATCGACACCGCCTCCTCGAAGCCGATGCCGCGGCTCTGGAGATAGAAGAGTTGATCTTCCGAGATGCGGCAGGTGCTGGCCTCGTGTTCGATCGCGGCATCCGGTTGCTGGGAGCGGATGTAGGGGTAGGTGTTGGCGGCGGCCTGATCGCCGATCAGCATCGAATCGCACTGGCTGAAATTGCGGGCTCCCACCGCCTTCGGCCCAACCTGCACCAGGCCGCGGTAGCTATTCGAGGAGTGGCCGGCGCTGATCCCCTTGCTCACGATCGTGGAGCGGGTGCGGGGCCCCACATGGATCATCTTGGTGCCGGTATCGGCCTGCTGACGATTGTTGGTGAGAGCTACAGAATAGAATTCACCCACCGAATCAGCCCCCTGCAAAACACAGCTGGGATATTTCCAGGTGATCGCCGAGCCCGTTTCCACTTGGGTCCAACTGATATGACTGCGCTCACCACGGCACTGCCCCCGCTTGGTAACGAAGTTGTAGATACCACCAACGCCATGCTCATCACCGGCATACCAATTTTGCACGGTGGAGTATTTGATTGAGGCATCATCCAAAACCACCAGTTCCACCACTGCTGCGTGAAGCTGGTTGGTGTCAAACATCGGGGCGGTGCAGCCCTCGAGGTAGCTCACCGAAGCCCCCTCCTCCGCGACAATCAAGGTTCGCTCAAACTGGCCCGTGTCGCCTGAGTTGATGCGGAAGTAGGTGGAAAGCTCCATCGGGCAAGCCACCCCCTGCGGGATGAACACGAAGGAGCCATCGCTGAAGACGGCGGAATTCAGAGCCGCAAAGAAATTGTCATTGCTGGGCACCACCGTACCGAGGTAGCGCTCAATCAAATCGGCGTGATCCTTGACGGCCTCACTGATCGAGCAGAAGATCACGCCGTGCTCGGCCAGCTTCTCGCGATAGGTGGTGGCGATCGAAACACTGTCGAACACGGCATCCACGGCCACGTTGGAGAGGCGCTTCTGCTCACTTAGAGGGATGCCGAGCTTGTCGAAGGTTTCGAGCAGTTTCGGATCCACCTCATCGAGGCTTCCCTTCTTCTCCTGCTGCTTAGGGGCGGCGTAATAAATGATGTTCTGATAATCGATCGGCGCATGGCCGAGGGCCGCCCAGTCGGGCTCCTCCATCTGCAGCCACTGCCGGTAAGCCCGCAGGCGGAAATCCAACAGGAAGGCGGGCTCATCCTTCTTACTGGAGATCAGTCGCACCACATCCTCGCTCAGCCCCTTGGCGATCTTCTCGGTTTCGATGTCGGTCACGAAGCCGTACTTATACGGCTGGCTGACCAGATCTCCGACGGCGGCGGTGCTCATGGCAGGAAGGGAACGGAGGGAAGAGTCAACCGGTGGTGAGGGCCCGAACCTCCTCCAGGCTGATGGTCTGTTGCTCGCCGCGGAAGGGGTTGTCCTCGGTGAGGAAGAGCATGCAATGGCATTCCTTGCGCTCCCGCATCGGCACGCATGGGCAGTTCCAGAAAGCCTGGGCAACCTCGGCCTGCTTGTCCTCGTAGTGGCGGCACGGACACAGGGCACCGCCGAGCTCATCCTTATGGCGGGCCAGGCCCTCGAGCACCACCGCGGTGACACCCGGATCGCTGCAGAAAAAGGTGCCGGTGCGCTGGGCGTAGGTCTCAGCGAACTTGCGGATCACCTCCAGGCTGTCGGAAACCGGCCGAGTAGCGGCTTCCGGGTCGGAGCTGGGGGCGTTGCCAGGGGCGGCGTCGGGAACGGTCACGGCAAACAAGGCAGTGCTGGAGGGAAGGGCGAGGCCTATGGCCCCACACCGGCAGGAGGAAATGGCAGAACCGGAACAGCCGCAAAGCCAGGGCCGGGCGCCTACCACCAATCACCAATTACGAAACAAAGAGGTTTCGTTAGCTATTCAGCTTAGGGCACCGCACTTGGGCCGGGGCCCCGAACCAGGACCCGCACGCCAGCGTTAAACGAGGGAAAAGGTCCCCACTTGCGGTCGGGCCGTGGCATCTTTGATAGGAACGGTGGAACCATGGCACCCTCCCCTCCCTCAGGCTCTCCACCGAGTCCAGCCCTCAACGGCAGCCGTCGCCGGGGAGATTCTGCTGCAGGCCTTGCCCAGCTCGGCGACGCCAAGGCCCAGCGCCCGGCGAACCACGAGCCCGCCGAAGCCCCACCGACCCGGGAGGCTGTGCTGGCACTATTACTCCGCCATGGCGAAGCCACGGCTGCCGATCTGGCAGGAAGGCTCTCGGTTTCGGTGCAGGTGATGCGGCGCCACTTACGCGGACTCGAGGAGATGGGCCTGGTGGAAGCCAGTCCCACCCCAGAGGGTCCGGGCCGCCCCAGCAACCGCTGGCGCCTCACCACCGCCGGACACCAGCGTTTTCCCAACGGCAGCGAACACTTCGCCCTCGGCCTGCTCCACTCCCTCACCGGGGCCATGCCCCCCGATGCGCTCCGCCTGCTGCTCAACCAACAGGCGGTGGAGAAGGCCGGCGATTACCGCCGCCGTATTGGTAGCGGCTCCTTGGCGGAGCGCCTGGAGCACCTGGTCGAGCTGAGGCGGCAGGAGGGTTTCGTTGCGGAGTGCCAGCCCGACCCCGAACTGGGTGGAGCCTGGGTGATCAGCGAGTTCCACTGCTCGGTGATCCGGATCGCCGAGCAGTTCCCGATGGTGTGCGACCAGGAACTGGCCCTGATCAGCCACACCTTTCCCGACTGCCGGATCGAGCGGGTGCACTGGCGCCTCGAAGAAGGTCACTCCTGCGGCTTCCGCCTCAGCCCCGCCACCGCCTCGCCGTGATCGAAGCGAGCGAGCTGGCGGAACTGGAGGCCACCCTGCTGCCGGCCCTGGAGCGCCATCACCTGCGGTTGCTGGCCCATGGCCTGCGCACCTTCCAGGCCGTGGCGGGCCGCCGGCAGGGGCCCCTGCCGGCCAGCGATGCCCTGGCGGTCTGGGCCACCAGCCAACCCCAGTTGGCCCGGGATCCGGGTTTCGCCGCCACCTTCCTGGACCAGCTGGCCGGACTCGGGGAACAACTGGAATCGATCGCGGTGCGCCGGGGCAGAGAACCACTGGCCCTAGAACTGACTGACCTGATCCGCTGGGCCGAACATCAGGCCCAGGAGCGGCTTGAGCTCTCACCCTTCAGAGCGGACTCGGCAGCCCCACCACCAGGCTGACCCCGGCCAGGGCGGCGCTGGCGGCGAACAGGCCCCGCCAGCCGGGTCGATCCCCCTCCAACCACCAGGCCAGGGGCAGGGCCATCACCGGCGCTGTGGACATCAGCGCCACCGCCAGTCCGCCGCTCAGGCCGGCCAGGGCCACCTGCTGCAGCACGATTCCGGCGCTGGTTCCCAGCAGGGTGGCGAGCAGCAGCAAGGGCCAGCGACGCCGTGCCGGCCTGGGCCGGGGCACCTTCAGGGGGATTCTCCCGGCCAGGGGCAGCAGGGCCAGGCTGGCCGCTGCCAGTCGCAGGGTGGCCGCCTGCAGGGGTGAGATCGGCCCCGACAACAGAGCCGCCCGGGAGAGCAGGGCCCCGAGGCTGCCGCACACCAACGCCCCGAGGGCCAGCAGCACGCCGCCCATCGGCAGCCGTGCCACCTGGCCGGAGCTGGCTGGCTCGCCAGCCCTGGCCCCGGAGCCATCGCCCGGCGGCGCCTGGGCCGCTCCCTGAGCCACGAGCACCACCGCCAGGCTGATCAGGGCGATGCCGCCGATCTGGGCCCGGCCGGGCCACTCCCGCAGCAGCACCACCCCGGCCAAGGTGGTGAAGGCCGGCCCGCCGGCATCGATGGTGAGGGCCCGGCGGGTGCCGAGCCGGCGCAGGGCGGCGAAGAAGAGGCTGTCGCCCAGGGCAATCCCCACAACCCCGCTGCAGGCGAGCAGCAGCAGGCCCCGGGGCGGAAGCTGCCAGGCCTGGCTGAAGAGAAAGGGCAGCTGCAGCGCCACCGCCAACAGATTCTTGAGCAGATTGAGCTGCACGGCCGACAGGGAGGTGGGTAGTCGGCGCCACAGCAGACTGGCGAGGGTCCAACAAAGGGCCGCCAGGAGGGCGGCCGTGGCCGGCAGGGGTAATGCAAGCAGGGGGAAGAAGGGCAGGGGAATGGGGGGCAGGGGCGACAACCGGGGCTCGGGCTTGCGATCATCGCCAGTGCCTCCTCCATCCGGGAGTCCAGTCCCGGCGAGCCAGCGTGAGCGGTAACGTTTTCTTTTCATGTGACACCCCCGCAAGCGACCCCGCGGCCACCGCCGCCGAGGCCGCGGCGATCGCCGATGCGATCAGCTTCTTCCGGCTCAGCTGCGGCCGCTGGCGCTCCCAGCGCAGCAGCCACCACCTGCTGCATCGCCAGGCGGAGGCCGGCAGCTCCACCATCGAGGTGGTGGAACTCGAGGCCAATGATCCCCAGCTCGTGGCGATCGCCGAGCTCCACGGCGAGGATCCCGACAACCTGATCGGGGGCTGCCGGGTGCGTTGGAGCGGTTCGATGGCCTGGGACAAGGCCGGCGAAGCCCATGAGGGCGAGAGCGTGTTCGGCCTGATCCCCACCGACACCCTCGGCCGCGAGGGCCTGCTGCTGCGCGACCGCGGCTATGCCGAAACGGCACCCGTGGCGGGCCGCTTCGCCATGGATGAACGGGACGCCCTGCTGCTCACCACGGCCTACGAAACGATGAACAGCCTCGAACGGTTCAGCTTTGCCGGGCCGAACGTGCGGCTGCGCACCAGCACGGTGGAGGGGCTCTCCAATACCGCCTCCTTCTGCATCGAGACGCGGATCGAGGGCGCTGCCGCCAGCGGATCCGCCGCGGCTCCGGAGAACGGGGCCGCGGCGGCGGGTTCCCGCAGCGCTGTGAAACGCTGGGAGAGCGTGTCGCTGCTGGGCTGGTGAGCCTCGTCTGAACCGCACCGCTGAGCAGCCTGAAACGTCACCGTGGTGCCGCAGGGATGCCGCGGTGATGGACCGGTGACCCCACCTGATGGTCTGAGATGGCCCGGCGTCTGGATGGCCCTTTGATGGGCCCTGAGAGCCGCTCCTGGCCCGCTCGCCCGTCCGCTGCCAGAGCACCACAACGTTCCTCTCGCTGTGGCGAGCGTTGTGGGCGGCTGCCCCAGGGCCGGGCGCACCATCATGAGGGGAGCGTGATGGGCGGCTGCCGGGTAGCTGCGAAGCCTGGCGGAACAGGCGCTTCATCGAACAGCTGGACCCAGCTGCAACGTTACGGTCTGTTAGCCATGGCGAGACCCGCGGAAGCCAAGTGCGGCCGCACTTCTACGATCCCAATCACGGATGCCGAACCCCGCGTGGCTCTTCCCCTCCTCAAGTACGCCCCCACCACCCAGAACTCCCGGGTGGATCCCCTCCGGGTGGGCTCCGACGAGGATCCCAAGGCCAACTCCATTGACAAGGCTCTCAGCCGCGAAGACCAGAACTTCGTGATTGAGGCCGCCTATCGGCAGATCTTTTTCCATGCCTTCAAGGTCGACCGCGACCGCACGCTGGAATCCCAGGTGCGCAACGGTCAGATCACCGTGCGGGATTTCATCCGCTCGCTGTGCCTCTCGGACACCTTCACCCGCAGCTTCTACAACCTCAACAGCAACTACAAGGTGGCACGCCACTTGGTGGAAAAGCTGCTGGGCCGCCCCACCCACGGCAAATCCGAAGAGATCGCATGGTCGGCCGTGATCATGACCAAGGGCATCAAGGGTGCCGTGGATCAGATCCTGGATTCCGAGGAATATCTCGAGAACTTCGGCTACGACACCGTTCCCTACCACCGCAATCGGGTGGTGGGCTCCCGTGAGGTGGGTGAAACCCCCTTCAACCTCACCTCCCCCCGCTACGACGCCTACTACCGGGGGATCCTGGGCTTCCCTCAGATCGTGTACACCGGCACCGCCAAGGCCTTCCCGGCCCGGGCCCAGCAACGCCGTGGTGGCTTCCCCGAGGACTACCTCCCCTGGGTGCGCAGCCTTCCCGCTCTCCGCGGTGTGGGAGCTCCCCAAGGCAGCACCAGCTTCGATTACCTCTCGAAGGTTCCCTACCGGAGCATCGGTCGCTGAGGGTCTCTATCCGGCCATCCGATCGAACAGCGCGGGGTGGGGAGCCACAACTCACCCTTCCCTACCGGGGAGTCCTAAGGACTCCTTTTTTTTATGGACCGCAGCGGGGCAGCGACTGGCAGCCTGAGCGGCGGGATCACGAACCGATCACCACGCAGGGGTCAGTGGATGCTGACCACCAGCCGGCCCCGGGCCCCCCGGAGAGAAATCGTCAGCAGACTGATCCCGAACGAAATCTTCAGCTGTGAGCCAGAAGACACTGACATCCTTGGCCATGATGACGTTGCGGCAGCTGCGTCAGATCGCCAGCGACCTCGGTGTCTCTTTGTACAGCCGCAAGTCGAAGGAGCAGCTGGTGGAAGCGATCAGCAGCCGCCAGGAAGAAACCGGCCTGAGCCTCGCCGCGATCGAAGCCGAGATGGCCCCGGCGCCCCGCCCGGCCGCTGAGACGCGGGTGGTGTTCCTGCCTCGCGATCCCCAGTGGGCCTATGTGTTCTGGGATATCGCCGCGACTGACCGCACGGCAGCCCATGCCGCCGGCGCCAGCCAGCTCTGCCTGCGGGTGGCCGATGTGACCGGCCTGGCCGGCGGCTCCTCCCACCCCCACACCCTTCAGGAGGTGGTGGTGGATGCCCAGGCCACTGAGTGGTACCTGCCCGTTCCCCTCTCCGACCGCGACTACCGCGTGGAGCTTGGCTTCCGCAAAGCCGGCCCCGCCGGCAGCTGGATCTCCCTGGCCTTCTCCTCGGTGGCGCGGGTGCCGGCCCTCAATCCCTCTGAACAGATCCTCGATCAGTTCATTCCCTTCTCCCTCGACGCTGCCCCCTCGGCCCTGCCGACGCCGATCGAGCCCGCCGACACCGGCCTCCATGAGCGCCTCTACCAGACCGCCAC
>CALRXC020000046.1:0-31402 GCA_943372025.1 Synechococcus sp. UW140 | reverse complement strand
AATAACTCTCTTTCCAAATCCTCTTCCTCCTCCGACTGGACCTCCTTCCTCAGCTCCAGCGGTATCACGCAAACCACCTTCCAGGTCACCTATGGATCTACCCCGGCTCCGGGCAGCGGGCCCGACGCCATCGCCCCCACCATTCAAGGTTTTTCGCTTGACTCCGCCAACCTTGATCCCTCCCAACCTGGCGGCGCCTTTCTCTCAGGCAGATTGAACTTCCAAGACAATCTATCGGGCTTTTCCTCCGGGTACCTCACATTCTCCTCCGATTTTGGAGAGATCGCTAGGCTTCCCTTTGGCTACTGGGAGGTCATTTCCGGCACGGAGCTCAGTGGCGTCGCCTTCGGTAGCACGAAGCTCAATACCAATAGAGCCGCTGGCACTTATAGACTCACCAGTGTCGATCTTACGGATTTCGCCAATAACTCCCTTTCCAAATCCTCTACCTCCTCTGACTGGACCTCCTTCCTCAGCTCCAGCGGTATCACGCAAACCACCTTCCAGGTCGCCTATGGGTCCAATCCAACTCCAATCAATGGCTCCGACGTCCTTGCCCCCACCCTCCAAGGCTTTTCGCTCGGCTCCTTGAGCCTTGATCCCTCCCAACCGGGTGGCGCTTATCTCACCGCCGCTATTGAATTCTCAGATAATCTCTCCGGATTTTACTGGGGTGAACTCACATTTCGCTCCACTTCCTCAGGACAGACCCGGTCTTTTGAATTATACGACAACATTCAAGGGTCCACTCTCGCTGGTACTCTCTATGCTTCTGAGAAACTTAATCCTTTCACAGCTGCGGGAACCTGGGTTCTCGATTCCATTAATCTAGAAGACGCAGCAGGCAACATCCTTTCCAAAACCAGCAGCGACTCCGACTGGAACACTTTCCTCGGCTCCAGCAGCATCACGCAAACCTCCTTCCAGGTCGCCTATGGACCCAATCAAGCTCCGGGCAGCGGGCCCGACACCCTCGCCCCCACCCTCCAAGGCTTTTCGCTCGGCTCCTTGAGCCATGATCCCTCCCAACCGGGTGGCGCTTATCTCACCGCCACTATTCAATTCTCAGACAATCTCTCCGGCTTTTACTGGGGTGAACTCACATTCCGCTCCACTTCCTCAGGACAAACCCGATCTTTTGAATTATACGACAACATTCAAGGAACTAGACTCGCTGGTACTCTCTATGCTTCTGAGAAACTTAATCCCTTCGCAGCTGCGGGAACCTGGGTTCTCGATTCCATTCATTTAGAAGACGCAGCAGGCAACATCCTTTCCAAAACCAGCAGCGACTCCGACTGGAACACTTTCCTCGGCTCCAGCGGCATCACGCAAACCTCCTTCCAGGTCGCCTATGGACCCAATCAAGCTCCGGGCAGCGGGCCCGACACCCTCGCACCCACCCTCCAAGGCTTTTCGCTCGGCTCCTTGAGCCTTGATCCCTCCCAACCGGGTGGCGCTTATCTCACCGCCACTATTCAATTCTCAGACAATCTCTCCGGCTTTGACGGTGGTTTGCTCACATTCCGCTCAACGTCCTCCGGACAGACCCAAATTTTTGAATTGTACGACAACATTCAAGGAACTAGACTCGCTGGTACTCTCTATGCTTCTGAGAAACTTAATCCCTTCACAGCTGCGGGAACCTGGGTTCTCGATTCCATTAATTTAGAAGACGCAGCAGGCAACATCCTTTCCAAAACCAGCAGCGACTCCGACTGGAACACTTTCCTCGGCTCCAGCGGCATCACGCAAAACTCCTTTGATGTTGTCTATGGAGGAGTTCCAACCACTCCTGTGATCAGCCTGGCTGTCTCACCAGACTCGGTCGCAGAAGATGGAACCACCAATCTGGTCTACACCTTTTCCCGCACTGGTCCCACCACCAGCGCCTTAGCTGTTAACTACGGCATCACCGGCACTGCCGATAGCTCGGACTACACCGGTGCCACACCTGGAGCCGGCAAAACCATCTCATTCGCAGCGGGTTCTGTCACAACAACCTTCACCATTGATCCCACAACGGATAGCTCCGTCGAACCCGATGAAACCGTTGCCCTCACCATCGCCGCTGGCACCGGTTACACCGTTGGCACCACTGATGCGGTGGTGGGCACGATCCTCAACGACGACACCGTTATCGAGGCTCAAGGCAACACCAAGCTGCTCAAACGCGGCGATGGCAAAGCCTTCGTGGAAGTCGGTGGCGCCCGCCAGGAGATCACCTCCCCTTGGGGCAGCCCGGCCGGCAACGACAGCAGCGAGTGGCAGATGATTGCCGCTGACACCATCAGCGGCAATAACCAGATCCTCTGGCGCAACAACACCTCCAACTTCCTCCACCTCTGGAGCCTCGATGCCAACTGGAACTGGCAATCCTCCGGTGGCGCTGATGCTTTCAACTCACCCAGGGCCTCGGAGCTGGAAACAAGCTTCCAGGTAGATGCCACCGGAGATGGCATTATTGGCATCCCCTTCACCACGATCGAGGCTCAAGGCAACACCAAGCTGCTCAAGCGCGGCGATGGCAAAGCCTTCGTGGAAGTCGCTGGCGCTCGGCAGGAGATCACCTCCCCCTGGGGCAGCCCGGCCGGCAATGACAGCAGCGAGTGGCAGATGATTGCCGCTGAAACGATCGCTGGGGTGAACAGGATCCTTTGGCGCAACAACAGCGCCAACTTCCTCCATAGCTGGACCCTCGATTCCTCCTGGGGCTGGCAAAGTTCAAACGGGTCCTTCGATCCCCTCTCCAGCGGGGGCCGTGCCTTCTTGTCCGACTTCGGTCTCAGTTGAGGGTCCCGTGTTCCAGAAGCCTTGAATGGTTGTCCAGCTGAACCACCGAACCCTTGCCCGTTCCTCGCCCCGCTTTCCTCCAAAGGGCCGGCCTGTTGGTGTGGCTAGCCATGGGACTGCTCTTTCTCCTGCAGCCCATGCCGGCCCTGGCGGCGGACCCGTGCCCGCCCTCCATGGCGCTAATCCCCGGCGGCACCTACCGCATCGGTGCCGGCGCCCAGCTGCCGGAGGAACAACCCGGTCGCCGCCTGCGAATCAGCCCCTTCTGCCTCGACCGCACCGAGGTCAGCAATGACCGGTTTGCGGCCTTCGTGGCAGCCACCGGCTACGTCACGGTCGCTGAACGCCCCCTATCGGTCGAACAGTTCCCCGAGCTGAAGACCAGCGAGCGGGCCCCGGGTTCGTTGGTGTTCCAGCCCATGAGCGGCAGCGGGCCGATCGAGGAGCTCAGCTGGTGGCACTGGGTTCCAGGGGCCGACTGGCGCCATCCCGAGGGCCCCGGCAGCGATCTGACCGGGCGTGGGCAGCACCCGGTGGTGCAGGTGGCCTACGAAGACGCCGAAGCCTTCGCCCGCTGGGCTGGCCAGTCCCTGCCGAGTGAAGCCCAGTGGGAATTCGCGGCCCGAGGTGGCCTGAAAGATCGTGTATTCGCCTGGGGCAACACCTGGAACCCCCACAACGCCAACACCTGGCAGGGCACCTTTCCACGCAGCAACACCGCTGAGGATGGCTATGGCGGAACGGCTCCCGTCGCCTCCTTCCCCGCCAACGGTTACGGCTTGTTCGACATGACTGGCAACGTCTGGGAATGGACCCAGGATTGGTATGCCGTGGGCCACGAGCCCCTCGCCGATGGCAACGATCCGATGGTCAGCAGCGAAGCGGCAACGGGCGATCCCCGCGATCCAGGCGTCGCCAAGCATGTGATCAAAGGGGGCTCGTTCCTCTGCTCCGAGACCTACTGCAGCCGCTACCGGCCGGCGGCCCGGGAGGCCCAGAGCCCCGACACCGGCACCTCCCATATCGGCTTCCGCCTGGCGGCTCCCATCACCGCTCCAGCCCCCGCCCTCACCACCGCCCTCCCCGTCCGTGGCTGATTCCCACTCCAACCCCCTGCCAGCCTTGGTCCGCAGCCTTCGCAGCTGGTTGGGGCAAGCGGAGCCCCCGGCCTGCTGCGACGCCTTGGTGCCCTCGCCTTGGTGGCAATGCTGGTGGGCTGGCAAGCGGGCTGGACGCCCTTTTTGGCGCAAACGGTAAGCGGCACCCCCGGTGCCGCCGATGCCACCACCACGATCCTTGGCAACCAGTTGCCGGCCCCGGCGCCTCCCTTCGGTGGTGTGATCAAGGACGCCGCCATGCAATCGCGGCCCTGGTGGGCGCCCCGGATTACGCCGCCGCCGAGCGCCCCCAACGTGCTGCTGATCATCACCGACGACGCCGGATTCGGTGTGCCCAGCACCTTCGGCGGGGTGATCCCCACGCCGGCGATGGAGCGGGTCGCCAGGAATGGGCTGAGGTACAACCGCATGTTCTCCACGGCCCTGTGCTCCCCCACCCGGGCCGCCCTGATCACCGGCCGCAACCACCATTCGGCGGGGTTTGGGGTGATCTCGGAGCAGTCCACCGGCTTCCCCGGCTACAACAGCATCATCGAGCGCGACAAGGCCATAATCGGCCGCCTGGTCAAGGACAACGGCTACGGCACCGCCTGGTTCGGCAAGGACCACAACGTGCCCGCCTTCCAGGCCAGCCAGAGCGGGCCCTTTGATCAATGGCCCACGGGGATGGGCTTCGAATACTTCTATGGCTTCGTGGGCGGTGACGCCAACCAGTGGCAGCCGAACCTGTTCCGCAACACCACCCAGATCTATCCCTTCGAAGGCAAAGATCCCGGCAGCTGGAACCTGGTGACGGCGATGGCCGATGACGCGATCGACTACATGACGCGGATGCATCAGACCAATCCCGCCAAGCCGCTGTTCATCAAGTACGCCCCCGGCGCCACCCATGCGCCCCATCACCCCACGAAGGAGTGGGTGGACAAGATTCACGAGATGCACCTCTTTGATGATGGCTACGAGAAACTGAGGAAGCGAATATTCGCGAACCAAAAGAAACTCGGCGTAATTGCCAAGGACGCCAAGCTCGAACCCTGGCCCGCCGAGCTGATCACCCCCTGGGACCAGTTGAGCCCGGAAGCCAAGAGACTATTCATTCGCCAGGTGGAGGTGTTCGCCGCCTATGCCGCCTACAGCGATGATGAAATCGGCCGGGTGATCCAGCAGTTCGACGACCTCGGCAAGCTCGACAACACCTTGGTGATCTACATCAACGGCGACAACGGCACCAGCGCCGAAGGCGGGCCGTTGGGCACCCCCAATGAGGTGGCCTTCTTCAATGGCCTCAACAAGCTGCCGGTTGAGGTGCAATCGAAGTTCTACGACGTCTGGGGCACCGATCAGACCTACAACCACATGTCGGCGGGTTGGTCCTGGGCCTTCGACACTCCCTTCAGTTGGTTCAAGCAGAACGCCTCCAGGCTGGGTGGTGTCAACCAGAACATGGTGGTGTCGTGGCCGGCGCGCATCAAGGATAAGGGCGGCCTGCGTCAGCAGTTCGTGCATGTGATCGACGTGGTGCCGACGATCCTGGAGGCAGCCGGTCTGCGGGCGCCCGAGGTGGTGGATGGCATCCCCCAGAAGCCCATCGAGGGCACTAGCTTCCTTTACACCTTCGATAGCAAGAACGCCAAGGCGCCTTCGCGCCACAAAACCCAGTACTTCGAGATGTTTGGCCAGTGGGCGCTCTACAACGATGGCTGGTTGCTGAGCACCAAGGTGAACCGGGCCCCCTGGGAGGCCTTCGGCCCGGCCAACCCGGATCCGCTCAACAACCAGGTGCTGGAGCTCTACGACCTCAACCGTGACTTCAGCCAGAGCACCGATCTTGCCGCCAAGATCCCGCAGAAGGTGAAGGCGATGAAGGCGGCCTTCATCGCCGAAGCCAAGAAGTACCAGGTGTTCCCGCTCGATGCCTCCGTGGCGGCCCGCATCGTGGCGCCTCGGCCGAACATCACCGCCGGCCGCAACACGTTTGTGTACACCCATCCGATGGTGGGGCTGCCCCAAGGAGATTCCCCCGGGCTGCTCAACACCTCCTACAGCGTGAGCGCCGAGATCACGGTGCCGGCCAGCGGCGCCGAAGGCATGATGCTCACTTCAGGCGGCCGCTTTGGGGGCTATGGCTTCTACCTCAAGAACAGCAGGCCGGTGTGGCTCTGGAACATGGTGGATCTGGAGCGGCTCAAGTGGGAGGGGGCTGAACCGCTTTCCCCTGGTAAGCACAAAGTGGAATTCGATTTCCTCTACCAAGGCAAGGGGGCGGGCACCCTGGCCTTCAACAACTTCAGCGGCGTCGGCGGCCCCGGCAGCGGCACGCTCAAGGTGGACGGCAAGGTGGTCGCCACCAAAACCATGCCCAAAACCCTGCCCATGACCCTGCAGTGGGATGAGAGCTTCGACATCGGCTCCGATACGCTCACCGGCGTCAACGACGCCGACCACCAGCCACCCTTCCGGTTCACCGGCACGCTCAACAAGCTCACCATCAAGATCAATCGGCCCCAGTTGTCTGCCGCAGACACCAAGAGCCTGGAGGCGGCGATGCGCACCAAGGCAGTCAGCGAGTGACTCAGTCAGCGAGTGAGCAGCGCTAAAACCGTAAGAACACCCGCAGTTGCGTCTGCCAGGAGCCCTGGGTGTCGACCGAGGCCTCCAGGTTGAGCTGCTCGGACGCCTTGTAGTTCACCGTCACCTGGGGGGGGATGTCGGAGCGATTCGGAGCAGCCAGGATGGAGGTGTTGATGCGGTCGGTGAGGTCGTAGCCGATCTCGGAACCGAGCACCAGTTGGGGCGGCACCCTGCGGGTGCGCCGCTCCTGGGTCGACTCGATCGCAGGGGTCACATAGGTGGGATAGAGGGCCAGGCTCACCCGCTGGCCGAAGGCATCGGTCAAGCTGGAGAGAAGCGGCGAGAGCAGCGACTGGCCCAGCACCGTGGCCAGGGCCGTGCCGGCACCGCCGCCGCTGAGGCCGGCCAGGGAGTTGCCGCCGATCAGGGCCACCAACCGGTCCTGGGGCAAGGGGGGGCTGCTGCGCAGCTTCAGGTTCTCGGCGATCCGATCGGCCGGACCGCTCACACTCACCGTGACCAGGATCAGGTTGAGCTGGTTGAGGGAAGAGAAGCCCCCCTGGGCCTGCTGCTGGGTCAGGGCCAGGGAACTGGCGGCCGCATCGGAGAGGCCGGAGGGGGCGATCACATTGAGACTGTCGGCGATGCGGGTGCGCAGGGCGATGTCGAGGTAGGGAACCAGCCCCAGTGAGGGCGTGAAGATCGCCACGTTGGGAGCGTCGGGATCGAGGCTGAAGCTGGTGGTGAACAGGTTGAGGCGGCCGCCGAGCAGCTTCACCACACCGGAGGCCCGCAGGCTGGGGTCGAGGCGGCCGCTGATCCGTAGGCTGCCGCCGGTCTGGAAGTTGGCCACGTTCGGCACCACCACCCGCAGGTCCGGTCCCAGGCCGATCCGCAGGCCATCGAAACTCAGCCAGGGAGCCCGGGGGATCGCCTCCTCCAGCGAAGCGGCTGTGGAAGAGGCCACATCGGGCCCGAGCAGCACCAGGGGCTTGCGGAAATCCCATTTCGTCTCCACAAGCTCGGGCACACTGGTCGGCCGGGCCTTCTGATGGGAGGCCGGCTCCGCCTCCGCGATGGCCGCCGGCCGCATGTTGATGCTGCCTTGGCCGATGGAGACATCACCCCCCAGACGGGGAGCCAGCAGGCTGCCGGCCAGGGTGAGGCGGCCCTGGGCCTGGGCGGTGATGCGGGACGCGGCGAAGGGGATGGCCGTCAAGTCGATGGCCAGGCCCGTGTCGCTCTCCAGGGGGCGCACCAGGCCCAGCCTCCCCTGGCCGCGGATCCGGCCACCGCGTCCGACCCGGGCCACGAAATCCTGGAGCACCAGCTGCTGGGAATCGAAGAGAACCATGGCCTGCAGCCCCTGCAGGGTTTGGCCGATGAAGCGGCATTCACCATTGCGTAGCCGCAGGAAGCCGTTGGCGATCGGATCGGAGAGACTGCCGCGCACGAGCAGCTGGAGATCGGCGCTGCCCCGTTTCCAATCGATCGTGCTGGTGCCGGCGGCCAGGCGGGTGAGAAACAGGAGGCCGTCATCCCGGCTGGCCATGCGCACCTCCAGGCCGGAGCTGCCTGGGTCGAGGGGAACGGTGCCGGCCAGATCCACGCTGTTGGCAGCCCCCGCGGACCGCAGGGAGAGGTCGAGGTTCAGCGCTTGGCCCCGCAGGTCCACCCGGCCCCGCTGCAAGGCCAGGTCCTCGGAGCCCAGGCCAGCCCCCTGCAGGGCCAGATCCATCGAAAGACTCGGCTCGCCGCCTCCGAGGCCGTAGCGGCCGCGGGCCTGCAGCGTGCCGCGCAGATTGGCCGGCACGGGGGTGAGCAGCGCCAGGAGGGAGAGCGGCAGGTGCTCCAGCTCGAACGTGCCTTCACCGCCGCGGAGCGGCCCGGCCAGCTGGAAGCGGAAGGGCTCACGGGCGATGCTGCGGTCGCGGTCGCTGGCATCTAGCCAGAGGTTGCCGCGACCCTGCAGCTCGGCCCTGGCATGGCGGAGATCGGCTCCGCTCAGCAGCAGGTCGGCATCGAGGGCGAGCTGAAGGCGCTCCAGCCGTTCGGCCCTGGATGCGTTGGCCAGGGCCAGATCCCGTTGCTCCGCCAGCTGGCGCGCCTCGGCCAGGAAGGCCAGCTGCTCCTCGATGCTGCGGCCGAGGGTGTCGATCGCCAAAGTGCCCAGATCCTCAGCCCGGCCCCGGGAGGGGAGCGGGCGGCCCCGCCAGAGGTCATAGGCGGCCAGCAGCTCCCGCACGAAGGGCGCACTGATGCCGCGGGCCTGGACCCGGGCCTGGAAGGGCCCATCCCGGCGACCCTCCAGCTGGGCAGCGATCGAACCACCCACCAAAGCGTCAAGCTGCCCCCGGAGGCGATAGCGCCGGCCGGTATACGCCACGCTGGCGCGCAGGCTGCGGCCCGCCAGGCGCAGGAAGCCCGGATGGTCCACAGCCAAATCGCCGTGGACACTGAGGGGCCGCAGGGCCAGATCGCCCTGGCCGCTGAGGGCTCCCTGCAGGCTGCGGAGCCGGGACCTGGCACCGAGGGCCACGGCCAGGCCCTGGAGCGGGAAGGATCGGGCCTGCCAGCGATAGCGGCCGGCGGCGGTGCGCTCCGGGCCGTTGAAGGCGATGAGCTTCAAGCTGCCGCCACCCCGTTCCAATCCGAGGGCCAGGGGCTGCCAGCCCTGATCAAAGCGAGCCTCAAGCCGGCCCGCCGGGGCTGGCTGCTCCGCCATCAGCCGCAGACGGGCCCCATCGGCAGCCCCCACCAGGGTGCCGCTCCAGATCTCCGGGAGCCGCACCGGCCCGCCGCCGGGGTTGCGGAGCCGCAGGCGCAGATCCGGCCGCAGTCCCCGGAGGGGGCCGCGCAGGGTGCCATCGGCATCGAGACGACCCGTAAGTGTCGTGCCGACGAGGCGGTTCAGGCGCGAGAGGGGATAGTCGCGGAGCTGAATCCGGCCGCTCAGATCGCCCCACGTCGCACCCCGACCCCGCTCAAGGGAGAGCGGCAGGCTGGCGGAGGCCAGCAGGTGGTCGCTGCGCAGCTCGGTGAGCTCTAACCGGCTATTGCTCCAGAGCAGCGACACCGCCGCCGTGCCGATCAGGGGGAGATCGCTCTGGCGAGTGGTTGCCAGCAGACGGGGGGAACTCAGCAGACCATCGGCGCGGAAACCACCCTGCAGGGCCCGTTGCCGTAGCCAGGGGGGCAGGCCCCGGGCCTGGGGGAGCTCGGAGGGCTCCAGCCGCCAATCACCGCTGAACGCCAGCTGGCGGGTCAGGCGGCCCTGGGCCTGCAGACGCGACCGGCCCAGGAACGCCTCCAGGCGATCCACACCAACGCCGCCACGGATCCAGCGCCCGCTCAGGCGGCCCCGCAAGGGAAGGGTGGCCAGGGGACTGGCGGCGGGGGGGCGGGCCATCAGATTGAGGGCGAGCCGTCCATCGGTGGCGGTACGGCCGGCGATGCGTCCTCCCCAGGCGCCGGTCCGCCAGGGGGAGTCCGCCAGGATCAGGGTCTGCTCCTGACAGCTCCAGGCCAGACGGTCGCTGCCAAGAGGGCGCTCCAGGGCGGGTGGCTGCCAGCTGGCCTGCCGCACGATCAGCGCGCCCCGACAACTGGGGCGTCCGCGATCGACGCGGAAGCTCACCTGCCCCTCCGCCTGGCCACGCAGGGTTCCCTTCACGGGCAGCAGCGGCTCGAAGGGCGCGGCGGCGAAGCGGCGGGTGGCTAGATCGACCCGCCAGAGATTGCGTTGCCAGTTGCCGTCACCTTCCAGCCGAGCCTCACCCGCCTCTCCCGGCGCGGCCACGTCCGCCCGGAAGCGGATGCTGCGCTCATGGAGCCGCAACTGGGCGCCCCCCTGGAACTGAAAGGCCAGGGGCTTGCCCTGGGGTGTCACATTCCAGATCCGCAGCTGCCCGCTCCTGGGGACCCGGATCCGCAGATCGAGACGCGGTGGCTCCCCCCCGGGCTTCAGCCGGCCCAGCACCCAGAGCCAGCCCTTGCTGTTGGGCCGCAGATCCACCACCGGTTCCCGAACATCCAGATCCAGCACCAGGCCGCGCTGCCGCCAGCTCGCCAGCGGGTGCACACGAACCTGGATCTCCTGAGCGGAGATGGTGGAGCCATCCTCCGGACCGGCCCGGAAGCGGCTGGGGCCGACCTTCAGCCCCTCGGGGCCGATGCCCCGGTAGGCGCCCAGTTCGAGCGGGTGACCCATGACCTGGCCCACGAGCTGTTCGATGCGGGGGCGCCAGCGGTCGTAAGCCCGCCCGAGCAGCGGATCGAGACCAAAGCGCAGGGCGAGGCCCCCACCCACCAGCAGGCCGCCGGCCAGGAGTCCAAGGGGCAGGAGACACCCTGCGGCGCATCCGGATCCGCGGGGTTCCGGCGGGCGGGCTGTGTTGCGTTCTGTGATGCGTTCTTGCCGTTCGGGCATCCCCCTGGGACCGTCGCCGTCCGGTTGGGCCGCAATATAAGGGGCCTTTCCCTGTTGCCCATGGCCGCCGATCCGATCTTCTTCCAGGCTGGCCAGTGGCTCGCTGCCGCCGGAGGGGCGTTGGTGGTGGTGACCGTGGTTGCCTTCCTGGCCGGCTGGGCCGTGCGGTTCCGCCTGGTGGGCGTCAGCAGCTTCACCCTGCTGCTGGCTGTCTCCTGCCTGGCCTTCGCCTTGAGCTACGTGCCGCGGGTGTCGATCCCGGGGGCCCGCTCGGTGCCGGTCGTCTACGACAACGGCAGTGACCTGGTGATCGCCGCCGCCCCGGCCGACCTCCCCGCTGAAGCGATCCGGCCAACGCTGGAGGAGGTGGCCCGCAACGTGCATGGCAGCGGTCGCACCAGCGAGGACGGCTTTTTGCATGTGCGGATGCGGCGCGTTGAACCCGCCGCCGCCGGGGCAGGCCGGCCGGTGGTGCTAGGCGAGGCCCGGGTGGAGCTGGCCACTGGCAAGGTGAACCTGAATCCCTGAACCCCGACTGTGAGCCCCGAACCGTGAGCCTCCATCCCTTTCAGCTCCCCGGCGCCTACCGAAAGGAACGGGAACTGCTGGTCCGGGAGGGGATCGAAACCTGGCCAGGGGTGGCATCCCTGGCTGGGGAGCACCTGCGCCGCCTCGCCAGCACAAGCCCCGGCAGCGAAGCGCGGCTGCTCCGGCTGCGGGGCCAGGCCCGGCTGGTGGTGGCGCTCGACCTTGCCCCGGCCGAAGCGGCCCTGTTGCTCCACGCGGGCATTGCCGATGCCTGCGCTTTGGCGGAGGCGAACCCCGAGGATCTGCGCCGCCAGGTCGGCCGGCTGCAGCGCCGCCTCACCGGCAGCGCGGTGCCACCCCCCAGCCTGACGACCCTGCGGAGCTGGATCCTGAAGGCCCGGGCCAGCACCGGTCGCTCGCGGAACTGACCCCAACCGAACCGACCGCCAACAGCGGTCTGGGTGGAATGGAAGCAAGGCAGGTTCCTGCACCGCCCTCCTCGCCTGCCTAGGACCCTCCATGGTCACTCCGTCGTTCCAGGCCCCGTCGTTTCATGTCCCATCCGTGGCCATCGCCGGGTCGTCATGCAGCACTAGGCCCAGTGCCGCGGGATCACCCCGCCGCTCCGCTGCGGGCCTGCTGGCGCTGGGCCTGGCGGTGATTCCCTTGCTGCTTACAGCCTTGCCGGCAACCGCCGGGATGCTGGACACGGTGAAACAGAACCCCGCCCTGGCCCGCAGCCTCTGCGAGCAGTTCAAGCAGCTCAATGCCAGCGGCCAGTCGGCCACCTCGAAGGAATCGATCGCCCGGGTGGCGGCCAGCCAGGGCCTCAGCAGCCTCGATGCCGAGGTGCTCACCACCTACGTGATCGGCCTGCACTGCCCCGACGTGCGCTGAGTGGAGACCGTCCAGGATCTGTGGATGCCCTGCCCTGACGGGGTCCGGCTGGCCACCAGGCTCTGGCGACCCGATCCGGACGGGCCCCACGGGATGGGCCCCTTGCCGGTGCTGCTGATGCGCCAGCCCTATGGCCGCGCGATCGCCTCCACCGTGACCTATGCCCACCCGGCCTGGTACGCGGCCAGGGGCTTCCTGGTGGCCGTGCAGGACGTGCGGGGCCGCGGCGATTCCGAAGGGGAGTTTCGCGGCTTTGCCGGCGAGGCCGCCGATGGCGCCACGGCGGTGCGCTGGGCCCGCAATCTGGAGAACGCCAACGGCCGCGTGGGCACCTACGGCTTCTCCTACCAAGGCCTCACCCAGTTGCTCCTGGCCGAGGAGGCAGAGGGGAGCACGGAGGGGAGCACGCAGGCGGATGCCCGAGCGGATGGCGACACCGACCACCGCGATGATCCCTTCCCCGACTGCCTCGCGCCCGCCATGGCGGGGCTGGATGAGCGGCTCCACTGGGCCAGCGAGGGCGGCGCCCACTGGTGGGGGCTGGGGCTGGGCTGGGCGCTGCAGCTGGCGGCCGAAGGCTGCCGCCGGCGCAACGACGCCAACGGCTGGCGGCTGATCCGCCGCAGCCTGGAGAGCGGAACCTTTCTGGAGGAGGGGCCGGCCCTGCTGGAACGGTTGGATCCGACCGGGATGGGCCTCGGCTGGCTGCGCCGCGACGCCGCCGATCCGAAGGGATGGTTGTGCCATGGGGTGGCGCCGGAACTGCTGCGGCGGCCGATGCTGCTGGTCGGCGGCTGGCACGACCCCCACCTGCGGGGGGTGCTCGACCTGTGGGAGCGTGCCCAGGCCGCCGGTGGCCATCCGGGTCTGGTGATCGGTGCTTGGACCCATCTGCACTGGCGGGGAGGGATCGATGCCTTGCAGCTCGCCTTCTTCCGCCGTCATCTGCAGGGGGAGGATCCCCGTGCCGATGCGGCGCCAGCCGCCCAGGAGGCGGCTCGCAGCTGGCGGCAAAGTTCGGCCGCCTCACCAGAGCGGCCAGCGGAGATCCCGGCCGGTCTTAGCACTGCCCTTGAGGGCGGCATCGCCCTGGAGTCCGAAGGGAGCAGCGGCTGGTGGAACCCCTCCGCCCTCGCGGCGGCAGCCGGCCCGCGGGAAGGGGATCGATCGCTGTCCTGGACCCTCTGCAGCGATGGGTGTGCCGCAATCCGGCCCGACGAAGGAGAGCTCGTTCCAGGGCAGGATCACCAGGTTGCTGGCGCCCCCGCGACCAATCGGGTTGCCGGGAGTCGGGTGTGGCTGGTCCACGATCCCTGGCGCCCGGTGCCAGCCCGGGGCGGTCACCTGGGGCCCGATCCAGGCGTAGTGGAGCGCGGAGATCTGGACAGCCGCGCCGATGTGGCCTGTTTCAGCACCGCGCCGCTGCCAGGACGTTTGACCCTGCTGGGTCGCGCCAGGCTGGAGCTCACGGTTCAGGCCGATCAACCGGGCTTCGATCTCTGTGTGGCCCTCTCCCTGCTGCCGGCGGTGAGCGGCGACGTGCGGCAGCTGAGTACCGGATTTGCCCGCGTTCTCGGCCCGCACGCCCAGGAAGCCCGCCGGCGGCGGGTGGACCTGCAGCCCCTGGCCGTGGTGCTGGCTGCTGGCGACCGCCTGCGGCTCTCGATCGCCGGGGCGGCCTGGCCGGCCATCGCCGTGAATCCCGGCGATGGATCCCAGCCCTGGGGCGCCGCCGGGCCGAACCACCGCGTGATCACACTCACCCTGGCCCTGCAGGGGAGCCTGCTGCGGTTCGAGCCTCTCCAGGAACCCGGCCAGCGGCACGGAAACCTTGGGGCAAACTGAGCCCGTCCCAGCCTCCGCCGCGATGCCGCGTTCCCTCCTGCGCTCCCTCCCGTTCCCCCTGGTGGCTGCCGCCGCGTTCGCCCTCGCTGGCCTGAGCATGGGACACGGTCCCCTCCATGCCCAGGCGGGGCCATCCAGCGTGGCCCCCACCCGTGGGGCCAGCAGCGCCATGGTGGAAGCCCGCACCAAGGCCGCCGCGGAGCGGATCCTGGTGGCTCTGCGCAATGGTGATGCCGACACCCGCTACCGCCAGTTCGCGCCCAGCCTGCAGCGAATGACCAGCCCCACGATGATCCGCCAACGACTCGCGACCATGCCGAAGGTGCTGGGCTGGACCCTCGGAGCGGTGGTGCCGGGTCAGGATTCCAGCACGATCACCGCCCGCCTGATCACCAGCGCCGGCCCCCGGGACTTGCTGATGGTGATCGACGCCGATGGCCTGCTGGAGGGCTACCACTTCGATGCCGCCGACCAGCCCGCCGAAACCGTGGCACGGCAGTTCGTGGAGTGGATCAGCCAGGGGCGCTACATCAGCGCCAACAGCCTCCTTTCACCGGACCTGCAACGCGAGATCCCGCCGGCCACCATGCAGATCAAATGGCAGCGGCTGCAGCGGCTCACCGGAGATTTTGTGGCCATCAAGCGGGTCTTCCGCTCCGAGAGCAGTGGCGACCAGAAGCTGGTGCTGGTGAAGAGCGAATTCCGCCGCATCACCGACACCCTGTTTGTGATCCTTGATGGCCGCAACCAGATCGTCGGCGTCGATTTCCCCACCGAACCGAACCCCCCGGCCCCAAGCCGCTAACGGAGACCAAAGCGGCGTAAGCTCCCGGCGCTACCCCCTTGAGCCCCCATGGTGCTGCCCAGCCTCGATTGGATGGTCGACGACGCCACCAGGCTGGCCGAATGTCGCCACGACCATCCCTTCGCCGTGCTGGGCCCCCAGCGCCTTCCCGAGGGGGCCTGGGTGGTGCGGGTGTGGATGCCCGACGCCGAAAGGGTGGAGCTGCTGCTGGAGGGACAGGCCCCCCGGCCGATGGCTAACCCCCACCACCGCTGGATCTTCGAGACGGATCTCGATCACGATCCGGGCAACAGCTACCGGGTACGGGTGCTGCGGGGCGGTATCGAGCATGAAGCCCACGACCCCTGGGCCTTCCACCACGAGTGGATGGGCGAGCTCGACCGCCATCTGTTCGCCGAAGGCAACCACCACCACATTTGGCAACGGATGGGCGCCCATCCCGCGAGCCACAACGGGGTGGCCGGCGTGCAGTTCTGCCTCTGGGCTCCCAACGCCCGTAGTGTGGCGGTGCTCGGTGATTTCAACGGCTGGGATGGTCGCCACCATCCGATGCAGCAACGGCTGGGCGGCGGCTGGGAGCTGTTCATCCCGGGGCTGAGCCAGGGCGCCATCTACAAGTACGAAGTGCGGGCCCAGAATGGTCACTGCTACCAAAAGGCCGACCCCTACGGTTTCCGCCACCAGGTGCGCCCCGATAACGCCTCAGTGGTGGCCCAGCTCGGCGGCTACGACTGGCAGGATGGCGCCTGGATGCAGGAGCGCGATGGACGCAATCCCCTCGACCGGCCGATCTGCGTCTATGAGATGCACCTCGGCAGTTGGATCCACGCTGCGGCCGACCAGCCCTACATCGAAGCCGACGGCACACCCCGCCCGCCGGGTCCGGCGGCCGACCTGAAACCTGGCGCCCGCCTGCTCACCTATCCCGAACTGGCCGACAAGGTGATCCCCTATGTGAAGGCGCGGGGCTTCACCCACATCGAACTGATGCCGATCTCCGAGCATCCCTTTGATGGCTCCTGGGGCTATCAGGTGACCGGCTGGTACGCACCCACCAGCCGCTTCGGCAGCCCGAATGAGTTCCGCGCCTTCGTAGACCGCTGTCATGCCGAGGGCATCGGTGTGATCCTCGACTGGGTGCCGGGCCACTTCCCCAAGGATGCCCACGGCTTGGCCTTCTTCGATGGAGTGCACCTCTACGAACACGCCGATCCTCGCATCGGTGAGCACAAGGAATGGGGCACGCTGATCTTCAACTACAGCCGCAATGAGGTGCGCAACTTCCTGGTGGCGAACCTGGTGTTCTGGTTTGATCAATACCACATCGATGGCATCCGGGTGGACGCGGTGGCCTCGATGCTCTACCGCGACTACCTGCGGCCCGATGGAGAGTGGCTGGCGAATGAACACGGCGGCCGCGAGAACACCGAGGCGGTGCGCTTCCTGCAGCAGGCCAACCATGTGTTGTTCCAACATTTTCCCGGTGCCCTCTCGATCGCTGAGGAATCCACCACCTGGCCGATGGTGACCCAGCCAACCGACATGGGCGGCCTGGGCTTCAACCTGAAATGGAACATGGGCTGGATGCACGACATGCTCGATTACTTCGAGCTCGATCCCTGGTTCCGCCAGTTCCATCAGAACAATGTGACCTTCTCGATCTGGTACGCCTTCACCGAGAATTTCATGCTGGCCCTCAGCCACGATGAGGTGGTGCATGGCAAGAGCCATTTGCTTCACAAGATGCCCGGCGACGACTGGCAGAAATTTGCCAATGTTCGGGCGCTGTTAGCCTATATGTGGACCCATCCGGGTAAGAAAACCATCTTCATGGGGATGGAGTTTGGCCAGCGGGCCGAATGGAATGTCTGGGGAGATCTGCAATGGAGTTTGCTGCAGCACGAACCCCATCAGGCGTTGCTGAACATGGTGGATGACCTGAATACCTTCTACAAATCGGAGCCGGCTCTCTGGGGCGATGATTTCAGTGAATATGGCTTCCAGTGGATTGATTGCAACGACACCCGCAACTCGGTGATCAGCTTCATGCGGCGTGAGAGCAACACCGGGTGCTGGCTGGTGGTGGTGGCCAACTTCACGCCCCAGAGCCACTCCCACTACCGCGTCGGCGTGCCCCTCAGTGGCTTCTATCACGAGGTGTTCAACACCGATGGCAGTCGCTACGGCGGTAGCAACCTCGGCAATCTGGGCGGCAAGTTCACCGATGCCTGCGGCATGCACAGCTATGAGAACTCCCTAGAACTCGTTCTGCCGCCCCTGAGCGTGCTGGTGTTCCGCCACGATCCGGCTCGCCTGCCGGAGGTGGAAGAAGGATCTGAACCAGCAGCAGCCTTGCCCCTCTGAATAGGACTGAGGGTCCTGGGGGCCTGGGCTCCCGGGAGCTCGTTATGGTTTCCGAGCTCGGTTCCGTCAAGACGCGAACGGATCGTGATGGTGGGGGTGATGTGTGGCGTAAAGGTCGGCGCCATGGATGACGCGAAGGTCGGCTCAACCGTGGCGGTGGGCCCATTGTTGTTCGATCGGCGAGGTGCGCCAGCGCCCGAGGGCCAGGGCTCGCCGGCATCGCTCAGGGTCGGGGTGGCTCAGGGTGCCCACTGCCACGACTGATGACGAGCCTTCGGGTGGGCCCGGGTCGCTCCGCTAGGTTTCCGAATCGCCGATCCGCCAGGCTCCATGACCGAGACCGCCCCCCTGCTGCTGCGCGCCGCCCGAGGTGAGCAGGTGGAGCGGCCGCCGGTGTGGATGATGCGTCAGGCGGGTCGTTACATGAAGGTGTATCGCGACCTGCGCGACCGCCATCCCGGCTTCCGTGAGCGCTCGGAAAACCCCGATCTCTCCTATGAGATCTCGATGCAGCCCTTTCACGCCTTCGCCCCCGACGGCGTGATCCTCTTCTCCGACATCCTCACGCCGCTGCCGGGCATCGGGATCGATTTCGACATCATCGAGAGCCAGGGTCCGATCATCGAGCCGGCCATCCGCACCCAGGCCCAAGTGGATGCGTTGCGGCCCCTTAACCCGGCCGAGGCCCTGCCTTTTGTGGGCGAGGTGCTGGGCCGCCTCCGGGCTGACGTGGGCAATGCCGCCGCGGTGCTCGGCTTCGTGGGCGCCCCCTGGACCCTGGCCGCTTACGCGGTGGAGGGCAAGAGCTCCAAGACCTACTCGGTGATCAAGGCGATGGCCTTCCGGGAGCCGGCGCTCCTGCACCAGCTGCTGGGCCACCTGGCCGATTCGATCGCCACCTACGTGCGCTATCAGATCGATTCCGGTGCCCAGGTGGTGCAGCTGTTCGATTCCTGGGCGGGCCAGCTCAGCCCGATCGACTAC
This sequence comes from Synechococcus sp. UW140, assembly GCA_943372025.1. Taxonomy (GTDB): domain Bacteria; phylum Cyanobacteriota; class Cyanobacteriia; order PCC-6307; family Cyanobiaceae; genus Cyanobium. Next base: position 13,068 of record CALRXC020000046.1, on the reverse strand, counting down.
GACACCTTCGCGGCGCCCTACCAGAAGCGGGTGATCGACCAGGTGAAGGCTTCCCACCCCGACACGCCGCTGATTCTTTACATCTCGGGCAGTGCCGGTGTGCTCGAGCGCATGGGCCGCACCGGGGTTGACATCATCTCCCTCGACTGGACCGTGGACATGGCCGATGGCCTCGCTCGCCTGCCGGAGCACATCGGCGTGCAGGGCAACGTGGATCCCGGCCTGCTGTTCGGCACCCCCGAGGGCATCCGCGAGCGCATCCTCGACACCGTGCGCAAGGCCCGCGGCCGCCGCCACATCCTCAACCTGGGCCACGGCATCCTGCCCGGCACCCCCGAGGAGAACGCGCGCGTGTTCTTCGAAACCGGCAAGGCCGTGAACGAACTGCTGGGGGCGGCCGTTTGAGCGCAACCGCCGCCGCATCCGCCGGAACGGCGGGAGCTGCCGGGGGTCCGGCCCGCATCCTGATCACGGGCGCCGCCGGCTGCGTCGGCCAGTACACGGCCGACCATCTCTATCGCAACTCCAACGCCCACCTGCTGCTGCTGCTGCGCGACCCCAGCAAGCTCAAGGCGGTGCCTGCGAATGATCCCCGCATCACGCTGCTGGTGGGCGATCTGCGCGATCTGGATCCCCATGCCGATGCGATCGCCAGCGCCAGCCGCGTGATCCACACGGCCACGGCCTGGGGCGATCCGGAGCGGGCCCAGCAGGTGAATGTGGTGGCGGTGAAGCGGCTGCTCGCCCTGCTCGATCCGGCGCGGCTGGAGCAGGTGATCTATTTCTCCACCGCCAGCATCCTCGACCGCAACCTGAAGCTTCTGCCCGAGGCGATGGCCTACGGCACCGAATACATCCAGACCAAGGCCCAGTGCCTCCAAGACCTGGAGGTCCATCCGCTGGCGGAGCGGATCGTGGCGGTGTTTCCCACCCTGGTGTTTGGCGGGCGGGTGCTGCCAGGGGATCCCCACCCCACCAGCTACCTCACAGCCGGCGTGAAGGAGGCCTTCCCCTGGCTGTGGCTGGCCAAGTGGCTCCGCACCGATTCCAGCTTCCATTTCATCCATGCCGCCGACATCGCCACGGTCTGCGCCCACCTGGCCACCACGCCGCAGCAGCCCAATCCGGAGCCGGGCCAGGGAGCGGTGCGGCGGCTGGTGCTGGGCCAAGCCCCCATCACGATCAACCAGGCCGTGGCCACCCTGGTGCGCTGGCGGCGGGGCTGGGCGGCGCCGGTGGGGCTCGATCTCACCCCCTGGCTGATCGAGGGGCTGATCAAGCTGCTGCGGATCGAGGTGAATGCCTGGGATCGCTTCTCGATCCGCCAGCGCCACTTTGTCCATCAGCCGGTGAGTCCGCCGGAGCGCTTCGGGCTCACCAGCTACGCCCCAACCCTGGAGGGCGTGTTGGAAACAGCCGGCGTGCCGCACCGGGGCCGGCTGCCGGGCACAGAGGCGTGAGGCCCGTGCAGCGAAGGCCCGGAGGTCGCCACCAGGAGAGAGGAAGGGTTGTACGGGAAACCGAACCTCTTGTGGCCTGGAAGCCGAAGCACCGCCGCCGCCTGTTGCGGAAAATCCTTTGCGGCCACTGCGTTGTTGCCCAATTGTTGCGAATGCAACAGGGCGTCGCAACAGCCGGCACCGCCCCCGTAGTTTGGGCGAGTTGCTCGTGATTTCTGCAACGACCATGCGTCGTCTCTTTTCCCTCCTCGCTCTCTGCCTAGCGTTGGTGCTGGGTGCAGCTCCCAGCTTCGCCGCCGATAGCGCCCATGGCGGCCAAGTCTTCTCCGCCAACTGCGCCGCCTGCCACATGGGTGGCGGCAACGTGGTGAACGCCGAACGCACCCTCAAGGCCGATGCCCTCAAGGCCTATTTGGCTGGCTATGCCGATGGCCCTGAGGCCGCCGTGGCCATGCAGGTCACCAACGGCAAGAATGCCATGCCCGCCTTCGGCGGCAAGCTCAGCGCCGGCGACATCGCCGACGTGGCCGCCTATGTGATCGAACAGTCCGCCAAGGGCTGGTGATCCCTAGGCCACGGATCAACCAGTCAGGAACAATCCTGCTTGGTTGATCCTGTCCGATTGCTTCAGGCTTTCCCTCATTGGCGGCTTGATCAACCCATTTCATCCAACCCGGCTTTGCCGGGTTTTTTTGTGGCGCTCCTGAAGGCCGCATCACGGGGGTCTGATCAAGGCACTGGGGCAGATGAGGTCAGGACGACCTTGGGCTCCCGATAACCACTGCAAACGAGCACCTCAGCATGCTGATTCGATGGGCCGCCGGTGTCGATGAGCTGCAACAGCACCTCCCGCCGGCGCGGGCCATCGAGCTCCACCAGCAACACCAACTGCCAGCGGCCGATGCCAAGCCGGCCATCCACCACCGGCAGGCTGAGCTGGTTGCCGAGCACCATTGCAATCGGATGGGCCTGGGCATTGCGGGGCTCATCGGGCGGAATGCCATTCGCCCATTCCTCGGAAATCACATCCGTTTGCTGAAGCACCAGCTTCATTGCCGCTGCTTCCTTGTCTGGAGGGTATTTGTTGCGCTTCCGCAAGGCCTTGATCATCGTGCGCAGCCTGGCCCGGAGATTGTCCTTATACTGCCAGTCGATACTGAGGTTGTTTCGTGGTTTTTTCTACCCGCTCCCGCGCCATCGCCATCAGCACCTCATCACCCATCAGGGTTGCGTTGAGCTAACGAACACAGGGGAAACCAGTTATGAAGAGTTATGAAAGAAGTCCAGAAAAAGCTCTATGTCCGGTGTGTTGCACGGAGGATGCAGATCTCTTGTGGCGTGTGAGCAGCAAACAGGCCGCTCAGCATTTTGTCTTACATGAGAAAAACCCAGACAGATTTGCTGATTTAGTAATACATATAGATAAACTTTGGGGGCAAAGTACATGTAAAGTCATGCAATGTGCCCAGTGCGGGTTTTGCTTTAGCTATCCATATGTCGCAGGAGATGAACAATTTTACAGTCTTGCATATCTCCGTTCCGGTTATCCGAAGTGGAAGTGGGAATTTCAGATAACTTACGACGTACTAAGATGGAATCTTCGTTCTAGCGGCAAATTGATCGAAATTGGTGCAGGTGATGGCGCATTTATAAAAAAGATTGCGAAAGAAATTTTGCCCAAAGAGAATATATTTTGCACGGAGTTTTCTGAATACGGGCGGCATCAGATAGAAAATTTGGGTATTAAATGCGTCCCGAAAGACATCAGGGAGTTATCTGGCCAAGAATACGAGAAATGTTCTGATGTAATTTGCTTGTTTCAAGTGTTAGAACATATGGATGGACTTGACGTGCTATTTAAGAAGTTAAATTGGTTGCTTAAACCTGGTGGAAGCATTTTTATTGCAGTCCCTAATCAAAACATGATCGAATTCAATGAACTTAATGGCGCCCTGCTGGACATGCCACCTAATCATATTGGAAGATGGAATAGAAGGTGTTTTGAAGTAATTGGAAAAAAACACAATTTAGCCCTGGAGGACTACCAAGTAGAAAATAGTGATCTTGCATTAATGACGAGGCAATTTATAAATTATCGCTTTCTTCGCAATTGCCAAAACAGAGAAAGTTTATCAAACAAGCTACGAATGATAGGAATCAACTCTTACATAGATAAAACCGCACAAGCATTGGGCGTGGCAGTCAATGCAGTTATGGCGGGACCTGCTTTGCTTTCCCTCATCAAGGGTAAATCAAACTTAGGAAATTCGCAATGGGTGCATTTTGTTGGCAAGTAAGAATCCGGCGAACAATAACGTACACTTGAATAGCATGAGCCTTCAGTTGCGCCCAAACGAGTGGGTAGGCATTCCTTGGGCAACGGAAAAAAGGCAGAAGATGTCACCAGCCGTATGGCATTTTTGGATCTCATTTTGACTCAGGCCTACGGACGCTGAAGTGATGTACAAGCTCGTTAGATCAGGGCCGCCAAAAGTAACACAGGTTGGGCGTGGAATGGGAAATTCAATCCTTGATCGTTCTTGACCGCTGGCATCAAAACAAGCAACACACCAACCATCCCAGAGGGCTGACCAGAGATTTCCATCAATGTCAATTGTCAAGCCATCGGGCTCAACTCCTTCGGCACTAAGGTCGATCAATATCCTGCGATTAACGATTGAGCCTGTCTCAGGCAAATAATCATAAGCAAAGATTTTATGCTGAGCTGAATCAGTTAAGTAAAAGGTGGACCCATCAGGGCTCCAAGCCAGACCATTGGCAATGGTCAAACCGGTTTCCATGATATGCAGGGAACCATCTGGATCGTATCGATAGAGTGCCCCCTGACCACGACGATCACTGCAGGAGCCGATCCAGAAGCGGCCACGGGGATCACATTTGCCATCATTCAAGCGAGTACCCACAGGGTGGGAAAACTCAATTCGATGGATAATCTCTACTTCGCCGGTTGGCAGATGCAACCAAGCCAATCGATCACGAAGGGCAATCAGCAAACGATCCTTTCCGGCTAGTGCGATGGCACTGACCACATCCCCGGTATCAAAGTAGCAGTCCTTTCCAGTGGCAGGATCAAACTGATGAACACGGTGATTGTAAACATCCACCCAGAACAGTTTCTGGTCGACTGCCTGCCAAACTGGGCACTCCCCGAGGCGGGCTCGTGCAGCAAGAACAATGCCTAATGACGAACTCATATCATTGCCCCTCAAGAGGGTGTGCATCTGTAGGCTTTGACACCCCGCCACAGGTGATTGCATCCAGCACCATCTCTGGCGTGAAGTATCCCAGCGTCTGGATGATCCGGGCTACACAACCTGTCCATCCTGTCTGATGGCTGGCACCAATGCCTGCGCCGCTGTCGCCGTTAAAATACTCGTAGAACAAGATCAAATCTCGCCAATGGGGATCGACCTGAAACTTCTCGTGTTTCCCATTAACGGCGCGACGACCAGTTGCATCCCTTAGGAAGATTTTTTCAAGTCGCCCTGCGACTTTTGTGTATACCTCATATAAAGTATGATAAATTCCAGATCCAGTGGGATATTCAACCTTAAATGAATTGCCGTAGTAGCCGTAAAGCTGCAGAAGTGCTCTCAATAGCAGGTAATTGACAGGCATCCAGATCGGGCCTCGCCAGTTTGAATTCCCACCAAACATGCTTGATGTTGAATCTCCTGCCACATAGCCCACCTTATACTCACTCCCATCATGCTTAAAACAGTAAGGATTCTCTAGGTGGTGGCGGGAGAGGGAACGAATGCCATACTCACCCAGGAATTCAGACTCATCGAGCATTCTGGCAAGCACGCGGCGTAGTTTATCTTCGTTGAGAATTGCCAACAACATACTGCCCCGCACACCGGGCTGGGTGGGGAGGTGGATGTTGTGTTGCAGCTCAGGGTGCTTCTCAAAAAACCGTTGCGACTTGTTACGAAAGCGAGGCAGTTTGTCCAGGGTTTCCTGGGGGAAAACAACCACTGCCATTAGGGAGAGCAGACCCACCAGAGAGCGCACCTTGATGCGAGTGGCCGTGCCATCAGGAAACTGCAAAACATCATAGAAAAAACCATCCTCTTCATCCCATAATTCATCGTGGTCTGTGCCAATCCGGTCCATGGCACCGGAGATCCACATGGTGTGCTCAAAGAACTTGACAACGAAATCTTCGTAGAGGGGATCGTCGAGTGCCAATTCGACAGCAATTTGGAGCATCTGCTGACTGAAAAAAACCATCCATGCAGTCCCGTCGGCTTGCTCTAGGTGACCTCCAGTAGGCAGTGGGGAACTGCGGTCAAACACCCCAATGTTGTCGAGGCCGAGAAAACCACCCTGAAATAAATTCTTGCCGCCTGCGTCTTTACGATTCAACCACCACGTGAAGTTGATCAGCAACTTTGAAAAAGCAAAGCGAAGAAACTGCAAATCCCCAACGCCCTTGTTCAGTTCGCGATCACGCAGATACACGTCCCAAGTTGCAAAAGCATGGACCGGCGGATTCACATCACTGAAGTTCCATTCATAGGCCGGAATCTGACCATTCGGATGCAGGTACTCCTCTTGCAGCATAAGGCTGAGCTGCTTTTTGGCAAATTCAGAATCAATTAAACTGATGGGAATGGCATGAAAAGCCAGATCCCAGGCTGCGTACCATGGATACTCCGATTTGTCGGGCATTGAAATAATATCTGCATTGTGCATGTGGAACCACTCACTGTTTCGCACCTGAAGCCGCTCGACAGGAGCAGACCATGGATTGACGTTGCGCTCGCGCAGCCACTGGTCAAGTTCATAGTGGAAGTATTGCTTGGTCCACATCATTCCTGCAAGTGCCTGCCGCATGATATTGGTGCGATCGCTATCCGCTAGGACTGAAGGGGGAATCACGGTGGCAAAGAAATGCTCTGCCTCTTGAATCCGAATTGCAAAAATTTGCTCAAACAGCTGGCCAAATGGATCGCTAATATGATCGGGGGCTGTTGTCGTTAGTCGCAATCGAAACACCCTTGTTGCTTCTGCTTCCACTGTGAGATCGTAATGTGGGCTGACTTTTGTTCCCCTGCCATTGGGATTCACAGCATCTTTAGTGCCATGAACGATATAGTTGTTGATTCCGTCTTTAACGAAGGGGCTGCAATTTGGAGTATCAAACAACCGTTCATGATTGGTTTCGTTTTCAGTGAAAAGCAGCTGCCCGCCCGGTTCGCTGTAGAAAAAGTAATCGCTGCAATCCTGTGTTTCATCCGCAGGACCAAGCTGAGCATGCACCACGCTGTGCCCTTCGGCAGTTAACTGCTGCAGCACTGGCTTGGCACCATTCTCGGCGCTGTTCCAGGTGTTGCGGAACCACAAGGTGGGCAGCAGTTGGAGGGTTGCGGCTTCAGGGCCCCGATTGGCAATGCTGATTTTGATCAATACATCATGATGTGTTGCTTTGGCATACTCAACAAACACGTCAAAGTAGCGGTTGTCATCGAAAATTCCCGTATCTAGAAGTTCATATTCAGGCTCGTAACGACTGCGAGCCCTGTTGGTTGCAACAAGATCATCGTAGGGGAATGCAGCCTGGGGATATTTATAGAGATATCTCATGTAGGAATGGGTAGGAGTGCTGTCAAGGTAAAAGGAATACTCTTTGACGTCTTCACCGTGGTTTCCCTCGCTGTTTGTCAACCCGAACAATCGCTCCTTCAGGATCGGATCCTTGCCATTCCAAAGCGCAAGAGCAAAACAAAGTTGATTTTGGCTGTCTGTGATGCCGCCCAAGCCATCTTCGCCCCAGCGATAAGCACGGGAGCGTGCATGGTCATGGGGAAAGGAAGCCCAAGCATTGCCATCATCAGATGTATCTTCGCGTACGGTGCCCCACTGGCGTTCACTCAAGTACGGCCCCCACTTGTACCAATCAACATCCCCATCCCTTGCCTGCTCAAGCCGCTTGGACTCCTGGGATTTAAGGTCAGCCATTGTCTGAATGGGAAAATAAAATAATCCTACTACTCAGGCTGACCAAGCTTCGCGAAAGTCGGCATAGAGGGTCAGCCCACCATCAATGAACAGAGTTTGGCCAGTGATGTATGCAGCCTCATCCGATGCCAAAAAGATCACCGCTGCCGCCATCTCGTTTACCGTGCCGGCTCGCCCCATGGGGATGTAGCTTTCAACAAGGTCTTTCTTGGCTTGATCCTCAGTCCATGCTTCATTGATCGGTGTGACGGTGGCGCCGGGTGCAATGGCGTTAACGCGAATGCCACGATTGGCATACTCTAGAGCCAAAGTCTTTGTCAGGCTGCCCATGCCGGCTTTACTAATCGAGTAACTGAGATATTGGGGCCGCGGAATCATTTCATGGACGCTGGAAACATTGATAATCACACCGGGACGACCTTGCTCCAGTAGGTGTTTGATGGTTTCGCGGCTGTAGAGATAAGCTCCGCGCAAGTTGACAGCAATCACCCGATCAAACTGATCCGCTGGAAGGTCATGGGAGGGATGTTCGGATTGAATACCAGCGTTGTTAATGAGAATATCCAGGCCACCAAAGGTACCCGTCACATCGTTCATGACTCGAATGATATCGTTTTCGTTCGCGGCATCTCCTTGAATGAGCCGAACTTGTACATCGGAATGCCCTGATTCTGCCGCCTTCTGCAGCGCAACAGCCCTCGTTTCCCCTGCTTCATCCACATCTTTGCGGTAGTTGATGGCAACGTTACAGCCTTCCTGCGCCAGTCGAATGGCGATCGCTTGGCCAATACCCGAACTCGCCCCTGTAACCAGGGCGATTTTACCGACCAATCCTTTGCTATGCATGCTGGATAAGACTCCAAGATCTAAGGTTGAGGTGGCTTGGCATGCAGGCGCTAACTTTACCCATTTTTGGGGCCGGGACGCAGCAGCGCAGTTTTTTGTGGCTGGTCGCTGCTCTAGGTCCGGTCGCATGGATTGAGCGTTCCAGGAGAGCTCCAGTTGAATACCAGACATTCCGGCGGATCGTGGCGATCGTCTTGCAGCTGATCTGCACCCCCAGGACTGGATCCAGAAGCGCCAGGGACTTGCTGAAACTCGAGCAGAAAGCAGTGTCCAGCATTATCACGAAGGCATAGAGCTTGGACCCAAAACGGGTCGCTTCCACGCCCTTCGCGCAGCCACACATTCAATCCTCAAGCGGGTCCGCCAACCCTTGGGTTTCGACCCTGCCCCTACCTGTCCGCTAAGCCAGCGGCGCAGCGCCACTTAAAGCGCTATCTGAACCTGCAGAATGGCTAATGTGCAGTTTTGTTACCCTGCATTCTGACTGCGACGGTAGGCCAGGACTGCAAGATACAAATCCTCGTCAATCTCGCGGATGTCGTATTCGGACGGCAACACCCCATGCACGTGCTGGTGCACCGCCAGCCAGCAGTTGCGTTCCGGATCGGCGCCCGTGCCATCAAACTGCCGCGATGCCTCGGCCAGGGAGATCACCAGGGAATCGGCCTGGTTGCCCCCTCCCTGCGGCTCAAGACAGGGGGAATTGGCCGATCGTTGGCTATCTGGGGGCTGCGGGTTCGTTCCGCTCTGCGGTTGAGACAGGGAAGGCCGAGACAGGGAAGGCTGCGGAACCGGGGGCACGGAGGAACCATCGGCGGCCGGGGGCTCGACGTAGGGGACGGCCATCACAACGCAGGAGCACACCAATGGATCCTGGCGCAACCTGCAGACTGAATGCACCTCCATAAGGCCCAGGCCGCATGACCCCGTGCCGATTTCAGCCGGCCCTGGCCGGGCTGCGGACCGCAGCCGCGCTGCTGCTGGCGTTGGCGCCGCCCGCGACGGCAGCCTTGGGGGCAGAACCACTGCCGCCGGCCCCGCCCCTGAACCCAGCCTGGGCCTTCGATCCCAACGGTCCCTACCTGCCCGGCGCCGATCCGCCCAGCTTCCTGCTGCCCGCCAACGGACAGCGTTTCAATCCCGCAAAAGGCAGCCAGCCCCAGGCGATCAATGGGCCCAGGCCGCCAGTCCCACCCTGCCGCCTGGTGGTGCCGGTGCGGGAGGCGCCCCTGCAGCCGCTCCACCTGCACCCTGCCCAGGTGCCCCTGAAGAACAGCTTCGGCTGTCTTTCACCCGCGGATGCGGTGTACGGCCCGGATGGCTGTCCGACGCGGCTGTGCGGCACCTCCAAAGGCAATCAGATCTCCCTGCCCCCGGGGGGGCCCTGAGCCCGACCCGAGCCCTCCGCCCATCCCCACGGCCGGTTTCCACCCCAAACCGGTTCGGCCTGCCCATCCTGGGTAGGGGGGCCCGAACCCCGCAGTTCGGAGCACCGGCCCACTCAGGTGCATCCGGATCCCATACGGTGCCTTCATTCCCACCTGAGCGCCGAATCCCAGGAGGTTTTCGTTCATGCATCCCACCGCCGATCTGTTCACCGAAAAGGCCTGGGGCGCCGTCGTGGCGGCCCAGCAGCTGGCCCAGCAGAAGCGCCAGCAGCAGATGGAGAGCGAGCACCTGCTCGGATCCCTGCTCGCCCAGCCCGGCCTGGCCACCCGTATCCTCGAGAAGGCTGGCGTGGATGTGGGCACCCTCAGCCAGAAGGTGGAGGCCTACACCGCCGGCCAGCCCAGCCTCTCGGCATCGCCGGACAACATCTATCTCGGCAAGGGCCTCAATGCCGCCCTGGATCGGGCCGATGCCCTCAAGAAGGAATTCGATGACAGCTACATCGCGATCGAGCACCTGCTGCTCGCCCTGGCCGAAGACCAGCGCTGCGGCCGTCAGCTGCTTTCTCAGGCGGGCACCACGGCCGCGAAGCTGAAGGAGGCGGTGCTGGCGGTGCGTGGCACCCAGAAGGTGACGGATCAGAACCCTGAGGGCACCTACGAATCCCTGGAGAAATACGGCCGCGATCTCACCGAGGCCGCCAAGGCGGGCAAGCTCGATCCGGTGATCGGCCGCGATGAGGAAATCCGGCGCACGATCCAGATCCTCAGCCGCCGCACCAAGAACAACCCGGTGCTGATCGGCGAACCCGGCGTGGGCAAGACCGCGATCGTGGAAGGCCTGGCCCAGCGCATCGTGAATGGCGATGTGCCCTCGGCCCTGCAGAACCGCCAGCTGATCTCTCTCGACATGGGGGCCCTGATCGCTGGGGCGAAGTATCGCGGCGAATTCGAGGAGCGGCTCAAGGCGGTGCTCAAGGAGGTCACCTCCAGTGAGGGCCAGATCGTGCTGTTCATCGATGAGATCCATACCGTGGTGGGGGCCGGCGCCACCGGCGGCGCCATGGATGCCAGCAACCTGCTCAAGCCGATGCTGGCCAGGGGCGAACTGCGCTGCATCGGCGCCACCACCCTCGATGAGCACCGCCAGCACATCGAAAAAGACCCGGCCTTGGAGCGCCGCTTCCAGCAGGTGTTCGTGGATCAACCCACCGTGGAGGACACGATCTCGATCCTGCGCGGCCTCAAGGAGCGCTATGAGGTGCACCACGGCGTGCGCATCGCCGACAACGCCCTGGTGGCCGCCGCCGTTCTGAGTAGCCGTTACATCGCCGATCGCTTCCTCCCCGATAAGGCGATCGACCTAATGGATGAATCGGCGGCGCGCCTGAAGATGGAGATCACCTCCAAGCCCGAAGAGATCGATGAACTCGATCGCCGCATCCTGCAGCTGGAGATGGAAAAGCTCTCGCTCGGCCGCGAATCGGACACCGCCAGCCGCGACCGGTTGGAGCGGCTCGAGAAGGAACTCGCCGATCTGAGCGAGCAGCAGAGCACCCTTAATGCCCAGTGGCAAAAGGAGAAGGGCTCAATCGATGAACTCAGTGCCATCAAGGAAGAGATCGAGCAGGTGCAGCTGCAGATCGAGCAGGCCAAACGCAGCTACGACCTCAACAAGGCCGCCGAGCTGGAATACGGCACCCTGGGCGAACTCAACCGCAAGCTGGCCGCCAAGGAGGCCGAACTCACCAGCGGCCAGGCCGGCAAAACGCTCCTGCGCGAGGAGGTCACCGAGGACGACATCGCCGAAGTGATCGCCAAGTGGACGGGCATCCCGGTGAGCAAGCTGGTGCAGAGCGAGATGCAGAAACTGCTCCACCTCGAAGACGAGCTCCACACCCGTGTGATTGGTCAGCAACAGGCCGTGACCGCGGTGGCGGATGCCATCCAGCGCTCCCGGGCAGGCCTCTCCGATCCGAACCGACCGATTGCCAGCTTCCTGTTTCTCGGCCCCACCGGCGTGGGCAAGACCGAGCTCTCCAAGGCCCTGGCGGCCCAGCTCTTCGATTCCGAGGAGGCGATGGTGCGGATCGACATGAGCGAATACATGGAGAAGCACGCCGTGAGCCGCCTGATCGGCGCGCCTCCGGGCTATGTGGGCTACGAGGAGGGCGGCCAGCTCACCGAGGCCGTGCGGCGCCGCCCCTACGCGGTGGTGCTGTTCGACGAGGTGGAGAAGGCCCACCCCGATGTGTTCAACGTGATGCTGCAGATCCTCGATGACGGCCGCGTCACCGATGGCCAGGGCCGCACGGTGGATTTCACCAACACGATCCTGATCCTCACCAGCAACATCGGCAGCGCCTCGATTCTCGATCTGGCCGGCGATCCCGCCCGCCACGCCGAGATGGAGCAGCGGGTGAATGAGGCCCTTCGGGGCCACTTCCGGCCCGAGTTCCTCAACCGCCTCGATGAATCGATCATCTTCCACAGCCTCAAGGCCGAGGAGCTGCGCCAGATCGTGGAGCTGCAGGTGAAGCGGCTCGCCCGAAGGCTCGAGGAGAAGAAGCTGGGGCTCCAGGTCGAGGGCGAAGCCCTCGACTGGCTGGCCGGCGTGGGCTACGACCCGGTGTACGGCGCCCGGCCGCTCAAGCGCGCCATCCAGCGGGAGCTGGAAACCCCGATCGCCAAGGCGATCCTGGCGGGCACCTTCCCGGCCGGCTCCACGATCGCCGTGGTGGTGGAAAACGAGCGGCTGGCCTTCCACTCGGCGGCAGCCTCCACTCTCAGCGGTCCGGTGCCGGCGCTGGTGTAGTAGTTAACCGGGGCAGGTCGCACCTGCTAGCGCCACGCCTCCGGGCCCCAGCACCTGCGGGGCGAAGCCGGGACCGCGCCGCTCCGTCATCTGGCCTTCGAGGATGAAGGCCAAGCCGGGGTGGTGATCGTGGCGGTGCAGGCCAATGCTGCCTCCGGGGGCGACGGTGATCTCGCGGACACGCAGCTCCCGGCCCGCCAGGGCGGGGAAGTCATGGTCGAGGGGCTGGGCGCCGAGCCGCCGGATCGCCAGCACTCCCTGGGTCACGCTGGCGGCCCCGGACTGGTGATGGGCATCAGCCGGCAGCTGTTCCTTGGCGGGCACCACCCCGTTCGACTGGGCCAGGCCGGGGGCCGCCAGCAGGGTGAGGGCGAGGCTGAGGCTGACGGTGGTTCGGAGCACCGAATTCACAGCAAGAGATCCCAGGCTAGGAGGCTGTTGCACATAGATCGTTTCGGGCGAAAAGACCCGTCTCGCTCCACGCCAGCGCCAAATTCGGTCTCAGTTGGGTCTTGCCGGTGCCCTCACTTCAGGCCAGTCAAAAGCCCGAGATCGATTGCAGAACAGCTGAACT
>CALRXC020000045.1:0-31972 GCA_943372025.1 Synechococcus sp. UW140 | reverse complement strand
CAGGGGGAGGGCCGAGCCCGCCTTGACCTCGTCCGCCCGGCGGATGCGGCAGGAGGCCAGAACCCCTGCGGTGGTGGCCACTGCAGCGGCTCCGAGCAGTCGCCGACGCTGCGGGGAGAAGTCAGGCATGGCCACGGGCAGCGTGGGCGTTAGTGTAGGTATGGGGAAAAGCTGTGGACCTGGCAGGCGAACTCCCATGGTTTGGTGCTGCGGCGCTGGAACAGGTGCGCCAGGCTCCAAGGCTGGGAGGAGCTGGAGCTAACGCCGTCGATTGACTAAGGGGTGAAAACGTGTCACTGAATACATCACTCCTGGCACGAAGTACTTCTACGTGTTCGTTTCGGTCTTCAGAGTCGGCACGCCGACGTTGAAGAAAAAGGAAGAAATGAATAGGCACCGCGCCTGCTGCCAATAAAGCAGGCAAGGCCCATTAGAAAGCGGATGCGGCGCACATCGTGGCGAGCCTGCAGTTCCTCGCGGTAGCGCTGGATCAACCCGGGCGAGCCTGGGGGGCGGCATCCACAGTCTCCTGACCACCAGACAGGATTCCCCGCCGTGGCCATGGCAAAGGCGTGATCGGTCTGTGGGAGCTGCCCCCATGCCAGCCTGCAGCTGATGGAAGCCCTTTCCTCCCAGCTCGCAGCCGCCGGCGCCCAGGCCACCCCCCCACCTCAAGGAGTGGAGGCTTTTCTGGCGGCGGAGGGGCCGCTGATCGATCTGCGCAGCCCAGCGGAGTTTGCCCAAGGGCACCTCCCCGGCGCCACCAACCTGCCGTTGTTCGACAACGACGAACGGGCCGAGATCGGCACCCTCTATAAGCAGCAGGGCCGCCAGGCTGCCGTGCTGCGCGGGCTGGCCCTGGTGGGGCCGCGGATGGTAAGCCTCGGCACTGCGCTGCTGGCTGCCCTCGCAGAGCACCGCACCGCATCCAGCGCCGCAGCTCAGCCCCGCAACACTCCCTGCCTGCGCTTGCACTGCTGGCGCGGCGGCATGCGCTCCGCTTCGGTGGCCTGGCTCGCGGGCCAGCTCGACCTGCCGGTGCTGCTGCTGGAGGGGGGCTACAAGGCCTATCGCCGCTGGGTGTTGGAGCTCTTCGAGCGGTCCTGGCCCCTGCGCCTGCTGGGGGGCCGCACCGGCTGCGGCAAGACCGACCTGCTGCTGGCCCTGCGGGAACGGGGCGTGGCGGTGTTGGACCTGGAGGGCCGTGCCCATCACCGCGGCAGCAGCTTCGGTGCCCTCGGTCTGCCGCCCCAGCCCAGCAGCGAGCACTACGAGAACCTCCTGGCCGCCGACCTGGCCTCCCTGGAGGGGGCCGATGAGATCTGGCTGGAGGCCGAAAGCTCCCAGGTGGGCCGTTGCCGGATTCCCGCTGGCCTGTGGCACCAGATGAAGGCGGCCCCGGCCCTAGACATCCAACGCCCCCTGGAGCAGCGGGTGACCCAGCTGGTGGCGATCTACGGTCAGCAGGATCCCGCCGGGCTGGCGGAGGCCACCCAGCGCATCGCCAAACGGCTCGGCCCCCAGCGCACCGCCCTCGCCCTTGAAGCGATCGCCGCCGCCGATTGGGCCAGCGCCTGCCGCCAGATGCTCGATTACTACGACCGCTGCTACGACCACGACCTCAGTAGCCATGCCGTGCAGGTGGTGGAGCTGGGCAAGCTGGCGCCGGCGGAAGCGGCCCGGCTGTTGTTGGAGCGGGGCCTGGTGCGGCACGCTTCATTCTGACTGGATAACGACGCGCTTTCTCCCTGGACCCGTTCGCGGGGTCCACATCAGGGGAGGGCCACCCTCCTGCTCCGGCGCCGGCCAGCCGGCCAGCCGGCCAGCGGGGGGCCGTGGCGGATGGCTGATGCCCCCCCTCAGCCCCGTGGTGAGAGCTCCGGCGTCCCCAGAACCAGGCCGATCAGGGCCGCCTCCGGGAAGCCGGCCCGGTGCAGCGCGGCCAGGGCGGCGTCGGCACGATCGGCGGGCAGGGCCGCCAGCAGGGGGCCGCAGGTCTGGGGATCGATCAGCAGGGCCTCCACAGCCGCGTCGGCCTGCCCCACCAGCCGCACCGGTCCCTCCAGCAGCGCCAGTGCCCGGCCATTAGCGGGGGCCAGGGTGCTGGCCCAGCCCTGTTCCAGCAGCTCCATGGCGCCGGCGAAGGCCGGAATGCTTCTCGCCTCAAGCCGCACCGTCAGGGGAGGGCATCCCCGCCCGTCATCCGCACGGGCTCTCGGGCTGCTCCGACCGTTCCCGTTCGCGCTGTTGGCCGTCGATTCGAAAGCTGCTGAGACAACGGCGGCGGCAGTAGCCCCGTCGCCGGCAACCTCTCCGGGTCTCAGCCCTTCGCCTGGCAGCCCACCAGCGGTAACACCGCCCGCCGCCAGCATCTCCCCCAAGTGCCCCAGCAGGCCGAAGCCCGTGACATCCGTGCAGGCATGGCAGTCATGGGCTTCCAGTAGCTCCACCAGCCGCGCCTGGCTGCGCTGCATCGTTTTCAAGGCAGCATCGATCCAGCTCGGCCGCGCTGCCCCCGCCATCGCCGCCGCAAACAGCACCCCGCTGCCCAGGGGCCCGCAGAGCAGCAGGGAGTCCCCCTCCCAAAGAGGGCCCTTGAGCCAGTGGCGCCCGGGCTCGGCCCAGCCGTTCACCGTGAGGGCCAGGGCGAGGCCGGCCCCATCGCGGCCCTCGAGGGTGTGGCCGCCGATCAGCCGCGCCCCGAGCGGATCGAGCACCGAGCGCACCCCCGCCAGGGTCTGGAGCAGCAGCTCCTCCTGCAGGGCCGGCGCCGCCTCAGGCAGGGTCACCAGCGCCTGCGCGCTTTTCACCGCCGCGCCACTGGCCCAGAGGTCGCCGCAGGCATGCAGGGTGGTGAGGCGGGCATTGAGCCAGGGGTCGGCCAGCAGGGCCGGGAAGCCATCCACGCTCTGGAGCAGCAGGGAGCCATCGGGGGCCGTGGCCAGCACCGCCGCGTCCTCGGGCGGAGGGGGCGCTGTGGGCGTAGCTGGGGGTGCCGCCGGGGTTGCACCACCTGGCAAAGCGCCGACATTCGCCCCATCCCGCTCCTCATTCCGAGCCGTGGCGCTGATGGAGGGCGCTTGCGCCCTGGCCAACCCCTCCAGCCTGGCCAGGGCCCCCTCCAGCGGAGCGGCGGCCAGCTTGGCGGCGCAGCCGCGGCAGGCCATGGCATCCGGACCCACCGGAGCCAAGGCCGCGAAGCCAGCCAGAAAACGTTGATCCAGGTGGCGCTTCCACTGCCACAGCCAGCGGCTGGGCCCCAGGGCCACGGGCCCCCAGAACACCGCGGCCCGTGGCCCCTTCGGACTCCAGCCCCCATCCCCCAACACCTGCAGCGCCCGCCGCTGGGGCCGCCACGGGCGAAGCGGCCGCTGCGGCTGCTCCAGGCTGCGCTGCAGGTTGGTGGCGAGCACCGGCATCGCCCGCACCGCCCACACCCCCGAGGCCGGCCGGGGCGCTTCAGCCAGCACGGCGCAGTCGCCGGTGGCGAAGAGGTGGGGGTGCTCCAGCACCTGGAGGCTGGCGGCGGTGAGCACCCGGCCCGTGGCCGGCTCCACCGGCAGCCCCGCCACCGCCAGCCAGCCCGGTGCCCGGCTGCCGGTGCAGGCCAGATCGGCCGGTGTGTCTGATGGAGCATTCTTCTCCAGCGGGATCGCTGCCTCCGCCAGCAGCCGCTCCCCCAGGCGGTTGGCCGCCGCCGAACCGAGCCGCAGCCGCTGGCCCCGCAGCAGCAAGCGCGGGGCATGTCCCCGGGCTTTGAGGGCCAGAGCAAGCTCCACGGCGGCGGCCCCACCGCCGCGGATGCGCAGCTCGGATCCGGGCCTGAGGCCCCCAAGCCAGGCCAGGAAGGGCTCCAGGGGCTTCACCGCTTGGCCGCTGGCCGCGCTGCCCCCTGCCGTCACCGCCCCCACATCGAGGCTAAGCCGATCGAAGCGCAGCGGCGGCCGGCCCTGCAAGCGCAACTCCCGCGCCAGCGGATCGAGCCCCACGATCTCGGCCCGCAGGAAGCTCACCCCGGCCAGGGCACAGAGGCGCCGCAGATCGATGGCGCACTCCTGCGGCGCGATCAGCCCGGCCACCAGGGCCGGCAGCGTGCCCGAGTAAAAAGCCGTGCTCCGGCGGCTCACCAGGGTGACCAGCGTGTGGGCCGGGCGCAGCCGGGGTCGCATCAGCCAGCGCCGCAGCAGCAGCGCATGGGTGTGGCCGCCGCCGGCCAGCACCAAATGGAAACGGAGCGTCTCGGCTCCAACCCGGCCGCTGCTCAGGCCCCGCACGGTTCAGAGCGCTGGATAGGGCGATCGTCGCATGGGGAACCGGCCCCCAGCCCCGCCGCGGCTGGCAGCCCCCGATCCCGAGGCGGTGATCGGAGTGGCCGGACGACCCGGCCGGGATGTTTCGCCGGGTCCGGAGTGGCCGAACGACCAGGCCGGGATGTCTGGCCGGGTCACGAAAACGAGGCTCGATTGCCCTTAATCTCGCTCAACCCGACTTTGCTAACACCCCCTGGAGGATCGGGCCGGTCTGCCTACCCTGGGTCCATGGTGAGCGACCGACACGCGTGATTCCCGAGCCGATGGCCAGCCGCTCGCTCCTGCCTCCTACCAATCGCCCGACCGGCGCCCATCGTTGTGTCGGCTCTCCCATGCGGCGGCTGTCCACACCCCAGGGCCGTCGTCAGCGCCGGAGGCGATTGGTCCTCGTCCTGCTCCTGGCCGCCTTGCCCCTGCCGGCTCTGCTGGTGGCCTGCCGGCCAAAGCCCCCCGAAGCTCCGGTGGCGCAGGGCCCGCGCCGCATCTCGGCCCTGGGGCGGCTCGAACCCGAAACCCGCATCCGCAAGGTGTCGGTGCCCACCTCCCTGAGCGGCGACCGTGTGCAAGACATCCTGGTGGACGAGGGCCAGGAGGTGAAAAAGGGCCAGCCCCTGGCGGTGCTCAACAGCAAGGCCAGCCTGGCCGCCGCCCTGGCCGAGGCCGAGGAGAACGTGACCCTCTCGCAGCGCAAGCTGGAGCAGGTGAAGGCCGGTGCCAAGCAGGGGGAGATCCAGGCGCAGGTCTACAAAGTGGAGAGCCTGGAGCGCCAGCTGGCCGGCTCAAAGCTTGCCCAGGACCAAAAGGTGAACAGCAAGCGCTCCACCATGCTGGAGGCGCGCACCGAATCGAAGCGCTACGACGGCCTCTACGCAGCCGGCGGTGCTTCCCAGTTGGAGCGCGACCGCTACCGCACCCGCGCCCAGACCACCGAAGCCGACCTGGCCCAGGCGATCGAGACCCGCGCCGGCACCCTCGCCTCCCTGAGCTCGGAGATCGCCAGCGAGAAGCAGAAGCTTGAGCAGATCAAGGAGGTGCGCCCGGTGGATGTGGCGGCGTCTGAGAGCGAACTGCGCAAGGCGATCGCCTCCCGCGACCGGGCCAAACAGGAGCTGGCCTTCGCCACGGTGCAAGCCCCCCAGGACGGCCGCATTCTCAAGGTGGTGGTGCAACCCGGCGACAAGGTGGGCGATTCCGGCATCCTCGAGATGGCCGACACCAGCCGCATGGTGGTCACTGCCGAGGTGTACCAGAGCGACATCAAGGGGGTGCGCCCCGGCCAGGGGGCCACGATCACCGCCGACGGCTTCGAGGGCAGCGCCCGCGCCACGGTCTACCAGATCCTTCCCCAGGTGCAGCGCCAATCGATCTTTGCCGGCGAGGCGGGCGAGAACCAGGATCAGCGGGTGTTCCAGGTGCGGTTGCGCATCGATCCCACCGATCTGAAGCAACGCCAGATCGGCGGCGCCTCCAACCTGCAGGTGAACGTGGTGTTCAATCCCCTCAGCCCCGAGGAGGCGGCCCTCAGCCCGGCTGCGGCGCCCCGCCCCAACGATGGACCTCACTCCGGATCCGGAGCGGGCGCGCCAGCGGCCCCCGCCACCCCCACCGGCCCTGGCGCACCGCCGAGGGCCCTGCCAGGAAACAGCCAGCCGCCGAGGACCCCCTGATGCGGCGTGCCATCCAGAAACTGTTGCAGCGCACCCCGATCGCCTGGCTGCAGGTGAGCAACAACCCCACCAAGCTGCTGATCGGCATCGCCGGGGTGAGTTTCTCCAACCTGCTGATGTTTTTCCAGCTGGGATTGATCGACAGCCTCTATAACAGCCAAAAGAAGCCGATCGAGAAGCTGCAGGCCGATCTGGTGATGGTGAGCTCGAAATACAGCAACCTGGGTTCGCTCCAGGATTTCCCGCGCAGCCGCCTTTATCAGGTGCTGGGTGTGGATGGGGTGGCGGCAGTCTCGCCCCTGCGGATCGCGCGGGGCACCTGGATCACGCCGGCCACCCGCCAATCATTTGATGTCTATGTCTATGGAGTCAACCTCGACCAGCCTTCGCTGAACTTCCCCGAGATCGAGGCCAACCGCAGCCAGCTGCAGGTGCTGCGTAATGCCCTGTTCGATCGCAACTCCAAGAAGCAATACGGCGATGTGATCGACACGCTCCGCCAGGGCCAACCCTTTTCCGTGGAGGTCAACAACAAACGCCTCCGGATCATCGACACCTTCGTGATGGGCGCCACCTTTGCCGCCGAAGCCAACCTGATCACCGCCGAAAACACCTTTCTCCATCTCTTCCCCAAGATCGATCCCAATTCCCTCCAGGTCGGCCTGATCCGCCTCAAGCCCGGCGCCTCCCCCCAGGCGGTGAAGGCCGCGATGGAGCCGATCCTCAGCGGCCGCAATGTGATGGTGCTTACCAAGCAGGAGCTGGCCGAAAAAGAAGTAAGTTACTGGAAGCGTAATTCCTCGGTGGGCTTCATCTTCTCGCTCGGGGTGCTGGTGGGATTTGTGGTCGGCAGCATCATCGTGTATCAGATTCTCTATGGCGATGTCATGAATTCCCTGCCCCAGTACGCCACGCTCAAGGCGATGGGCTACCGCGATCCCTTCGTGATCGCCATCGTGATTCAGCAATCGGCGATTCTGGCGTTGGTGGGCTTCATCCCCGGCGTGCTGCTCTCCTGCGGCCTGTATGCGCTGCTGGCGGGCGTTACCAAGCTCACCGTGCTGATGACCCTCAACCGCGCCCTGCTGGTGCTCGCCCTCACCTTCGTGATGTGCGTGGGATCGGGCACCCTGGCCACCCGCAAGCTGGTGCAGCTCGATCCGGCCGATGTCTTCTGAGCCCACCATGGAGCGCCCCGACCCCGCTCTCGATCCTTCGGGCGCGGCGGCCGCCGGCCCTAGCGCCGGAACCGCGGCAACGCCCATCGCTCAGCCATCCGATCCTTCGCCGACGGCCGAAGATTCGAAGGGTGAACAACCGGTGATTTCGCTCCAGAACGTGAACCACTGGTTCGGCAGCGGCGAAGCGCGCAAGCACGCCCTCAAGGACATCACGCTCGACATCTACCCGGGGCAGATCGTGATCTGCACCGGCCCCTCCGGTTCGGGCAAAACCACCCTGCTCACCATGCTGGGGGGGCTGCGCTCCTGCCAGGACGGCAGCCTCAAGATCCTCGGCCAAGAGCTCAATGGCGCCAGCAAGGAACAACTGGCCGACCTGCGCCTGAATGTGGGCTTCATCTTCCAAGCCCACAACCTGATGATGTTCCTCAATGCCCGCCGCAATGTGCGGCTTTCGCTGGAACTGCACGACCGCTTCTACGACCAGGACATGGACCAACTCGCCACGACGATGCTCGAGAAGGTGGGCCTGGGAGACCGGGTGGATTACATGCCCGCCAACCTCTCCGGTGGCCAGCGCCAGCGGGTGGCGATCGCCCGGGCCCTGGTGAGCCAGCCGAAGATCCTGCTGGGGGATGAGCCCACCGCCGCCCTCGACAAGGAATCAGGCCGCACCGTGGTGGAGCTGATGCAGCAGCTGGCCCGCGAGCAGAACACCACAATCATCATGGTCACCCACGACAACAAGATCCTCGATGTGGCCGATCGCATCATCATCGTCGATGACGGCCGCCTGGCCACGGCCGAGCAGCAGGCCGCCTTCGTGCAACGGATGCGCGATCCAGCCCACTGACATCCAACCCACTGCGCATCCAGCCTTCGGAGCATCAGTCCGTGGAGCATCCACTCCGATCCACCCCACAGAGATTCCGATCCACCCCACGGAGATCCGGTAAAGCGGGTTGCTGCCGCCACAGGAAGTGGTAGCCCGGAGAACGCCGATGCGGAGGTTCGCGCCTCACGAATTCCGCTTCATTAGCCAAGCTTCCCTATGGCAACAGCCGCAAGGTAATCGAAGCAACATCAGGATTAAATCCCAAATACATTGACCGCTGATTTCAGTGACCCTTTGTAAATGGCCGCTGTTTCCCCACGCTCGCCATCCTGAGAATCACGCCATGTGATGCGCCATCGATCCCAATCCGGCCTCGCTGACCATCACAGTCCTTCCACGCTGTCTCACCCCCCGATTTCGGGAGCAGGAGCCTTTCCATGACCTACGACGCCTTCACCAAGGTGGTTGCCCAGGCGGATGCCCGCGGCGAATTCCTCAATGCCGGCCAGATCGATGCCCTTTCGGGTGTGGTGGCCGACAGCTTCAAGCGTCTCGATGCGGTGAACCGCATCACCTCCAACGCCTCCAGCCTGGTCACCAACGCGGCCCGCGATCTGTTCGAGCGCCAGCCAGCCCTGATCGCCCCCGGTGGCAACGCCTACACCCATCGCCGCATCGCCGCCTGCCTGCGCGACCTCGACATCATCCTCCGCTACATCACCTACGCCGTCTATCTCGGTGATCCTTCCGTTCTGGAGGATCGCGCCCTCAACGGTCTGCGGGAAACCTATCTGGCCCTTGGCGTTCCCGGCGCTTCGGTGGCCGAAGGCATCCGGCTGATCAAGGATGCTGCCCTCAAGCTGGTGCTGGATAAGAACGGCATCACCCCCGGCGACTGCTCCGCCCTCGCCTCGGAGATCGGCACCTATTTCGACCGCGCCGCCGCCGCTGTGGGCTGAGGCCCAGCCGCCGTCAGCGTCATTGTGTTCGTCCACCTTTTCCCTTTCTCACCATGTCGAAAACTCCCCTCACCGAGGCCGTGGCCGCCGCTGATTCCCAGGGCCGCTACCTGAGCAACACCGAGCTCAACGCCGCTTTCGGCCGTTTCGAGCGCGCCAAGAACTCCCTTGAGGCCGCCAAGGCCCTCACCGCCAACGCCGACAACCTGGTGAACGGCGCTGCCCAGGCCGTGTATAACAAGTTCCCCTACACCACCCAGCTGCAGGGGCCCAACTACGCCTCCGATGCCCGTGGCAAGGCCAAGTGCGCCCGTGACATCGGTTATTACCTGCGTCACATCACCTACTCCTTGGTGGCTGGTGGCACCGGCCCGCTCGACGACTACCTGATCGCCGGTCTCGATGAGATCAACCGCGCCTTCGAACTCTCCCCCTCCTGGTATGTGGAAGCCCTGAACCACATCAAGGCCAACCACGGCATCAGCGGCGACCCCGGTGTGATCGCCAACAACACCATCGACTACGCCATCAACGCTCTGATCTGATCTGATCTGATTCCCGAGATCGGCTCGGCTCGGATTAGATTGGATTGGATTGGATTGGATTGGATTGGATTGCTCTGATTGCCTTGATGAGGTTATTCGATCTGGCACTGTGGCCAGTGATCTGTGACCTGCGATCTGCGATCTGCGATCTGCGATCTGCGAATCAGATTGCGGTCTTTGGGGCTCCTAGCGGAGCCCTTTTTCATGGCCTTTTTCTGGATTAAAGCCAGGGGTTTGCCTGGTTTCATGTCCGGCAAAGCCGGCCCTGCTGCCTACAGGCGGCTCCATGAAAAAAGGGAGACGCTGTCAACGCCTCCCCCGGAACCCTACCCGCTCTCGTGTTGAGAACTCAACTATTCTTAGCCACCTCACCCCAACAACAGCGTGGTTGAAAGCACAACGGTTGTTCATCGAACTCACGTTGGAGCCCGATCAAACCGACCCGCCAGCTTGGCCCTTCCCCTGCGGCTCCATCCGTTCGCTTGATTCCGATGATTCGACAGATCCAGGCCAGCGGCGGCCCACCGCAGCGCCCTGCGGGTCGTCTGCGGCCGTTGTCCTGATGCCCAGGGCGAACCCCCTAGGATCCAGCCAGCCAGGAGTTGCAGCGATGGCGGATCTGACTTCCGGCTCCGATCCGGGCCCCAGCTCCGGTGCCGATCCCCAGGGGCCGCCCGAGCCGACCGGCGGAGCTGTGCCTAAGCGATGGACCGGCCATCCCGAGCTCGGCGACGACCCCGGCCCCAGCGCCTTCCCCAGCAATGTGTCCGAGCTGCTGACCCGGGCCCAGCTCGACAATGCCCGCGATGTGTTCCGACTCGTCGAGACCCGCTCGGCCCTGAGCCCCTATCAGGAGCGAGAACTGGCGGTGAAAATCATCCAGAAGCTGGCCGCCTTTCACGAGGATGTGATCGACGGCCTCATCGCCGAGGAGAAATCGGAAAGCGTGGCGGCCTGGGCGATGGACCTCACCAGGATCCGGGTGGCGATCAGCCTGCTGGAGGCGGTGGAGCTCTCCGACGACTGATCTAGCAACTGATTCAGCCGGAGGCACTGATTCGCTCCGGCGCCCCGAATCGCGGAACATCGAGCCCAGGGCTGTCGTCCCCTTCGGACGCCAGCCCGCGCCTCCGCCGGGCGCCTGGTTAGCCAGGGCCGATGCCTTCACGCTTAGAGGATCAGTGCCAGCAGCCCCAGGAACCGGAGGGGGTGCGCGTTTTGTCGCGGCACAGCCCAACCTTGTTGCCGAAGTTCTCGATCGCGGCGCACGCTGCACGATCACCCGCCGGCGAGCCATGTTGCGCACCCTTGGGCCAGATCGGGGCGGGGCGCGGGTCATCCACCCTCAACGGGGCTTCCAGTCGCTGGGTCCTCAGTCCGCAGGGTATCCAGCAGCATCGCCGCCAGCCGTTCGCTGCTGCGTAGGGCACCCTCCACCCGGCCAAAGCCCACCCCGGCAACGTAGTCGCCGCAGAAGCCCACCCGGCTTTGGCGACAGAGCAGCAGATCCTCCGGCAGGCCCGGTTCCCGCGGGAAGGCGGCTCCCCAGCGCATCAGCTGACGCTGCCCCCGAGCCACCAGGCCGGGCTCCAGCCAATCCGCCAGGGCGTCCTGCAGCGCCTCACTGAGGGCCTCAATCACCGCCATCTCCTCCTCCTGCCGCGGCAACTTGCCGCGTTGGCGGGCGATTGAGGAGCGGGATCCATACACGCTCAGATGCTCGGCGGCGAAGACCGCACTGGAATGGGCCACCACGGCCACCCGCCCATCGGCCAGGGGCTGGATCGAAAGCCGTGAGAGGCGCCAGCGCTGTTCAGCAGCCCCATCGAAGCGCAGCAGCCGGAAAGGACAGCGGCGCCAGACCTCCGCGTCGGCGCCCTCCGCCACGAGCAGCAGGTTGCTGCGGGCCTCCGAGCGCAGGGAGGCGAGGGCCGCTAGCACATGCTGCAGCTCAGGATCGTCGAGCGACTGGGCCGCCTCCTTCAGGGGCACGGTGTCCCAGGCCAGCAGCAGCCGGGAGCGGGGGTGGGCCAGCAGGGTGCCCGCCAGCACCAGCCAGTCGGCCTCCCCCAGCAGCTGGTGCTCCCGATCGAAGAGTTGCCAGCGTCCGCCCGGGGTCACCGCCAAATAGCAGACCAGAACGCCGTAGTGCACCGCAACGCCCGAAGCCGCCGCGGCTCCGGCCTGGGCCAGGTCAAGCAGCCCAGCGCAGAGGCCATCCATGCCGCCGGCCCCGCGATAGAGAGCCCCCTCACCGAGGGGATCGCGGCTGTCCTCGCTGTGGAGGCGGCCTGCCGCATCCAGCCGTGCCCGGGGCTCCATCCAGGGCTCGATCACCCCCCTGGCCAGCAAGGGCTCCAGCAGGTCCGTGGCTCGGCCGCTGATGTTGAAGAGGGGGGCGCCATGGTCGATGCGCAGGCCTACATCCTGGCGCGAGCGGCGCGTGGCGGTACGCCCCCCCGGACCGCGGCCGCTCTCCCAAAGGCTGATGGCAC
The DNA here is from genome assembly GCA_943372025.1 of Synechococcus sp. UW140. Lineage (GTDB taxonomy): Bacteria > Cyanobacteriota > Cyanobacteriia > PCC-6307 > Cyanobiaceae > Cyanobium. Next base: position 19,980 of record CALRXC020000045.1, on the reverse strand, counting down.
CGCTCCAACCGCCCCGGCACAGGGCGGCGATGACGGTGCAGCCACCAACCCCTGCGCCCACCACGGCGATGGAGGCTGGTGGACACTGGGCCATGGGAAGCCACGCTGTTGATCGCCTTCCAAGGATGCAGGATTTCCACCCGGTTCGGACATGCTTCCGAAGGCGGCTCGCGCCCTGAGCTGCCACGCGAGGGGATCGGGCCGCTGTGAATCTCCCCAGGCCAGTCCTGCCTAGGCTTAGGCCCTCGCCGTCAGCAGGCCTTGTCCCGATGCCCGACTCGCCCGACGCCGACCGCCTCCGCCACGAGATGCTCGAGGAGGAGTTGGAGGCGGCTCGACGCAAGCGGGATAGTTACCAGGCCCTCTTGAAGGATCTGCCGGAGGTGTTCGAGGGCAAATTTCGGGAACGCGTGCGGCCGGTGCATCAGCGCAACGAACAACTGCTGGAGGAGGGGATGGCCCTGCGGGAGCAGATCCGTCGTGCGCTGCCGCAAGCTGGCGTTGTCGGGAGCGCCCGCTTATCCCCGGCCCCCGAAACCGGTGCCGCCACCCACCGCGGCATGGATCCGCAGAAGATCCGGGAGGATGCCAGCGGACCCGCAGGTGCTGCCGGAGTGCAAGGGCTGAGAGCTGCCGCAGAAACCCTACGGAGCACCGGGGTGAACGGAGCCCTGGCCGCCGGCCTGGCCTTGGGACTGGGCGGTCTGCTGCTGGCCACCCAGCCCTGGCGCTCCGGAGGCGGGTCCCGGCCCGCCCCCCGGCCAACGCCCTCCGCTCAGGTGCCGGCATCGAACGCCACAGCCCCGAACGCCACGGCATCAAACGCCAGCCCCGCCGCCCAGTCCGGCGCCCCCCCGGCGGGTGTGGCTTCGATCAGCCTGCGCCCCACTGGCCCCAGCTGGGTCGAGGTGCGCAGCACCGATGGGCTGCTGCTCTTCTCCGGCGAGCTCAACGGCCAGCGGAGCTTCCCGCTCAGAAGCGGCCTGATGATCCGCTCGGGCCGGGCCGATCTCGTTCAGTTGCGGGTGAACGGGCAACCGGAGCGGAAACTCGGCTCTGTCGACTGGATCGGCTGGACCACGTTCAAGCCAGGCCCCACCAGCGGGCCGGGAGCCGGCCGTCAACCCTGATCGGTCGGAGGATCGGCACCCTCCCGAGGGGGCGCTGACGATCCGGGGCCGCCCCCGGCCAGCAGCCATGCCAGGAACCCCACCAGCCCCCAGCCCAGCCAGGAGAGGTTGAACACCGGACGGAGCACCGCAGTCAGCGGTTCCACCAGCCCATGGCTCAGGGCAACGGTGAGCAGCACCACCACCAGGAGCATCAGCATGGAGGCTCACCTCCCCCCGGAGCCCGTGGAGCCGCCCGGCCGCTACCGATGGGCCCGGACCGCAGCACCTGCCAGGGATCCAGCGCTGAATCGGCTGGTTCGCGCCAGGCCAGCACCCCACTAGGGGCTCCGAATCCCGGGGCCCAGGGCAGCGGGGCGAGCAGGGCGAGCCCGGGAAAGGCCGCGGCCGCCTGATCCGCGTTGATAGCCGGTGAGGCACCGGAGCGGTTGGCACTGGTGGTTGCCAGCGGACCGCTGCGCCGGAGCAGATCGCAGGCCAAGGGCGCGGCAGGAACCCGCAGACCCAGGCTTGCTCCCCCCGGATTGAGCTCCTCCACCAGCGGTCCAGCGATCGGCAGCACCAGGGTTGTGGCGCCTGGCCAGCAACGGTGGGCCTGCTCCAGCCATTCGGAATGCCAGGGAACCCCAAGCAGCCCCACCAGTTGCTCAAGATCGGCGCCCATCAGGATCAGCGGTTTGTCAGGGGGGCGGAGCTTCAGGCGCCACAGCAGGGGGGCAATGGAAGGGGCACAGGCCAGGGCCGGCAGGGTATCGGTGGGAAAGAGCACTGCCTCCCCCGCCACCAGCCGCGCCGACAGGGCCTCCGCATCGAGCACTCGGCTCATCGGGCTCCCTCCCCAACTCGCTGGCGTCCACTGGCAAAACGTCGCACTCCTTCGAGATCGCGGTGGGCTCTCACCTCCCCCAACCCGGCCATCTCCAGCAGAAGCCCCACGCTTTGGCTTTGATCGTGGTGGTGCTCGAGCAGCAGCACACCCCCCGGAGCCAAAGCCTGGGCCGCACCGGCACAGATGGTGCGCAGGGCTACCAGCCCATCGGATCCGCCATCGAGGGCGCGGCGGGGTTCGTGATCACGCACCACGGGTTCAAGGCCTTCCACGGTGATGCTGGGAATGTAGGGAGGGTTGGCCACCACGAGGTCCAGCTCTCCCCACCAGGGCTTCAGGTCTTCCCACCAATCGGAGCGCAACAGAGTGAAGCGCTCCTCCATACCGGCAGCGGCCCGGTTGAGAGTCGCGAAGGTCAACGCCTCATCACTGGCATCCACCGCCAGGCCCCGGCCAGCCGGCAGGGCCCTGGCCAGCGCCACCGCCAGGGCGCCACAGCCGGTGCCGAGGTCGGCCCAGCGGAGCCCGGCCCCACCTGAAGTCGGCGGGGCTAGCGCCAGGGCCAGCTCCACCAGCAGCTCGGTTTCCTGCCGGGGAATCAGCACGCCGGGACCCACCTGCAGCTCCAGATCCCTCCAGGGACAACGGCCCACCAGGTACTGCAGCGGTTCAGCCGTGCGGCGGTGCCGCCGCCAGAGCTCCTCGATCCGGGCCAGGGGCTGGAGCAACCACACCATCCGGTGCGGATGCAGGTGCAAGGCCTGCAGCTCGGGCCAGCGGAGGCCACCGCCCAGATCCAGGAGCCAGTCGAGATCGGCTCTGGCCCCCCCGGTGCTGGCCAGCAGTTCCCGGCGCCAGGCCAGAAGAGCGGAGGCCGGCAACGCCGCGCAATCCCCTGCCGTTGATCCCACCATCGACTCAGGCTAAGGCCAGCGGCGGATCCTCCCGCATCAGCAGCGCCGCCAGCGCAGGCCGGGCTCCGCGCGCAGCAGGCCCTCCCATTCCAGCTGGAACAACACCACCGCCAGTTCGCCGGCGGGGCGCCCCAGCTGGAGGCTGATCTGCTCAAGGGAAGCTCCCTCCCCCACCGCCCCTAGCAAGCGCTCCTGCTCGGAGCCGGCCGGATCCGCCGAGGGACGGCTGGATGGGGCGGCGGCGGAGCAGGAGGCGAGGGGACCCGGCCCCAGGAAAGCCACCAGATCCTCGGGCGCCAGCAGCGGAGTGGCGCCCTGGCAGAGCAGACGATTGCTGCCCAGGGCCGCATGGCGCCCGGCATCACCCGGCACCACCCAGAGGGGCAGGCCCTGCTCCCAGGCATAGGCGGCGGAATGGAGCGCGCCACTGTCCGGCGGGCACTCCACCACCACCACCGCCGCCGCCAGCGCCACCAGCAACCGGTTGCGTCCGGCGAAGTTGCCACGGTGAACCGGCGCCCCTGGGGGCTGTTCACTCAGTAGCAGTCCACAACGGCCCACCGCCTGCTGCAGGGGACCGTGGTGCTGGGGATATACCCGCTCCAGCGGAGTGCCCAGCACCCCAACCGGAGCGCCATCCCCGGCCAGGCAGCCCCCATGGACGGCCCCATCGATCCCCTCCGCCAGTCCACTCACCACCGGCCAGCCGGCCTGAGCGAGGGCCAGCCCGAGGGCCCGGGCCATGGCCAGCCCGTGGGGCGAGGGCCGGCGGGTGCCCACCACTGCCACCGCCCGTCGCCGCGCCAGCAGCCTCCAGAGGGAGCCCCGGCCCTGCCACCAGAGCCCCAGGGGCGGACGCTCCAAGGCGCTGATGGCGGCGGGCCAGCGGCTATCCCCCGGCAACAGCACCCGCCGATCCACCCGGGGATCCCGCAGCAGGCGAGCTAAAGGATCCACCCCCCATTGCCCCCGAAACCGCTCCACCACCGGCACCAGGCCAGCGTGCCAACCCGGCAGCCGCGCGAATCCAGCTGAGGGCAGCCGCCAAGCCGCGGCCAACCCCCCGCAGCCCCGCTCCAGGGACCGGAGCCGCACCCATCCCAACCCCGGGCATCGGCTCCACAACAACCACCAAAGGCGCTGATCCCGGTGCCAGGGAACCGAGTCGAAGGCGTACGCACTACCAGCTGCGGCCCCCAGAGGAAGCCCGCCAAAGCCCTCAGCCCTGACTCCCGCATCCCTCGCTGGGAGAAGCAATCGGTCCGGCCCACCGCCGGACACAGGAAAACGGCCCATCAGCAGATCCCCCATCAACAACCTCCATCAACAGAGTCCAATGAGCAGCTAGCAACCAACCCAGACCCAGCATCTGAGCCCTGCAGCCGAGACCCTGCAGCAGAGCCCCGTGCGCCGTTTGATAATACATTTGTATTATTGCACAGGTCCGGCCACCAGGGCGGCCACCGCCCGCTCCAGGTCTCCCGGCAGCCGGCGCAGCAGTCGGGGCGGCCGCCCTGGACCCTCCATCGCCACCGCCACCAGCTCCACCCGGGCCTCGGCGGCCACCCCGCCGCCGCCATCGAGCAGCAGGCTCCGCCAAGGAAGCTTCACCCCCCGCTTGGGAAGAGCCTGGCTGAGGATCTCCACCCGGTCGCCGTGGCGCAGGGCCTGGCGGTAGTCGATCGCCAGCGACACCACCGGCAGCCCCAGCCCCCGGGCCGCTAGATCGCTATAGGCGAGGCCCACCGCCGCCAGGGCCTCCACCCGGGCCTCCTCCAGCCAGGCCACATAGGCGCCGTGCCACATCACCCCGGCATGGTCGGTGTGCTGGGGCAACACCCGACGCCGCAGGGACCAGCCCCTGCTCTGGACAAAAGCCACGTCCGTCGGCGATCCAGGCGCGTTCTCAGGCGTGGGCGGTGCTGGGGAGGCTGGCATGGTTGAGGAGGACGCCGGTGGGAGAACGCAAGCCGGCGTGGGGCCGCCCGCGGGAGAAGCGTGGTGGACACGAAGTGGGGAGCGGCATGAGCCTTGGCCAGGTTGCATCAAGCTCTGCACAGGGATGGTGGGATCGCTGGAAATCGGCCATAGGCTGGCCCAGGCCGCCCGACCAATCCGTGTTTCGCAACCTTCTGATCGCCAATTCCGGCAAGGGTCATGTGGAGGAGATGGTCCGCACCCTGCGCGCTATTCCCCCCTGCCGCCAGGCCCGCATCAACCTGCTCCATGTGATGAACGAGCAGGGCGCCGACGATCTCCGCAGCCACCGCGAACAGGCCGAAGCCCTGGTGGTCGAAGCCGTGGCGCGGATGGGCCTTGAGCCCGCTGAAGTGAACACGATCGTGCGGGAGGGCGACACCAAGCAGACCGTGCTCAAGGTGGCCGATGAGCTCGATGCCGACCTGATCGTGATGGGCTCCCGCGGCCTCGGGCGGCTCCAGTCGATTCTGGCCAACAGCGCCAGCCAGTACGTGTTCCAGCTCTCCACCCGCCCGATGTTGCTGGTGCGCGACGACCTCTACATTCGTGCGATCAACCGGGTGCTGGTGACCGTGGATGGCACCGGTGTAGGGGACGACGCGATCCGCCTGGCCTGTGAACTGGTGGCCTCAATCCCCGGCGGCAGCCTCACCGGATTGCATGTCACCCGCCAGGACATCACCCCTTCCCGGGGGGGGCGCAACCCAGCCGACGAGGTGCTGGACAAGGCGGTGCAACGGGCCCGCAGCTTCGGTGTCAAAATGCAACCAATCCACCGCACCGGAACCATCGGTCGCACGGTGTGCGACACCGCCGATGAGATCAAAGCAGATCTTGTGGTGATCGCCTCCCAGGACCGCCGCCCCCTCGTGGCGAAGGCCTTGGTCGATCTGGATCGCTTGCTGGGAAGCTCGGTCAGCGATTACATCCGGGTTCACGCCCCGGCCCCGGTGCTGCTGGTGAGGGAACCGGAGGGCCGGCGCTGAGCCAGGCCCTCAACCTTAATCAAGGGATCTGGTTCAGCTCCGGTTCCCGGTTCGGCGTTTCCGCCGGCGGGCATCGACCGCGAACGCTGCCCGTCAGCCTCCCTGGCGGCTGCTGGTCTGAATGTAGAGAACGATCAGGAACACGGCCGGAACCAGAACGAACAGCAGGCTGGCGACAAAGCCGAGATCGTTGGTTTCCATGGCGACGAGTGGGTCGGACTGCGGGGTTCCGCAGGGACCGTATCACCGCTGCTCGGGGGCTTCGTCGCCAACTTCATCGCTCGTTGCGGATGCGATGTCGCTCCCCGCGACTTCCCGGGGAGCCCCAGGTACGTTCTCGTCTGGGGATGGGTCCGCCTCGGCGGCCGGGGGTTCTGGCCAGGCGGTGGGTCCCGACGGCAGGGGGCGGGCCAGGGCTCCCTCCAGCAGGGGGGCAAGGCCGGCCTCGCCGGCCTGGGGGCGTGTCACCACCAGCACGGAATGCTCCACCAACGCCTGGCAGGCCAGCCGCCAGGTCTGGGGTCGGCGCATCAGCTTGCGCTCCTCCACCCCGGTTCGTGGGCTGAGGGCCACCGCCGATCCGGCCGGCACCACGTCCACAAAGCAGGTGATGCACTGGCCGCAGCCACCGCAGTTCCCCAGCTTTCCTTTGAGGCCATAGAGCTCGATGCCCTCACGCAAGGCCACCTCCCGCAGGTTCTCGCCGGGGTAGCACTCCACATCGCGGCCTTCCCGCACAAACCGGATCACAGGCATCGGAACAACCGCATAGAAACTCCCATCTTGGAATCCCGCAGTTGCGGTCCGTAACCAGCGCCCCCGTCAAGCAGGCGGCACCGCCTACGATCGCCACCACACCCAGACTTGACCCCCATGGGATTGCCCTGGTACAGGGTGCACACGGTCGTCATCAACGACCCGGGCCGCTTGCTCGCCGTGCACCTCATGCATACCGCTCTGGTAGCCGGCTGGGCCGGCTCCATGGCGCTTTATGAGCTCGCCATTTTCGACCCTTCCGATCCTGTCCTCAACCCGATGTGGCGGCAGGGCATGTTCGTGATGCCCTTCATGGCGCGCCTCGGCGTGACCGGCAGCTGGAGCGGCTGGAGCATCACCGGTGAAACTGGGGTAGACCCCGGTTTCTGGAGCTTTGAAGGCGTCGCCGCGGCCCACATCATCTTTAGCGGGCTGCTCTTCCTAGCGGCCATCTGGCACTGGACTTACTGGGATCTCGAGATCTGGCAGGACCCGCGCACCGGTGAACCGGCCCTCGACCTGCCCAAGATCTTCGGCATCCACCTGCTCCTAGCCGGCCTCGGCTGCTTCAGCTTCGGAGCCTTCCACCTCACAGGGGTGTTCGGTCCCGGCATGTGGGTCTCCGACCCCTACGGAATCAGTGGCCACCTCGAGAAGGTGCAACCGGCCTGGGGGCCTGAGGGCTTCAACCCCTTCAACCCCGGAGGCATCGTGGCCCACCACATCGCCGCCGGCATCGTGGGGATCATTGCCGGCATCTTCCACATCACCACTCGGCCGCCTGAACGTCTCTACAAAGCCCTGCGGATGGGCAATATTGAAACCGTTTTGGCCAGTGCCATTGCGGCCGTGTTCTTCGCTGCCTTCGTGGTGGCCGGCACGATGTGGTATGGCGCCGCCGCCACCCCAATCGAATTGTTCGGACCCACCCGCTACCAGTGGGACCAGAGCTACTTCAAGACCGAAATCAACCGTCGCGTTCAGACCGCCATCGACAACGGCTCCAGCCGCGAACAGGCCTGGGCCAGCATCCCCGAGAAACTGGCCTTCTACGACTACGTCGGCAACAGCCCCGCTAAGGGCGGTCTGTTCCGGGTGGGTCCCATGGTGAACGGTGATGGCCTGCCCACCGGCTGGCTGGGTCATATCAGCTTCACCGATAAGGAGGGCCGCGAGCTTGAAGTGCGGCGTCTGCCCAACTTCTTCGAGAACTTTCCGGTGATTCTCCAGGATCAGACCGGTGTGGTGCGCGCCGACATCCCCTTCCGGCGGGCTGAAGCGAAGTACGCCTTCGAACAGCAGGGTGTGAAGGCCACCGTCTACGGCGGCGCTCTCAATGGCCAGACCTTCACCGATCCCGCCGATGTGAAGCGGCTGGCCCGCAAGGCCCAACTGGGTGAAGCCTTTGAATTTGATCGCGAGAAGTACCACTCCGACGGCACCTTCCGCAGTTCGCCCCGGGGCTGGTTCACGTTCGGCCACGCCACCTTCGCCCTCCTCTTCTTCTTCGGCCACATTTGGCACGGTGCCCGCACTCTCTACCGTGATGTTTTCGCCGGCATCGATCCCGATTTGGGTGAACAGGTCGAATTCGGTCTGTTCCAGAAGCTGGGCGACCGCTCCACCCGCCGCCTGCCTCAGGGTTACGTGCCCCCGGCAGGCTCCACTCTCAGCTGAGGCCAGGCTCCGGCCCGCCTTCGCTGACCACCGGTCCTTGCCCTCCCCTACCGAGAACTCCCCATGGAGAGCTTCGCCTACATCCTGATTCTGGCCCTCGCCATTTCCACCCTGTTCTTTGCCATCGCTTTCCGCGATCCACCGAAGATCGGCAAGTGAATGATCGGATCCAACTCCATCCCAGCCCCTGCCTCGCAGGGGCTTTTTTTTGATGGTGCAGCCGATCCTGCGCTCCTCCCTTCTCAAGCCGCGAATCATTGTCTACACTCGGACAACAAGCCTGAGAGTCGGGCATGCAATGCCCCTCCTGCCAACACACCGATAGCCGGGTGCTTGAGTCCCGTGCCGCCGATTCTGGGCGGAGCGTGAGGAGAAGGCGCGAATGCCTCAACTGTGATTTTCGCTTCACCACCTACGAACGGGTCGAAACCGTGCCGATCACGGTGGTGAAGCGCAACGGCTGCCGGGAAACCTTCAATCGCTCCAAACTGCTGCATGGCCTGCTGAGGGCCTGTGAGAAGACCGGCCTCGAGCCTGCCCGCCTGGAGGGGGTGGTGGATGAGATCGAAGTCACCCTCCAGCAACGCAACAACCGCGAGGTGAGCAGCAACGAGATCGGTGAATTGGTGCTTGAGCAACTGCGGGGTATGAGTGAGGTTGCCTACGTGCGTTTCGCGTCCGTTTATCGGCAGTTCCGCAGCGTGAGTGATTTTGTGGCCACCCTCGAGGGATTGGGCAGCGGCGAGGCGGCCGGTTTTCCTGGCAAGGAGCATTTGGCTGTGGTGGTCTGAACGCCACCTGGCAATCTCAGGGCCCGCGTCTGGGTAGGATGCGTGGTCGCGTACGCGCTGCTGGCGGGCAGCCGTGGCGCTTTCCTTCGCACTGCCTTCGGCAGACCGCCATTGCTCCATGACCGTGACCCCCACCAGCCCTACCTCCGACGTCGGCGTTCTGGACGCTGAAGCCGCTCTCAACGAGGCGGAAGCCGATTTCGATCTGGAGATTCCGGAGGAGGTTCCCTCCGCCGATGCCTCCAGCAGCCGTGGTGCCGGTCGTGATAGTGAAGGCGTGGGCTTCACCCTCGAAGACTTCGCCTCGCTGCTCAGCAAGTACGACTACAACTTCAAGCCTGGCGACGTTGTCAACGGCACCGTGTTCGCGCTCGAATCCAAGGGCGCCATGATCGACATCGGCGCCAAGACCGCCGCTTTTATGCCCCTCCAGGAAGTATCGATCAACCGGGTCGAGCACCTCTCCGATGTGCTTGAGCCCGGCGAGGTGCGCGAATTTTTCATCCTCAGCGAGGAAAACGAGGATGGCCAGCTCACCCTCTCGATCCGCCGCATCGAATACCAGCGAGCCTGGGAACGGGTGCGTCAACTCCAAAAAGAAGACGCCACCATCTATAGCGAGGTGTTCGCAACGAACCGCGGCGGCGCCTTGGTGCGGGTGGAAGGACTGCGGGGCTTCATCCCCGGCAGCCACATCAGCACCCGCAAGGCCAAGGAGGAGCTGGTGGCCGATTTCCTCCCCCTCAAGTTTCTGGAGGTGGACGAGGAGCGCAACCGCCTGGTGCTCAGCCATCGCCGTGCTCTGGTGGAACGGAAGATGAACCGCCTCGAGGTGGGCGAAGTGGTGCTCGGAACAGTCCGGGGCATCAAGCCCTATGGCGCTTTCATCGATATCGGCGGCGTGAGCGGCCTGCTGCACATCTCCGAGATCAGCCACGAGCACATCGAGACTCCCCACACAGTGCTCAATGTGAACGACCAGATGAAGGTGATGATCATCGACCTCGACGCCGAGCGGGGCCGCATTTCCCTTTCCACCAAGGCCCTCGAGCCGGAGCCGGGCGACATGCTCAGCGATCCCCAGAAGGTGTTCGACAAGGCCGAAGAGATGGCCGCTCGCTACAAGCAGATGCTGCTCGAGCAGGCCGAGGAAGGCGAACCGCTGGGTGTCACCCTCGACTGAACCCCGGCGGCATTCCCCTCTACCAATCCCCGATCTCTTCACCCGGCGGCCCTGGCTGCCGGGTTTTTCCTGGCCATGGCCCACCTGCTGCTTCGCGGCGTCCCCCTCGGCCCTCCCACGGGGGGCATCTCCAGCATTGATGCCGTCCTCTTCGACAAGGACGGCACCCTCAGCCACAGTGAGGCCATGCTCCAGGCCCTGGCGGCTGCTCGGGTGGACTGCTGTTTGGCCCTGGCCGACCTGGAGGCACAGTCACCGGAGCGACATCGCGAACTCAGAGATCTCCTGGAGCGGGCCTACGGACTCCGCGCTGGCGTCATCCATCCCGGTGGCATCACTGCGGTTGCGGCACGGGACCATAACCTGATCGCCACGGCCACGGCCCTCGCCCAGGTGGGCCTCAGTTGGCCCGATTCCCACGCCATCGCCGAGGACACCTTCCTTCAGACCGATCGCCTCCATGGCGCCGGAGGAGCAAGCCCTCCCCGCCCCACCGAAGGGCTCTCCGCCCTGCTGGATCGCCTCCAGCGTGCCGGCCTGAGATGCGCCGTGATCAGCAATGACCATGAGGAGGGTATCCGGGGCTTTCTCCAGCGCCACGACCTGCAACCCCGCTTCGAGCGGGCCCTGTGGAGCGCCGAGCATTACCCCCGCAAACCCGCCGCCGGGGCGGTGCATGGTCTCTGCGCCGACCTGGGGGTGCAGCCCGGACGCTGCGCCCTGATCGGCGACGCCGACAGCGATCTGCGCATGGCCCGCGCCGCCGGTGTGCCAGTGGTGATCGGCTATCGCGCCGGCTGGGAGCAGCCCCCCGAGTTGGAACCCGGCTGGCCTGAGCTGCACCATTGGGATGAGCTCGAAGCGGGGGCGGATTGAGCGGGAGGCGATGGTGCACCGGCAGGTCCCGTTCCGCCCAAGGTCGTGTCCATCACCACAAGGCGCCGGCGGGTTCGGGTCATATGCTCACGTTCCGTTCAGTCCGTCGCGCCCATGAGCCGTTACGTCTTCACTTCGGAATCCGTCACGGAAGGGCACCCCGACAAGATCTGCGACCAAGTGAGCGACGCCGTTCTGGACGCGGTGCTCGCCCAGGATCCCTCCAGTCGGGTGGCCTGCGAAACCGTGGTGAACACTGGTCTCTGCCTGATCACCGGAGAAATCACCACCAACGCCAGGGTGGATTTCAACAGCCTGGTGCGGGGTGTCATCGAGCGGATCGGCTACAGCGGAGCCCGGGCCGGCGGCTTCGATGCCCGCAGTGCAGCCGTGTTAATTGCCCTCGACCAGCAATCTCCCGACATCGCCCAAGGGGTTAATGAGGCCGACGACCACGATGGCGACCCGCTCGATCTGATCGGGGCCGGCGACCAGGGAATCATGTTCGGTTACGCCTGCGATGAAACGCCGGAATTGATGCCCCTGCCGATCAGCCTGGCCCACCGGCTGGCGAGAAGGCTGGCGGAGGTGCGTCACAACGGCAGCCTCGGCTACCTCCTGCCGGACGGCAAGACCCAGGTGAGCGTGGTCTATGAAAACGACCAGCCGGTGGCGATCGACACCATCTTGATCTCCACCCAGCACGAGGCCGAGATTGACGGCGTTTCCGATGAGAAGGCCGTGCGGGAACGCATCTCCGCTGATCTCTGGACCAATGTGGTGCTTCCGGCCACCGCCGATCTCGTGCTCAAGCCCGACCAGGCCAACACCCGTTTTCTGGTGAACCCCACCGGCAAGTTTGTTGTGGGCGGTCCCCAGGGAGATGCCGGCCTCACCGGCCGCAAGATCATCGTTGATACCTACGGCGGCTACGCTCGCCATGGCGGCGGTGCCTTCTCCGGCAAGGATCCCACCAAGGTGGATCGATCCGCCGCCTATGCCGCACGCTATGTGGCTAAGGCTCTGGTGGCCGCCGGCTTGGCGCGCAAGGCCGAAGTGCAGCTCAGCTATGCCATCGGGGTGGCGCGCCCGGTGAGCATCTTGGTGGAAACCTTCGGCACCGGCCGCCTCAGCAACGACGACCTCACAGCCCTGGTTCAAGAGCACTTTGACCTGCGGCCCGGGGCGATCATTGCCACCTTCGGCCTGCGGGATCTGCCCCAGCAGCGCGGGGGGCGCTTCTATCAGGATGTGGCCGCCTACGGCCACTTCGGCCGCTCCGACCTCCAGCTGCCCTGGGAGGACGTGACCGCAGTGGCGGCCAACCTGCGCCAAGCCACCGCCAGCCGGGTCGGCAGCCCGGCCTGAGACTGGCCACCAGCGCCCGGCCCCTCTCCCACCAGCCCCCATGACCCCCAGCCTGGGCCTCGACCTCGGCAGCAGCGGGGCCCGGCTCGCTCTCATGGAGGCGACCGGAGATGCACCAGCAGCGCTCCTGTGGGAGCAGGCCATCCCTTATCCAGGCCGCTTCGAGGATCCCGAAGGCTGGAGCCAGGCCCTGGTCGCTCTGGTTGCCGCCCTACCCCCGGAGGCGCGGCAACGGGTTGGTGCCATTGCAATCGATGGCACCTCCGGCACCCTGCTGCTCTGCAGACCGGATGGCTCCATCCCCGGGGCAGAACTGCCTAGCGCTCTCCCTTATCACCACGCCTGCCCCGGCCAGCAGGCGGCGGCGGCGGCCCTGGTGAACAACCAGGGCCCGGCGGCCAGTGCCAGCGGCAGCCTGGCCCGCGCTTTGGAGTTCATGGAGCGGGCTAGGGCCGCAGGCATCGATGGGCCCCTGTGGCTGCGTCATCAGGCCGACTGGCTGATGGGCTGGCTCCTGGGAAGCTGGCGCTGGGGGGAGGAGGGCAACAATCTGCGCCTCGGCTGGGATCTGCAACAGCAACGGTGGAGCGGCTCCATCGCCAGCCAGAGCTGGGCCGCCGGCCTGCCGGAGATCTGCCCCAGCGGAACGGTGCTGGGGCCCCTGGGGGCCGAAGCCGCCGCCCGGCTCAACCTTTCGCCCCGCTGCCAGGTGGTGGCCGGCAGCACCGATGCCAACGCGGCCGTGCTGGCGGCCGATCCGCTGCCCGGAGATGGCATCACCGTCCTGGGCACCACCCTGGTGCTCAAGCAATTCGTTCCGGAACCCCTGCAGGGTCCGGGTGTCAGCTGTCACCGGGTGGGTGGCCGCTGGTTGGTGGGGGGAGCCTCCAATGCGGGGGCTGGAATTCTCCGCCGCTTCTTCAACGACGCCCAGATCGCCGCCCTCAGCCGCCAGATCGACCCCAGCCAACCCACCGGCCTGACCCTCCGGCCGCTGCTCGGCACCGGCCAGCGCTTCCCCCAGGATGATCCAACCCTGGAGGCGGTGCTGGAGCCCCGTCCCGTGGGCGACGCCCGCTATCTCCAGGCCCTGCTGGAGGGACTGACGGCGATCGAGCGAGAAGGGTGGATGCGGCTGCGGGAGCTGGGCGCCCCGGCGGTGCAGCGGGTGATCAGCCTGGGGGGAGGGGCCCAGAACCCCCAATGGCGCCAGCTGCGCCAGCAGGCGCTGGGGGTGCCGGTGCTGAACCGTCCCCAGCTTTCGGCAGCCCGCGGAATGGCCCGGCTCGCGCTGGAGGCGCTGAAGGGGAAAGAACCTGCAGCCTGATCCCCCCAGTGGATCGCTCGCCAGGGCAGCGGCAGCGCTGACCTCGATGGTGCTTGACCGGTGCGAATCCTCCGTGAGGTTTGAAGAGAAGCCAATCCGCGTGAAACCGATCCGCAGCGTCTGGACTCCTCCACCCCCCGCTGGCGGGGCGAAGCCCAGCTTTGCTGCAGGATCGGGCCACCCCGGCCAGGATGGGCCATCCCCCCACACCACCCACCCCATGCCGGCTCCCCTGGGCGAACGCCTGCGCATCGTTGTTTCGATGGCCCTGTTCCTGGTGCTGGCGGGCTATGTGGGGTTTAGCGCGATCCGCCTCGGACTGCTGCTTTGGCAGCGGTTTGCCCCAGCCTGATCCCAGAATCGGCTCAGCACCGCCCGAATCCCCATGGCCGCCGACCCCCTCACTCCCGCCGTGAGCGATCGAATCTGCCGACACATGAACGATGACCACGCCAGTGCCGTGCTGTCCTATGCACGCCATTACGGCGGCATCACAGGCGCACGCCAGGCCCGCATGCTGGCGGTGGGTCCCGATGCCATGCGCCTCGAAGTGGATGGCACCCCCGTGGAGGTGCCCTTTGACCACTCCCTAACGGACAGCGAGGACGCCCACCGCACCTTGGTGGCGATGCTGCGCGCCCTGCCCCAGGACGAGGCTCCCGCTCCCAGGGCCTGAGCCTGGTGTCCAGGCCAGGGAAGGCTGAAGACGCGTGTCTGGCTGGGCCGGCGATGCTCCCCCTGCATTGGTTCCTGATCACCCCCTGTCCCCTCTGTGGCCAAGACCCTGAAGGGCCGAAGCTGGCACCGGGCCATGCCTGCCGGGTCTGTTACGAGCGATTGGAGCTTCCTGAGGAGGGCCTCATGGGCGTCGATCCCCTTCCTTGGTGGGGGGCAGGCCGGTATGGCGGGGGCCTGCGCCATCTCCTGCTCGACCTGCGCCGCCGGCCCCGCCTCGAAGCGGTGGCCGCCTTGGCGCGGGGAACGCGGCGTGCCCTGGCCACAACAGTCGACCTGCAGCAGCTGCGGACATGGTGCGAGCGCCCGCTGCTGGTGCCTATTCCCAGCTGGAAACGGCGCGCCAATCCCCTGCCTCCCCTGTTCTGCGGTGCCCTCGAACGCGGGGGCGACTTCCGGCGCCTGGATCTGCTGGAGCGCTCCCGGCCGGTGCTGGGTCAGCATCACCTGGGCCGAAACCTGCGCATCGCCAATCAGGCCGGCGCCTTCCGCTGCCTGCGCCCGCCCGGGCCCGGGGAAGCCCGCCGCCGCCCCGTGCTGATCGTCGACGACATCCTCACCACCGGAGCCACGGCCACCAGCGCCGCCCGATGCCTGGCCGCGGCGGGCTGGCGCGTGGAGGGGCTGCTCTGCCTGGCCCGCACCGGGGCCCGGGATGCGGAACGGGTGGTGCCTTAAGATCGCTTTGTCGCGAAGGCGACGGGCCGGGATAGCTCAGTTGGTAGAGCAGGCGATTGAAAATCGCCGTGTCCCCAGTTCAAATCTGGGTCCTGGCATCACCCTCCGCTTCCGATGTCCCCAAGGGTGGGTAGCGGCAGACTCTCCCCGGTTGAGCCGCGATGCAGCCAGCGCCTCCCCCATCGGATCGCCTCTTCAACAACGCCGATAGCTTCGCCCAGGTCTTTGATGAAGCCTGGAATCGCCTCAGCAGCGGCCACGCCAGCGGTAGCGGCGGCAGCGAAGCCCTACTGGAGGCCGTGCTGGCCCAAGTGGCCAGCCACCCCTTCGCCCAGGAGAATCCAGCCATCGCCCGCCAGGTGGGGGAATTCCGCATCCGTCTCCTCGGCCTGTAGCTTGCCAAGGCGGCTTGCCGGTTGTGGCCATGGACAACTCCCTCGCCCGGTTGGTGCGGATGCTGAGCGCCGGCTTCAGCAACGAGCGCCAGGCTTTTGAGAATCCCCCCCTCTTCGCCCACATCCTGGTGAAGCTCCGGCCCTTGCCCCAACTGGCGCCGGGCTCCCTGCTCTTGGAGCAGTCCTATGCCATCAACCCGGTAGCTCCTTACCGGATCCGGGTGCTGCGACCGGAGCGGCGCGATGGGCAGCTGGTCATCCACAACCAGGCTCTCCATAACGAGGAGCGATTCTGGGGAGCCGTGGAGGATGGCGAACGGCGCGCCACCATCCAGGAACACGATCTGCGGCTTCTGGAGGGCTGCACCTATGTGGTGCGGGAAGCGGGAGAGGGCTTCGTGGGCGAAGTGGAACCCGGTTGCCGTTGCCTGGTGGAGCGCAAGGGAGCCACCGCCTATCTGGTGAGCAGCTTCAGCCTGCTCCCCGGCCGGATGGAAACGATCGACCGGGGCCATGACCCCCAGACCCACGAGCAGCTCTGGGGGGCCCTGGCGGGATGTTTTGAATTCGCCCAGACCCACGACTACAGCGGTGAGATCCCGGCGGCCTGGCAGGAAGCCTTCAGCGCCTGAGGCCAGGGGTCAGGAACATGAAGGAGCTTTGAGCTTCATCCCCATGCCGGAGCAAAGCCAGAGCTTGGCTTTACCTTGCCCGCTGGCCTTGTTTTCTCCCGCCATGCCCCTCCCCCTGCTCAGGACGCCCCCGGTGACCAACAACGCCCGGGTGCGCAGCTTCAGCCTCGGCAGCGATGAAACTCCCCGCAGCTTGGCCGCCAAGGGACCGGTCAGCGCCACCACACTGGATGGGCAGATTGAGCAGGCCTATCGCCAGATCTACTTCCACGCCTTCAAGGTCGACCGCGAGCCGGTGCTGGAATCACGCCTGCGCAATGGTCAGATCAGCGTGCGTGAATTCGTGCGCGGCCTGCTCCATTCCAACAAGTTCCGCGACGACTTCTACCGCTGCAACAGCAACTACCGCATGGTCGATCAGATCGTCGGCCGGGTTCTCGGTCGGCCGGTGCATGGTCAGCAGGAACGGATTGCCCTCTCGATCCTGCTGGCCCAGAACGGTGTGGGTGGTCTGGCGGATCATCTGCTGGATTCCCAGGAATACCGCGACGCCTTCGGCGACGACACCATTCCCCATCAGCGCTCAAGGGTGCTGCCGGGCCGTCGCCTCGGTGATCTGCCGTTCAACCAACAGGCTCCCCGCTACGACGCCTACTGGCGGGAAACCGCTGCCCGCCGTGCCCCCGCCGGCCGGGGAACGGCCTGGACCCCGAGCGGCAGCAGCAGCTTCAGCCTGACCCGGCCGGCATGGCTGGCGGATGCCCCCTCCCCCCTGGCCCGCAAGATCTGGCAGGGTCTGGTCACGGCAGGTGGTTTCGGCCTGACGGCCTTCGTGCTCTACGTCGCCGCGACGATGCTCAGCACCCGCGCCGCGGGTTGATCGGCGCCGGGAGCGCTCAGGCGATCCGCTCGTCCATGAACGGCTGCTCCCCTTCGTCGTAGAAGGGGTCCGAATCCGGGCTCCCCTCATGGGAATCGGGATCCGGCCAGTCGTGGGAATCCTGGGCCGCCGCGGAACCGAGAACTTGCAGGCGACCCATCGCCCGGGCGGGCACGGCCGCGGCAGGGTCAATGCCGGCAAGCAGCGACTCGATCCGCAACAAGCGCTGCGCCGATTCCTCAAGTCGGCGCTCGAGGGCTGCGGCCGCCTCGCCGGAAGCCCCATCGGAGAGATCCTGGGCGGCGAGCCGCTCCTCCTGAAGCACCAACCGCTCCTCCAACTCGAGCATCCGGTAGGTGATGGTTTCCATCAGTTCGGAGAGCCGCTCGATCTGATCGGCCAGCCGGATGGATCCGGCAGGAAAGTCGGAGGCTGGGGCCATGGCAGGCGGCTGCGGGCCGAAGGAGTTGGGCGGATGGTATCGACACTGTCGCGACCTGCCAGGGGATGGCCAGGGAGGGCCTGCAAGGGACAGGGACAGGTTCGCCAGCCTGGTTGTAACGATTGTGAAAGCCCTGTCACGATCCCCTGGCAACCCCATAGGATCCGGCTTGCAGCCTGCGTTGGTGTCCATCCAGCTGCCCAGCCGCCGGCCCCGCCGCCCGAGTTGATCCGCCAGCCCGCGGCTCAGCCCACAGCGACAAGCGGTCGAGGAAGGGCGATGGAGACCCGGCCCCGGTTGTCCCAACCGGTTGTCACATTCACAGGGCTCGCCTCCTCCCGGCTTCCGGCCACCTCACCCACCGCGTCCCCCAGGCCCCTCGCCCATGACTCTCGCCAACGCTGCCTACCTGGGCATCGAGCGTTTCTCCCTCGACCGCAACAAGGAGAACTGGAGCAACGCCACCGAAAACGACAAAGCCGTTCTGATCCGCGCTGTGTATCGGCAGGTGCTCGGCAACCAGTACGTGATGTCCTCAGAGCGACTCGAGGGTCCTGAGTCGCTGTTCAAGCGCGGCTATCTAAGCGTGCGGGAGTTCGTGCGCCAGGTGGCCAAGAGCGGGCTGTACAAGGCGAAGTTCTTTGAGAGCACCAATCCCTACCGCTTCATCGAACTGAACTTCAAGCATCTGCTGGGCCGGGCTCCCCAGAACAAGGCTGAGATGCTGCACCATTTCACCATCCTGCAGGAGCAGGGCTACGACGCCGAGATCGATTCCTACCTGGATAGCGCCGAATACCAAAATCGTTTCGGCGAAGAGGTGGTTCCCTATATCCACGGCTGGGATTACTCCGCTGGTCAGCAGGGTCTGCAGTTCTCTTATATCCTCCAGCTCACCCGCGGCGGCGCCGGAGCCTCCGTGCGCGGTGACCTGCTCAAGAATCAGTCCCGCCTGAATCCCGCTGTCCACAGCGAATCACCGCTGCCGGTGGTGAGCCCCAACGCCAAGGGCAGTGCCTTCCGCAAGGTTCCCAGCGATGGCGTCACCCGCCAAGGTGTGGGCGCCGGCGAAGAGGGCCGCACCTTCCGGGTTGAAATCACGGGCTTCAACAACTACCGCCTCCATAAGCGCAGCAACCGGGTGCGTTTCATACCCTTCAACAAACTGCTCGAGTACCAGCAGCAGATCCAGCGTGAAGGCGGTCGCATCGCCAGCATCACGCCGATCAACTGATCCAGGCCTCCTTTTCCGAACCTCCGCTTTTCCCCTCATGAAGGTTTCCGCAGGCAGCCGGGGCACCGGCGTCAACAGTGATCGCCAGGTTTCGCTGGTTGTCACCGGCGTCAACAACAACGACTATTCCCGCACCGCGGACATGGTCATGAATGTTCCGTTCAGCCGGATGAACGAGACCATGCGTCTGGTCAATACCATGGGCGGCAAGATCACCAGCGTGGTCGTCAGCGGTGGCTTCGGAGCGGCTGGCAGCCAGGCGGTCGCCCCCCGCAAGGGAGGACGCAAGAAGGATTGATCCAGGTCCCAGATCCGGTCAGTCTCCCTAAGTGCCAAGCCGGGCAAGCCCGGGCCTGGCCTCACCAAGGTCCTTCGGGACCTTTTTTCATGCGCTGGCTGGCGACCGGTCGCGGCTATGGCAGCGCCGACCACCCACTGGCAGAGCTGCGATCACCCAGCGTTGTATCTGCGATGACCGTTTGTTACGGCCCTCGCGCTCCAACCGGTCGAGATCCAACAATGGTCGGGTCGAAAGAACGATTTCGTCAGCCGGTTCCAGTGTCAATGGCGAGGCTCGAGCAGCCCCGACATCGCTCCTGGCCAACCCGGATGCGGATCGACTTTTGATCCGAAATGGGACCCGTCCTTCGGGAACGCCCCTTTCACCCCCTTACCCACCCACTCCCGGCGGTCCCCCGTCGAGACAAGGAGCCCTAAATCAATGTTCGACGCCTTCACCAAGGTCGTTGCGCAGGCTGATGCCCGCGGCGAATTCCTTAATGCCGGTCAGATTGACGCTCTCTCCGCCGTGGTGGCCGAGAGCAACAAGCGCATGGATTCCGTGAATCGGATCACCTCCAACGCTTCCAAGATCGTGACCAATGCCGCTCGCGAACTGTTCGAGCAGCAGCCCGCCCTGATCGCCCCCGGCGGCAACGCTTACACCCACCGCCGCATGGCTGCCTGCCTGCGCGACATGGAGATCGTTCTCCGCTACATCACCTACGCAACCTTCACTGGTGACGCCTCGGTGCTGGAAGATCGTTGCCTCAACGGCCTCCGCGAAACCTACCTGGCCCTCGGCGTGCCCGGCGCTTCCGTGGCTGAAGGCATCCGCAAGATGAAGGACGCTGCCCTCTCGATCGCCAACGATCGCAACGGCATCAC
>CALRXC020000044.1:0-32870 GCA_943372025.1 Synechococcus sp. UW140 | reverse complement strand
TTCAACAGTCTCCTCATCGCTTAAGCCAAGTCGCTGCTTGATGAACAGTGCTCCAAACGCAAGGCGTGCAGGCTTTGCAGGAGCCCCTGTCGTGGGGCTGAATTGAGGGGCATATGCCTCTTCTATCTCGTCTGATGGCATCAGCGTGGCGAAAAGAACCCAGCGGTTCTCCGGATCTAACGTGCCGCCAAAAGGCACATGAAACTCCTCGATTGAGAGCTGCCCGTTGTGATGTTTGCGATACATATGCAGCTATCAGCAGTTACAGCAATCGTCAATTGCCCTGTTCGTCGCCAGTTTATCGGATCTCGATGCCTGAAACAAGCTGCGCTGCAATCGATTTGGCTTTCTCAGTAGTCCCTGATTAAGGCGCCTCTCAAGATTTGCATCATAGCCAGCTAAGCCCATGGCACTGTCGCTGTGGCTAACGCTCAAGATCAGCGGCGGGCAGAGTTCTCAGCATGGAACTCAGCCTGAGTTCCCGCCTTCTGCATCTGGTTGTTCGGCTCTCCCGCAGTCACTTCTGCTTTGTAAAAATCACATCAACTTGGCGCAATCGGCCTTCAGCCGTAAAGGACATATTATAGATACTAAAAAGATCGAAGCCATTTGCATAGAATGTAGCGAGCGATTCGTCTAAACGCTTTTGACCTTTGTACGTGGGCTGAATAATAATTTCGGAATACACCAAGCCAATAATGCCCGTCCTGCACGCTGATAAAGCACCTTCCATCACCAAAGGCTCTGCGCCTTGAACATCAAGCTTTAAAATGTCAATGCGAGGGATATTCATTGCATCTAGAACCGAATCGATTGTCTTAAATTCTGCCTTTACGACATTTTGGGTTTCAAGAAGGCCGTCGCCCCATGTGAATGACCCCAGTTCATCAGTTGCAAGAAGCGAATTGGTTGCCGAGCTCGGATTTGAATGGAAAGACTGAGATCCATTTCTATCGCTCAGACCAAAGTTGAAGGCTTTGATCCTTGGGTCGGATGCTGAATTTATTCTCAATTCCTCAAAAGAATCTGGAAATGGCTCAAAAGAATAAACTGTTGAAGAAGGGAACAGACTCCGAAAGTGCCGTGAAACAAGCCCGTGGTGTGCGCCTATATCGAAGATGATTGGCTCCTTGATCCCAACAAGAAGGCTCTGCATTGCCGTGAAGGGATCCGGCTCCGTGAAGGAATCCGACACCGTGAAGGGATCCGGCACCGTCAATCTGCCAATTCTGTACCCAAAAACATTAAAGAGTCGTTTAACTGCTTTTTTCATTTGCTTGTCAGATGTTCAAGGTTTAGTGGTTCCTGCATTATAGGCATGGCCTGAGGGTATTCTGCAAAGTCAACGCCGAACGCTCAAGATCAGCGGCGGGCATGTGCCTGGAGTGTTTGATGGTGATCATTGCTCCCGTACGCTGGATCTTGATGTTAGGCCTCAATATGCCGCCAGGGGGGGGGCGCTTAAGCTGAACAGCAAAGTTGGCAAAGATGTACTTCCGAGACATTTGGATAGTGTAGATTCTGCATAGTGTGAGGGCTGCTACATAGCATCGGTAGAATTCAGTCGGTTTTGGGGGTTCAAGTTCCAAGTAGCGCCAAGCCATGACCCTCTTCTCAGCTGGGATTGATGCCATTGGTACTTCTGTGTGGTCAAAGCCGGCGGAATCAACCGCCAATTTCTGAAGAACTCGCAAATCATGTGTTTGCGGGAAGGTGATTCCCTTCTGAGCTAGGTATGTCTTCATAGTCTTCTCACAGGCCATATGCAGTTCCCAGATAGCCAGAGAACTTGCACTATGTTCTTCTGCTGCAGCATCTACAGCTGCCTTCTCAAGGTGCCGAAGGACGGAACTTGACATCGCCTGCAAGCTCGTCTCTTCTAGATCAGCAGTTTTAAGGTTTATATTGATAGCTCTCAGAGAATTGGCGATGTGCCTAGTAGTGTCTTCGAGCGCATTCTTCCTCTTTGCAGGCATGTTTGCAAGGGGAGGAGGTGTTTCTATCCAATCAAGGGGTCTCTCATGAGCGAGCACCTCTTTTGGAAAGCGTAGCCAAGTTGTTCCGTCCGGTCCTGGTTGATCATGTATTACCAATGGTATTCGGAACAATAGAGGCACTCCAAAATACAGAACGAGGCCGCGTGTTTGCTCGTATCGCGAACGTATTAGTTCCTCACCATAGCGAGCCTCGTACCACCTGGAAATAGGATCATAAATTCCTTTGAACCACAGCTTGGTCCAGTAATTCTCCTTTGTGTCGCCCTTGATCTCAACGAGGAAATGCTCGACGATGATCCGCGCTGCTGCAAGCGGCCGCAAAGAAACAGCCTTACCATCTTTCGTAAATTGCTGATCGATCCATGGAAGCGCCTCCCGGAGCAAATCTTCGTAGCTTTCCATCGCGTGGCAAATCATATGACTGTAGGCCTAACGCTTATTGGATGGTTTCCGAGAACCACGGCAGCGCTACTGTTTTTGTCCGATAACCACCTTCTTGTTACCAAGCCAACCCTAGCCACCGCAGCCAGTTCACAGCAGAAGTGTTCGTTGTGAACGGTGGTTATCGGACCCGATATCACCATATAGCTGACACTACCGCCTGCTCTGCGTGCCGCCGAAGCAGCCGGGCAGCAATCAAACATTGCCGAGGCTTTGAGTATAGCGCTGCCGGTGATATTCTCAACCGCTATTATCTTAGCTGGCCGATCTAGCTTAAACGATTAATCTAAATCGATTTAGCTGAAACAAATCAGTTTTGCCAGGCCAGCTGGCAACACGACTCACCTTCCCGCTTCAGATCTCCTCCGGCCCATCCGGTTCGCCCAGCTGGGTAAGGGCCAGCTGGCGCATGGTTTCGCCCCAGGCCCCGCAGCAGGCCGCGCCGGCCACCACCAGCACGGCCCCCAGCAGGGGGATCGGCTTGATCGGCTGGCCCGGCGTGTGGGCCGCCCGGTGCACCAGCAGCATCAGCACGGTGCCCGCCACGGCGGCCAGGCTGGCGGCGAACAGGATCCGGCGGCGATCCACCCGCAGCTGGCGGCGTGGTGTGTATCCGGGGGGGGGAGGAAGGGGCATCGGGGCCTTGGCGTTTCATGGATGGGGGTCGCTGATCGCGGAGGGATCACTCGGATCAGCGGGGGATCAGCAGCCGGATTCATTCGCTGGTGGCATCAGCAGGCAGCACCTCCTTTTCGCCACTGACGGGGAACCAGGAGGCCTCGAGCTGTTTCATCAGCACATAAAAAGACGGCACCACAAACAGGCTGAGCACAGTGGCCACCAGCAGGCCGCCGAAGATCACAGCCCCAAGAGAGCGCTGGCTGAGGGCCCCGGCACCGGTGGCCACCATCAGCGGGAAGAAGCCGGCCAGGGCCGCCATGGCGGTCATCAGAATCGGCCGCAGGCGGGAGCTGGCGGCGCCGATCGCCGCCTCGCTAGCAGTCATGCCGCGCTCCATCCGCTGGTTGGCCAAATCCACGATCAGGATGCCGTTCTTGGCCGCCAGCCCGATCAGGGTCACCAAGCCCACCTGGGCATACACGTTGTTCACCTGGTCCAGCATCACTAGGAAGCTCAGGGCCCCGAGCATCGCCAGGGGCACCGTCATCAGAATGATCAGCGGATCGATATAGCTGCCGTACTGGGCCGAGAGCACCAGATACACCACCACGATCCCCAGGGCGAACACCAGGGCCGCCAGCGATCCGGCCTGCACCTCCGAGCGCGTCAGCGCCGACCAATCGGAGCCGATGTTGCTGAAGCCCATCTGGCGGAAGGTGGCCATCAGACTGTCGATCGCCTCACCGCTGCTGCGGCCGACGTTCTCCACCCCCTGGATCAGCACGCTGCGGTAAAGATTGAAGTGGCTCACGATCGGCGGCGCGCTGTCGAGCTGGGCCTTCACAACGTTCGAAAGCGGAATCAGCTTGCCGCTGCGGTCGGGCACATAAAGGTTGTTGAGCGACTGCACCACATCGCGGCTGGCGCCATCGGCCTGCACATACACCTGGCGGTACTGCTGCTGTTCGTAGGTCTGATTGATGAAGCTGCCGCCATTGAGGGTGCCGAGCACCTGCATCGCCTGGCTGTAATCGATGTTGAGCGAAGCCATCCGGTCGCGGTCGATATCCAGCCGCCACACAGGCGCATCGCTCACGAACTGGGTGTAGAGGTTGTAAAAGTTGCCGGTGGCCTTGGCGGTGCCGATCAGCTTGCCCGCCATCTGATCGAGATCGGTGGGACTGTAGCCACCATTGCTGAGGTCGTTGAACTGAAAAGAGAGGCCGCCCTGGGCGCTGAAGCCGGGTACAGCCGCCGGCGACTGGGCCATCACCAGGGCGCCGGGGATGTCATGGAATTGTTTGTTGAGCCGAGCAATGATCTCCTGGGCCGACTGACCCTTGCCGCCCCGTTCATCGATCGGCTTGAGCCCGAAGAAGAAGAGGCCCTGGTTGAGTGCCCCGCCGTTGAAGCCCGCGCCGCCCACGATCTCGCCGGAGATGATCTCCGGTTCCTTGGCGAGGATCGCCTGGGCCTTGGTGGCCACCTCCATCGTGGCCTCGATCGATGCCTGGGGCGGCAGCTGGATGATGCCCAGGCCATAGCCCTGGTCTTCGGTGGGCACGAAGCCGGTGGGGATGGCGGCGAAGGCCACGCCGGTGAGCGCCACCCCGCCGAGCAGCACAAAGGCCACCAGCCGCCGCAGCCGGATCGCCTGCTTGAGGATCCGTCCGTAGGCGCGGGCGAGACGCTCAAAACCGGCGTTGAAGGCGGTGAAGATCGGCATCAAGAAGGTGCCCACCACCGCCCCGAGCAGGCCCAGCACAAGCGAAGCCACCCAGCCGCCAGCCAGGGCGCCGTAGAGGCCGCCGAACACCCCGCCGATCACGGTCCAGAGGATGCCGCGGGGCTCGGTCTTGCCACCACCGAGCAGCAACGCCGACTGCAACGGCTTGCCGCTGATCGCATTGAAGGTGGACACGATGATCGAGAACACAATCGTGAGCGCGAACTGGCGGTAGATCACGCCGGTGGCACCCGGGAAGAAGGTGACGGGAATGAACACCGCCAGCAGCACCAGGGCCGTGGCCAGGATCGCGCCGGTGAGTTCCTTCATCGCGTTGGAGGCCGCCTGGAAGGGCCGATCCCCCGCCTCAATCCGGGCCGACACCGCCTCCACCACCACGATGGCGTCATCCACCACCAGACCGGTGGCCAGGATGATGCCGAGCAGGGTGAGCTCGTTGATCGAGAAACCGAAGGTCTTCACGAACACCATGGCCCCCAGCAGGGCGATCGGCAGCGCTAGGGCCGGCACGGCGGTGGCTTTCCAGTCCTGCAGAAACAGGAAGATGATCAGCAGCACCAACACCACCGCATCGCGCAGGGCATCGAGGGCGCCGGCGATTGAGGCATTGATGAAATCGGTCTGGTCGAACACCTTCTCCAGCACCACCCCCGGCGGCAAGGTGCTGCGGAACTGGGTGAGCACGTCATCCACGGCTTGGGCTGTGCTGATCGCGTTGCTGCCCGGCAGCTGGATCACACCAAAGCCCACGCACGGATAGCCGGTGCGGGCGTTGATCGCCGACTGGTTGAAGTTCTGGAAGGCGTATTCGGCCCGGCCCACATCACCGACCCGGATCAGGCCCCCATCGGGGCCCTTGGCGATGATCACAGCCTCGAATTCCTGCACGGTCTTGAGGTTGCCGTTCACCAGCAGCGGGAAGGTGGTGCGGTTGCTGGGGGTCGACGGGGGACCGCCGATGCTGCCCGCGATCACCACCATGTTCTGCGACTTGATCGCCTGCTCCACCGTGTCCACGCTGAGGTTGAAGCGGGCCAGCTTGAGGGGATCCACCCACACCCGGAAGGCCGGATCACTGGCGCCGAACACATTCACCTGGCCCACCCCCTCGGCCCGGGTGATCGGATAGATGAGGTTCAGCTGCAGCAGGCCGTTGAGATAGTTGCGGTCGAACTGCCCCTGGGTGGAGGTGAGGTTGTAGACGAGCAGATAGCTGCTGGCCGTCTGCTGCACCGTCACCCCTTGGGCATTCACCTGGGGAGGCAACTGGGAGGTGGCGGTCTGCACCCGGTTGAGCACGTTCACCTGATCGATATCCGGATTGGTGCCCGCCTTGAAATACACATTGATCTGGCTGTTACCTTCGCCGGTGCTGGTGGAGGTGATGTAATCCATCCCCGGCGCCCCGTTGATCTGGGACTCCAGCGGGCCGGTCACGGCGCTCTCCACCGTGAGGGCATCGGCGCCGGGCAGGTTGGCGCTCACCTGCACCGTGGGTGGCGCGATATTGGGCAGGTTCTCAATCGGCAGCAGCGGCAGGCAGATCAGGCCGGCCATCAGGATCAAGATGCTGCACACCGTGCTGAGCACGGGGCGGCGAATGAAGGTATCGGAAAGACTCATGGGGTCTTCCTTGCCCCGGGGGTCGGCGCCGCGGCCGGAGCCGCCATGCCGGCCGCCGGCTGCAACATCGCGGTGGCCGGCTGCACCGAGAGGCCGCTGCGTAGCTGGGCCAGGTTGCCCACCACCACGGTGTCGGCGGCGGTGAGACCCTCCTTCACGGGAAAGGCGCCGTTCTGGAGAGTGCCGAGGGTCACCGGCACCTGAATCGCCACCGGCAAGTTGGGCAGGGGTTCGGGCTCGATGGCCCGGCCCAGACGCTTCTTCGCCTCCTCCACGCTCACCGCCAGGAACACGAAGGGCTTGCCGGCCTGGAGCAGCACCGCCTGCTGCGGGATCGCTAGCACCTGCTGCTGGGCGAAAATGAGGGTGGCGCTCACCCGCTCGTTGTTGCGCAACGAGCCATCGGGATTGTTGAACTCGGCCTTCACCAGCAGGGTCTGGCGTTCCTTATCGAGGGCCGGGGCCACGAAAATCACCCGTCCCATCGCCCGGGGCCGGCGTGGATCCGGGCCCTTGAGGATCACCGGCAGGCCCGGCCGAACCCGGTCCCCCAGCTCACCGGGCACATCGATCCGCACCCAGAGCCGGCTGTTGTCGATCACGCTGGTGACCACTTCGCCGGGCTTGATCACATCGCCCAGCTTGAAGTTGAGGTTGCCCACGAAGCCCGGGATCGGCGCCACCACGTTCTTGTAGGCGAGGGTGGCCAGCGAGGCGTTGAGCTTGTCGCGGCTCTGGATCGCCTCGGTCACGTAGTAGTCGCGCTCCTTGGTGGAGACAGCGCCCTGCTGGTTGAGGAAGATGTAACGCTCAGCGTTGAGGCGGTTCTTGCGGGCCTCGGCAGCGTCGGCGTTCACCGTGGCCCGCTGCTGCACTTGATCCAGGGTGAACAGCAGCTGCCCCGGCTTCACCGGCTGCCCCTCATACACCGGCATGGCGGTGATGCGACCGGCGATCTCGGAGGAGAGCCTCACCTCGCGGATGGCTTCCAGGGTGCTCTGGTAATCAGCGGAATCGAGGGTGTTGAAGGCACGCGGATTCACCAGCTGCACCTGGGGCGGCGTTGGCGCGGGGGGGCGGCTCTCGGAGCACCCGGCAAGCAGGGCCGCCGCAGACAGACCCACCGCCAGGGAACCAGGGAAACGAAGGCGCACAGGCCGGAACTGTCTAATCCGAACCATAGGTGACGCTTCGGGCCATCTCAATGGTGCGGCAGCCGCCGCGCCAGCTCCAGCGCAGGCAGGCAGCACCGCCCGCCATACGACGGGATGGCACAGCCCCCCCATGGCCCCCGCCGCATCGGGCCAGCGCCGCCGGGAACAGACCGCGCCAGGATGACGCCGTGAGCGACCTGTTCAGCCACCGCCGCGAGCAAACCCTGCGCCAGATCGCGCCCCTGGCGGATCGGATGCGGCCCCGCAGCCTCGATGACTTCGTGGGCCAGGAGGCGATCCTGGGCCAGGGCCGGCTGCTGCGGCGGGCCATCGCCGCCGACCGGGTGGGGAACCTGATCCTGCATGGCCCGCCGGGCACCGGCAAGACCACCCTGGCCCGGATCATCGCCGGCAGCACCCGCGCCCACTTCAGCAGCCTCAATGCCGTGCTGGCGGGGGTGAAGGACCTGCGTGTGGAGGTGGAAGCCGCCCGGGAACGGCTGGCCCACCACGGCCTGCGCACGATCCTGTTCATCGACGAGGTGCACCGCTTCAACACCGCCCAGCAGGACGCCCTGCTGCCCTGGGTGGAGAACGGCACCGTGAGCCTGATCGGCGCCACCACCGAGAACCCCTTCTTCGAGGTGAACAAGGCCCTGGTGAGCCGGGCGCGACTGTTCCGGCTCCAGCCCCTCGAACCGCGGGATCTGCGCCGCCTGCTGGAGCGAGCCTTAGCCGACCCGGAGCACGGCTTCGGCGCCCGCGAGGTGGCCATCACCCCTGAGGCGGCCGACCACCTGCTCGATGTGGCCGGCGGCGATGCCCGCAGCCTGCTCAATGCCCTGGAGCTGGCGGTGGAAACCACCCCGCCCGATGGCGACGGGGTGCTCCGCATCGATCTTTCGATCGCCGAGGAGTCGATCCAGCAGCGGGCCGTGCTCTACGACAAGCAGGGCGATGCCCACTTCGACACGATCAGCGCCTTCATCAAGTCGCTGCGGGGCTCCGACCCCGATGCCGCCCTCTTCTGGCTGGCCCGCATGGTGGAGGCTGGCGAGAACCCGCGCTTCATCTTCCGCCGCATGCTGATCGCCGCCGGCGAGGACGTGGGCCTGGCCGATCCCCAGGCGATGGTGGTGGTGGAGGCCTGTGCCGCCGCCTTCGATCGCATCGGCCTACCGGAGGGCCTCTACCCCCTCGCCCATGCCGCCCTGTATCTGGCCGGCACCGAGAAGAGCAACAGCAGCCTCGGTTTCTTCGACGCCGTGAAGACGGTGCGCCAGGCCCGGCGCCAGGAGGTGCCCTCCCACCTGCGCGATGCCAACCGCGATGGTGACGCCTTCGGCGATGGGGTGGGCTACCGCTACCCCCATGCCTACGCCGAGCACTGGGTGGCCCAGCAGTATCTGCCGGGTTCGCTGCAAGGGCAGGTGTTCTGGCAGCCGGGCCCCCTGGGCTGGGAGGGGGAGCGGCGGGAGCGGCTCCAGCAGCGCCGCGCTGCCCAGCTGGCCGCCGCGGCCGAAACGGCCCTCGATCGCCCCGACCTGCTCAGCAGCTCACCGGAGGATCCCTTGCTGGAACGCTGGCTGCAGCGCCAGGCCGCCGCCGAAGGGGAACGGCTCGACCAGCTGCGCCGCCGCTTCTGGAAGGATGCCCCGATCGGCCGGCTCGACCGGGTGCTGGTGCTGGAGGCCCACTCCCTGCTCTGGGCCCTCGATCCGCTTCAGGCCGCCGGTGAGGGGGAAGTGGTGATCACGGTGGCGGCCGCCGAGGAGCGGCAGCGGCTGGAGGCCCAGCTACAGGTGCTCGATGCCCTGCAGCGCCCCCGGCTCCTGGAGGTCGCCCCGGAGGATCCGGCCGGGCTGACCCATGCCCTGGAGGAGAAGCTGCGATTCGAATGGATCGCCGCCCGCCAGCCCTTCCGCCGGCTCGGAACCGGTCAACGGCAATCGTGGCTGGAGCGGCTCACAAGCCTTGCGGCATCGGGCGCCCGCGGGCGCTGGCTGTTCAGCCAGCCGCGGCTCGGCCCGGCTGGCAGCCTGCTGGCCGCCCTGGCCGGTGGGCGCCAGGCCCAGCCACCTGAACCGGCCCGCCGGCTACTGGAGGCGGCGGTTCCCCTGGAGCAGGCCTGGCTTGGCGGAGCGGTGGGGAGGGGAGAAGAAAGCGCAGGGGTTGAGCGGAGCGCCGCAGTGCGTCAGGATTTGGAACAGCTGGGCTGGCAGGTCAGCGAGAACGCCTGGGAGGAGACCCTGGAACTGCGCCTCGATGCGGCGCTACTGCAGCGCTGGTTTGGGGCCGGGGCGACCTATCGGCGGCAACTGGAGGAGGGACTGGACGCTCAACGCGCTTCAGATCTGGAAGGCCTGTTTCGCGGGCAGCTCGGGATCGTCCTGCCCCAGCCGATGGGCCATCGGTTGCTCTGCAGCCAGTTGGAGAGCCCGGCGCCGGCCAGCGCTTTAAGGGCCACCCCCCGCAGGCTTAGGGAGCGGAAGGCCTGATTTGAGCAGTGGTGGCGGGAAGGGGGCCACCAGCGCCCTGGCACCAGGCCAGCAGCTGGGCGGCAGGAGAGCGCGGCGGCACGGCGGTGGAGGGGGCTGCCAGCAAAGGACTCAGGCATGGAGGGGGCCTCGAGCGGCGCGGCGATCTCCTGGGTGAACCCAGCCAACGGCAGCCCCGCGTCGGCCAACCACCCATGGCAGCCGAGGACTGAGGTCGCACCACCGATCACGCTCTCCCATCGTGAGCGCCGACAAGCTCGCGACCAGTCGATCTGCCGCCCTGCGGGCCTCCCCTCCCCCAGGGACACGATCCGGCCCCCATCGGCACCCTGAGCTCCACCTAAGCTCGGCTTCCCTGAAAGTCATGGAGCCATGGGCCTTGCGATCGGCGATGCCGCCCCCGACTTCACCCTGCCCGACCAGGACGGCAAGCTGCTGACCCTCTCATCGCTGCGGGGCCAGCGGGTGGTGATCTACTTCTATCCGAAGGATGACACGCCTGGCTGCACCAAGGAGGCCTGCAACTTCCGCGACCGCTGGAGCGACCTGGAAAGCCAGGGCATCCGGGTGCTGGGTATCAGCAAGGACAATGCGTCTAGTCACGGCAAGTTCATCGCCAAATACACTCTGCCCTTCACCTTGCTCACCGACGCCGAACCCTGCCCGGTAGCCACGTCGTACCACAGCTACGGCCTCAAGACGTTCATGGGCAAGCAGTCCATGGGCATGTTCCGCCAGACCTTTGTGGTCGACGCCGAGGGCAAACTCGAGCTCGTGTACGAGAAGGTCAAGGCCGAAACCATGGCCGATCAGATCCTCAGCGACCTCGGGCTGGGCTGATCGCGGGCGGGCCGCAGCGCTGCCAGGGCCTCCAGGCAGAGGTGGGGTCGCTGCTCTACCGCTAGGGCAGGCTCCAGCAGGGCGGCTAGGGCGGCGCCATCCCCACCGGTGAGCAGCAGCCGACAGTCCGGCTCCTCCCGCCGCGTCTCCTGTATCGCCGCCGCGATCGCCGCCGCCAGGCCCCGCAGCACCCCTGAGCGCATGGCGCCGGCGGTGTCGTGGGGCCAGGCGGCCGGTGCTGGATCCACCGGAACGGCAGGTGCATCGAGGGCGGGCAGGTGGGCCGTTCCCCCGGCCATCACCCGCAGCTGCAGGGCCGCACCGGCCAGGAGGCGTCCGCCGGCGAACCGACCCTCCCGGTCCACCCGGGTGAAACTCAACACCGTGCCGGCGTCGGCCACCAGCACCGGCGCGGCCACCAGCCGCCAACCCCACCAGCCCGCCAGGGCCCGATCGATCCCCAGCCAGGGTGGGGCCGCCTGCAGGGGCACCTCAGCAAGCTGGAGCCTGGCCTCGGGCGGAAGAACCAGATCCGCCGGCACCGGCCCTACGGCCGCCCAGCCGAGCAGAAGAGCGGATGCAATACCGGGAGGAATGCCGCCCTCGTCAGCGGCCCCGGTCGCGGCTGGCGGCAGCAGCGCTCCGCTGCCCACCCCCTCCCGTTCTGATCGGTCGCCGTGCCAGGGCAGGTCATGCCACACCCGCAGGGGGCCATCGGCGGCAAGCGGCGGGACGGCCCAATGCCAGCGACTATTGCCGATCAGCAGCCAGCGCGCCTCTGACGCCGGCGGCTCCCCCTGAACCTCAGATGCCCTCACCCATCAGCCCGGGCAGATGGATGCCGCACTCCTGCTTGAGCCCTGCAAAGCGGGTGGCCCGGCCATTGGTGGTGCCATCGTCGGGGGCGCTGGTGTGCCAGTCGCCCACGGTGGAATAGCCCTGCTCGAACAGCGGATGCTGAGGCAGGCCGTGCTGCTCCATGTAATAGAACACATCCTTGCGGCTCCAGCTGAGCAGCGGCCGCAGCGACCACAGGCCCCGCACCGCCTGGAGGGGGGCCATGTCGCGGCGGTGGTCGGTCTGGCTGCCGCGCACGCCGCTGGCCCAGCAGCTGACGCCCAAATCCTGGAAGGCCCGGTCGAGGGGTTCCACCTTGCGCAGGCGGTTGTAAAGCTCAAGATCCTCCAAGGTGCCGCTCTCCCACAGCCGCCCGTGCAGGGCCTCCATCCGGGCTGAACTCATCGAGGCCTGCACCGCCCGCAGGTCGAAGCCGAGCAGCTTCTGCAGTTGCTCGGCATAGCGATAGGTCTCGGGCGGGAGGTAGCCCGTGTCCACCCAGATCACCGGAATCTGGTCGCCGCTGCGCTGGGCGAGCTCACGCACCATGTGCAGCAGCACGGCCGACTGGATGCCGAAGCTGGTGGTGAGGACCAGGCCCGAACCGAAGGTCCGGTAGGCCCAGTCCAGCCGGGCTGGAGCATCGAGAGCCTCAAGCTGCGCAGAGCTTGCGGCCGAGTCCACCACCCCACCGCGCCCATCAGGGGACAGGGAAGCAGCGGCTCCGGCCACAACCGCCAGCCCCGCATCGGCACCGCCCGGATCGGGGGTGGAAGACAGGGAGTGTGGCGGTGCTGCGCCAGCCACGGGCGCGACGGCGTCGAACCCTGATGAAGCTGAGGCGTTGATGGGGGACCTACCCGTGGATACGAGAGCCGTCATAACTCCCATCATCACCCTTGGGGGCTAACCCTGGGTAGGGTTCCACCCATGGATTCCCTTGGCCCCACTCCTGCCGACGGCGCTCCTGGCGGCACCAATGGATCCGTCGCCGGCCCCGGCTCCGGTTGGGCGCGTCCGAGCCGTCCGGCCGAGCTAGCGGAAGCCGATCCGGCCGTGGCCGCTGGGGTGGTCATCGTGGGCGGCGGCTTCGGAGGTTTGTACACCGCCCTGGCCCTGGCAGCCGAACGTCACCACCCACCGGTGCTGCTGGTGGAGCCCCAGGACCATTTTCTCTTCCTGCCGCTCCTCTACGAACTGCTCAGCGGTGAACTGCGGAGCTGGGAAATCGCCCCCCGCTACGACAGCCTGCTCGCCGGCCGGGGGGTGGCCTGGCTGCAGGACCGGGTGCTGCGGGTCGACCTGACGGCCCGTTGCCTCCACACCGAGGCGGGGCGGCGCATTCCCTGGCAGCGCCTGGTGCTGGCCACTGGGGCAAGCACCGACACGTTCGGCATCCCCGGGGCGGACAGCCACAGCCTCAGCTTCCGGAGCATCGCCGATGTGCAACGGCTGCAGGATCTGGTGCACCACCTGGCCGGCTCGGGCCGTCCCCTGCAGCGCCTCGCGGTGGTGGGGGGCGGCCCGAGCGGGGTGGAACTGGCCTGCAAACTCGCCGACCTGACGGCGGGAAAGGCGGTGGTGGAGCTGATCGAACAGGGCGACACCCTCCTGCCCAGCTCCCGCTCCTTCAACCGTGAGCAGGCCCAGCTCAGCCTGCAACGCCGCGATGTGCGGGTCCGCACCCGCACCCAGGTGGTGGAGGTGGGCAGCGACCGGCTGTTGGTGCGACGGATGCCCGAGGGGGCGCAGGAGCTGGTGCCCGTGCAGGGGGTGATCTGGACCGCCGGGCAGCGCTGTCGCCCCCCCCGGATCAGTCCAGAGGTGAGCGCCGATGCTCGCGGCCGGCTGCCCTGTGGGCCGGATCTGCGGCTGCGGGGCCACGATTCCGTCTTCGTGGTCGGCGATCTCGCCGCCGTTCCCCAGGCCGATCCCACCCCGAATGCGTCCCTGCCGACCACCGCCCAGGTGGCCTTCCAGCAGGCACCATTGGTAGCGGCCAACCTGCTCCGTTCGCTGCGGGGAGAGCCCCTGCAGGAGTTTCGCTGGAACGACCTCGGCGAAATGCTGAGCCTGGGCAAGGGGGAGGCGGCCGTCACCGGAGCCGGCCTCACCCTGGCCGGGCCGGCAGCCTTCCAGGTGCGCCGCCTGGCCTATCTCGCCCGGCTGCCGAGGCTTTCCCTCCAGGTCAAGGCGGCCGCCGGCTGGCTGGCGGCCCTGAGCCCATGACCCCCCACGCGGCCGGTGCGGCATGAAACAGGCTGTGGTAGCCGGCAGAACGGCGGGCCTCCGGCCGGCTGAGCGGCGCCGGCTCGATCAGATCTGCCACCGCCGCCATCCCGCCGATGCGGTGGCCGACCTTCTCACCCTGCAGCGCCTGGCGTCGGAGGCGGAACAACTCGAAGAACCCCTCACCCTGGTGGTGGACGGCCGGGGACTCTGCCGCCTGCTGTGGATCGGGGATCTGGAGGCCTCGGGCCGCCTGCTCGAGAAACTTCCCGGATCCAGCCGCCGCCAAGGAAGCGACCTGCGTCTGATGACCTGTGCCGGCACGACCCGCCAGCCCCCGCTCCGACCGGGGGCCCGCGAAGCCGTGGTGGGGCTGGATCTGGCCCCCCGGCTCTGGCTGCGTTTTTCCCGCCAGGCGGCGGCGGGGGGACACTGGCCGGCCTCCCTGCTCACGCCGCAGCCCACCGGAGAGGAGGCCTGGCATCAGGAGCTGGAGGGGGAGCTAGCTGCGCTCTGCAGCCTGGATCCTGCCCTCCTGAGCGATTCCGGTCCGGCGACACCATCCCGCCAGGGCGCCTGCGGGCTCCATGGAGACGCGGCCGCCGCCACTCCCCACCAGGCAGGGGAGAGCACAGCCCCCGGCCGAGCCGAGCGGGTGCTCCTGCTGGTGCTCATCAGCGGCGAAGCGGGCCGGGATGGTCGTCGCCTCGCCGAGCTCGAGGGGCTGGTGCGCAGCGCCGGCGGCGAGCCGGTGGGGGTGGTCGGCCAGCGCCGCTCCAGTGGCGCAGCCCCCACCCTGTGGGGCGAAGGGAAGCTGCGGGAGGCCGCCCTCGAGGCACGCCGCCTTGGAGCCTCCCTGGTGGTCACCGACCGCGAACTCACGCCGGTTCAGGCCCGCAACCTGGAGCGGATCGTCGATCTGCCCGTGAGCGACCGCAGCGAACTGATCCTCGACATCTTTGCCCAGCGGGCCGCCAGCGCCGCCGGACGGCTGCAGGTGGAACTGGCCCAGCTGCGCTACCGCCTACCCCGCCTCAGCGGCCGCGGCCTGAGCCTCTCGCGGCAGGGGGGCGGCATCGGCACCCGCGGGCCCGGCGAAACCCAGCTCGAGAAGGATCGCCGTGCCATCGCCCGGCGCATCGAAAGGCTCCAGCGCGACGTGCGCGAGCTCGGCGAACACCGGGCCCGGCTGCGCCAGGGCCGCCGCGGCCAGCGGCGCCTGGCCCTCGTGGGCTACACCAACGCCGGCAAAAGCTCCCTGCTCAATGCCCTCAGCGGCGCCAGGGCGGGCGAAGGGGTGCTGGCGGAGAACCGGCTCTTCGCCACCCTCGACCCCACCACCCGGCGGGTACGCCTGGGTGGCTCGAACGACGGGTCCTTCCCAGCCGACGACGATCCAGACGAAGGGGCCGCCAGAGGGCGCACACCCCACGGTTTCGGTGACGACACATCCGGCCCGGAGCTTCCCCTGCTGCTCACCGACACGGTGGGCTTCATCGAAGACCTGCCGCCCCAGCTGGTGGAGGCCTTCCGTTCCACCCTGGAGGAGGCCCTAGAGGCCGACGGCCTCCTGCTGGTGGTGGACCTCAGCGATCCGGCCTGGCCGGAGCAGCTGGAGAGCGTGAACGGCCTGCTCGATCGGCTCGGAGCGAGCCGGCCGCGCCTGGTGATCGGCAACCAGATCGACCGCTGCCCCGCCGGCGAGCTGGATCGGGCCCAGGCCTTGCTGCCGGGGATGCTGTTCATCTCCGCCACAGCGGATCTGGGCCTGCAGAACCTGCGCCGCCATCTGAGCCACTGGCCCGCCTCCGATGTCGACCCGGCCGCCCCGGCGGAGAGGAGCTCGGGCGGGACCGCCGCCGCCAGCCCGAGGGGGCCTGTGCCAACATCAATCCGTTGATCCATTCTTGCCATGGCGCTGCAACTCGGCGACACCGTCCCCGATTTCACCCAGGATTCCCAGCTCGGCCCCATCAATCTCTACGACTTCGGGGCCGATCACTGGGTGGTGCTCTTCTCGCACCCCGCCGACTACACGCCCGTCTGCACCACCGAGCTCGGCGAGGTGGCCCGCCTGCGCCCCGAGTGGGAGAAGCGCAATGTCAAAACCATCGCCCTGAGCGTGGATTCGGCTGAGAGCCACAAGGGCTGGATTTGTGACATCAACGAAATCCAAAACACCACGGTGGATTATCCGATCCTCGCCGACGCCGATAAAAAGGTGAGCGATCTCTACGGCATGATCCACCCCAACGCCCTCAACAACCTCACGGTGCGTTCGGTGTTCATCATCGACCCCAACAAGAAACTGCGGCTTCAGATCACCTATCCCGCCAGCACCGGCCGCAACTTTGATGAAATCCTGCGCGTCATCGACTCGCTGCAGCTCACCGACCACCACTCCGTGGCCACTCCGGTGAACTGGAAGGACGGCCAGGACTGTGTGGTGGTGCCCTCGATCTCCACCGAGGACGCCCGCGCCAAGTTCCCCAAGGGCATCACCGAGATCCGCCCCTACCTGCGCACCACACCCCAGCCCAACCGCTGATCCACTCGCCAACATCGCCATGGAAGGCCCTGTGAATGCCTGGTGGCCCTGGAAACCCCAGGAGCGCCTTGGCAGCTACGCGGTGATCGGGGTGGGGCGCTTCGGTGGAGCGGTGTGTAGCGAGTTACTGCGGGCCGGGGCGGAGGTCCTGGCCATCGACAGCAACCAGCGGGCCATCGATGAACTCCGGCAACTGGATCCTGCCCTGGAGGCCCGGGTGGTGGACTGCACGGATGAAGAGGCCCTCAGGGCCTCCGGTGCCCTCGACGTGGACACGGTGGTGGTCGCGATCAGCGAACCCCTTGAGGCCAGCATCACCGCCACCCTGATCGTGAAGGACAGCCAGGGCAGCCGGGTGCGCCAGGTGATCGCCAGGGCCACCAGCGACCTGCACGAAAAAATGTTGCAGCGGGTCGGAGCCGACCGGGTGGTGTTTCCCTCGCGCATGCAGGGCCTGCGCCTCGGTCGCGAACTGGCGAGACCCAACCTCCTGGAGCGGCTGCGCCTCGACGACCGCAACAGCATCGAGGAAATCACCGTGCCCAGCAGTTTCGTGGGCCGGTCTCTGCGGGATCTCAACCTCCGCCGCAACTGCAGCGTCACCGTGCTGGCGGCCGGTCCTGCCAACAGGCTCACCTTCAACCCCCCGGCGTCATACACCCTGGCAGCCGGCGAACTCCTGGTGGTGATGGGCAGCTGCGAGGCCCTCGAAGCCCTCCCCAGCGGCTGAGGATGCGGGTTCTCGGTCTGATGAGCGGCACCAGTGCCGACGGGGTCGACGCCGTGCTGGCCGAGCTCAACGGTGCGCCCCACCGTCCCCGCTGGCGCCTCCTCGCCAGCGGGGCCACCGCCTATCCACCCGACCTGCGCCGCCGCCTGGTGGCCCTGGGCCAGGGAGATCCTCTGGCATCCGCCGAGATTCTCGAGCTGGCCGAGGCCCTCACCGAACAACAGGCCGAGGCCGCCCGGGCCTGCGATCCCCACGGGCAGGCGGAACTGGTGGGCTGCCACGGCCAGACCGTTTGGCACCGCCCCCCCGCCGCGGGCAGACAGGGAGCGAGCTGGCAGCTGCTGCAGGCGCCCCTGCTCGCTGAGCTGCTCGCCACGCCGGTGGTCTTCGATTTCCGCAGCGCCGACCTCGCCCTCGGCGGCCAGGGGGCTCCCCTGGTGCCGGCCACCGATGCGGCCCTGCTGGGCGGGATCGGTGGCTGGCGGGCGGTGCTCAACTTGGGGGGCATCGCCAACCTCACCCTGCTGCCACCGGCCAGCGGCCCGGATCGGAACGCGCCGGTGCGCGGCTGGGATTGCGGCCCGGCCAACACCCTGCTGGATCTGGCCGTGAGCCAGTTCAGCGGCGGCCGCCTCAGCTTCGATGCCGACGGCGCCTGGGCCCGGCAGGGAACAATCCACGAGACGCTGATCGCCCGATGGCTCCAAGAGCCTTACTTCCGGCAGGCCCCCCCCAAGTCCACGGGGCGGGAAAGCTTCGGGGGTCCGGATCTGGAGCGGCGCCTGCGGGAGTTGGCCGCCCTCACCCCGGACGACCGCCTCGCCGCCGATGCCCTCGCCACCCTCACCGCCTTCGCGGCGGCGGCGGTGGCGGCGGATCTCACCCTCCAGCCACGGCCCTTGGAGGTGCTGGTGTCCGGTGGCGGCTGCCGCAACAGCGTGCTGATGGAGCAACTTCGCCGCCGCAGCCTCGGTCTGGCGGTGAGGCCCCTGCAGGAGCTAGGCATCGCCGATTGCCAGCGGGAGGCCCTGGCCTTCGCCCTGCTGGCCTGGTGGCACCACCGCGGCCATCCGGGTTCCCTGCCCTCGGTCACCGGGGCGCGGCAGGCTGCGGTGCTGGGCGTGCGGGTCGCGCCGCCCGGGGGAGCGCGCAGTGGAGCTAGCAGTGGAACTTCCGGTAGCCGTCGATCCAGGAAAGCCAGCGGCGCCTGATCGGTCCCCCGCATCCGCAGGAGCATCGCGGCCATCGACCGGAGTCATCAACCCCCGAGAGGCTGCTGTAATCGCGGCTGGCTGCCCAGCGCCTGCGGCGCAGCTCACCCCCCGGGGGGGCGCAACCTCAGGCGGCGGGGCACGCCCCGCAGGCGACGGGGTCCCTGGGCTTCATGGCGCTCCAGTTCGGCCCGGAAGCGATCGGCGGCGGCATCGGAGCCCGGAACCGGGCCCGATCCGGAACCCTCCACTTCGGACCGGGCGGCTGGCGGTGGTGGTGCTGAAGGCGCCGTGGCCGGCGGTGCAACGGTCGCAGGTGGAACGATCGGCACTGAAGCCGTTGGCGGTGGAGCGAGGGCTGCGGGATGGGTTGCTGCGGGAGCTGGCAGGCCAGGGCTGGGGGGGCTGGACGCAGGAATGGGGAATGGGGAGGGGGGCGCCGGGCTGGCTCCTTCGCCTGGGGCTGCCGCAGACGCGCCATTCTGCAGGCGCAGCAGTTCTAAGCGCTCCACGCCCTGCTGAATGAGCACCTTGGCCATGTTGCTCACGGTGCGGGATTCGTCCTCGGCCAACAGGGCGAGGCGCTGGCACAGGTCTTCGGGCATCACCACCTGAATCCGGGGTGACTTGGGCCGGCCACTTGAAGAGGTCTGACGGGTGGGCACGACCCAGGAAGCCAGCGGGTTACAAAAAAGTGTACTGAGGCTGGCAAGGGTAGTATCCAGGGGTAGTATCCAACCGTAGGCATGTGGAGCGGATCCCCATCCCGGGGATCCATGCCTCCTGGATCATTCCCCTCTCCGACCCCACGGCCCGACCGAACCATGGCCATAACCAGGCAGACCCCGCCCCCCGTCGTCGAACCCCAGCTCCCCTCCACTGCCGCAACGCCGCGGCCGGGCCGCAGCCGCGGCGTTGGCACCGCAGCGGCAGCCAGCCAACATCGCCGCTCCGCCGCCGACGCCAGTGACGTGTTGGTCTCCGCAGTGATCAGCACCTATCTGCTCACCCATCTCCACCACGTGCTGCAACGGGCCGAGTACGGCGCCCAACAGGAGGGTCGCCAGGCCCTCGCCGCCAACTACGCCCAGTTGCGCAAGGTGCTCTGCCTGGATGCCCGCACCATGGAGGATGCCTCCGCTAGCGGCATGGAAGACGACGGCCACAGCAACGCCGCCTGAACGCCGCCATCTCGACCGGCTCCGCTGAACGATCTAGGGTCAGTTCAACCGATTCCCTGAGATGAGCGCGGAGACCAACCCCTCCCCGAGCAGCCG
The DNA here is from genome assembly GCA_943372025.1 of Synechococcus sp. UW140. Lineage (GTDB taxonomy): Bacteria > Cyanobacteriota > Cyanobacteriia > PCC-6307 > Cyanobiaceae > Cyanobium. The sequence goes on along the minus strand of CALRXC020000044.1, from coordinate 13,117 downwards.
GCAAGCAGCCGAGCTCTACGGCCGCATCAGCCAGGACACCGACCTCACTCAGTCGCTGTTCCGCCAGGCCCTCCAGGACCCCAGCGGGGCCCTGGCGAGGATCGTCGCCATCGGCGCCGAACAGGGTCTGAGCGTCAGCACCAACGACGTTAGGGAGCACCTCGCCGGCTTGGACGATGGCGCCACCAAGCAGTGGCTGCTCAAGGCCCGCGGCGGTCTCTGAACCCATCGGTCCGGGCGTGCAGCGGCCCTGTAAACCGGCGCTTCCCCGACGCCGCCACGGCTGAGTGGGCGGCTGGCATGCCCACCATGCCGGTGCGGCGGGCCGGCAACCGATGCTCCGCACCGCCCCCCCGGGCCCAGCTGAAGAACAGCCAGTAACTCACCAGGGCCAGGCCCGCCGCCACCACTAGGGCTGCCACCTGCTCGAGCCGTCGAATCATGGCGTTCGGAGGCAGTGAGGATTCCTGCAGTCTGCCCGAACGGTCCAAGGGCCGCGACGGGAGATGATGCAGTGTCATCGCCCCATCGCCGCAGTGCTGCGCCTTGAAAGGATCGGCAAGATCTACCCCACGGGTGAGGTGCTGCGCGATGTCACCTGGGAGGTGAAGGCCGGCGACCGCATCGGCCTGGTGGGGGTGAACGGGGCCGGCAAGTCCACCCAGATGCGGATCATCGCTGGCCTGGAGGAACCCAGCAGCGGCCAGGTGGTGAAGCAGGGGGTGCCCCGCATCGTTTATCTGCAACAGGAATTCGATGTGGACCCACGCCGCACCGTGCGACAGGAACTCTTCCAGGCCTTCGGCGAGGCCGCCGAAGTGCTCAACCGTCAGAGCGAGGTGGAGGAGGCGATGGCCACGGAGGCGGCCGCGGCCGATCCCGACCTGCTGAACCGATTGATCCAGGAACTGGGCAATCTTCAGAGCCGCTTCGAGGCCTTGCACGGCTACGAACTCGACGCCCGCATCGACAAGCTGCTGCCCACGATCGGCTTCACGCCCGAAGGGGCGGAGTTCCGGGTTGGCGACTATTCCGGTGGTTGGCAGATGCGCATTGCCCTGGGCAAGATCCTGCTGCAGGAACCCGATCTGCTGCTGCTCGACGAACCCACCAACCATCTGGATGTGGAGACGATCCAGTGGCTGGAGGACTACCTGATCGGCCAAACCGTGCCGCTGGTGGTGATCAGCCACGACCGGGCCTTCCTGGATCGGGTCTGCAACCAGATCGTGGAAACCGAGCGGGGCCTCTCCCGCAGCTACCTGGGCAACTACAGCCAGCACCTGGAACAGAAGGCTCTCGAACGGGAGGCCGGCCAGGCCGCCTTCGAGCGTCAGCAGAAGGAACTGGCCAGCCAGCAGGCCTACATCGACCGCTTCCGGGCGAGTGCCACCCGCAGCACCCAGGCGAAGAGCCGCGAGAAGCTCCTCGACAAGGTGGAGCGGATCGAGGCGCCCGTGGAGGGTGTGAGCGGCCCCCGGTTCCAGTTCCCTCCGGCGCCCCGCTCGGGCCGACAGGTGGCCACGATCGACAACCTCACCCACAGCTATGGGGAGCGAATCCTGTTTCTTGGGGCCAGCCTGGAGGTGGAGCGCGGCGATCGCATCGCCTTTGTGGGGCCGAACGGAGCCGGGAAATCCACCCTGCTGCGACTGGTGATGGGGTTGGAGCAGCCGGAGGAGGGCCATGCGGGGCTGGGCGAACACCACGTGGTGGCCGGCTACTTCGAGCAGAACCAGGCCGAAGCCCTCGACCTCTCCCGCCGGGTGATCGACACCCTCTTCGAGGCGGTGCCCGACTGGACCCAGACCCAGGTGCGCAGCCTGCTGGGCAACTTCGGCTTCAGTAACGACACCGTGTTCAAGGAGGTGGGCAAGTTGTCCGGGGGGGAAAAGGCCCGCCTGGCTCTGGCCCTGATGCTGCTCACCCCCTGCAACCTGCTCGTGCTGGATGAGCCCACCAACCACCTGGACATCCCGGCCAAGCAGATGCTTGAGGACGCCCTGATGTCCTACGACGGCGCCGCCCTGCTCGTGTCCCACGACCGTTACTTCATCTCCCGCGTGGCGAACCGAATCGTGGAGCTCCGTGATGGAGAGTTGGTGCTCTACCGCGGCGACTACGCCTACTACCAGGAGAAGAAGCGGGAGGAGGCGGGGGAGGCCGAAGCCGGCCGGGAGGAGCAGCGGCGGCTCGACAAACGGGAGGCCAACCGCAGCAAGCAGCAGCAGCGCAAGGGCTCCCGCCGTGGGGCTCCTGATCCGGAGGGGGCGGGCGAGGGCGAGACCCCACACAACAGTCCTTCGCCCCGGCGCAGCAGGGGCAAAGCGGCCTGAACAAGAGCCCTATGTTGGGATCCGTCGCCTGTGCGGGCAAACCCGGCAGGGGAAGGGGACACGCCACCGGTTCCCTGCGCTGCCAGAAGCTCCGCCCCCCCTTGGCGACTGCGGAACGCCCCATCTGCGGTCGCGGTCCGACGGCCGGACGATCAGCTTGCGCGGTTCCCGAGTTGAGCAGGCGCGGGGACTGACTGGCCTGCGCTGACAAGCCAGGATTTCATGACAAGCTGGGATTTCCTCACAAGCCACCTAGCCCTGTTGCATCGGATACGCGAGATCTCGAAACAGTTCGTAGCTTTGTCGAGCACGAACGACCCCTCGCGCCGCTCGCCATGTCCGAACCTCTTGCCCTCACCCTCGGCCAGAAATTCGAGTTGGAACGGATGAACCGGGCGATCGACGCCACCGCCGACCCCCAGGCCCTGCGTGGTCTTGCCAAACAGTTGCTCCAGGCCTGGCACAACCAAAAGGCCGCCACCCAGTGGGTAATGCGTCAACAGCTAGGGAGCCCGGCCCGGGTACCCACCGAACTCGGCCTGGACACGATCGGCTCCGACGGCCCGACTCCAGGCCCCGATGGCATGGAAGCTGGAGATGGCTGAACTGAGATGAATCTAAACCGCGAGAAGACTGCGCTCAACGCCTAGCCGGGCGCCCCATCTCGGCCGGCACCACACTGAGCAATAAGTCCGTGCCATTGCGGTTGATCCGCACGGCCATGGGTTCACCCACCACAGCACCCTCCACCGAGGCAATCATCTGGGCTGGGGTTGCCACTAGACGGCCCCGCACAGCCACGATCACATCGCCCACCTGCACTCCGGCCCGGGCGGCCGGCCCGCCCGGCTTGACCGAGGCCACCTGCACGCCAGATCTCAAGCCGAGCCGATTGGGCTGGGCCAGGTTGTCGAGTCCAACGCCGATCACCGGATGACTTGCCCGTCCCGTGGCCAGCAGTTGGGCCACGATTCCCCGGGCCCTGTTGATCGGGATCGCGAACCCGAGACCGGCTCCCGGACCAGTTCTCACCAAGGCGTTGATGCCCACCACCTCCCCATCGGCATTGAGGAGTGGCCCACCGGAATTGCCGGGGTTGATGGCTGCGTCGGTCTGGATCAGGTCGAGGCGTTTGTCTGTGATCCCCAGCTTGTTGGCGTTGCGATTGAGGCTGCTCACAATGCCCAGGGTCACGGTGTGATCCAGGCCGAAGGGATTGCCCACCGCGATGGCCCAGTCGCCCACCTGAAGAGCGTCGGAATTGCCGAGCGGTGCCACCGGCCACGGTCCCTGTCCCACCAGTCGCACCACCGCCAGATCGGTGACCGGATCTGCACCCACCACCCGACCCTCGACACGCTGCCCGCCTTGCAGCCCCACGGTGAGCCGATCGGTTCCCTCCACCACGTGCGCATTGGTGAGCACCAGGCCGTCAGCCTTGAAGATCACCCCACTGCCCTGGCTGCGCTCCGTGCGCTGCGAGGGAGCCATCGAAGCGTTGGGCGGCAGTCCAAAGAACTGCCGGAAGAGTGGGTCATTGAGTGGGCCCCCGGCGGTGCGGGCCATGGCCACGGTGCGCTCCGTGTCGATCGTGACCACCGCCGGGCCGGTCCGGCGGACCGCCGCTGCCACGAAGGACTGCCGAGAGAGGGTGGTTGCCGCCCCCTGGGCAGCGACCGAGACCGGAAGGCTGGCAAGCCCAGCCAGCCCCAGCACCGCGAGGCCGGAGGCTCCGGAAAGAAGGACGCGGTTCTGACAGGTCACGCGGGGCGACTGGAAACAGGGAATGAAAACGTTAAGCAGAACATCGCGGCATGAGAAGGGAGGCAAACCGCCCGCACCCCTTATGATGTGTGAAGTTTTTTATCGAGTCATGGACACCAGCCGTCTGCTTCTTGCCTTTCTCGCCTTCGGCGCTGCCTGCACCACCCTTTGGGCCTGGATGCTGGCCACTACGGGCTCCGCCGCAAAGGAGCGATGATGGGTGAATCCACGGCATTCGGGGGCTTCTCGAGACCATGCCCGCTCTCCTGGCCGATCTATTTCCATTTTTTTACGGCCTCTGCTTCTTGGCGCTGCTCTGGCAGGCGTTCCGGATCATGTCCCGAGGTTTCAAGGCCGCGTCGGGCCCTTTGGAGCGACCTCCAACCGTCGCCTCTAGGGATAATCGGGACGATCGCACTGGTCGGCTGACCATCCACCCCGAACTCCTTGATGCCGATGGCCAACTCACCCGGGAGGATCTCCTCACTGTTCGCTTCAGCGGCGATAACGAACCCACCCCCTTTCCCGGCGACCCAGCCTGAGTCCCCTCCGTAGGCCTGGAATCCGATCCCCGGGAGAACGGGGCTGACCGGCCACTGAATAGGCTCGGAACCGTGACCCAGATTTCCGGCGGAGGCTGATGGTGGACCAGAGGACGAGAATCGTGGCGGCCGTGCTTGGGGGCCTGAAGCTGCCGCCCCGTTTTCGGCTGAAACTGGTGAAGGATGACCCAGTGCGTCTGGAGCTGAGCATCACCCCCTCCTACGGCAAGGATCCGATCCTGGTGGGCATCGTCGAATCCCAGGATCTGGTGGCCCGCCGCGACCGCGAAGGCAGGATTCCTCGTGACCTTCAGGGCACCTGGGACTGGACCGTTCGCCATGGCACGGTCAGCACTGGGGGCTGGAACCCCTATCTCAAGGAGGCCCTGCAGACGATGTTCGAAACCGGCCTGCCGGCGATCGTCTACGAGGAAACCACCGGCGAGGATTACCATCCCGTCGACGGCATCCGTCACGTGCGTTGAACCCCTGGGCCCTGGCCGATCGCCTACCCATCGACGACCAGCTGGAGGCCATCCGCAGGTCCCTCGCCCCTGGGACCACGTTGGTGCTGCAGGCCCCCCCGGGCGCCGGCAAGACCACCCGGGTGCCCCTTGAGCTACTAACGGCCTTCGGAGACGAAGGGAGCATCCTGCTGATCGAACCCCGCCGTCTGGCGACCCGGGCCGCCGCCGAGCGACTCGCAGCCGGTCTGGGCGAGGCGGTGGGAGAAAGGGTGGGCTATAGCGTGCGCCTGGAGCGACGCACCTCGAGTCGCACTCGCCTCGAGGTCCTCACCGGAGGCCTGTTCCTGAGGCGCCTGCAGGCCGATCCCGCCCTAGAGGGGGTGGCCTGCGTGATCTTCGACGAATTCCACGAACGGGGCGCCGAGGCGGACCTCGCCCTGGCCCTGGTGCGCCAGGCCCGCAGCCTGCTCCGGCCGGAGCTGCGCCTCCTGGTGATGTCCGCCACCCTCGACCTCGAACCCCTGGCGGCCGGGCTGGATGGGGCCAGCGTGATCACCAGCCCGGGGCGCAGCTTTCCGGTGACGGTGGAACACCAGCGGCCGCGGGAGCGGGAACGGCTCGAGCAGCAGGTGGTGCGGGCCCTCGAGAGCCACTGGCTGGAGGAGCGCAGCCCAGCGGAAACGGTGCTGGTGTTTCTGCCAGGCCAACGGGAGATCGGCGACGCCCAGCGGGCGATCGAGGCCACGGCCTGGGGCCGGGAGGTGGCCTGTACACCGCTGCATGGCCAGCTCTCCCTGGCCGACCAGGCCCAGGCGATTGCCCCGGCCCCCACAGCGGCCGGCAAGGTGGTGCTGGCCACTTCGATCGCCGAAAGCTCGCTCACGATCGCCGGGGTCACGCTGGTGATCGATGCGGGCCTGAGCCGCCGCAACCGCTTCGATCCCGCCACCGGCCTCGACCGGCTGGAGACCCTCCCTGCCAGCCTGGCCAGCGCCGAACAGCGCCGCGGCCGGGCCGGCCGGCTGGGACCGGGCCGCTGCCTGCGGCTCTGGCCACCGGGTGAGGAGCAGCGGCGGCCAGGCTTCGATCCACCGGAGCTGCTGGTGTGCGATCCCCTGCCAATCGTGCTGCAGCTGGCCGAATGGGGCGATGCCCTCGGGGAGGATCTGCCCTGGATCGATCCGCCCCCCCGAACGTCCCTGCAGGAGGCCCGCGAGCTGCTGGATCAACTTGGCGCCCTCGACGGCAGCGGCCGGATCACGCCGGCGGGCCACACGATGGCGGGGCTTGGGCTGTCCCCTCGGCTGGCCCACCTGCTGCTGCGGGCCCAGGCGTGCGGCAGCCTTGAACTGGGCTGTGAACTGGCCGTGCTGCTCAGCGAGCGCGATCCGCTCAATCCCCGCGATGCAGGCAGTGATCTGCTGCGCCGGCTCGACTGGTTGCGGGCCCGAGCCGGCGAGCCGGCCGATCGCCTGGCCCCCGGACGTTCCTCCCAGCGGCGCGAACTGCAGAAACTCCAGGCCGAACTGAAGCGGAAGGTGCTGGCGTCCTCGCGCCGGAATGGCGCCACGGATGCGCGGGCCACCGCCTCCAAACCGCGCCCCTCCACTCCGGCGGGTTTCACGAAGCTCGCAGCCGCCGAGGGGCGCTCCGCCGCTTCGGAGGAGGCCATGGCGGCCCGGCTGCTGGGCTGGGCCTATCCCGAGCGGATCGCCCTGAGCCGCGGCCGGGGCGATGGGCGCTTTCTGATGCGTGGCGGGCGCGGAGCGGTGCTGCACCCCGACGATCCCCTGGCGGATGCCGAAGCCCTGGCCATCGCCATCGCCGATGGGGAGGGGGCCGAGGCCAGGGTGCGCCTGGCGGTGCGGCTTGAGAGGAGCGATCTGGAGGAGCTGGCGGCGGCGGAAGGGCAGGAAGCCCTGGAGGCCCGCTGGGATCCTCAGGCCGAGCGGGTGCGCTGTGAGCGCAGTCTGCGACTGGGGGCCCTAGTGCTGGCCCGCACCCCATGGCCCGAAGCGCGAGGTGAGGAGGTGAGGGCAGCCATGGCGGAGGGAGTGCGGCAGCTCGGTCTGGCGGCGTTGCCCTGGTGCCCCCGCAGCCGATCCCTGCAGCAGCGCCTCGGCCTGGCCCACCACTGGCTGGGCCCCCCCTGGCCAGACCGCCGGCTCGAATGCCTGGAGGACGATCCGGCGGCCTGGCTAGGGGAGCGGCTGGCCGGCCTGCGCAGCCGCCAGGACCTGCGGCAACTCGACCTGATCGAGGCCCTCTGGGGCGAGCTGGACTGGGCGGAGCGGCAGCAGTTGGAACGCTGGTTTCCGGAAACCCTCGCGGTGCCCTCGGGTCGGCGGGTGGCCCTCGACTACGGCGGCGAGGAGCCGGTGCTGTCGGTCAAGCTGCAGGAGATGTTCGGCGCCGCTGTGAGCCCCACCCTGCTGGATGGCAGGCTCCCGGTCACGGTGCAGCTGCTCTCCCCGGCGGGAAGGCCCGCCGCGCTCACCCGCGACCTGGCCGGCTTCTGGAGCAGCGGCTACGCCGAGGTGCGTCGGGAGCTACGGGGCCGCTACCCCAAGCACCCCTGGCCGGAGGATCCCCGCCAGGCGGTGGCCACCGCCCTCACCAAGGCGAGGCTGAAACGGGAGCCCCCCAGCGGCAGGCCGCCTGCCACTGATTAGAAGCCGGTTAGAAGAGCGCTTCGAACAGGTGGCCGAAACCGAAATGGCGCAGGCCCTCCACGATCCCCTCGCAGCCATGGCCGTGGGCCCGGTAGGTGCGGGGCAGGCGGGGCAGGGCCGCCAACAGACCCGCTTCGGCATTGCCCACCATCACGCTCTGCAGGCCGGTTTCGAACATGGCCAAGTCATTGAGGGTGTCGCCGGCGGTCACAACGCGGGCATGGTCCACCTCCAGCCAATCGAGCAGATCCAGCAGGGTGGAGCCCTTGTTCACCCCGGCTGGCAGCACATCGAGATAGCGGTTATCGGACACCAGGCAATCCACCCCGTGGGCCTCGATCTCGGCCAACTGATCGTGATCGAGTTCGACCGGATCGATCAGATAGGCCAGACGCCGCTCGGCGGTCACCGGCTGGGCCGCGATCCCCGGTATGCGGGCCAGCAGGGGCAGCAGACGCTCCGGCAGTCCGGCCCAGCGGGCATCGATCGGATCGGTGGCCAGGGGCAGGGGTTCGAGGGAATGGCCGCAGGCCACGGTGCTGCCCACATCCCCGATCACCAGATGGGGAGAACCGAGGCCCAGCTCACGCTCTTCTCGGAGCAGCCGCGCCACCGAAGCCAGGTCGCGACCGGTGCAGAACACATGCAGCACCCGCTGCCGCTCGGCCTGGAGCCAGCTGTAGAAGCGTCGGCGCCATGGATCGCTGCCCCCCAGCAAGGTGCCATCCAGATCGGTCACGAGCACCAAGGCTGGGGCATGGGGCAGGGTCGCTGCCAGCTGGCCCTGGAGCAACTCGCGTGGGCTGCGCTCAGGTGGCATAGACGGGGGAGCGATCGAGTCCAAAGCGGAGCGGACTGCGCCTCTTCAGGATCCCCGCTCTCCAATTCCGGATCGGGCCCGTCGGCGCTGCGTTGGCCCGCCTGGAGGGCCAGGGCTGGCTGGGTGATGGGATCGGTAGGGGCACCGGCTGCTTGTCGGGCGCGGCCATTCTCTCGCAGGCCCCAGGGGTCCGGGGTCAGCGGAAGCGATGCGAACCCCTTACAGGAAGCGGTTGGAGTTCGCGGGTCTAGCGTGATCGATCCCCCCAGTGTTCCCCCGGATCCCGTCCATGCCCTCCCCCGGCCTCGGCTTCCCCGGCAATCGCCGCGATGGTGCCCGCCAGCTGAGCATCGTGACGCTGATTGGCGGGGCCGCCCTCACCCGAATCGACCATCCGCTGGGTCAGGTGGTGCTGCTGATCACGGTTCCGCTGGGGCTGTACTGGTGGACGCTCTATCGCCAGCTCAGCGAATGACCATGGCGGCCCCCTCCCCGAGCCCTGAGCGAAGCGGCAAGGGTCTGCCGCATTACACGGTTGGAGAACTGAATCGGGCGATCGGCAACCTGCTGGAACGGGGCTTCGCCCTCCGCTTTTTGGTGGAGGGAACGGTGAGCCGCCCCCAGCTCAAGAAAGGCCATCTTTGGCTCAGCCTGAGTGATGGGGAGGCGTCGATCAATGCGGTGATCTGGGCCTCCCAGCTCCGCCAGCTGGCCTTCGTGCCAGAGGAGGGCGATGGGGTGGTGGTGGTCGGCAGGCTCAACTTCTGGATCACCCGGGCCACCCTCACGGTGCAGGTGCTGGACCTCAGGCCGAGCCTCACGGCCGTGTTGCGTCAGTTCGAGCGGGTGCATGTCCTGCTGGAGCCGGAGGGGCTGTTCGAGCCCGCACGCAAACGCCCCCTCCCCCGCTTCCCCACCCGCATCGCCCTGCTCACCAGCGTGCCCAGTTCGGCCCTGGCCGACATGCTCCGCACGGCCCACGAACGCTGGCCGGCGACCGCTCTGCTCGTGGTGCCCATCCCTGTGCAGGGGGCGGTGGAGGCAACAATCCGGGAGACGCTCAAGCGGCTGGCAAGCCAAACCAACACCCTGGGAATCGAGGCCCTGGTGCTGGCCCGGGGGGGCGGCAGCCGCGAAGACCTCAGCGTGTTCGATGGAGAAGCCCTGGCCCGCAGCCTGGCCGCCTTTCCTGTCCCCGTGGTCTGCGGGCTCGGCCATGAGGACGACACCACGATTGCCGATCTGGTGGCGGACTACCGCGCCGCCACCCCCACCGCCGCCCTGGTTGCCCTGCTGCCGGACCGACGCAGCGCCGCCCAGACCCTGCGGCACAGCCGCGATCACCTGCAGCAGTTGCTCCGCCTAAGACTGCAGACCCTGGCTGAGTCCCTTCGGCGCCAGCAGGAACGCCTGGAACGGCTGCATCCCGCGTTATGGATCGCCCAACAGCAACGTTCCCTGCAGCACCAGAGGCAGCTGCTGGCCGCCCTGTCGCCCGATCAGCTGCTGCGCCGAGGGTTCGCCTTGGTGCGGCGCGAAGGAGGGCCGGTGGTGCGCTCGATCGACGCGGTGGCCCCGAAGGAGTTGCTGAGGATCGAGCTCGCCGATGGGTTCCTGCGAGCCCGGATCGAGGCGCTGGAACCCCGGGGCACCCCAGGGGCAAACGCTTCGAGGGCAAGAGGGGGCTCCATGAAGACCTCGGGTCCACCCCCATCGCCCGCCCCTTGAATCCCAGCTTCCTGTTGTCCGATCCGCACACCCCACCATGCCCCGCCCCCGAACCACAGGTCAGCGCGCTGACAAGGGATCTCCCGAACCTCAGGACGAGCTGCCGTCTTCTCCTGCACTGCCGGATGAGTCGGGCGATGGCATCGACGACCTGAATTTCCGCCAAGCCCGGACCGCCCTGGATCTCACGCTCAGTGAGCTTCAGAGCAGCGAGCTGGATGTGGAGGCCATGGCGGATCTCTATCGGCGTGCCCTGCGCTATGCGGATCGCTGCGAGGCGGTGCTGGAGCAAGTGGAGCAGGAGGTGATGCAATGGAATCCCCAGGAACCGGCCAACGAACCGGAACCCTTCGCGCCGTGAATGGATCCGGCATCCCCCTCCATGTCCCCTGAACCCCGCTCGAACAATCCGGCCCCTGCTGAGGCTGGTGATTCAACGACGACCAAGGGCGGCGGGCCGCCGATGCCCACTCCACTCAGCTGGGTTTACCTGACCCTGGCGATTGCCGGGGGGGTGCTGCCCTGGCTGGCGAATCTGGAGTTCATCCACACCTACGGCCAGGCCTTTGACATCGGCCTGTTCGTGCGACTAGCGAATGGAAACCCGGCCGCCCAGTCCCTCTCGCGGGACCTGGCGATCGGTGCCACGGCGGTCACGATCTGGATGGTGAGTGAGAGCCGGAGGCTGCGGGTGCGCGGCATTGGCTGGATTCTGCTCAGCTGCGTCACGATCGCCTTCGCCTTTGGGGCTCCGATGTTCCTGTACCTGCGCGAGCGTCGCCTGGCTGAACTAGAGCGTGAAGGGCTGGGGGGAATCGGCTGATTGACTCAGCTTCTGCCGTCGGGGCCAGCCGCCGGAGGTCGATCCACAGCCACGGCATCCACCGTGATCGTGGCCGAGCTGGCATCCACATCTCGATCAAGATCAGCAACGCCGGGGCCTGACAGGGGTGATCCACAGGAGGGGCATTGGATCATGCCGATGCTGGGTGCGCCGCAGGCCGGACAAGTGACGAGGCGGCGACTCAGAAGACGCCAGGCGATTAGAGCCGCCGCACCCAGAAGCAGGGGCAGCAACAGCAGGGTGAGGGTGAGCCCGCCAAGGATGTCAAGCAGGAGCCGACCGGCGGGCCCGGGGATCAAGAGGAGGAGACCTGCCAGGAGGATCCAACCCCACGGGAGGGAACGGTTCATCGTTGGAAGCGGGGATCATTCTCAATCCATCGTTCCAGTGCCGCCAGCAGTTCTATGCCTGCCCATCCGAGGATGAAGGCAACGGCGAGCCAGAGCACGAGGGCACCCAGGCCCACCACCAAGGGGATTAGGGCCAGAGCCACCGCGAGGGTGATCACGAAGGCGCCGACGATGGTGCAGACCGCGAGCACACCGGCCCGGAGCGGCCGGATCTGGGGAGGGGATGGCAGCACGACGGGCTGGAGATGGGCTGTGTATCCATCCTCCCCCAGCAGGTCAAGGTCAGGGGGAGGCCAAGGGTGTGGATCGCCTCCCGGGCGAGCGGCGACTGCGCACAACGGCAAAGCAATGGCCGTAGTAAAGGATCGCACCCAAAAACCAGATCCATAGAGTGAAGACAAGAATGCAGCCCACCACCCCATAGGCCTGAAAGCGGAGACCGAGGGCGAAGAGGCTTCGTCCCAACAAGAGATTGAGAAGGGTGATGCCCGATCCGGCGAGGGCCGCCGCCGGCATAAGGGGAGCCAGGGGAATGCGGCGCGAGGGAAGCCACCAGAGCAGCGCCAGGCTCACCAGGATGGCGATGACCAGGGTGATCGAGATATCGAGACCGAAGGAAACCGAGACAGCGTTCTGCAAAGATGCTGGGAGGAGTGGATCGATCCAAGACCGAATAAAGCTAAAGCCAATAAACCTAATATTGCTGATCCATTGATCAAGAACAATCAGAGGCCCCACAAACAAGAGCAACAGCAAGGCTTTCAGCCTCAGGGTGATGAATCGAAACACCACCTGACGAGCGGTCTGGGCTTCAAAGTCCATAGGCCGGTTCCACCAAAGTCGATCAGCCCCCCGCTGAAGGGAGAGATAGATGTTGTTGGCGCTGAAGGCCAAGAGCAGAAAACCGAGCAGGCCTGCTCCCATTCCCTGGCGGAGAAAGCGGGTGAGCGTTTCCTCTACGACAGGTTGGGAAGAGATCGGAATGATCTGACCGATCAGATGCAGGAGCCGATCCAGCAGGTCCCGATCGCGTCCCAGCCAACGGGAGGCCAAGGATAGACCAATCAGTAGGGCGGGAAAAAAGGATTGAAGGGTGTGATAAGCAAAAGCCGCGCTGAGATCAATGCAGTCTGTGCGCAGCCAAAGCAGATAGGCATGCCAGAGAGTCCTTAGGGAACGGTGCCGTTGCCAGAGGCGCACCAAAGCAACCAGAAAGATCCCACCACAAAAGCAGATTTTGGCTTCCGTTCCCGGTGGGCCCGGTAACCTTCGCGATCGTCCACCAACACACCCATCCGCTGCCTATCAAGAATCATCGCTTCATTCACATTCATCGCCCAGATCCTCTCCCTCAGGCGATGGCGAACCATGCCCCCGGGGCAGGATTGCGGGGCTACAGGCACAAAAAAGCCACCTCAAGGGGTGGCTTTTGAGCGTGTCCTCGAGACTACGCGTCAACACCTGCTGCTTGAAATCGCAGATGATGGGGAAAGTTTTACCTGGCATCGCGCTATTTTCGCAGGGGGCTGCCCCCCAACTATCGTTGCCGCTGCTGCGTTTCACGCCCGAGTTCGAGATGGATCGGGGTGGTTCC
>CALRXC020000043.1:0-33211 GCA_943372025.1 Synechococcus sp. UW140 | reverse complement strand
TGGGCCTCCGTTCCGTAAAGCTGCAGAAACTCAGGCACAGAGAGCCCTTTCTGGAACTGAATGGCATTGCGGCCCATGACTTGGATGGTATCTGTGTACCACTCTACGACCTGACTGGGCCGGTTGCGGAGCCTGCTGCGTAATCAAGTCCCTCTTTGTCCGGGCGATCCCAGCCTTGTCCAGGCGATCCCAGCCTTATCCAGGCGATCTCAGGCCCCCCACTACCAACCAGCCTCTGCTTCCCTTCCACCCTCTGCGCGCATCAGTTCCAGCCTGGTTGGCCTCACCTCTCGCCGGCTCACCCTCCCCCCTCACCCGACCGCTACAGTCATCCCGACGGGGCGTGGCGCAGTTTGGTAGCGCGGGTGCTTTGGGAGCACTAGGTCGCAGGTTCGAATCCTGTCGCCCCGATTCCAGTCATACCAAGGGTTCTCGGCGATGCCGGGGCCCTTCTTTTTTGGCCAAAAAGGGCCAATGTACGGAAAATGTACGAATGACAGGCTCCGAGGATGGTCCCTGGGGGCCTGTTTGGGTGGTTGTACGAGCGATGTACGAACGGCGCCTCAGCGCCAGGGAGCGAGTGCTTCATTCAGCCCCTCAGCCGCGTCGGCGACCACAAAACGCCCCTCCCTCCGCCGAGGCAGGAGAAAGGGGCGTTGGACCTGGCAGCCGATCTCAGTCCGTTTCCAGCAAGTGGGGTGAGCGAGCAGTCGCTTCGCTCATCGCCTCGTTGCATCGCTCTAGGTGATAGAGCACTGGTGAATTGGCGGAAGGGAACTTGCGGCGCCAATGGATCCCAGGCTTGAACAGGCCGGCCTTGCGCCAACGGCACAGCGTTCTCTCGCTGACCTTGAGGGTGATCCCAAGGGCACGAGCATCGAGCCATTCCCCCACCGGCACAGGTTCCACCACTGGCTTGCCCCTCGGCAATCTCATGATTCCCCCCGCCGCATTTCAGGGCCGATATCCAGTTGTTCGCCGGGATCCGCTCTGGTGATCCAGGCCAATGGACGGCCAAGGCAAGGTCTGGGGTTGGTGGTCTGCTCGTCCATCAGCACAGCTCCCGCAGCACGTCAACAACGGCGGGGTTCCCGAGCATCCGGTTGCCGCTGTGAGTGCCGCGGCAAAACGGCAGTGCCTCGCCCCATGGCCGGCCGGTATCGGTGAGCTTCCATTCGCCACGCTGGTTGCGGATCTGCAGCCCGCAGGCGGCGAGGTGCAGGATCGTGTCCTTGGCCTTCATCCCCCTGGCTGCGGGCTTGCGGCTGCCCAGCACCAGGCTGTAGAGACCCGGCTCGCTGATGGTGGTCATGGACTGCTCGCCGCCAGGGGTGTCAGTTGAAATGACACCCTTCTCGTCTTGATCCAGGCGACTCATTGCCTGACGGGGATTACCGATGCCCAGCACGCTGCAGACATCGGCGCTGACAAACCAGGGGGCGCCCTGCTCGTCGGTGAAGACACGGATCTGGCTGCCTTCGAAGTCAAAGGGAACCAGGGACGATTCGTTTCTGCTCATCGGACCGGACGCGGTGTGACAGGGATGGAGCCGGCCGCGGTGGTGATCAAGGTGCGAGAGGGTGCTGGGGCCGGTGACAGTCGCGGCGGCACTGGCCCGGCGATCACCAGCAGGATCGTGCTCAGTTGCAGGAACACCACCAGCCAGAGCAGCCACAGCAGCTGCTGCAACGTGCTCACCCGCACGGTGGTGGTGATCGGCCGGCGCGTTCGGCAGAAGGCCGGCAGTTGGGGACTCTTTCCCCTGTCGCCGAGGCGGACGTTGGTGTGATGGGTCATCAGAAGGGCACCTCCTCGTCACTGATGGGGCCGCTGGTTGACCAGGCCGGCGCTGCGGGTGTGGGTGCGCCAGTGGGTGCGCCCCATGTCGTCGCGCTCGAACTGCGGGAGTTCACTGCAGCGGCGGTTGCCGTCTGAGACGCGGAACCAATTGCGGATTGGCCAGCGGTGAAGGCAGCCAAGTCGGCGGCTCCATCGATCTGCTGCGTACCGTTCCTGCCCCCGCAGAGCTCCAGGCGATCGATCACCACCAGGGTCTTGATGCGCACCTCGCCGCTGCTGCGGTCGGTCCATTGCTCGATCTCGAGTCGCCCGACGACCGCCACCTTGCTGCCCTTGCGCAGGTAGTCCCCTGCCACCTGGGCGGTCTTGCCCCAGGCCTTGCAGTTCACCCACAGCGGCTCCTGGTTCTGGCCATCGCGGGGCGGTCGGTTCACCGCCAGGGTGAACTCGCAGACGCAGCTGCCACTCTCAAAGAAGCGCAGCTCTGGATCCCGGCCGGCATTGCCGACCAGCACGATCAGGTTGATGCTCATGCCTCCACCTCCACCTCCAGCGCCGAGCCGCTGCGGGCCTCGATGCGCTCCTGAACCGCCAGCAGGGACGGCAGGCCGATGAGTGGATGGGTGCGCACCAGTTCGTGCAGCGCTCCGCTCCAGGTGATGTTGTGACGGCGGGCGAACGCATCGACCCGCTCAAAGGTGTCGTTGTTCATGGCGATGGTCTTCTTGTGGTTGCCGATCCGCTGGCGCAGCGGCCGCGGTTTCTGGGGGGTGGTGCTCATGCCCCGGCCCCCGCGTTCAGCTGTGCGCTCTCGCCGTTCTCGAGCTGACGGCGGCGCCTGGAGATCGCATTCCAGAGCCGCTCAGCGTTCTCGTCGTTGATCTGGCCGACAGCGAGCAGCTGGTTGACGCGGCGATGGACCCCATCGAGCTCCAGCAGGGTGGTGATCCTTGGGATCTGACGCAGCCCGCTCTCCAACGAATCACTGGGCGGCGGCGGCAGGGCCGCTTGCGGTGGGGGAGCTGCAAGAGCCGGCTCAGGTTCTGCCTTTGGACTGCTCTTCTCTGGTGCTGCCTGGGTCGATGGCGCTTCCTGGAGAGACGGACGTGTCGCGGGGGCCAACGACATCTGGGTGTCCAGCTGGGCCTCCTCGTTGTCCAGGGGCAGCCCCGCGGGATCTGCTGTTGTTGCCTGGGGCTCAACCGTCGTGGCCGTTGATCCCGCCCCCTCTGGCGCCGGCGCGATCTCCAGCTCCACGGCCTCATCGCCGTTCGAGGTCTTCGGCTTGGCTGCCTCGTTTTCGCGAAGGCGTACTGCAGCAGGCACAGCGGTACGCCGTGACGCCCGCGTGGCCGATGGTCGCGCCGGGCTCTCAACCACCGACACGTCGGTAACGGTTTCAGCCTCAGAGGCTCTTTGTGGGGCGTCAGCCGGCACCAACGGTGCGGGCGAAGCAGCGGGCGCCTCCTCCAGAGCTGGGGAAGGCTCCGCCTCCCGCACCGCCACCGCCTCGATGTCGAGTGCCTCCTCCTGGGTGATCAACCCCAGGGCGATCTCCGGGCAGTAGACGTTGGACCACCAGGCGGCAGCGCGGTAGCGCAGCATCTGGCCGGTCATCGTCTGCCACTTGCTGGTCTCGTTGCCGTGGCGGTCCTTGCGGCTCCACCAGCCCTCCTTGCGGGCCAGCTCCAGGGTGATGGTTTCCCCCTCCAGCACCTCACCGGTGGCTTTATCGGTGGCCACCGCATAGCAACAGGTGGGCTTCTCCTTGTTGTCAAAGACAAAGCGCAGCGGCGAGAAGCGGCCGCTGGCATTGACCGTGGCGATCAGGAACTTGCTGCTCCAGGTCGGCCGGCCATGGATCGGGGTCATGTTCTGCATCACCACCAGCGGTGAGAGGCGCATGCGACCGGCGATCTCCAGGGCAATCAGGCTGTTGGCCAGGCCCTGCTGCCCCTGGTAGTCCCTGGGCACCAGGGTGGAGGAGCACAGGGCCCGGGCCATCCGCTGGGCGGCGTCAAAGGCGGCGATGCCGCTGAACACCTGCAGCACCTCCCCCGCTGGGGCAAGGGCTGAGGAAGGCGGTGCGTCAGCACCGGTGGAGAGAGTGGAGTCGTTCATTAGAAGAGGTCGATGGAATCCAAATCAATGCCTTCGGCTTCGGGAAGGCTGAAATCCTGGGAGACAGGACGAAACGCCTGGCGCCCATGACTCGGCCAGCTGCCCGTGGCCTGGCATTCGGCGATCCGCCGGAAGGCCTCCTCCCGCCGCTGCAGACCTTTCTGCAGGTCCTGCCCATCAAAGATGAGCAGGCTGCAGTCGATCGGTGCGGCCGGATCGGTGGGCCACTCAAAGGCGATCACACCGCTCTCAAGTGGCGGCTGCCCATGGCGGTTTTCGTGGCCCAGGGCCAGGTGGGCCATTTGCAGGTCATAGGCCAGGTCCTTGGCCTGCCAGTAGAACTTCCGCGGCACGGCGCTGCGGGTCTTCTTGAGGTCAAACAGCCGGCCGTCGCTGGTGACCACATCGGGGAGGCAGCGGCAGGGCCGGCCCTCCTTGTCTTCCCAGAAGTGGGGCTGCTGGCTGAGCGCTGGATCCAGCGCCGCCAGCACCTCGCCCACCACCGGATCGGCCCGCAGGGCCTCACGGATGCGCTGGGCCTGCTCGACCATCTCGTTGCTCACCGGCGTGAGTCCGGCGGATTCGGCTTCTGCGCAGTTGGCGGTGCCGACTTTGGTGTTGCGGGCGATCGATGGGTACGCGGCGAACCGGTCATCGATCCGGAAGGGGGGCGTCAGCAGGGCATCAACCAGATCGCCCTTGACCATGTCGGCCGAGGGAACGAACCGCGCTGCCCCTGGCCCGAAACGATGGCTCCAGGCCCGCATCGTGCCGGTGACCGCCGCCTTGAGCGCCGTGGGAGACCAGGCGGGGTGGCGGTGATACTCCGCCAGAGAGAAGTTGCTCATGGGGAATCCTCCAGGCCATGGCCCAGGACGATCCGCCGTGCCTCGATCAGCGAGGGACAGAGTCCTGAATCAATCCCTCCGCCGTCGCGGTGCAGCAGCGTTGCCACGTAGCTCCCGCAGACGCTCTGTCGAAAGCTGATGGCGATGCCGTGGCCGGCCAGGGCCGCCAGCGAGTCGGTCGTGATCGCCCTCCAGTGCTGCTGCCATTCAGCCAGGGCGGCAGAGAAGGAGGCCTGGATCAGGATGTACTGCTCCAAATCGGAGCGCTGCAAACCCCTGGAATCAGGGGACACGGAGAGGGAAGCTGGAGAGCCTCGTTCGTGTTGGTTCACCTTGCTGCAATGAGGGACGCCAACGCTACCCCTGCGGTCATCTGTTCGGGAACCCTTATGCCCAGTATTCGGAGATTGCATAAATTGCCTTTCCGTAGCACTCGCGACGGCAACGGCAGCTGCGTTCTGGCACCCCCGCTGCCTTCTCAGACCGGATTGCTCACCAGTTCGGTGGGCTCCAGCTCCGGGGCTACCTCCCGCACCCAGGCATGCAACGCCTCGCGGGCGATCGGGACGATGGCCGGGCCCAGCCGCTCCCCAGCGAACAGCGCGTTCTCGATCGCCACGACCTGCTCCATCGGCAGATCTCCCGCCTTGCGCAACACCTGCATCGCGGCGGACACCGGCCGCACCCTGACCTGTTCGAGGACCTGATCGAACAGGCTGCGCAGCCGCTTGGTCTCAGCCTCGGCGTCGATCTCCTCCTGGCAGGGCCAGAGCTCGGCGGGCCCTTCCAGCTTGCCGATGTAGCAGGCGAACCAGTCCTCAGCGCCCCAAGGGCGGCCGTCGTCATGCAGCACCGGCTTGGCTCGCTGCACCCGATCTCGCAGCAACCGGTCCTTGATCGTGCCCCGCTCCTCTTGCGCCAAGCACTCGTTGAGCACCCCCAGCTGGATGAAGGTGCTGGGCTGGGGCTGCAACACCTTGCTGTTCTCCAGGTTTCCCCATTGGCCGCCGGCCACCCGCAGCGGCCAGGGGATCAACCCTGGGCAGACCTTGGCCCAGTCCTGGGCGGTGGTGACGGTCCAGTCATTGCTCTTGCGCCAGTTCCGTAGGAACTTGCCGAACTGCACTCGGGCCGCATCGAGCTTGTCCTGCAGGCTCTGCACTGGGTTACCGTTTGGGAACCCTTAAAGTATGCCTTGCTACCTGCGAAGCATCCAGCCCCAGGGGTCGGCTTCGTGACAGGCTGTTACGCCGCTTCGGTTGGCGGTTGGCTGGGTAGGGACAGGGACTGCGGCAATCCCCACCGGGCTGATCAGCCGAGCCTCAGCACCCTCGCGGCTTCTGCCGTGCTCCGGGCCACACCGGCGTAGCCACCAAACCCTTCCACCAGGGCAAGGAACGATCGCTGCTCCTCCCGCAACCTTCCGCCAGGGGCCTTCACCTCGATGGCGGTGAACACAGCCAGGGTCTGGCCCAAGTGCTCCGGGCCGATCAGCACCTGGCGCAAGCCGATCAGGTCGCTGCTGCCCTTGCACAACCCGTAGGTCACCAGCCGGCCGCGTTCATCGCGCAGGGCGCCGACGTTGTTGCGCCACAGCCGCACCGGACCGGTGCCCAGCTCCAGCCGGATTCGTTGCTGCAGCTCCTGCTCGCTCATGCCACCTGGCTCCAATGACCCCGCGTCTGGCGGCCCGCCAGCACATGCCGTGCCCAGCCCTGGGGGTTCTTGAGGCCCCGCTTGGTTCCGAGCGCAATCAGCGCCTCGAGGCTGTGGGCTTCGCCCTGCTCTTTCTTGCGCCGGCTCCTGAGCTCCTGCTGGCTGATCTCCCGCAGCTCACCCTCCACCGTGACCAGCTTCTGGCGCTCAGGCCGGAACACATGGCCGCACTCCGGGCAGAGGCTGAGCGTGCTGGCCATGGCGCAGAAGCACTGCGGGCAGGTCTTCACCGACGGGGCCTTGTGGTGCTCTCGCTTTTTGACTCCGTCGAGGCTCCACTCCTGCTCGTCGAGGTGGTGGCCCAGCCGCTCGATGTTGCCGACGTGATCGAGGATCACTGCCTCCTTCCCCGGCTGGGGCCGCAGGCAGCGGCCGATCATCTGCAGGTGCAGCCCCAGGCTCTGGGTGGGCCGCAGCAGCAGGCAGCCGCCCACCGACGGCACATCCACCCCCTCGCCGATCAGGTTGCAGCTGGTCAGGACCTTCAGCTCCCCGGCCCCCAGCGCCTCCAGGAGTTGGCGTCTGGTCTCAGCGTCCTGGGTGCCGTCGATGCTGGCCGACCTGATTCCACGCTCGCTGAACGCTTCGGCCACCGCCTCGGCATGGGCGATCGAGCAGCAGAAGGCAATCGCCGTGCGGCCCGCCAGGTGGCGCTGGTAGTGGCTGACCGCATCGCCCAGGATGCGGCTGCCGCCGAGGGCACCGGCGGCCTGACGCAGATCGAAATCCCCCATCCGTCGCCGCAGTCCCTGCGTCGAGAAGCCGATCGGTGGCGCATAGACCCGGGCCGGCGCCAGGTAGCCGTTGTCGGTCAGCCAGGCTGGGGTGGGGCCGAGCACCATGCTGGAGAACCAGGCACCGAGAGGCTGGCCGTCGCTTCGGCATGGTGTCGCCGTGACGCCGAGCACCTTGGCGGTATTGAAGTGCTCTAGTGCCTTCGCCCAGGTGGATGCACTCGCGTGATGGCACTCATCAACCACCAGCAACTGGAAGTGCTCTGGCTTTAGCAAATCCAGCCGCCTGGCCAAGGTGGCGACCGAGGCCACCTGCACCGGCGCCCGCAGATTCATCGAGTGGCCAGCGGCGATCAGGCCGTGCTCCACCCCCAGCGCCGCCAGGGAGCGGGAGGCCTGCTCCAGTAACTCGGCCCGGTGCACCAGCACGGCGATGCGGTTGCCGCGGGCTGCCGCCTGCTTGGCGATGTGGCTGAACACCACCGTCTTGCCGCCACCGGTAGGGAGCACAAACAGCACGGCGCGGTGCCCCTCCATGAAGGCAAGTCGGACCCGCTGCACGGCCTCCATTTGGTAGGGACGCAGGGCGATGGCCACGGCACGCCGATAGCACTTCGCCAGATTTTAGGACTAGCCGAAATTATTGCTAGGCTTTTGCGGTAGCACTCCACTGTCATCATGAAGCGCGTGCAGCTCCAACTTCCCGAGGCCGTCGTCGCCTGGATCGACCGCAATGCCGACGGCATCGAAAGCCGCGCCTCCTTCGTCAGGCGCACCCTGGTGCAGGTGATGCGCGGCGACGAGCGCAGGCTGCCTCCCGCCACCAGTGACACCCTCCCAAGCGACACCCCTTCCAGCGGTGGGGCTTCCCTGCGCTGATGGCGAGCGATGTGCTGCTCGCCGCTGATGGCCAGTGGCCCCGGCTCCTGAGGGACCTGGCCGGCCTGACGCCGGAGCAGCTGCAGGACCGGCACCAGCCCTGCCCCGCCTGCGGCGGCACCGATCGCTACCGCTGGGACCGCGACGACGGCCCCGGCGGCTGGTTCTGCAACCAGTGCGGCGGCCGGGAGCGCAGCGGCGGTGGCGGCAGCGGCATGGATCTACTGCTGCGGCTGACCGGCTGGGATTTTGCGACCGCCGCCCGGCGGATCGAGGCTCAGCTCGGGCTCAGCCCCTCAACATCAGCAATGGCGGTGCTCAGAACTTCGTCTGCGGCTGAGGCGCCAGCGGCCGCGGCGTCATCGCCCAGACCCCGCCAAAAGGTCGGCAGGCCCGCTCGCACTCCCGAGCGCCCCCCGGCCGACGCACCGCCACCGGAGCTGGGCCGCGCCACCGCGCAGTGGTGCTACACCGACACCCGCTGCGCACCGTTGTTCTGGGTGCAGCGGCTTGATCTGCAGCAAGGCGGCGAGCTGCGCAAGCTGTTCATTCAGCGCACCTGGCTCGACGGTGGCTGGCATTACCCCTCTCGCCGCGATCCCTTCCGCGCCGACTGGCCGGCACCCAGGCCGCTCTACCGCCTGCCCGAGCTGGAGCGGCATTTCTGGTCGTCGGTGCTGATCGTCGAGGGGGAGAAGGCCGCCGACGCGGCAGCGCCCCTCTTCCCGGAGCATGCGGTGGTGAGCTGGTGCGGCGGCTGCAAAGCCCTGAACACCGTGGATTGGCAACCACTCGCCGGCCGCGCGGTGACCCTCTGGCCGGATGCCGACAACCCGGGCCGCGAGGCGATGGTGCGCCTGTCGGCTCTGCTGCTGGAGATCGGTTGCCACGTGGTGATGGTGTTGCCCCCCGGCAGCACGGAGGCGGACTGGGATCTGGTGGATGCCCCGGGAGCGGTGGGCTGGGACCTGGCCGACGCTCCCTGGACCCCGGAGGAAGCCCAGGCCTATCTGGAGCGGCACAGCCGCGTCGTGCGGCTCCCGACAGAGCAACCCCAGGCCGCGCCAACCCAGGCTGAATCATTGGCTCAGCCTTCATTGGCGCCGGCAGGCGGGCAGCCCCCGCCGCCGTCTTTGGCAGCCAGCAGTAGAGCGCAGATGAGCGGCGCTGAACCATTCACGTGTCTGGGCTACGACAGCGACGGCTACCACTACCAGCCGCGCACCACCGGCCAGGTGATGCGCCTCTCCTCCTCCGCCCACGGCGGCGTCAACCTCTGCCGCCTGGCACCGCTTCCCTACTGGGAGACCCTCTACCCCTCCAAGCGCGGCGTCAACTGGACCGCCGCGGCGTCAGATCTGTTCTGCCGGCAGGCTGCGATCGGGATGTTCGACCCCGACCGGCTACGCGGCCGCGGCATCTGGTGGGATGACGACCGCTGCGTACTCCACCTCGGCGATCGCCTTGTCGTCGACGGCAGCAGCCAGCCCCTGAGCACTCCCTTCTCCAGCCGCTTTCACTACCAGCGCGGTGCGGCCCTGGTGGGCACTGGCGATGCGGTGCCGCTCAGCGATGAGGAGGCCTTCCTGGTGCTCTCGATCGCCGATCGGTTCCACTGGGAGGTGCCAGCTTCCGGGCTGCTGCTGGCCGGTTGGCTCACCCTCGCGCCGATCTGTGGTGCCCTGAGCTGGAGGCCCCACATCTGGCTGAGCGGTCCGGCCGGTTCAGGCAAATCGCACGTCTTTGAGCGGTTCTGTGGGGTGCTGCTCGCTGATATGGCCCGGGTGTTCGTCGGCAGCGTCACCGAGGCCGGCATCCGCCAGACCCTGCACTCCGATGCCCTGCCTGTGCTGATCGATGAGGCCGAGGGGAATGAGCGGGAGGACCAGCAACGCATCCAGGCCATCCTTTCCCTGACGCGGGTGTCCAGCTCCGAATCCCGCGCCGCGATCGTCAAGGGCTCACCCTCTGGTGATGTGGCGCGCTACTCGGTGCGCTCAATGTTCCTGCTGGCCTCGATCGCCACCGGCCTCAAGCAGGGTGCCGATCGTCGCCGCTTTGCCCTGCTCAACCTGCGCAACCCCAGAGAGATCCCTCAGCAAGAGCGCGAGGCCCACTGGCAGGCGCTGGATCGCGACCTCCAGGAGCTGATCACACCGGTCTTTGCGAACCGGTTGCTGGCCCGTACGGTCTCCCTGATTCCGGTGATCCGCCGCTCGATCGCGGTCTGCTCCCGCGTTGCGGCAGCGCACTTCGATTCCCAGGCGCTCGGAGACCAGTACGGCACCCTGCTGGCCGGGGCCTGGTCACTGCAGTCCTCCCGCGTGCCCACAGAAGCGGAGGTCCAGGGCCTGATCCAGGGCACCGACTGGAGCAGCTACCGCGAGAGCACCGAAATCGCCGATGAGCGCCGCTGCCTCAATCGGATCCTGCAGCACCAGCTGCGGGTGGAGTCGGAGGAGCGCACAGGCCTGGTCCGCACGGTGCTGGAGCTGGTGGAGCTTGTCGCTACAGGCATGGCTTCACCCTTGGAGCCGGTGCGCGTGGCCGATGCCGCCGATCTGCTCGCCCGCCATGGCCTGCGGGTGCGGGAAGGAGAGCTGCTGATCAGCAACACCGCTGAGGCAATCGCCCGCATGCTGGCGAATACCGCTTGGTCCACCAACTGGTCCACCATCCTCGGTCGGCTGCCGGGCGCTACGCGTTCCTTGCTCGTGCACTTCCGTGGCGTCGGCACATCACGCGCCGTTGCGATTCCCCTGGCCTCGCTGGGCGTTTGAAAACCGGGCCCCAAACGGCGCGTCCGACACCTGCTGTTAGGCCGAGACCGACTGCAGCAGAACGGTTCTAACGTTCTAACGCTCTTACAGGGGGTAGGGACTCTCTCTCTTATAGATCCCTATGTCCCCCTCTCCCTCCCCCCTGCCAGGGCTCTTGTCCCCTCTCTCTTCTTCTATCTATCTATCTTTCTCTGTAAGAAGGTTAGAAAGAAGAAGGAGCGGTCCAGAGGCCCTGCCTTGACAGCGGTCTTGGTTCCAACAGACACTGTTTGAATGCTGTTTGAGCGGAAGGGGCATGTCAGAAGTGATTTGCCGGAAGCCTCCGGCTCGCGCGTCTGGGTCCAAACCCCCGACCTGATCTGCACCTGGCGCAGGAATACCAGGGGGAGGAAGCCTCGGCCGTGAACATTTGGCATAGTGGCTATGCTTTCGGGAACGCAAAGACAGCAGGGCTGTTCGCAGCATGGCTGACCGTCGACCCAACACAGCCGATTCCGCTGTCAAGGCGGCACCGCAGGACCAGCTGGTCGATGCGATTGACGCGCTACGTCTCGCACCCCCAAGCGAAGACGCAGATGGCCATCCCGTTGGGGGGCTGGTGGGCGTCGATCCAAGCCGGCCGGTGGGACGGGGCAATCCGCCGCGGCAACGACGCAAGGGCAACCCGGCCCCCAGGCCCAGCCGATTGGAGATCGAACGACGCATTGCCGAGGCCCAGCTGTGGGTAGCGCAGCGCCTGCCGCTGGTGCAGATGATCGAAAATGCTGGTCAGAACTGGGGGGTAAGGAACACCCAGACGATCAACCGCTACCTGAACCTCGCCCGAGAGCGGATGGTGGAGGAGCTGATCTCCGACCGGCGGCGCCACCAGGCTGAGCAGATCTTTGCGCTGAACGACTGCGCCAGGCGAGCCATGGACGCTGAGCAGTTCTCGGCGGCGGTGGGCGCCTTCCGGGTGATTGCCGAGATCGGCGGGCTGCTGAGGGCCCCCCTCAAGGCACCGGATCCCCATGGGGGCGGGGCCAAGGGCTGATGGGCCGCATCGCCTCCACCCTCCTGCCCCAGGCTCCAAGCCTGCCCAGTGCGGGTGGGCTGCTGCTGGACCCTGCGACAGACCTCTGGGCCGACTGGGGGCTGCTGGGTGTTCCCGACCCGGACCGGGCGACAACGACCCGCCAAGGACTGCTGTTCCGCGACTTCATCCGCTCCGCCTTCCCCAGCTTCCAGTTCCACCGGCTATCCGAGATCCTGATTGAGCTGCTCCAGCAGGTGGCCGACGGAAAACTGACGCGCCTGATCGTCTGCTGTCCGCCCCGCCATGGAAAATCCGCCCTGGTATCGCGCCTGTTCCCTGCCTACTGGGTGAGCCGGCACCCGCAGCTGTTCTGCGCCATCGCCTCCTATTCGGCCGAGCTGGCCTATGCCCACAGCCGTGAGGCGCGCCACTACTACCGGAGCACAGGCCATGCCCTCTCCAAGGATTCCGCGGCGGTGGGCAACTGGCTCACGCCCCAACGGGGCGGCTGCATCGCCGCAGGTGTTCGGGGCCCCTTCACGGGGAAGGGCTACAACCTCGGCATCATCGATGACCCCTACAAGGGTCCGGAGGATGCCAAGTCGGCCCTGCAGCGCGAGCGGCTGATCGACTGGCTCAAGAGCGTCTGGTTCACCCGAGCTGAACCCGGCCTGATGGCAGAAGGGGCACTGCTCCCGGCAGCGCAGGTGGTGGTGCAGACCCGCTGGGACCACCACGACATGACCGCCTGGCTCCTCGAGCAAGAGGCAGAGGAAAACCCTGAGCACTGGACGGTGCTCAACCTCCCCGCCATCGCCGAGCCGATCAGCATCGCGATGCCAATCCCGCCCACCTGCACCCGAGTACCGGACTGGCGCCAACCCGGCGAGCCCCTCTGTCCGGAGCGGGTGCCGCTGGAGGTTTTGCAACGCATCCGTACCCGCCTGGGCTCCTACTGGTGGAATGCCCTGTACCAACAGCGGCCCAGCCCGGCGGAGGGCCTGCTGTTCCGCAAGGGCTGGATCCAGGCTCCATTGCCCAACGCACCGGGCCAGCCCCGTCGCTACGCGCCGCTTGTGCTGAGCTGCGACCTGAGCTTCAAGGACGGCAAGGACAACGACGCCTGCGGCTTTGCCCTGCTCGGTTTGCTGGAGCCGCAGCGGCATCCGGCAGCCGAGGCGCGGCGGCAGGGCTTGGCCCTGGCCGTCAACGCCGCCGGCGCCCAGCGTCCTGGCCGATACACCCCAGAGGGGGCGACTGCCCCCGATCCCTGGGCGGAGCTCCAGATCGAGGCCCTCTGGGCCCACCGGCAGCGGCTGGACCTGCCGGGAGTGATCAAGTTCCTGCTCGCCTCTCTGGCCTCCCTGGAGCGCCAGGGCCTTCGCCCCCACGCGGTGCTGATCGAAGACGCCGCCAACGGCCCGGCGGTCTGCCAGCTGCTCAAGCGCCAGGTGCCAGGGCTGATCGCCATTCCACCCAAGGGCAGCAAGACCTCTCGCGCCCATGCCGTTGCTCCCCTGGTCGAGGCGGGGCAGGTTCGCTTTCACCGACGCAGCGAGTCGCTGATCGAGGAGCTGCTGGCCTTCTCCCCCCGTGGCGGTGTGGACGACCAGGTGGATGCCTTCTGCCAGGGCGTGCTCTGGATCGAGGCGCAGTACTGGCGCGGGCGGGGCCACAGCTCGGCGCCGCTGCCGATGGTCTTCAGTCGCTGAGGGGAGAGCCATGGCACGGGTTATCGCCTGCATCGCCTCGCGTATCGATCAGCCCCCCGCGGGAGGGCGGCCCCATGGCGGCCTCTGTCGTGCCAGCCAGCTGCACCTGCCGTTCAGGCCGCCCGTGGTGGCCACCTGCGTGCCGCGGCGGCAGCGATCTCCAAAGACCCCCAGGCTGGCCTGCAGCCAGCAGGCGGTGCAGCTGGTGCTTGCTTACCCCAGCCGCCCACGCCGTCATCGGCCGGTCAACCCCCACGCCGCTGCCAATGCTCTGGCACTCCAGCACCGCGACATCGCTCAGACCGTGGCCGGCAACATCTCGCGCCGCACCGGCCACCCAAGGGAAGACCTGGAGCAGATCGCCATGCTCGGTATCCTCCAGGCGGCCCGCCGCTTCTCACCGGAGCGTGGATCGTTCCGGCCCTACGCCCGCACCTATGCAAACGGGGAGGTGTATCACTATCTTCGGGATAAGGGCTTCCTGATCAAGGTGCCGGCGAGCTGGCGGGAGCTACATGCGCGGGGGCAGAAGTTGTTGAGGATGGGGACGGCAGCGGCGGAGGTTCCAGAGCGGCTGGGGGTCAGTGCGGAGCGGTGGCGGGAGATTGGGGAGGCTTGTAATCAGCGGGTTGTGGCGATGGAGGTCATGGAGCAGGACTGAGCGCCCAAGATCAGAAGCCGGCAGTGATTCTATGAAGCACATAACCATTCCCTGCCCCGCCATCTGAATCTGGAAGTTAGGCACCCAAGCATTCGGCCTGACAAAATCAGAGCTGGAAACAAAGCAAGCTGCTAAGCCCTTACTGGAGGCTCTGAGTAATGTCGCGTAAGTGCATCCGTATTCAATGCATGATGATCAAGCCATTTCTGAACTAACCTAGGGTCTAGCTCCAGTAATTTAGTCTGCAAGAATTCTTGATAGAACGCCTTTACATTCTTGCAAAGAGTTCGCAGCTTACCTTCCCTCATGATAGCTACGTCCATATTAAATCCTGCCCCAGCGCCCAAGGTTCTCGTATTAATTATCATCATGCAGTGCACTGTCACTCCAGTATAATTTTCAGCAAACCATGAGTAAGAGTTATTGAACTGTCCAGTCTCTGATTTGTAGATCTCGCCCCTATCAAGCTTTGCTTCGTTTTTACACTCAACCATGAGATAGCGACCAATCTCTAAGCACCATAGATTATCAGGACCCTTCTTCCATACTTTATCTGGCCTTTCAGATGCAAACCCAAGAGCAATTCCAAGTTGATGAACCGCGCTTTCAAAACGATCAGAATCAACCCCGAATCGAAGATCATCTAGTATTGAATTAATTCGCAAGATGAGATCTTGATGCGATAGTGATAGCTGAGCCCATTCGATAATTTGAGATATTCTTAACTGGCTGAGTGGTTCAAGTCGTCTAAACACAGTAAGATCTTTCGGCTTCAATACATAACCGTTTGCCGTGTGGGCTGATTGCTGAAGTGTTAGTGATTCAGTCTTGCTGCCCCTGTAGATCAAGCGAGCCATTTCCTGTATATACCAACCTCGCTCATCGGACGTAAGGGTACTGACATCGTCTAACAACTTCTGAATAACCATTCGAGCCTCTTGATATCTTCCTCTCTGATGAAGAGTTTCGGCTTCTAGTTCTGACACATATAACTTTAATAAGCTTTGATTCACAGAAGTACTGCTTACATCATTCATTCGATCTTGGTAGAAGTCTTTCCAGCCCTGGTCTCTCTTAAGGAATGTATTCAAGCACTCGACAACAACATCTACCCCATTGACGCCATGGTCGACATCGTACCGGCTAATCTCGGCGATTTCTAGACCTATCTCGATTTGCTTTCTCGTCTGTGGAGAGCAGTGAGCAGCAATTCTGGCCTCCTGAACTACTCTTGCCAGCTCAGAGCCAAGGATAACAACAGCACAAAAGTCCTTTTCACCCCGAACACCTCGTCCAATCCCTTGCTCAACAGATCTAGCTATTCGCTGTGCAGTTACTTCACTGTTTGGGCGACAAGAGTCAACATATCTCTCTACAAGACTTCCACTAAATGGTTTAGAGTCTAGGACAAGCAGGCGGCAGGCATTGTCAGGTAAATCAATGCCATCATACCTGTTGACAATACATGCTGTATGTGCAAAGTCTCCAGATATTAAACGCTGAATAACGTCCGCTACCGTGGTTCTGTCTGCAATCTCTGCTCCCACATCCTTCCACTTGGCAGCTACATTATTAGAAGAGCAGATTACGACTGAACCAAACTTTCTTGCTCCGGGTTCTTTGGGTGGGCTTCCAATCATTCGAACCAATGGCTGTTGATCGAAACGTGGGTCTATCAATTCTGGGATCAGAATCATTTTTTCACCTAGCCATCCCTCATTCGGATAAACGATTGGATTTTTGATTACCTCTGGATTCAGTCGCAGACCCTTTACCAAGAATGAATCATCTGATATTGTTGCTGACATGTACAGACGGTGCTTTGCCCCAGCAAAGGATCCGAAGGTATCTATAGGCATCAGATGTGGCGTAATTTCAAGTCCACTTCCTGAAACTATGCAATTACACGCATCTAGCATGTCTCGAAGAACAGGCCAAGCGTAACGTATCGAGGGCTTTTCGCGATGTTTGCCAATTATAGTGGTGACCTCTTCTTTCCTATCAATCCATGACCAGTATGGAATTGGTAGCAAGGCATTGTAGTCGCCATCTGTTATTTCTCGATATGATCCGGCTCCTTGATCTTCTAGGTCCCGAGAGAAAAGCTCAAGAAGCTCTTGGTATCCGTCTTCGTCGGAACTCATATAGATGGTACATGCCTGTTTCATTGCGTCAATGCATGCGTGGCAGTCGTCCATAACAATTGATCCGACTGGGACCGAACTCGCACGCAACCCAAATTTGGTTAGACCATTAAAAAGCTTTTGTACTGTAGCTACATAGATCTTGCGGCCTTGAGTAAAGTCAAGCGGTAGATCACTGGCCTGATTTCCGTTTAGAACCGGTATTCCAAATCTGTCCGCTTGAGCGCAGGTTTGATCGGCAAGGAACTTGTTCGGGCTAAGGTATAAGCAGGGTCCAACTCCTTCGTTGAGCTTGGAGAGCAAAGCCAGTAGCCCAACTATTGTTTTGCCTTGCCCGGTGTGAAGCTTGATTATTCCGTCTGCCGCCTCTCGGCAATTATTGTGCCACTCACGCAACACAAACTCTTGTGCAGGCCTTAGCGGACCGGTGTCACTTCTTCTATCTAATCCAGCATAAAGCTGTATCGGGTCAACTTCCCTTGGTGCGCTCTGTCTTGCAACCTGTTTGGCAAAGTCAATCATTTGAGCCTGGCTTAGTTTTTGGGGTCAATTCAAGATAGCTCAGCCGGCTTGAGGCTGTTCTCGGTGGGCTTAACTTATTATTGGCAGGTTCCGACGAGAACCACCTGCAGATAGCCGGTGCTTTCCGAAGAACTAAGCCGGATAGCTCCTTGCAATGGCCATTGAGTCCAGTCCCAGCATGGATTTCTGCGGCAAGTCTTTCATTAGTAGCCCTGGTTCACGGGTCCGCAAACCACCTGTTCATTCGGCTACACAATCTTGGCCACCCTGCCGGAACCGCGCTGGCAAAAGCCAGTAGCCCCGCCGGCGCCCAGTGCCCCCAACCCCCGCCCTGCCAGCTGCTCCCCATACCCCCTGGGTTCATCACCCCACCATGATCGCCCTGCAGCCCTCCCTGCAGATCACCGCTGACTGCTGGGCCCTGCTCGCCGCCCCCGACGGCAGCAGCCGCAAGGAGCACTACCTCCCCAAGGGCGAGCGTGAACCGGACACCGCTTACCGCAAACGCCTTGATGCCGCCCGGCCATCGGGCTTCTTCCGTGACGCCCTGCGCACCTACGCCGGCATGCTCAGCCGCGGGAGCTGGATCAGCCTCCCCACCAGCTTGAGCTCGGTGCTCACGGACGTGGATGGACGGGGCACGGACCTGGGCGTCTTCTTGGCTGCCGCCGACCTGCTTGTGTTGCGGGACGGCGCCGTCCTGGTGCTTGTGCTCCCCCCTGAGCACAGCTGGCCCAGCGAGGGGGACCGGCAGGAGGCCCTGCGCCGAGGCGATCGCCTGTCGCTGCCACGGCTCCAGTTGGTACCCAGAGCCAACTGCCTGAACTGGGAGCTGCCCGTCTCCTACGGCCTCCCTGGCCGGATCGTCTGGCGAGAACCGGTGAACCGGCCGATCAGTGCTGAACCTGCTGGCACCGAAGGAGCGGTGTCCGAGCAGATCACCGCCCTGCTTGGCGATGCCGATGCCCCGGACCGCTGGCTCTACCGCAGCCTGCAGCTGCTTACCACCGGCGACACCACCAAGGGTGGGACCGCCAGGGGCGGGGCCGTCACCGGCCTGCAGCTGGCCCACCATCCGGTCTGTGCTGACCCGCAGGCCACGAGCGGCTGGCGATGCGATGAGCCGGTGGTCACCACGTTTGAGGGCATCCACCGACTGCCGGCCTGCTGGTACACCTCCGATGGCTCGGCCTTCGGGGATGGGGACCTGCCGCACCTGGGCCTGGCCCACCAGTACCTCAACCACTTCCGCTGCAAGAGCGAGTACGAGGAACTGCTGAGCCGCACGGCCCTGCCGGTGGGGGTGCGCAAGGGAATGGTCGATGCCATGGGCAACAGCCAGGCCGGCCCAGTGGTGCTGGGCCCCAACACCTGCATGGATCTGCCCTCAGACGCCTCCTTTGAGTTCGTGGAGATCCGGGCCCGCTCGCTTGCGGAGCACCGGGCCTGGCTGCAGATCCTCGACGACACCATGCGCCGCGATGCCCTGATCCCCAGCCAGAACCGCGGCGCCGCCCGCACCGAGATGGAGATCAGCCTCACCGCCAGCCAGAGCTATGCACTGCTACAGGCGATGGCGATCCAGAAGGCCTCGCTGTTCTCCACCCTCCTCCAGCACTGGTGTGCCCTCACCGGGGAGGCCCTTACCCCCGGTGCCGGTCTACAGGTGACGGTGAGCCCGCTGACGCCACCGATCCAGCCGCAGCCCCAGGTGAAGGAATGGATCGAGCTGTTCGACAAGGGCGTCATCAGCCGGGAGGAGTTGCGGCACCAGCTGGCCCTGGCCACGGCCAACGCCATCAGCAGCCCGACGCTGGACGACAGCCCGGCCACCAGAGCGGGGGAGGGGAGCAGCGCTCCAGAGCCCCTGGCTCCAGAACGCTCGGCGCCGCTGCCCCTGAGGCAAGAGGAGTCAGCCGCGCCTGCACCCGCATGAGCCAGACCCCGACCGACTCGCCCTACCGCTGGCGGGCTGCTGACCTGGAGGGGATTCGCGTTGCCCTCTCGATTCCGGCCCGGCTGCCGGCGATCCGAGCCATCAACGACGCCATGGCGGATCTGGAGCAGCTCTACCCCGATGCGATCCCGACCGCCCGCAGAGAGCTGGACGCCATAGGTGCCATCGACATCGAGCTGGCGGGGCTGGGCCCCGAACAGCTGCAGGCCCCGATCGAGACCCGTCGCAAGGCGGTCCCGGCCGATGCCTTGCCTGAGGACGGCACATTGCCGGTCAGGAAAGCCGATGTGATCGAGTACGACACCGAGCTCCTCAGGGAGGAGATCACGACCCGCTACGGCGAGGGCCTCTCGATCGAGGGGGCCCTGCGCCGCCAGCGGGGCAGCCATGCCCAGGCGCTGCTGCTGATGCTGCCCACCCTGGCGAACTGGAGCCGGGATCCCCAGCTCAGCGGCCAGGGCAGTGGGTTCACCGCAGCACTGGAGCGGGGTTGAACCGTGACCAGCACCCCAGGTGCGGGGGCTTTGCCCCCCTCGGCGTTGCAGCCCTATGCCAACGCCCGCATCCTGCTGTTCTCCAACGCCATTCCTGGCGTGCTCGATTCGGAGCGCACAGGACGCTTCCTGTTCGAGGGGTTCATCAAGCGCCTGCGGGGGATCTCCAGCAAGGAGAACTCACCGGGCGTCGACACGGGCGACTTCACCTACGAGGGCTACCTCACCCGCGGGGCTGTGCTGCCGCTAACTCCCTCAGGTCCCTGGGACTGGTTAGCGGCGGCCATCAGCTGGAGCACCAGCGGCATCCGGCCTGTCTCCAGCTCCTCCCCCGCCCTGTTGGCGCCCTGCTTCGGGGCGGCGTGGCTCGGGCCGCTCTCCGAGCTGCGGAGCCCTGGCAGGTTGCCTTCCCCCAGCAGGGGTCAGCTGGCTGCCTTCTCGGTGACCGAGTTCGGCGGGCTCTACGGTGCCGGCGGCATCGGCTCCCTCACCCAACCACTGCTGGGCGAGCGGATACAGGCCGCCCTCAAGCCCAACCGGGTGGTGGTCGTCGGCACCGGCGAGAGCCTCAACCTGCTGGCTGAGCGGCACCTCACCACCGTCAACACCCTGCGGGGCCTCAACCCCACCCTCATCGGGAAGCCCTCGGATCCGCTGCCGGTAGGCAGCTGGCTATTCATCCCCAAGCGTCGCGCCGCCGCCAACGCCGACAGCAGCACCACCAGCCTGCCGGCTGGCTTTTACACGCCCGAAACCCTGGCTGCCTACCTGGGCGTGTCGCTCTCCACCATTTACAGCTGGAACTCCAGTGGCTATGGCCCGCCCTTCGTGAAGCTGGGCAACCTCGTTCGCTACACCTACGAGGACGTGGAGCTGTGGCTGGCCAGGCAGCTGGAGCTTTCGCGGGGGTGATTCAGCTGGACAGGAGCCAAGAGCGCCTACTTCTTGGCTCCTTCGGTGTTGGTGTCGCTGCTGTTCTGGTGGCCGTTGATGTGCTTCTCACAGGCCAAGGCACCGCTGCCGGCCAACACCACACCAGCGAGCAACGCAATCGAGAGGAGGCGCTTCACATGGGACAGGCATCTGAGTCGAACAGTAAGTGGCGCTGCGCGTCCGGTTCTCTTTTCGCTACGGACTCCTCACGGATGGGTCAGTGGCAATAGCTGGAGAACGCAGCCCGGACGGGGCGTTCATCCACGACAGCCGCGATGGGTCATGGCCACTGCCACCTCTGCCTCTTCCACCTCCAGCCCCGCCGCATCCAGTGGCCAGGGCGCTGACGACAACTACGCCTTCCAGTCCGCTGCCGATGGGGGTGCTGATCCCCAGGGCGGCGACAACCTCCCCGGTGATCCGCCTGCCGCGGCTCAGTCGCCGGCTGCAGCCACTCCCCCCGGGGACCCCGGTGCCGACGACAGTCGGGCCCCCGATCCGCTCAAGGCCGAACGCCGCAAGAACAATCAGCTCGAAAAGGAGATCCGCACCCTCCGGCAGCAGCTGAACCGCTTCTCCGAGATCAACCCCGAGGAATACTCCCGCCTCCAGGAGGCCGAACGCCAAAAACAAGTCCTTGAGGAGCGCATGGAATTGCGCGAACGCCAGATGGAGGAGGCTTCCGCCCAGAAGGTGGCCGCCGTCGCCTCCGAGCGCGATGAGGCCAAACAGCAGGTGCTCCAACTTCGCAAGGACCGTCTGCTGGAGCGCGCCTTCTCCCAGGCCGAGGGCCGCAATGGTGGCGATCGGCGCGGCACGTTCTTCGACATTTTCAAGGGGCAGCTGGGGAGCTGCTTCCGGCTTGGCACCGACAAGGAGGGCAAGGACGTGCTCGAACCCCTCGATGGCCAAGGCAACCCCCTCCTTGGTGACGACGGCCGGCCCCTCACCACCGCCGACTTCCTCGATGAGATGAGGGTGCACCCCGTCTACGGCTTCCTGTTCCAGCAGCGGGGCCCAGCCGGCATGCAGGCCGCCGGTGCCATGACGGCCTCCGGCATCGCCAGCAACGGCGAACCTCTCAACCCCCAGGCGATGTCGGCATCGGAGCTCTACCGAGCTTCCTTCGCGGTCAACGGCCGCACCCCCTCCCGCCGCTCCTGAGGGGGGGGCAGAGCCCCCTTTTCAGGGGGCTCTGTGACTGACGGCGCGACCAGTCGGCAAGGGAGAGAGGGGGCTGGGCGATCTCGCCCTCGCCCCCCAGCCCAACCCCGAGGTGTCCCGTGACCCTCCGATTCCTTCATCACCTCCTCTCACCCTTCAGAACCATGACTGCTCTGCTCGATCGCATCGTCGGCGTGATCGCCGGCTTCCAGTCCCGTGAGGCCAGCCTCCGTCAGCAACTGGCCGAGGCCCTGGCTGATGACGCGGCCGATGACGCCGCCATCGCCGCCGCCCAGCGCGATGCCCTCGTCGCCATGGAGCGGGCTACCACTGCCGAGGGGCTGATGGCCCAGCTGCAGGCCAGCGCCCGAGACGCCGACACCCAGCTGCAGGCTATCGGCGCCTACATCGATCGGTTCGTGCCGGCCCTCACCGAGCAGCCCGAGAGCACTGTTCTCTCTGGTGGCGAAAGCTCGGCGGTGCCTGCAGATACGGAAGTTGTCGCCGGCGACAGCGACGGCGCCGATGACGCTGGTGCCAGCGCTGCCGACCCCGAGGCCAGCAGCAGCACCGATCAGCCGCCGGCGGCCTGATCACCATGCCGCGCCGGAGCAAGCAGTTCTATGGCGGCATCTCCTTCCAGCCGCCGGCTCCTGTCGCTGCTGCTGCCCGTCGTGCCCTCGAACGACGGGCCCAGCAGCCACCGACCAACCGCGGCATGACACCGGTGGGCCTGGCCCGGGCACGGCAGCTCGCCAATCGCCAGGAGCTCTCGCCCACCATCATCGACCGGATGGTGAGCTACTTCGCGCGCCACACCATCGACAAGCGCGGCTCCAGCTGGGGCGCCTACGGCAAGGGCCGCCAGGCTTGGGATGGCTGGGGCGGTGATCCCGGCCAGCGCTGGGCCCGCACGGTCGCCCGGCGAATGGATGCTGCTGAGCGTCAAGCCTGATCGCCCGCCGACACGGACACAGCCAGCCGTCGCCACACCAAACCAACCAGGCGATCACTGACTTCTCCGTCGTCACCAAAATTCAGCAGCGCCGAAATAACCAACCCTCAAAAGGGGAGAAAGCAACGCAGAAAAAATTGAAAATTCTCCTCATAATTTCACTTTCAAAATCAACTCGCTGCAACTCCTTGCAAGCCCCTGTAGAAGCGCGTAGAAGAATCAAAACCGGAGGGGTATTCCCCTGTTTCTGGAAACGGCTGCAGAGCCGCTCGTAAAATTTCTCAGTTCTGGGAAATCAATCCGCCGCCCTGCTGCCCTGATCAGCCATCAGCAGCGGGGCGCCGGTGTCCTGCTCTACCGGTGGTGTCCAGTCGCCCTCGGTGCCACCATGGGTGGAGCAAGGGGATCCAGAGCTGATGGCGGTCACCAGCTTCAACCTGCAGAACCTGCGGGGGCAGTCCCTGCTGTTCCGCTGTCTGGACACTGGTTTTGTCACCACGGCCCCAGCCCTTACCCGCTACCAGCAGGGCCGTGGCATTGACCCCAGCCGGCGGGAGCTGGTGGGCGAGCGGCCGGCGCAATGGTGCAGGAGTCGCCCCGTGACGATCTGCGAGCACTGCGGCCTGGCGATCAAGGGAAACCAGTGGACCCTCCGCCAGCACCAAGAGAGCAAACGCTGTAGAAGAACCAGGATGCCGCTGCCGCTCTGATGGCCCACCCGATCGGGCTCCTGCTGCCCTGGCTGGTGTTCGCCATCGCCGTGGGGCTCAAGACCTGGAAGGTGTCCCGATTGATCAACCGTCAGGTGCGCAACAGCTCCTGGGGGAGGGAGCGTTTTCGAGCCTCGCTGGAGCGGAACTGGCAGCGGCGTGAGTCGCTGCGTTGAGACCAGCAGAAAGCCCCGGCGAGTTGCTGACCCGCCGGGGCTGAGCCGGAGCCCCAGGCCTCTCAGAGCACCGAGACGGTGCCGAGCCGCCGGGACTGCAGCTTGCGCGCCCACTGATGGGCCAGCTCAGCCGGGATAAAGCGGGGCTTTTTGACCGGGCGACCGCGACGGCCATAGAAGACCGTAATGCGCTCAGCACCGGGGGCCTTGCTGCCACCGGGATAGACGTGCACCAGCAACTGGCGGATTTCGCAGCTGGGGAAAGAGGAAGCCATCACGAATGAGGCGAGGGACACCCGCGTCAGGCCTCGGCTGTAGCGGCCCGCAGGGACGAGACAGCCGGGGCAGCGGTGCAGTTCTTCCCCTCGCCGACTGTGATGGCTCCGGCCCCCGTCAGTGCTGAGGCCTGCCGCCAGTGGGGTCGTCGTCCGCCGCCGGCAGCACACTGCACCTGGCCCAGCGACCAAAAAAAGAGGCCCCCCTGGGGGGGCGGACACCTGGCGGCTGAGATCAGAAGGGGATCAGGGCCTCCAACGCCGGATCAACCGGCGCCAGCGGCTGGGCCGCCTGCTGCTCGAACAGCAGCTGGGCCGCCAACTCAGCCAGGCGGGGATAGCGCTCGCTGCACAACGCCAGATCATCCAGCAGCTCCCAGCAGCACTGCTGCAGGCGGGCTTTGCGGGACAGAGAAGCCATGGGAGGGCTCCGCATAGGACCCTTCAGCCGGCGGGGGGCGGGTCAAGGGCCCGTCCACGACTGGGATGCGGAGCGCAGCGCAGCCAACGTCCACAACGGCGGGCATGTTTCAACCCTTGAGGCGCCCCCCGACCATGAAGAGGGCCGGAGCGGAGCCCGTTCAGGAGCTGGTGGGGACCGCTGCGGAGGACTGCAGCCATCGCTGGTAATAGCCCGTGACGTCGCTGGGGCAGATCCCCGGGAGTGCAGCACCGATGGGCCTCACCTTGATCGAGGCAGCCAAGTACGAGAGCCGCCTGGAGCACCTGGCGGTGATCAAGACCTTCAGCGAGGGGGAACTGCTCTCGCGGCTGCCATTCATGAACATCGCCGGCGGCGGACTCTTCTATTCCGTCGAAAAAGAACTCCCCTCGGTCGGCTTCCGGGCCGTGAACGAGGGCTACAAACAGAGCTACGGCGTCGTTGATCCCCAATCAGAAGCGGTTCATCTCTTCGGCGGCGACGTCGATGTGGACCGCTCGATCGTCGACCTGCAGGGCCCCGAGGCCCGCGCCTCCCAGGTCGAAATGAAAGTCCGCTCCATGCGCCTGACGCTGGAGGCAACCCTGATCAACGGGGATGCCACCGCCAGCCAGGCCCGCGGCTTTGACGGCCTCGCCAAGCGCCTTACCCCAGGCGCCGAGATGGCGATCAACAACGGCGCCACCGCCCTGGACTTCGACAAGCTCGATGAGCTGATCGATTCGGTCAACTCCTACGGCGGCATGAAGTATCTGGTGATGAGCAAGGCGATGCGCCGCCAGCTCAACGCCCTCGCCAGGGC
Source organism: Synechococcus sp. UW140 (assembly GCA_943372025.1). Taxonomy (GTDB): domain Bacteria; phylum Cyanobacteriota; class Cyanobacteriia; order PCC-6307; family Cyanobiaceae; genus Cyanobium. The sequence goes on along the minus strand of CALRXC020000043.1, from coordinate 8,371 downwards.
CACCGTTGGCCAAGGGGTCTACAACGTCACCACCAACAACCTGGGGGTGATGGTGCACCACTACCAGGAGTGCCAGATCCTCACCGTCGACCGTGACGCCCAGGGCCAGGAGGTTCTCGGCTACGGCGAGGCGGGCGGCACCAGCTCGATCTACTGCTGCACCTTTGGCGACCAGGGCGTCACCGGTCTGCAAGGCCCCTTCCAGGGCCGCTACGGCATCTCCGTCCGCGACCTCGGTGAAGTCCCCGACGCCCCCGTCTTCCGCACCCGCATCGACTGGTACGTCGGCTTTGGCGTCATGCACCCCCGCGCCGCCGGCCGCCTCCACAACATCGCCCCCATCACCTAGGGGGGGCAGGGCCCCCTTTGTACCGGGGGTGCTGGCTGCGGGCTGAGGTGTTGCAGCTGGCCGGGGAGGGCAACCCTGTCCCTCCACCATTTCGCCTCGATTCCTTGATCCCCTCTCACTGGAGAACAACCCATGAGCGCCTACAAGGCCAATCCCCTCCTCGACGCCGCCACCGTGCTCGTCGGCTGGACCAATCGCTCCGCCACCCGTGACACCGAGCAGCTGTTCGGCAGCGGTGAGGTGGTGCGGCTCAACACCAAGCTCGACGCCACGCTCCACTTCACCCTGATGGTCAGCCATCCGGGCCACAACGTCGCCGTCGAAACCCAGCTCGAACTTGCTCCCCTGCTCCGCGACGGCACCATGGGCACCTTCGTGGCGGTGGCGACGGTCGCCATTCCGGCGGAAGGTGGCCGGGTCGAGGCCTACATCTCCGGCAAGGACATCCAGCTGGATGCGGCCGACCGGGACAACGTCGATGGCGCCTCCCTCTGCTTTGCCCGTGCAATCGTCTCGCCCTCTACCCCTGTGGGGATGGTGGTCGGCCTGACCGCCACCCTGCCGGCCTGAGCGGAGCGGAGCCATGACCGATCGCTTCCCCACCACCATTGCAACTGCTGCCCAGCAGGGGATGGTGCGCATCCACCGCGGCGCCGAGGTGCGCTACGTCTGGCCGGTGCATCTCGCCGGCTGGCTGAGCAGCGGCTGGCGCAGCGGCGAGGAACCACGACCTCTCCAGGGTGCTGCTGCAGCCCCGATCCTTCAGCGGCCTGGTCCGGAGGCACCGTTGGCCATGCCCATGGGACCACCGCCGGTCGCACCGGAACCGCAAACAGCCGTGCCGGCAGGGGCGGAGCGTGAGCCCCTCGATGCCCACCTACCCACGAACCTGCTCGATCTGGACCTGGAGCCTGAGGTCCAACCTGCGGCGTCGATCATCGCAACCACCACCGCAGCGGCACCCGCAGAAGTCAGTTCCCAGAACGATCCCGAGCGGAATGATGCAGGTTCTGCATTGTTTGCCGGCAGCGACCACGCGGCTGGTGCTCCGGCAGGCATTGAGGACATGGTTGCTGATGCGGCCTCGCTGGATGACCCTGCTGAACTCGCAGCTCTGGAACCGGCTGCTGCTGCTCTTCAGAACGCGGACCCCACTGCTGCTGCCACGGATCCTTCCCCGGAGGCTCCCCAGGCCCCGGATCAGCAGCAAGCGCCGGCCCGCCGCGGTCGCCCTCGCAAGGCCCGTCCGGAGGCCCAGCCTGAGGCCCACCCCGAACCGGGGAAGGAGCCCGAGGCTGGTGCCCGTGAGCAGAAGCAGCCCTCCGCCACAGAGAACAGCGGGGATCAACAGGCCCCAGCCTCGCTGCTGTTCCCCGCCGGTGATGACCCCTTTGGGATCGATCCCCTCCTCTGATCCCTCTCTGATCTCCTCCACATCGCCAGGGCCTGCATGTCCACCCCGAAAAGCAGGCTCTTCGAGCGGGTGGAGGTGTTCAGCCGGGCCACTACCGATGCCCTCAACAAGGCGATCAGCGAGGTGCTCGATGCCAGGAGCCCCTGGCAGCTGCTCTATCGCCTCAGCCGCATCGTCTTCCTTGGCCTGGTGCTCTATCTGGGCTGGATCCTGGTGGTGGTGCAGCCCGATCTGGCCAAGCGGCTGATGCTCCCCACCGGCCAGAGCCTCGCCCAGCGCTACGGCCTGCATCGCGAACAGGTGCAGGCTCTGTTGCGCTCGGCGATCGCCGCCCAGCCCTTTGGGCTCAACAACCTGGTGATCGCCGACTGGGATGGCGCCACCAGCCTGCAGGTGCTGGCCGCCGAGGGCCGCACCCCCCAGCTGCCGCTGCAACCAGGCCAGGAGGCACTGGTGAGCGTGGCGATGGCCAAGGTGCTCGGCCATGCCGCCCTGGGCCTCTGCGAGAGCGAGCGGCCGTTAGCCCTCAACCTCGATGAAGCCGAGCTGCCCAAAGGCGCCACCTTGATGATCTGCCCAATCGGCTGCAACGCCAAGGCCCGGCCCACCGGCCTGCTGGTCGCCCTCTATGACCGCCCCAGCAGCACGGCCGTGCTTCCCGACCCAGTGCCGGCCGGCAACGCTCTGGCCGCCCGGGAACTCCTGCAGCGCCGTCAGCGGGAGCAGCTGATGCTCCTCGCCCGCCGCCTCGGGCAGCTCCTCGAGGGGGCCTGATCGCCCCCCGTGAACCCCTCTGCCGATGCGCTTCTCGAACCCAATGGCAACAGCAGAGGACTGCCGCTGCCGATGGCCACCCCCTCTCCTCCAGCTCCGCCTCTTTCCCCTGCGGCCGAGCCTCCCCTACCCGGCTGGAGCGTCCGCTACGGCAGCTCCGCCGATTCACCTGATCCACCTCCAGCTGCCAGCGGCGGCTGGCAGCGGCCGGCCGACTGGCTGCCCATGCCATCCCTCAGCCCCGAGGAGCAGAAGGTCATCGCCCTGGTCGCCGTTTTCCCCGCCGACAACGAGGTGTGCATCGCCGCCGCCGGCAGCTTCCTCATCGACTGGGGCGATGGCCACAGCCAGCAGGTGCTCTCCCCCTCCCAGGCCACCGAGCGCTTCCACGCCTCCTTCTGGACTGATCAGGCGCTCAGCCGCTACTCCCTCAACATCGCCGCCACCGATCCGGCCTGGACGCAGCGCGATCCCGCCAGCCAGCGCATCCGCTGGAGCGGCCCTGATCCCCTACCTCCCGATCGTGTTCGCACCGTCGTGGAGGACGGCCAGGTGGTGCTGCTGTTTGAGCCGGCCCTTTCCATCCAGGGCGGCTGGTGGCTGGAGATCCACTGGCTTTACCTCGATGCCGTGCTCAGCCCCACCCTGGTGCGCCACACCTACCGCCACGACAATCCGGCCCTGGCGGGCAGCGACTGCCGCCGCGGCTACCGCCAGGCGCTGCTCTGCCTCACCCCACTGCCCGGCGAGCAGCTCACCGCCCTGAGCCTGCAGAACAAGGTCTGGGAGCAGCGCACCTTCAGCGCCTGGCTGGACGTGGCGATCGCGGCTCCCTCCCTCCAGTCCCTGATCATCGGAGAGCGCTGATGCTGGAGATCAACCTGCTGGAGCGCGTGCGCCTGCTCTCCCATCAGCTGGGCAGCGCGGAGCGGCTGTTTCAGAACTGCTATGCCCTGCAGGCGGTGGAGATCGACACCGCTGCGATCACCTCCTTCCGCCGCTGCTTTTTCACCTGCACCTCCCTACAGCAGCTGCCGTCGCTCGATACCAGCAACGGCCGCGACTTCTCGGAGATGTTCTCTTACTGCTCCGCTCTCACCGAGCTGCCACCGCTCGACACCAGCCAGGGCGAGGTCTTCAGTCGCATGTTCTCCTGGATCAGCGACGACGGCGGCCGCCTCTCCGCCCTGCCACCGCTCGACACCAGCAACGGCCGTGAGTTCGAGTGGATGTTCAGCGGCACCTCCCTGCCGGTGCTGCCGCGCCTCGATCTCTCCGGTCTGCGGGGTCCGATCAGCTTCGGGGCCTCGTTTGCCCTGCGGCGCATCGAGGCGGTGGGGATCGGTGCCTCCAACCAGGGTCCGATCAGCGTGGATCTCAGCTGGACCGCCCTCGATGGCGAGGCCCTCAATGATCTCTATCGCAGCCTTGAGCCGATCACCTTCAGCGGCACGATTGAGATCGATGGCACCCCCGGCTCGCAGCAGCCGGAGCACCAGCCGCAGCTGGCCACCAGCAAGGGCTGGACAATCGCCTACTGATCCTCTGGCCCTTCTCCACTCTTCTGTCAATCCTGATTCGCCATGGCCGCAGACACAGGCACCGCCGACAACACCTCCAGCCAGCCCCTCCCCCCACCCGCCGTGCTGAGCGCACAAGGGCAGAACACCAGCGGCTTCTACCGCCTCCAAGGCGAGAGCCTCCAGTTCGCACCCAACGTGGTGCATGCCCCCGCCTACATCCTCTCCCGCAGCGATCGGGCCCGTATCGCCCTGCCCAAGGACGGCTGGGACTGGTTCGACACCGCTGAGGCGGCCTACACCCACCACAACCTGCCGCTGCCCCAGCCCAAGCCCGAGCAGACCGGCGGGCCGCGCCGCCCTGGGCCGTGGCCCAAGGCCAGCAACCGCCCGTGATGAAGGGCTGGACCCTCCTCTTCTGATCGGCCATGCCCTATCCCCTCCCCCACTCCCCCTTGGGCACGACCACCCCGCGCCTCCGCATCCTTCCCCCCGTCGGCTGCCCCGGTAGTGAGCAGTGGGTGCTGCCGATGGACCTGCCCGGCTGGCTGGAGCTGGGCTACCGCAAGGGGCCCGTCCCGGCCGATCCGCTGGAGCTGGCCTGGCTGCCGGCCGATCCGCGCTGGAACGAACCGGTCGGCGCCGTGCCGATCGAGCTGCTGATTCAACCGCGCCTACCGATCAACGCTCCGCTGCAGGTGAGCTGGGGCGATGGCAGCAGCGAGAGCATCCCGTGGCCCGCCACCGCCCGGCAGGCGCCAAGGCTGCGGCACCTCTACGGCGAACGCTCCGATGTCACCGTCCAGGTGCAGATCGGCCTGCTGATCGCCTCCCTGCCCGTTGCCCTGCTGGGTTGCCCCGTGCCGCCCCGGCAGCTGCTCCAGCAGCGCGATGGCGGCGGCGCCTCAGCCACCAGCGTGCAACCGCTCATTCCCAGCGGTGGCCTGGCCGGCGAGGCCTTCGATGGCCGCCATGCGGTGCTCTGGCGGCTGCGGCTCCATCCCAACGGCGGCCTGGGCCTCCTCGCCGATCCGGCAAGCGGTGAACCGGCCCTGGCGGTGGTGCAGGAATCGAGCGTCGGCCGTCGCGCCACCCGCTGGTACTCCGGCGACGGCCCACCACCCACCACGTTGCAGCCGGCACCAGTGGTGGGGGACTTCTATCTCGATCGACTCAGCGGGCAGGTTTATGAGCTGGCGACCTGAGCCTCACCACCAGTTCCAGTAGCCGGCAACAGAAGGAAACTGCTACGGGCCTGCCTGATGGACCTCTTCTGGCGTCAGCTCGCCTCCCTGCTCGGACCGGCAGGCCCGCTGGGGCCCCAGCAGATCTGGCTGCCCAACCCCCAGGTGGGGGATCGCCGCATCCTGCTGCGAGCACCCCAGGCCCTGATGCTTGCCCGGCTGGATGCGGTGCTGAGCGGAGGCAGCAGCCCCAGCGCCAGCCTGCAGTTGCGCCATGGTCCAGATGTCTCCGCCAGCGGCACGGTGGTGCTGAACACTCCACTGGTGATCAGCACCGCCAACGGCGGGACCAGCACCGGCACCGCGCTCACCAGCTTCCTGAGCCCGGCCGTACCGGTGGATCACTGGCTCTGGCTGGAGGTCACGGCCGTTTCCGGTTCCCCCATAGCCCTGACGGTGGCAGTGCGGTTCAGCTGAGCTGGAGCCCCAGCAGCTGCTGTCCCGCGTCAACCCCCTTGGCCGGTTGGCGTCAATCAAGTTGGCCGGTGAAGTCCCCCAGGTTGTCGCAGGCGACAACCTGGGGGCGGCGACACGAAAAGTGAGCCACCAGGTCGATCTCCAGCCAGCCGGGTTCGCTGTGGTCGTCCCAGCCCTTGAACGTGCGAGCCGGCACCCGCCGCCGCACGGCGCTGTAGGCCCGTAGTGGGCGGCGCCAGCCGTTGCCGCCGCTCTGCTTGCGGATCGGGGACAGCAACCGATCGATCGTGGCACTGCTTATCGCCAGCACCGACTCCCGCACCGCCGGCTCCAGGCTCAGATGCCCGTGGCTTTCGAGCGACTCCACCAGCAGCGGCAGCAACGCCTGCAGTCGCTTGCCGCACAGCCGATCGCTCGCCTCCCACAGCGGCACCAGCGCCTCCACCACCTCCGGGCCGTAGCGACGACGGTGGTGGGTTTTATCCGGCTATAGCAACGATCCGTCGGGCTCCGCTACGGCGACGGTCTCGGGCCGGTTGAGCAGGCGCAGCACGGACTTGCGGTAGTACCCGGTGAGCTCCTGCAGCTCATCGAGGAGCCGCCGCTTGCCGATGACAGATAGGCCCCTGTAGCGCCGCCGAGCCGCGTCCAGTGCAGCCCCTCAGCGCTGGCGATCATTGCTGGCCGCTGCGGCTGGTGGCCTGCACCGATCGTTGCCAGCAAGACCCCTGGGCACTCGACACCAGCAATTGATGCAACAAAACTACTTCGGTAACTCGCTTAACGATCCAATGCGCCGGCCAACTTCATTGTCGGCGGACACGGGATCCTGTCGCTGATCAGGTTGATGCCGTCAAAGCGGCGCATCGTCAGCACCTCGATCAGCGCATCCTCCATCGCTGGATCACTGAGGTCGTACCACTGCTGCATGAGGTGAATCCGCAGCATGGTCTCCAGCGGGTAAGGAGGGCGGCCGCCTTTGTAGCCGGTCTTGGGGTAGTGCGGTTCGATCAGCTCGATTAGCGCCTTCCAGGGAACAACCGCCTCCATCTCGGCCAGAAAGCGCTCGCGCTTGGTGCGCTTCCTGGCCGTGGTCTGCTCGTAATCGCCGAAACAGAGCTGTTTGCCACTCATGAACCACGGCCACTCCTGCGTTCACACGAGAATTTTCGCGTGGATCGGCTGGGTTTTCCAGGGTCTCCTTAAGTCGAACCTGGGCAGGCCGATGGCCTGTATAATCGCTGAATATAGAAATTTATGAAGTCTTACTTTCATGAGATTTGCATTTCTCATTCCGCTAAGAAATCCTGCGCTTGCTCAGAACTGGGAACGATGCGTTGAACTATGCGTACAAACCCTTAATTCGGTATGTACTCAGTTATCACCCTATCCCGATTGTAAAGTTGTTTTAGTTTGCCGAGAATTTCCACTCATACCCAAGTATGAAAATCTTGTAATTATAAAATCTTATTTTCCCGATCCGGAGCCTACTTGGGAAGAGCAGCATAAAGATAAGTATGCCAAGATTCGGGTAGGTCTCGAGTACCTCTCAAACTTTACTCCTCTCTATGTGATGAAAATGGATGCTGACGACCTGGTTAGCAATCGTATTGTTTCTTATGTTCTTAAAGACGACAATAAAAGAGGATATTATGTTGGCCTTGGTTATAAATGGAAGATTGGCCGCCGGCGGCTTGAGTGCATCGAGAACCTGCACACTTCATGCGGCAGCACAATAATTCTCTATGCCAATGCCAATGAACTATCGAAAGAATTAGTTAATCACTCAAGTTTATTAAAATTGGGACACCATAATGCAGTCAATTATTTTCATCAAATAGGAAAGCCTCTTGCCAAAATTCCGTTTCATGCGGTCATTTATAAAATCTCCCACGGCGAGAACATTACTGAAAACTTTAAGAAACCTATAAAAACACCGATTTGGTTACATGTAAAGCTAAAAATGACAAAATTACTTAGTCAACTATTCCATAAGAGACTGATTATATCAAGCGAACTCAAGATTGAATTTGGAATATAGCGATTTTTTCTCTACAGCCGTTTCTAAAATGATTTAAGGCTATTAGGGGTTATACTCTTGCTGATAAACTGCTTCCAGAATATAGAATATAACAGGATAAATTATATCTTTCAATGCAGATTATTGAGGTGGTCTGGTTTTTCTGGACAGGGTCCATCGTTAACCTCTGAGGCGGGGCATCACCCCACCAGGGGCTTCCCAACGATGAGGAAGCGACGAACAAACAGCCCTGGGTACAAGGCCAAGGTGGCACTGGAAGCCAATCAGTGGTCGCAAGACACTTCAGCAGATCGCCGCTGACCATGGTGTGCATCCCATCCAGGTGAGTCAGTGGAAGAAGCAACTCCTGGAGAGTGAAAGCGACCTCTTCAGCCCTAGCAAAAAGAGTAAGGACAAGGACGACAGCCAAGCCAAGGAATCAGAGCTGTTTCAGCAGATCGGCATATTGCAGATAGAGCTGGAGCCCCCTCTGCCAGGAAAGTTGACGCCTCTCCATCCCGACCATTTTCACCACCAGGGGGCTTGATGGAGCCATTCAATGCGTCGTTACAGCGAGACCGTAAAAGCTGAGGTGAAAAGGCGTATGGGCCCACCGCAGCGACAAAGTGTTGC
>CALRXC020000042.1:0-34063 GCA_943372025.1 Synechococcus sp. UW140 | reverse complement strand
GTGAACCTGCCGGCCTGGCGCAAGCTCCCCAGCGAATACCAGGCCATGTTCGCCGCCGCCTGCCACGAGGCCAACGAGTTGATGCTCAGCCGCTACGACGCCCTCAACGCCACGGTTCTGCAGCGGCTGATCAAAGGCGGCACCCAATTGAAGTTTTACGGCGAACCCATCCTCCAAGCGGCCCGCGAGGCCACCGATCAGATCCTCGCCGACAGCGCCGGCGATGCCACCTTCAAGCGGGTGTACGAGCAATGGCGGTCCTTCCGCCAAGACGTCTTTGCCTGGAATCGGGTGAATGAATTTTCCTTCGCCCGCTTCGCCTTCGGCGAGGCCAAGGGGGCGCCATGAGGGGCTGGCTGAGCTGGGCTGACCGCATCGATGCCCTCAACCGGCTCGCGGCCCGCCTGGCCCGCTGGGCCCTGCTGCTGATGCTCGCCCTGGGCACTTGGAATGTGGTGGGCCGCTATGTCGGCCTGGCCGTGGGCCGCAACCTCAGCTCCAATGCCTTGATCGAAGGCCAGTGGCATCTCTTCGACCTGATGGTTTTGCTGGCCCTCGGCTACGCCCTCCAAACCGACGACCACGTGCGGGTGGATGTGCTGCAAAGCCGCTGGCGTCCACGGCGGCAGGGGCGGGTGGAGCTGGCCGCCACCCTGGGCCTGCTGCTGCCCTTTGTGCTCGTGGTGCTGATCACCTCGGTGGCGCCCACCCTGCGCTCCTGGCAGCTGTGGGAGGTGTCCCCCGATCCGGGCGGCCTGCCGCGCTATTGGGTCAAGAGCCTGATCCCCCTGGGCTTTCTGTTGCTGGGGCTGCAGGGGGTGGCCCAGGCCATCCGGCTGCTGCACGGCCGGCCACCGACCAGCCACGACCACGGCGGGGAGGGCTGAGGGATGGACATCGAAGCTTTGGGCTGGGTGATCACCCTGGAGCCCGGCGAGATCCTGGGCCCGGGCATGTTTCTCGCCCTGGTGGTGGCCCTGCTCAGCGGTTACCCGGTGGCCTTCGGGCTGGGGGGGGTCGCCGTGATGTTCGCCGCCCTGGCCATGGCCCTTGGCGTCATCGACGCCTCCTTTTTGGCGGCCTTGCCCCAGCGGATCTTCGGGATCATGGGCAACCTCACCCTGCTGGCGATCCCGGCGTTTGTGTTCATGGGCGCCATGCTCGAGCAATCGGGCATCGCCGAGCGGCTGCTGGAAACCATGGGCCGGCTGATGGGGCGCCTGCGGGGCGGCCTGGCCCTGGCGGTGGTGATCGTGGGCACGGTGTTGGCGGCCACCACCGGCGTGATCGCCGCCACGGTCACCACCATGGGGTTGATCTCCCTGCCGGCCATGCTGCGCGCCGGCTACGACAAATCCCTGGCCACCGGGGTGATCGCCGCCTCCGGCACCCTGGGCCAGATCATCCCGCCCTCGATTGTGCTCGTGGTGCTGGGCGACCAGCTGGGGGTGCCGGTGGGCGAGCTGTTTGTCGGCTCGCTGATTCCCGGGCTATTGATGAGCGGCGCCTTCGCCCTCTACGTGGTGGTGATCAGCGCCCTGCGGCCGGAGCTGGCGCCACCGCTGGACACCACCGGCCTGCCGCCGCTCACGGCCCGCGGGCTGGTGAATGTGCTGGCGGCGCCCCTGATCCTGATCCTGCTGGTGCTCGGCAGCATCTTCTTCGGCATTGCCACCCCCACCGAAGCCGGTGTGCTCGGGGCGGTGGGCGCCATGGCCCTGGCCGCCGCCCAGGGGGGCTTCAGCCGCGCCGCCCTGCGGCAGGTGAGCGATTCCACCGTGCGCACCACAGCGATGGTGATCGCCATCCTGATCGGCTCCACGGCCTTCAGCCTGGTGTTTCGCGGCGTCGGCGGCGATGTGCTGATCAGCGAATTGCTGCTGCAGCTACCCGGCGGCCGGACGGGCTTTCTGGCGGTGAGCATGTTGGTGATCTTTGCCCTCGGCTTTTTCATCGACTTCTTTGAGATTGCCTTCATCGTTGTGCCGCTGCTGCTGCCCACCGCCCGCCAGCTCCTTGGGCCGGAGGGGCTTCTATGGCTCGGCGTGGTGATCGGCGCCAACCTGCAAACCTCCTTCCTCACGCCCCCCTTTGGCTTTGCCCTGTTTTATTTGCGCGGCGTGGCGCCGGAAGGGGTGAGCACGGGCGACATCTATCGCGGCGCTCTGCCCTTCATCGCCCTGCAGCTCTCGGTGCTGCTGCTGATCCTGTTCTTCCCCCAGCTCGTTACCCTGCTGCCCTCCCTGGCCAGTGCCGCCGCGGGTTGACACCCCCTGAGCCAGCGAAGAGGCCCTGGCCCGCTTCGACCAACTGGAGTCCTTCATACCGCCATGCGGCGGAAGTTTTGGAAAGCTAGCTCTTGGCTTCCGCCGCCGCAATCTGCACTGTGGATGTGGACGATCTCAATGAGCCTCTCTATGTTGCAATAGCAAATGCTCGCGCGAGCGGCGGCGCCGTTGGCGGCGCCGCCGCTCAATCATCAGCCCCGCTCGTGGACGATTTTGCGCAGCAGTTCGGTCTGCTCCCTCAAGGAATCCAAGAGCTTCTCGCAGCACTCGTCGCCCTTACCGTCGTTGGGCAAATCGTTGCCGGGTCTGCCGTTTCCGTTGCCTCCGGGAGGAGGACCCTTGCGGAGCACTTCCTTGTCTCGGATCGCCTCACGCACCACCCTCTTGCCCTCTCGGCTCCTGCCTTCGGCGCGGAACGTGAAGTGATAGACGCCGTCCACAGGGGTGGCCGTGAACAGCTTGCCGTACTCTCCGTCATCCGGGTCACTGTCGCCATGGGCGCCGTCATCCTTCAGCACGTGATCGCTGATCACGCCGGTGGGCGATTCGGCCCTCACGGTGACCGTGGCGCCGATGATCGGGAGACCGGCCTCAGACAACACGGCGCTGAGCTGGATCGGCTCGCCCACATACACAGGGCTGGGCGTCACGTACGGCTGCATACGGAAGTTGCTGCCGACACCGATGGCGATGCCATAGAGGAGGGGATTGGTCTCCTTTTTGCACCCTCGGCGGCTGATAAAGCCCACGCCTTGAATGGCTTGATTGGCATCTTCGCGGGGGTTTTTTCTAATCTCCAGCTCGCCGTAGCAGATCTGCTTGGGGTGCTGGATCACCACCTGCCAGGTTCCGGCGTAGCGGTTGGGTTCCGCCTTTGGCATCTTGATCTCCACAATCCGAGCGGTGGGTGTGACGCCGGCCCGGAGCTGGAAGCCTGGCGGCAGGGAGGCGGGATCCAGAATTTCCCCCTTGGGCGAGCGGCAGAAGAAGGGCAACCGCTTTCCTTCCCAGTCGTAGATCACCACCAGGGCATTGACATCGCCCCGCAGCACTTCAAAGTCATGCTGCTGGGTTTCGCCTGGCCCGATCCAGTACATCGGATCGACGATGGGAGCGACTCCGGCCAACCCCATGTAGATCTGGGTGAAGCGCTTCTCCAGTTCGAAGTACTTAGGCCCGCTCAGATCCTGATTCACCCGGAAGGGTGAGGCGGCGGGCCTCATCAGCGCGTTCAGCTGCGGTTCGCTCACCTCCCCGGTGCGGCCCAAACCTACGGCGAACACCTGCACGTCGGCGGGAAAGGCCACAGGGCTCGTGTTCACGGGGGTGCCGTCTGGTCTGAAGCTCGGCCCACCCAACAACGTGAACCAGTTGCCGGAGCCAGATGGATCCTCGTGGGCTCTGTTTTCGATGCCGTCCGTCAACACCACCACGGCTTTCCGGAGGGTGGTCGGGGGGATGGGCCGCGGAATGTTCACCTGCTGAATGCCGAGGAGCGTGCCCCCTGTGATGCCCGTGAAGCCAGCGGCTGGCGGGATGGCGGCAGCCACCTGGTTGCGGATGTCGCTCTGGGAGGGAGGTGGCGCGGTGACCACCGGTGTGATGCCCTGCACCACCTCCGGGCTGGTGCTGAATCGCACCAGGGCGACGCGGTCATCGAGATCAGGCCGGAGCAGCTCCACGAAGAGCTGGCCCGCCGACACGGCGGCATCGATCTTCCGGCGCGATCCCAGCGGGTCGTCCATGCTTCCGGATCGGTCGATCACCAGGGCCGCATCCAGGGGGATGGGGGGCAGGATCGTGGCGGTGAGGGGGTAGTCGCGGCTGAAGACCGGGTTGGTGGAGGAGATTCTCAGCGCCGCCCCGGTGATCACCCCCGGAGGCTGATTGGCGATGAAGGCCACAGGCACGATCAGGCTGCCACTGCCGGCGGAGCCGCCGCAGGGGCTGGTGGGCAGCACAGTGAACGTGCGCAAGGGCAGGGTGGTGAGCGAACCGCCGGCGGGGTCGAGGATGCCGAACAGAGCCGTCGCCGGTGGTGCGCCCACGATCTCAGCGGTGAACGTGAGCGGACCGCTGCCGGGGTTCTGAACCGAGCTGAGGAGCCTCACGGTTTGGAAGCCCCGCTCGATCTCCCCGAAGTCGATGGGGGCGGCGGGGGGGGCGGTGATGAGCGGCGTGGCCACGCACACATCCGCCAGCAGGGTGATCGTGATGGGCGCCCCGACGGATCGGGTGATGGTGAAAGAGGCGGTTTTAGGCCCCGCGGGCAGGGTGGGGGCAAAGGTGACGGTGAGCGTGGTCGAAGCCCCGCAGGTGAGCGGGGTGTTGAGGTTGGGCCAGCTGAAGCCACTGGCAGCGCCGGCGGTGACCGTCACGTTCACGGGTGCGGTGCCCGTGTTGGTGATGGTGAGAGTGCTGGTGGAGGCCGGCGTGCCGTTGGGCAACCTGCCGAAGTCCAGGGTGGTGGAGGGGGCGACAGTCAAGGCGGGGGTGGCCGCCACGGCGCTGCCGTTGGCCACCAGGGCCACAGGACCATTGGGGGGCTGGGGCGTGACCGGCAGGTTGTTGTTGGAGCTGCCGATCGCCGTGGGGTTGAACTGCACCACCACATCGACCGTCTGGCTTGGATCCAGACTCGCCGGCAGGGGGCGGGAGGTGCTGGTCACCGTGTAGGGCCCGGAGGCGGCGAAGGGGTTGATCGCCAGACAGTCGTTGCCGGAGTTGCGGATCGTGTACGTGCGTGTGGGGGGCGTCACCGGGCAACCACCGATCGGCACGGACCCGAAGTTCTGGGGATTGGCGCTGGTGATCACGGCCGCTCCGGCGGGACGGGGGATCGCGGCCTGCTGGGGGGCCCCACCGCTGTGAAACTTGAACAGCAGCTGAGTGGCCGTCACCTCGCCGCCCAGGGTGATCCCTGTCGGAGTGAAGGCGCCAGCGCTGAGCAGCACCGACCCGTTGTCGGCGCGCACGATCGAGGCGCCCAGAATTTGCCCCAGCGGCGCCGGTCCATCGGGAGCCCAGACCGCCACCAGGGATTGGGAGCCAGGACTGGCTTGAATCACAGGCAGGCTCACGCTGCTCGGCGCGGAGACCGAGAGGATGGTGATGGCGGTGGGGCTGGCGGCGGTGAGGTCCACCACAAACACTCGCCTCTGACTGAGGGGTGCTGTCTCCACCTGCATGGCCACCAGAAACTGGCCACCGAGAATCGCGGCGGAGAGGTTGAAGCCGCTCAACAGCGGCAACACCGGTGTTCCCGAAACGATCAGCCCTGAAGAAGGCGTCAGGGCCACGGCTCTACCGGCGGCCGTGCCGGAGAGCGTTGAGGAGAGGGTGACGGGTGTGAAGGTACCCACAGTGAGGTTGAGGCAGGCCATGGATTGAGGGCACAGGGCTGATGGAAGTTCCATCCTTGGCTCAAGGCCTGAAGTGGCGACGAACCCGCATCACTGTCCCCAGTGATGTTTCTCACAGAGACGAGCCCCCACCCCCCGTTTCCCACTGCGTGGCTATCCACATGCTCTCCTTGCCAGCAAGCCTTCTCAGCAGCCGGGCAGCCGGGCAGTCGCACAGGCAACTTCTATCGCTCCCCGATGGAGCCAAAGGCGGATGATCCCTCGCTCCTGCCGAAAGCCCCGCAGGTGTCGACTGGCTAAGATCTCTGATCCGAGCTAGGCCTTGGCATCCCAGATCCGCGCACCATGATGCACCCCAGCCGCGCATCATGGCGCTGGGTGGACCGAAGCTTATTCCGCACTTCTAGAGGGGCTCACCGCTAGCGAGCCAATACCGCCTCCCTATAGATCAATGCCAGGTCACTGCGAGATCAATTACTATGCCAAAGCCAGTCAAGAAGACCAGCTTGAAGATGGCTTCAATGAAAGAAGATCAGCCGATAACGGCGGCGGCAGAATCGGATCCCGATGCCCTTCCGCTTATCGATGAGCCGCTGACCGAGATGGTCCCTATTCGGATGCTGCGCAGTCGTCCACTGTTGGCGAATCAATAACAGTTAGCTCAAATGAGATCGAGCTCTATGGTTATTGTCTATTTCAGGACTTCAGTCACGCCGTTGTCGAGCTCGGCCAGCCCCCGCACCGCCTGGCGGGCCTCCTCCCGGGCGCCCCGGCTCAGCGGCGAGCCGAACACCGCCATCACCGCGGCGCCGATGAATTTGTCGATCCTGCCGCCGTGCTGGCCCATCACCTCCACCATCGCCGAGGTAGTCGTTGCGCTGGCGCACCTGCAGCTCGCTCTGGCCCGCCTCGCTGCGCTGGGGGGGGGAAGCCGCGGATGTCGCGCATCAGCACGGTCAGCTCCAGCTGGCGGACCCGCAGGATCCCCTCGGCCGCCATCGGACCCGCCAGGATCCCCGCCACCACCCCCGGCGCCACGTAACGCTCTTCGCCCTGGGGGGCGGCTGAATCAGGCCGGCCGACGGCGCCCCGCCATCGCCAGGAGCTGGCGCACCTCCGGCACCCCCGCCAGGCTGCCGATCAACCCGTAGGTGGCCAGGGCCAGGCCGGCGCAGAGGGCGTTCTGGAGCAGCAGGCCCAGGAAGCCGGCCGGCCACGCCACCCAGGTGGACAGCCCCCAGGCCACACCGCCGGCGGCCACCGCGGCGAGCAGCAGCAGCAGGGTGTCGCGGCTCCAGACGCGCAGGGGCAGGCCGCCGAGCCGGCCGGCCAGGGCCCAGGTGAGGCCCAGGCAGGTGATCAGGTTCACGCTCACCGTGGCCAGCACCACGCCGGGCGCCCCGAAGTTGAGGGCCGGCAGCTGCAGCCCCCAGGGGGTGGGCCCGCCCACCAGGAACCAGTCGAAGCAGGCGTTCAGGCCGATGCCTGCCACCGACCAGCGGAAGGGCGTGGTGCCATCACCGAGGGCATAGAACACCCGCACCAGCACATCGCGGGCCAGGTACACCGGCATGCCCACCCCGTAGGCCATCAGCAGCGCCGCCACCAACTCGGCGGCGCTGTGGTTGAAGGCGCCCCGCTCGTACACCAGCCTCACGATCGGCACCGCCAGGCCCACCATCAGGGCCCCCAGCGGCAGCATGCTGGCGCTGGAAAGCATCAGGCCCTGGCGGATGCGGGCGATCAGCTCGGGCCGGTCGGCGGGGGCGGTGAGCCGGGAATACACCGGCAGCAGAGGCACCAGCAGGGCATTGGAGAGCAGGCCCAGGGGGGTCTGCACCAGCAGGTTGGCGTAGCCCAGGCCCGCCGCCGCCCCCACGATCCCGGAGGCGAAGAACAGATCCACGAACACATTGATCTGCAACATCCCCGAGGAGAGGGTGGCCGGGGCCATCACCGCCATCACCTCCTTCACGCCGGGATGCTTCCAGTCCCACACCAGCTCGAACCTGTGCAGGCCCTGCTTCGCCAGGGCCGGCAGCTGGATCAGCCACTGCAGCAGCGCCCCCACCGTGGTGCTGGCCGCCAGGGCGATGCCGCCGAGCATGGCCCACTGGGGCAGCACGATGGCGCTGCCCAGCCGCCACCAGAGCAGGCCGATGCCGCCGATCACCGCCAGGCTGGAGAGCAGCGGACTCACCGCCGGCAGCCAGAATTCATCGGCGGCATTCAGCGCCCCGAAGCCCAGGCCGATCAGGCCGGCGAACAGGGCCATCGGCGCCATCCAGCGCATCTGCACCACCGCCAGGTCGTGGCGGCTGGCATCGAGGCCCGGGGCCACCAGGGTGATCAGGGGATCGGCCGCCACGATCAGCAGCAGGGTCACCGCCAGCAGCGCCGCCCCCACCATGGTGTTGATCGCCGCCAGCACATGGGCCCCCTCGCTGCGATCACGGCGGGAGAGCACGCTCACCATGGCGCTGTGAAAGGGCCCGTTGATGCCCCCCAGCAGGATCAGCAGGAAGCCGGGCAACACATAGGCATAGTTGTAGGCGTCGTAGGCGGCGCCCACCCCGAAGGCTGCGGCGATCACCTGCTGGCGCAGCAGGCCCACCACCTTGCTGAGGGCGGTGGCCACCGCCACAACAAGGGCAATCCTTCGCAGTGATTTCGCCATCGGGCCGGGCCTGGGGCCCTCTTGGTCGCTCGGCAGTATGGCCGTCGTCTGGCTCCGCTTCCTCCGCAAGGTGGCGGCGGTTCGGCGATCCATCCGGAGGGGATGCGCAGCGCAACGATGGCTCGCTGTTCCGCACCCCGGGGCCATCCAGCGGACGCGAGGGGCCAGGGGCAGCGGTTCCGGCCGTGGATGATCCGGCAGATGGTGACGTCTTCTAACCCTTCCAAACCTTGCCGCTCCAGCCGAGTGCCGCCTACCCCCGCAGCACCCAGCCGAAACCGGCGGATCGCGAAGTGGTGCCACCGGCCGCAGCCGCGGGGTCCGGCCTGCTGGACTGCCCGGATCGGCCGCTGCGATCGAGGAGTTCTTTGATGCCCCGCGCTATGAGCGATTCCCAATCCCGCCCTGCCGGCACTGCTGGCTTCGTTGGTACCGCCGGGACCGCAGGCCCTGCTGGTTCTGGCGGCCCCGCGGGCACTGCCCCGGCCGGCCACGCCCCCCCCCACCCCGTGCTCGCCCTCGAACCCCTGGTGGAAGGCCTGCTGCTGAAGCGCTACAAGCGTTTCCTGGCCGATGTGGAACTGACCGATGGCCAGGTGGTAACTGTGCATTGTGCCAATACCGGCCCGATGACCGGGGTGCTCCACCCCGGCGGCCGGGTGCGGCTGCGCCATGCTCCCTCTCCCACCCGCAAGCTCGCCTGGACCTGGGAGCAGGCTGAAACCACGGGTGCCGATGGGGCGCCGGTCTGGGTGGGGATCAACACCGCCCTGCCCAACCGGCTGGTGCGGGCCACGATCGAGGCCGGCTGCCTGGAGCCCTGGCTGGGCCCGATCGCGGCGATTCGTGCCGAGGTGCCCTACGGCGAGGGTCGCCGCAGCCGCATCGACCTGCTACTCACCCCCGGCCCCGGAGCCGATGGCGCCCCGCCGGCTGATCCGCGGCCGATCTATGTGGAGGTGAAGAACACCACCTGGAGCGAGGGGGATCTGGCCCTCTTCCCCGACACCGTGACCGAGCGGGGCCAGAAACACCTGCTGGAACTCGCCGCCCTGCTGCCCACGGCCCGGGCCGTGCTGTTGCCCTGCCTGAGCCGCGCTGATGTGTGCCGCTTCGCCCCAGGTGATGCGGCAGATCCGCGCTACGGCGAGCTGTTTCGCCAGGCCCTGGCCGCCGGCGTGGAGGTGCTGCCCTGCATCTTCCATTTCTCGGGCGAAGCGGTGCACTGGCTCGGCCTGGCCTCGGTGCTAGAGCGTCAGCCCACCTGATCACCGGCAGGCCCCATAGAGTCACAGCAGATTGCGCCTGCCGCCGTGGATACCCGTGCCTTCAAGCGCTCCCTGCACCATTCGGAGCGCTACAACCGCCGCGGCTTCGGTCTGGGCGATGAGGTGGCCGGCAGCCTCAAGACCGCCTACCAAAGCGATCTCATTGCCAACCTGCGCACCAATGGCCAGGAGCTGAGGGAAGGGCGGCTCACGGTTCGGCTGGCCGAGGCCTTCGGCTTCTGCTGGGGTGTGGAGCGGGCCGTGGCGATGGCCTATGAAACCCGCCGCCATTACCCCACCGAGCGGATCTGGATCACCAACGAGATCATCCATAACCCCTCGGTGAACGATCACCTGCGCGAGATGGATGTGCTGTTCATCCCGGTGGAGGGTGGGGTGAAGGACTTCTCCGAGGTAGCTGCCGGTGATGTGGTGATTCTGCCGGCCTTCGGGGCCACCGTGCAGGAGATGCAGCTGTTGAGCGAGCGGGGCTGCCACATCGTGGACACCACCTGCCCCTGGGTGTCGAAGGTGTGGAACACCGTGGAGAAGCACAAGAAGCAGTCCTTCACCTCGATCATCCACGGCAAGGTGAAGCACGAGGAAACCCTCGCCACCAGCTCGTTTGCGGGCACCTATCTGGTGGTGCTGGATCTGGCCGAGGCCCAGCTGGTGTGCGATTACATCCTTGCCGGCGGTGCTGCCGCTGCCGATTCCGCCGAGCGGGCCGCCGCTCGGGAGACCTTCATGGCCCGCTTCGCCAAGGCCAGTTCCCCCGGCTTCGACCCCGACAGGGACCTCACCCGCCTCGGTGTGGCCAACCAGACCACCATGCTCAAGAGCGAAACCGAGGAGATCGGCCGCCTGTTCGAGCGCACGATGCTGCAGCGCTTCGGTCCGGCCGAGTTGGGCGAGCACTTCCTGGCCTTCAACACCATCTGCGATGCCACCCAGGAGCGCCAGGACGCCATGTTCGCCCTGGTGGACGAACCCCTTGATCTGATGGTGGTGATTGGCGGTTACAACTCCTCCAACACCACCCACCTGCAGGAGATCGCGGTAAGCCGCGGCATCCACTCCTTCCACATCGACACCCCCGAGCGGATCGGCCCGGGGAACCGGATCGAGCACAAGCCCCTCGGCGGTGAGCTGGAAGTTGTGGCTCCCTTTCTGCCGCAGGGGCCGATCCGAGTAGGCATCACCTCTGGCGCCTCCACGCCCGATCGGGTAGTGGAGGATGTGATTCAGCGCCTGATCGCCCTCACCGCCGCCTGAATCCGGCACCCCTTCCGGCCCGAGTCGCTGCAACTCTTGTGACAGCGGCAGCCCCCCGGGGCTTTAGATTCGTTCCATAACTCCGCCTGGGGTGTTCGTTCACTGGCCCTGCATCCACTGGCCTGGCTTCGCGGTCTTGATCCGCCAGGCGGGTCTCCTGTCGGTTTCCAGGCCGGCCGTTCCCCGTCCCTTCCGACGAGTCCGTCGCCCTTATCCCTTCTGGCCTCTTCCGCACCGACTGAGAGCTTCTCCGACCCCGTTCCGGATCGGGGCGGAGCCCACCGGGAGCGACAAGACGCTGGCGCCTCCCTCACGGACCCCCCCGATCCGCTGCGCCACAGTCCCGATGGGCGGGTTCGCCGTTATGGCAGCAGCTTCGCCGATCTGATGGAGATGCGCGCCCCTGCAGCGGTGGTGGAGGCCTACCTCGACCGGCATGAGGGCTGGTTTCAGCGCTGTGCCGCCCCGATGGCGGTCACGCCGCTGGATCGCAATGGCTATGTGCTCACCCTTGGGCGCTTCGGCAACTTCGGCTTTGAGGTGGAGCCCACCATCGGCCTTGAACTGCTGCCCCAGGCGGCGGGGGTCTATCGCATCCAAACGGTGCCCACGCCGGGTGCCGATGCCACCCTTTCCGCCCTCTACGACGTGGACTTCAATGCCGCCCTGCGGCTGGATGAGGCCACGGATCAGGAGGCCGCCGCTGAGATTTCCGTCGAGGAGGTGGATACACTCATGGCCCACACCCTGGTGCGCTGGAACCTTGATCTGGCGGTGTGGATCAAGTTGCCCGCGATGATCAGCCTGCTGCCCGAAGGTCTGGTGCAGACCAGCGGCGACCACCTGCTTCGCCAGATCGTGCGGCAGGTTTCCCGCCGGCTCACCTGGAAGGTGCAGGAGGATTTCCACGCCAGCCACGGCATTCCCTGCCCGCCGCGGCGCCGAGCGCGCTTCTGATCCGGTTTCGATTGGGTTCTGGACCGAGAGCCGTTCGTCGGAGGGATTCGCCGCAGGCTGGGATCGCCACGATCGAACATTGCATGGCGCCAAGGCCGGCCTGTTTGTTGCTCCTTCAGCGGCCCTGAAGGAGCCTGGATCCGGGCCTGGTACGGAACGGGCTCTGGTGGGTGCTCGGCTCGGGCGGTGGCTCCGCAGATGTCTGCTCAGACCTGGGGCTGCAGGATCTTCTGCACGATCTGGAGGCCGGTGAAGGCCTGCCAGAGGAAGAGGGTGAGCACCGTCATGTTCAGGCCCACATGCACCTTGCGGGCCACCAGGTTGCCCTTCTGCATGGCGGTGGTGAGGGAGGCGGCGATCGCCACCAGGGTGGTCATGCCCAGGCCCACCAGCAGGTGGGGCCCAACGAAGAGCTTGCCGTTGTTGAGGTAAGTCACGGCCATGCCACCCAGGGTGCCGAGCACCATCACGGCCAGGATGATCTGGCCGATCTTCAGGTGGCGCTGGGCGAACTGCCCCTGGATCAGGGGTTTGCGCTCCTCGGCGGTGGTGGCGGTGCGCAGCTTCTTGGCCTTGATCCCCAGGAAGAGGCCATAACCGCTTAAGGCCAGCAGCACCCACATCAGCACGGGGTGCACGAAGCTCATTCCGAAAGCTACGGAGCTGGGGATCTCGAGGGGCATGGGAGGAAAGCGGGGCAGGCGGCCAGAGCGATGAAACTACTGCGCTCCCGGTTGCGGACGCTGCTGCCATGCCTTGCTGCTGGGTGGGGCTGCTGAGTCCCCGCTGAAAACGTTACAGAGCGTGGAGCAGACCTCAAGACGACCGCGCGCAGAGCGTTCCGCTTGGCCGCTGGCGCTCATGTTCTGCTGCGGTTTGGGCCTCCCCTCCAGTCGGGCCGGTTACTCAGGGCCAGGGCGGCGTCTCCCTGCCGGCAAGACCCGCAGCCCTCTGGTGCCGCTGACCGCCAGCCGGGCCCCTGCAGCTGGACCCCTGCAACTGGACCCCCGCAGGCGAATCGGGGCAGGAGGTTCAGGGCAGCCGGATGAGTGCTGGACGGTCAGTGCAGAAAGTCAGTGCTGGACAGTCAGTGCTGGAAAATCAGTGCAGAAAGTGACGCTGCCCGGTCGTCACCATCGCCAGGCCAAGCTCGTTGCAGGCTTGGATCGAATCGCTATCCCGCACGCTGCCGCCGGGCTGAATCACCGCGGTGATGCCGTGGGAGGCGGCCAGGCGCACGGTGTCGTCGAAGGGGAAAAAGCCATCGCTGGCCAACACGGCGCCGCGGGCCCGCTCCCCGGCTGCAGCCAGGGCGATCTGGGCCGATCCCACCCGGTTCATCTGGCCGGCGCCGATGCCCAGGCTTTGACCAGCAGCGGCCACGGCGATGGCGTTGGAGCGCACGTGGCGCACCACCCGCCAGGCGAAGCGCAGGTCGGCCCATTCGGCCTCAGTGGGTTGGCGCTGGCTCACCACCTGCCAGCTGGCCGGATCGATCGCCTGGTCGTCCAGGTCCTGGGCCAGCACCCCGCCGAGCACGCTGCGCAGCTGCTGGCGATCGGCCGCGGCGATGGCGACGGGCTCCAGCTCCAGCAGCCGTAGGTTCGCTTTGGCGGCCAGCCGCTGCCGGGCGGCGGGCTCGAAGGCCGGGGCCACCACGCACTCCAGGAACAACCCCGCCAGGTGCTCGGCGGCGGCGGCGTCCACGGGCCGGTTGAGGGCCACGATGCCCCCGAAGGCCGAGACCCGGTCGGCATCAAGGGCCCGCAGCAGGGCTTCGGCCGCACCGGAGCCGGTGGCCACCCCGCAGGGGTTGGTGTGCTTCACCACCACCGCCGCCGGCAGGTTGATGGCCGGATCGGTCGGCCCGCCAAGCGCGCTGCCGGATCCGGCCGGCTCGCCGTAGCCGAACTCCCGCACCGTGGCCAGGGCCGCGTCGAGGTCGAGCAGGTTGTTGTAGCTGAGCTCCTTGCCCTGGAGCTGGCGGGCTGCCCCCAGGCCGGCGGTGGTGCTGCCATACCAGCGGGCCTGTTGATGGGGGTTCTCGCCGTAGCGCAGACTCTGGCGGGCCGGCAACGTGAGCTGTAGCGGTGGGATGGCGTTCGCCGTGTCGCCTCCCGCGCCTTCTGCCTGGACAGGTTCGGCCGCCTCCAGCCGGCCGGCCAGCCAGGCGGCGATGGCGGCGTCGTAGGCGGCGGTATGGGAGAAGGCGGCCAGGGCCAGCCGGCGCCGCAGCGCTTCATCCGCACCACCGGCGGCCAGGGCCTCGAGGAAGCCGCCGTACTGGGCCGGATCGGTGAGCACGGCCACATCGGCATGGTTCTTGGCCGCGGCGCGCACCATGGCCGGACCGCCGATGTCGATGTTCTCAACGGCGGTCTCCCAGCTCACCTGGGGGTCGGCCACGGTGCGCTGGAAGGGATAGAGGTTCACCACCACCACATCGATCGGATCGATCGCCTGGGCGGCCAGGTCGGCCTGGTGGGCAGGATCGGATCGCTTCGCCAGGATGCCGCCGTGGATGCGAGGGTGGAGGGTCTTGACCCGGCCGCCGAGGATTTCCGGAGCACCGGTGTGCTCCGCCACCTTGGTGACCGCAAGCCCGGCCGCCGCCAGGGTCGCCGCGGTGCCGCCGCTCGAGAGGATCCGGTAGCCGTGGGCCAGCAGGCCCTCGGCCAGGGGCACCAGGCCCGCTTTATCGGACACACTCAGGAGGGCCGTGGGGGCCATGGCGGTGGCGGTGGACGGTGGAAGGGCCAACCTACGCAGCGGCAGTGCGCCGCGCTGGGCTTTTCATCCCGTACGCTCCCGGCCGGCATGTTCTGCGGGTTGATTGCGTCAACAACCTGCACCCAACTCCCGGGCGATTGGAGAGTTCATGACAACCAGGATGTCAAGCCCAGGCTAATTTGGCTGTCATAGCTGTTATGGTTGGCCAAAGCGGTAGCCAGCAAGTCCGTTCATGTCGGAACAGGAAATCGAAACCTGCTTGCTTGAAAGGCTGAAAGAGCTTAAATATAGCTATCGTTCCGACATAAATAACCGCTCTGCGCTTGAAAATAATTTCCGGGCTAAGTTTGAAGATCTAAACCGTGTCAAGTTAACCGATGGAGAATTTGCTCGTTTGCTCGACGAGATCATTACGCCAGATGTGTTCGCTGCCGCCAAAATCCTTCGAAGCATCAACGCCTTCAGCCGCGATGATGGCACGCCGCTCAATTATTCGTTGGTGAACCTCAAGGATTGGTGCAAAAACCACTTCGAGGTCATCAACCAGCTCCGCATTAATACGGACAACAGTCACCATCGCTTTGACGTCATCCTGCTCATCAACGGTGTGCCGGTGGTGCAGATTGAGCTCAAAGGCCTCGGCATCAATCCACGAAGAGCCATGGAGCAGATCGTCGAATACAAGAGCGACCCCGGCAATGGTTACACCAAGACGCTGCTCTGCTTTATGCAGCTGTATATCGTTAGCAATCGCGACCGCACCTACTACTTCGCCAATAACAACAGCCTCCACTTCGCTTTCAATGCCGAAGAGCGCTTTCTGCCCATCTATGAGTTTGCAAGCGAAGACAATAAGAAAATCACTCATCTTGATGACTTCGCCAATAGCTTTCTGAAGAAGTGCGACCTCGGCCGCACCATCAGCCGCTACATGGTGCTGCTTGCAGGCGAACAGAAGCTCATGATCATGCGGCCTTACCAGATCTATCAGGTGAAAAACATCGTGCAGTGCATCGAGGCTGACTCTGGCAATGGTTTCATCTGGAGCACCACCGGCAGCGGCAAAACACCTACGGACAGGAAAAGAACATCACCACCTACAACCTCGCCCGCATGAACATGCTGCTGCATGGGGTGAAGGACACCGAGTTCGATATCTTCCATGGCGACACTCTCCTCAACGAGTGGGACAGGATGCGCGAGGCGAACCCGGCTAACAAACCCAGCTTCGACGCCATTGTGGCGAATCCTCCCTTCAGCTACCGCTGGGAGCCCACCGATGCCATGGCCGACGACGTGCGCTTCAAAAGCCACGGCCTCGCCCCCAAGTCGGCCGCCGATTTCGCCTTCCTTCTGCACGGCTTCCACTTCCTCAACGATGAAGGCGTGATGGCGATCATCCTTCCCCACGGCGTGCTCTTCCGTGGCGGAGCCGAAGAACGCATCCGCACCAAGCTGCTCAAAGACGGCCACATCGACACCGTGATCGGCCTGCCCGCCAATCTGTTCTATTCCACAGGTATCCCGGTGTGCATCCTGGTGCTCAAGAAGTGCAAAAAGCCCGACGATGTATTTTTCATCAATGCCGCTGAGCACTTCGTGAAAGGCAAACGCCAGAACCAACTGAGCGAGGAGCATATTGCCACAATCCTTGACACCTACCAGCACCGAAAAGAAGAGCCCCGCTACTCCCGCCGAGTGGAGCTGGTGGAGATCACAAAGAATGACTTCAACCTCAATATCTCCCGTTACATCAGCACTGCTGTCGCCGAGGAGGAGATCAATTTACAGGTGGTCAATGCTGAGCTGGTCGCCCTGGATCAGACCA
The DNA here is from genome assembly GCA_943372025.1 of Synechococcus sp. UW140. Taxonomy (GTDB): domain Bacteria; phylum Cyanobacteriota; class Cyanobacteriia; order PCC-6307; family Cyanobiaceae; genus Cyanobium. Next base: position 17,678 of record CALRXC020000042.1, on the reverse strand, counting down.
TCCGCGAGGCTCGTGATCTCCACAATGCCTTCCTCGAAGAGCTGAATCTGCCTCTCTTGCCCTGAGTGCACGATTAGACCTCTGCAGTTGCACACCATACCGCTCCCCTCTCCCTGACCCCGCCTATCCCCGATGATTTCGCCAACCGCCGACCAGCCCGATCCCCGCGCCTCCTGGGGCGACCCCGGGGCCGTGGATCCCGAATCCCTCCAGAGCGGTCCAGAGCAGGCCGAGCGCCGGCTGGTGCTGCTGCACGGCTGGGGCGCCGACGCCGATGACCTGCTCGATCTGGGCCGGGAGTTGGTGGATGGCAGCGTGAATCTCGTGGCCCTGCGGGCCCCTTGGCCCCACCCCGCCGGTGTCGGCCGTCAGTGGTACGACCTGCAGCGGCCCAATTGGCCGGAGCTGCCGGAATCACGGGCCAGGCTGCGGGAGCGGCTGCTGGGGCTGGGGCGGAGCGTGCCCCTGGAGGCCACCGCCCTGCTGGGCTTCTCCCAGGGCGGCGCCATGGCCCTGGATGTGGGCTGTGGCGATCCGGCCGGCTCCGAGGGGCTGCCGCTTGCCTGCCTGATCGCCTGCAGCGGTTACCCGCACCCGGGCTGGACGCCCCGTTGCCCGGCGGGGGCGGTGCTGATCACCCACGGCGAGCAGGATCCGGTGGTGCCGTTCGCCGCCAGCGAGGCCCTTGAGCAGATGCTGCGGGCGGCGGGCGGCACGGTGCAGCGTCTGAGCTTTCCTGGAGGCCATGGCATCGATCCGGGCCTGTTTCCGGCCCTGCGGGCGGCCCTTGAGGCCGGCTGGAGCTGAGGTACGCGCCCTGGGCTCGCCAGAACCAGGCTGCCAGAAACGGCGTGGCCAACACCTCAACACCTTCGACCCGTAAAAAGCCGGTCCACCGCCCTTACTCAGGCGCAGTGGATCCGGCTTGGGCATGGGATCGACGGGAGCCCTGGGAGGGCAGACGCAAGTGGTTCAGGCGCAGCGGTTCAGACGAACGCGTATTCGTACTCCTCCATTTCCTCCCAGTCGTCGCTGGCGAGGGCCTCGAGACCTTCGAAGAGCACCTCTTCACCGATGCTGTCCACGATCAGGCGCAGGGAAGGGAACAGGAAGTGGTTCTCCTCGGCGTACTGGGCGCTGAACAGGCCCTTTTCGCCCCAGAAGAAGCGGTCGGTGGTGTGTTCGTTGCGGCGCACGTTGAGGATCGCCGGGGCCATGAGGTCGGCCTCCGCGATGTAGCGACGGGCCGCGGTGACCGGCTTGTGGGAGCCGGTTTCGAGGTTGAAAGTGGGGACGTGGGCGAGGACACGCTGGCCGGCAAGGCGACGGCGACTGATCCGCTTGCGCTTCTTGGACATGGAACGAAATCCCGGAGGGGGACTGGAGGGGGTGGGTTGCTGGGAAGGTGGGAATGCCGCTGGCGCGCAGCAAAGCGCGGGCGGCAGCCCCGGCGGATCCACGGCCGGGTGGCCGAGGGTCCACGCCCCTACGTCGGTCGTCTTCGGAGCGGTCTGGGGAGATCACCGTTAGCGACACGCGATGGCCGCGGAGCGGACCATCGGGACAGGAGAGGAACCCATCACCCTCTGCTGTAGCCTGGGTTGCGGTTTAGGTGCAACCTCTGGTCGTGTTCAAAGCCCGACAATGGGCCTCACCAGGGTCGGGATCCAAGGCTCGATCAGGAGCTATTGCCGGGGTTGGCGCCCTGAAAGCCCAGTGGAGGATGGCCCTGACTGGTTCGACGGGGATCTGCCGCCCGCTCGTTGCGGACTGCGGAGTAGTGGTCGATACATGCAGCATACGCCGTTTTTTCGGAATTCCCACAGATTTGCCCGAAATCCATCCGGCTCCCACGCCTCGATCGGGCCCGGTGTGGCTGTGATCCCAGTTTCCGAAAGCTTTCTCGTCCTGCTCGGTTATCAGCTCGGCCAGTTTGCCGACTGCCCAGAGGTCAGTTCCCTCGTGGTCTACGTGACCCACGCGACCCGAGAGGCGGCCCCCAGCCTCATCCCGGTGGGCCACTGGCCGGCCGATGGCCGCACCCTGACGGCGGTGGATGGCGACAGCCGGCTGCGGGTGCCCGCCGAGGAGCGGCGCTGGTTGCCGCTGCGGGATGGGGCGGAGCTGCTGGGAGCCATCCAGGTGGAGAGCTCCATCAGCCCCTGGCCCGAGCCGCTGCGCCAGAGGCTCCAGGCGGTGGCACTGGGCCTGGCCGAGGCCCTGCGGCTGGATCGGGAGGGGCAGCGCCTGCGCCATCGCCTCGCGCTCCAGGAGGAGCAGCTGCGCCTGTTGGTGCATCAGCTCCGCAATCCGCTCACCGCCCTGCGCACCTTCGGCCACCTGTTGCTTCGCCGCTTGGAGAAGGACAGCGACAACCGCTCCCTGGTGGAGGGGCTACTCGCCGAAGAGCGGCAGCTGCAGCGCTACGTGGATGCGATCAGTGACCTGGCCAGGCCCGATGCCCTGATCGCCGCGGCGCCCGATCCACAGCCCCTTCTGCTGCCCCCCCTCTTAAGCGGTCCGGGGGGACAGCCCCTCGCCGAACCGCTCTCGCCGCTGATCCAGCGGGCGGCGGCCACGGCCACGCTGCAGGGCCGTCCCTGGCGGGGGCCCGGCGCCCTGCCCGCCTGGCGTGGCGACAGCGGCGCGGTGGCCGAGATCATCGCCAATCTGCTGGAGAACGCCTTCCGCTACAGCCCCCAGGGGGCGGCGGTGGGGCTTCAGGCTCGGGACACCCCCAAGGGGCCGGTGCTCACCGTGTGGGATGGCGGACCACCGATTGATGAGGCCGAACGGGAGGCGATCTTCCAGCGAGGGGTGCGGGGCAGCCGGGGCCTGCACCTGCCGGGCACTGGGCTCGGCCTGGCCCTGGCCAGGGATCTGGCCCGCTCTCTTGGCGGGGATCTGCAGCTGGTGATTCCCCCCCAGGCTGTGGATCCCGAGCTGCCCGCGCCGGGAAACGCCTTTGTGCTCAGCCTGCCTGCCTCGGCTGCGGCGGGCGACTAGGAGCGGCGCGCCGGTTGGAACGGCGAACCGGAAATTGGCTGAACATCGCCGGGGTTCTCGCCCTGCCGTTGGATCGCATCAATGCAGAACTTTACGTTGATTCGTTACGTTGATTTGGGGCGTTGATTTGATGAGCGTCAATGGTCACATAGTCGTATATTCATGGTGGTGGGTGGTGCTCCCTGCCGTACTTGATCTCGCTCAGGCGCCCTCGGTTCAGCTCGCCAGGCCGGCTGCGTCTCCGAGGCTGAGGGCTGCGCTGAGCAGCAACGCCAGGGCTTCGCTCCATTCCACACAGGCGCCGTAGCTGTCGCCGCTATGGCCGCCGAGCCGCCGACCCAGCCATAAGGGCACCACCAGGGCCGGCAGCAGGCCCGCCAGGCCCGCCAGCACCGTCTTGCTGGCGCCGCTCCCCGGCACAACCCAACCGGCCACGGCCATGTCGATCACCACCACCAGCGGCACCAACAACGCGGTGGGCCGCAGCTCCCGCGCCAGGCCAGCCCAGTGCTCCCGGTGGAAGGCCGCCGTGCCGCCAGGCCTGAGGTAGGGGAAGCGGGCCATCGCCACCAGGGGCGCCACCCGGCCCCAGAGGGCGGCCCAGGGCAGGGCCAGGGGCGCGGCGACCGCCAAGGTGGCCAGGGCGGCGGTGCGCAGCAGCAGCAGCAGGGCGAGGGCCTGGGCGCCGCTGGCTCCCACCCGACTGTCGTCCATCGCCTCCAGCAGTCGCTCCCCCGCCGCCAGGCCGTCGGCGGTGTCCATGGCGCCATCCATGTGCAGGCCGCCGGAGAGCAGCAGGCCCGCGGCCAGCACCAGGGCCACCTGGGCCAGGGGCGGCACGCGCCCCTCCAGGCCCCACCACAGCAGCCCCTGCAGTCCCCCCAGCACGGCTCCCACCCAGGGGGCGAAGCGGGCGATTCGCTGGAAGCGGGGCTCCGGCCACGGCGAGGCGGGCAGCACGGAATAGAAGATCCAGGCTCCGGCCAGATCCCGCAGCCAGGCGGGGGCGGCCGAAGGGGTGGCGTCGGGCGGCTGAGACATGGGTTAGCTGCTGGGCCGCGGCAATCGTCCCGATCATTGCCGCCCCTGGAGCCCGGGGTGTTGCCGCGCATTGTTCCAGCCTCCAGCCGGGAGGACGGCGGGCTGGTCTGGATTGCCAGGCCCTGGGTAGTGAGCGAGACCTGGCGATGTTCTGCCATTGCTGAACCTCCGCATCGCTGAGGACCAGCGGCGGGGCATCGGACAACCAAGGGCCACGGAGCGACCAGGGACACTCCTAATTCCAGTCAATATTTCCAGGGACGAAACTTTAGAAAAGAGTATAGTCTTATTTGTTAATTGCCTTGCCTGGCGGCGATGAGGCTGATGGGCAGGGCGGTAGTGGATGGTTTGGAGGCTGGTGCAGGCGATGGCCTCGCCTGGGCCGGGGATCGGGTGGCGGCCGCCCTGGCGGCGATCGCGCCTCTGGCCGCCGCCCGCACCGCCGCTGTGCGGCCCCGGCTGGAGAGGGTGCTGGCGGCCTTCGCCGCCGAGCGCCTGGGGGTGCAACACTTCGCATCGGTGAGCGGCTATGGCCACGGCGACCTGGGCCGCGAGACCCTTGATCGGGTGTTCGCACGGGTGCTGCAGGCCGAGGCCGCCGCCGTGCGGGTGCAGTTCGTGAGCGGCACTCACGCCATCGCAGCGGCCCTCTTCGGGGTGCTGCGGCCCGGTGATCGGCTGCTCTCGCTCACCGGCCGTCCCTACGACACGTTGGAAGAGGTGATCGGACTGCGGGGCAGCGGCTCCGGCTCCCTGGCCGAGTTCGGCATCACCTACGACCAACTGCCGCTCAACGCCGAGGGGTTGGTGGATGAAACGCGGCTGGAGGAAGCCCTGGCGGCGCCCACCCGGATGGTGCTGATCCAGCGCAGCTGCGGCTACAGCTGGCGACCCTCCCTGCCGGTGGCCACAATCGGCCGCCTGTGTGAGCGGGTGAAGGCGATCCGGCCCGATTGCCTCTGCTTCGTGGACAACTGCTACGGGGAGCTGGTGCAGGAGCTCGAACCCACCGCCGTGGGGGCCGACCTGATGGCCGGTTCGCTGATCAAGAACCTCGGCGGCACGATCGCCCCAGGTGGGGGCTACGTGGCCGGCCGCGCCGAGCTGGTGGAGCGGGCTTGCTGCCGTCTCACCGCCCCCGGCATCGGCAGCGAGGGGGGCAGTGGCTTCGACCTGCATCGCCTCCTGTTCCAGGGGCTCTTCCTGGCGCCCCAGATGGTGGCCGAGGCCCTGATCGGCGCGGAGCTGGTGGCCCGGGTGTTCGCCGACCTCGGCTTCGCCGTGAACCCCTTGTCCGGTGCCGAGCGCAGCGATGGCATCCAGGCCGTTCGGCTTGGCAACCCCGAGGCCCTCAAGCTGGTGTGCCGTGCCTTTCAGGCGGCCTCGCCGGTGGGCTCCTACCTCGATCCGGTGCCGGCGCCGATGCCGGGCTACGCCAATGAGCTGGTGATGGCCGGCGGCAGCTTCATCGATGGCAGCACCAGTGAGTTCTCCGCCGATGCGCCGCTGCGGGAGCCCTTCGTGCTCTACGCCCAGGGCGGCACCCACCACAGCCATCAGGCGATCGCCCTGGAGCGGGCCCTGGTGGATCTGGCCGAGGCGGGGCTGGTGGGGCGCTGAAATGGCGGCCGGGCTGTGCGGAAGGAGGCGCCGGGTCCCGGCTTCCTACAGACTGGGCTCACCTTTGCGCCCCGCTCCATCCATGGCCCTGCCGATCCCCGAGGACTGCCGTTACGCCGACAGCCACGAGTACGCCCGCCCCGAAGGCGAGGCCGTGCGGGTGGGTATCAGTGCCTTCGCCGTGGATCAGCTCGGCGACATCGTGTTCGTGGAACTCCCGGAGGTGGGCGCCACCCTCAGCCAGGGCGCCAGCTTCGGTTCGGTGGAATCGGTGAAGGCTGTGGAGGATCTGATGGCTCCGATCAGCGGCGTGGTGGAGGCCCGCAATGAGGCGGTGTTGGCCAGCCCGGAGGAACTGCAGAACGATCCCTATGGCGAGGGCTGGCTGTTGCTGGTGAAGCCCGCCGATCCCGCCCAGCTTGAGGGGCTGATGGATGCTGTCGCCTACGGCGCGGCGGTGGAGGGTCATTGAGTTCGGGCTAGTGCAGGGCAGGGGGTGCGCGCCGGCCGGGGCCATGGGCCTCTCCCCTGTTCATTCTTCCGGGTTCATTCTTCCGGGTTCATTCTTCCGGTTGCCGTGGCCGTTGAGCCGCCGCTGAGCCGCGCCGACTCGCCACCGATGTCCCTCGGTGCCGGATCTGCCGCCGCCACGCTGGGATGCAGCAGCTCGTTCACGTTTCTTAGGATCTGCCAAATCCAAATTCTGATCCGTGGCAGCACCCTTCCTGATCCGCCACCTCGGACCCGGGCCCCAGGAGCAACAGCGGATGCTCGCTGAGCTTCAGCTCGATTCCCTGGAGGATCTGGCCGCCTCCGTGGTGCCTGCCGACATCCTGTTGCCGCCGGCCGCCGCCGCCGAGGGCCTGCCCGAGGCTTGTTCCGAGGCGGAGGCCCTGGCCGAGCTGGCCACCATCGCCGCCCTCAATACGCCGGCCCGCAGCCTGATCGGCCTCGGTTACCACGGCACCGCAACGCCGGCCCTGATCCAGCGCCATGTGCTGGAGAACCCCTGTTGGTACACCGCCTACACCCCCTATCAGGCCGAGATAGCCCAGGGGCGCCTTGAGGCCCTGCTCAACTTCCAGACCCTGGTGAGCGAACTCACCGGTCTGCCGATCGCCAACGCCTCCCTGCTCGATGAGGGCACCGCCGCCGCCGAAGCGATGGCTCTCTCCTTGGCGGTGAGCCGCCGCTCCGGCGCCCGCCGCTACCTGGTGGACCGGGCCGTGCTGCCCCAGACCCTGGCGGTGCTCGCCACCCGGGCCGAACCTCTGGGGATCACCGTCGACACGATCGATGCCCAGGGGCTTGCTGCCTCCCTGGCTGCCTCCGGGCCTCTCGGGGATGGCGGGGAGGGGCCGGAGTTTCCAGAGGATGCCTTCGGGCTGCTGCTGCAGCTGCCCGGCTTGGAGGGTCACCTGTGGGATCCGGCTCCCCTGCTCGCCGCCGCTCGCGCTGAGGGCCTGATCACTACCGCCGCCGTGGATCCCCTCGCCCAGGTCCTGCTGGCGCCGGTGGGTCACCTCGGCGCCGACATCGCCGTGGGGAGTCTGCAGCGCTTTGGCGTGCCGATGGGCTTCGGCGGGCCCCATGCCGCCTTCTTCGCCACCAGCGAGGCCTACAAGCGCCAGATTCCCGGTCGCCTGGTGGGCCAGTCCCGCGATGCTGAGGGCAATCCCGCCCTGCGCCTGGCCCTTCAGACCCGCGAGCAGCACATCCGCCGTGACAAGGCCACCAGCAACATCTGCACCGCCCAGGTGCTGCTGGCGGTGATGGCGGGTTTTTATGCCGTGCACCATGGCCCCGACGGGCTGGCGGCCATCGCCCGCCGCATCCTCTCGCTGCGGGAGGCTCTGGCCGAGGCTCTCGCAGCCCTGGGGCTGCCTCCTGAGCCGGGCCCTGGCTTCGACACGCTCGTGGTGCGCACCCCCGCGGCGGTCTCCCTGCGGCAGCGGGCGGCAGCGGCCGGCTTCAACCTGCGGCAGGGGAGCGATGGCCAGGTGGCCAGCTCTGATGAGTCCCTGGCGATCAGCCTCGATGAGCTCAGCAGCCCAGAGGAACTTCAGCGTCTGGTGGAGGCTTTCGCCACCGATGCGGACCAGGCCGCCCAGGCCGTCGGGGTGCTGCACGCCCGGCTGGCGGCGGCTCCGGAGGCCTCGCCCTGGGCCCTCGCCGGCCTGCCTCTGCGACGCGATCCCTGGCTGCGTCAGGAGGTATTCCACTGCTACCGCAGCGAAACCGAGCTGCTGCGTTACATCCAGCACCTGGTATCGAAGGATCTCTCCCTGGTGCACGGCATGATCCCGCTGGGTAGCTGCACCATGAAGCTCAATGCCGCCGCCGAGCTGGCGCCGGTGAGCTGGCCCGCCTTCGCCCAACTCCACCCCTTCGCCCCGGCGGATCAAACCCAGGGCTACGCCCGCCTGGTGGCGGACCTGGAGGCGTGGCTGGGGGCGATCACTGGATTCGCGGGGGTTTCGCTCCAGCCCAATGCCGGCTCCCAGGGCGAATACGCCGGCCTGATGGTGATCCGCGCCTGGCACCGCAGCCGCGGCGAGGGCCACCGGAGGATTTGCCTGATCCCCACCAGCGCCCATGGCACCAACCCCGCCAGCGCCGTGATGGCCGGCATGCAGGTGGTGGCCGTGGCCTGCGACGAGGCCGGCAACATCGACCTGGCGGACCTGGAGGCCAAGACCATCGCCCACGCCGCCGACCTGGCGGCCCTGATGGTGACCTACCCCTCCACCCACGGGGTGTTCGAAACCGGCATCCGCCGCATCTGTCAACTGGTGCACGACCACGGCGGCCAGGTGTATCTCGACGGCGCCAACCTCAATGCCCAGGTGGGGCTCTGCAAGCCGGGCCTCTATGGCGCCGACGTGTGCCACCTCAACCTCCACAAGACCTTCTGCATCCCCCACGGTGGCGGCGGCCCGGGCGTGGGGCCGATCGGGGTGGCGGCCCACTTGGTGCCCTTTCTCCCTGGCCATCCCTTGGCGCCGGTGGGTGGCGCGGCCGCCGGTCTGGCGGGTGGCGGCCAGCCGATCGGGCCGATCTCGGCAGCCCCATGGGGCAGCGCAGGCATCCTGCCGATCAGCTGGATGTACATCCGTATGATGGGTGGCGCCGGCCTGCGCACCGCCAGCCAGGTGGCTCTGCTGGCCGCCAATTTGATCGCTGAGCGACTGGATCCCCACTTCCCGGTGCTGTACCGCGGCGCAGGCGGGCGGGTGGCCCACGAATGCATCCTCGATCTGCGGCCGCTCAAGCGCAGCTGCGGCCTGGAGGTGGATGATCTGGCTAAGCGGCTGATGGATTATGGCTTCCATGCTCCCACCGTGAGTTGGCCCGTGGCCGGCACCGTGATGGTGGAACCCACCGAGAGCGAATCCCTGGCCGAGCTGGATCGCTTCTGCGCGGCGATGGTGGCGATCCGCGGCGAGGCGGCCGCCCTGGAATCCGGCGTTGCCGATCCCCTCGACAACCCGCTCAAGCGCGCTCCCCACACCCTCGCTGCCGTGACCGCCGACCGCTGGGAGCGGGCCTACAGCCGCAGTGAGGCGGCCTTTCCAGCCGGTGACCAGCAGCGCTCCAGCAAGATCTGGCCGGCCGTGGCCCGCATCGACAACGCCTACGGCGATCGAAATCTGGTCTGCACCTGTCCCTCCGTTGAGGAGGTGGCAGTTACGGAACTGGCTGCCTGATGGTTCTGCTGGCTACCATGGCAGCCACTAATGGCTCATCATGGTCTTACTTTCTTATTCTCCGGTCCTGGTGAGCGGAGACCAGGAACTGCTGCCATTCATTACAGGGGACCATGAACGGCGACGGCACAGGAGACCAACCCTCGGCCCCCAGGGGGGGCGTGAGGAGGGTGGAAGGCACCAATGTGGTGCGGGTGGCCTTCGGTGTGGTCCGGGCCCGGCGGGCTCGCCCCGAACGTCCTGACCACTGGGCCACCCTGGTGCTCCCCCTGCATGGCGGCGGTGGTGGCGGTCCCACCCCGCCCCAGGCGGCCTAACCACGCCTGGGGAATCAGCATGAAGCCTCGATAGCGCACCACCTGCAGGAAGGGGCATTTTTTGCTCGCCCATGCAGTTCGCCGTTGGCAGGCTCCGGACGGTTCCCTGGGGTCCCTTGGGCGTTACGGCTATGGATTTCTTGGGGGTATGGGACCGAGATCCTCGGCTGTGGGCGGATTCCGGACCGACGCCGTCCGGAGGGCGAAGGCGGTCCGGTGGCCAGTGGCTCAGGCCGCCTGCAGTTCCGCTTCGCGGAAGGGGATGAAGTTGGCCTTGCGGGTGCCGCAGATCGGGCAGGTCCAGCTCTCGGGGATCGCCTCGAAGGGTGTGCCGGCGGCGATGCCGGAATCGGGATCGCCCACTGTGGGGTCGTAGATCATCGAGCACACCTTGCAGATCCATTGGCCCGCCACCGGTTCGGCCGCTTCGCCGGCCACCCCTTGGCCCTGCAGGGCCTGGAGGGCCACGCCGTAGCGCTCGGCATGGTGCTGCTCGATCGGCGCCAGCAGGCCGAAATTGCGGGCGGCGGTGCGGAAGATGCCGGCGTGGTCCTGGGATTCGGCGATCTGCTCCTCGAATTCCGCCGTGGCGCTGCCGTCGCGGTCGGTGCGGGCCTGGGCGGCGAACTCGGGATACATGGTGGTGTACTCGTAGGTTTCGCCCTCGATCGCCAGCGCCAGGCAGCGGGCCAGGATCGCCTGCTTGCTGGCCTCATCAAGGCTGTCGGGGTCGCTCACCACGAGTTCGGGGTGGAGCAGGCGGAAGTGGGCGAAGGCGTGCTCGGTTTCCTGGTTGGCGGTGTCGCGGAACAGGCGGGCCAGCTCGGTATTGCCGAGTTGCTTGGCCACATCGGCGAAGAACAGGTATTTGCGGTTGGCCATGCTCTCGCCGCCGAAGGCGGCTTCGAGGTTGGCCTGGGTGGCGGGATTGGAGAGGTCCATGGGGGAGTGGCTGCGACTTGATGGAATCTTAAGCTAAGTCGGAATGAGTATGAGTTAGGCGGCTGGCGTTGGTTGGCGATTCCCCATCTGCCGCCTGGTCGGCGTGGTGAGCGGCTGGGCGGCTCGGCGGCGCCGCCTGGCGACGGCGGGGCAGCCCGCGCGGGCCTGGAGATGCTTCGGATTCGGCCGCCGCTGAGCGGCAGGTGGCGCAGTTCACCCACTGGCAACCGATGTACAACACCCAGGTCGGCATGGCCGGCTGGGTGCATCACGTGGGCGCGGGGGTGACCTTCAGCTTCTGAGCTGCCAGGGGGCGGGCCCGACCGCCCTCAGTAGTTCGCCCCGCTGCGGCGCTGGTGTACCGCCGTGGTGCCTGCCGGATCGAGCAGGCCGCCGTGGCTCACCTGGGCGTACAGCAGCCAGTGGTCGCCGCATTCCATCCGCGCCGTCACCTGGGCTTCCAGCCAGGCCAGGGCCTCCGGCAGGATCGGCTGGCCGCCGGGGCTGGCCTCCAGCTCCAGGCCCGCGAAGCGGTTGGCGCCGGGGGGGAAGGGCTGCAGAAACTGGCGCATCGGCCCCGTTTCCCGCCCCGCCGCCAGCACATTGAGGGCGAAGCGGTCGCCCACGTGCAGCAGGCTCTCCACCGCCCGCTCCCGCGCCACGGCCACGGTGAAGCCCGGCGGGTTGAAGCTGGCCTGGCTGACCCAGCTGGCCACCATCGCCCCGCCCAGGGCCGCTTCGCCCTCCCCCTTGCGGGCCGTGACCACGCAGAGGGAGCCCACCACCCGGCCCAGGGCCTGCACGGCGGGGTTGCTGCGGCTCTCCTCGAGGCCGCCGCCGCCGCTGCGCCGCTGGCTGCGGCGTTGTTCGGTCTGCAGCTGACGGCCCAGGGAGATGCCCGTTTCCTCCAGGGTGCGCAGGGTGGCTGGATCGGGGCTGAACTTCACCCGGATCGGCTCGAAGGCGAAGCGGAAGCCGCCATCGCGGAGCTTGTTCTCCAGCAGGTCGATCGCCTCGCCGCTCCAGCCGAAGCTGCCGAACACTCCCACCGGTTTCTCGCGATCTCCTTCCGCCAGCACCGTGCCCAGGGCCGAGACGATCGGCGTGGGGGCATGGCCCCCGAGGGTGGGGGAGCCGATCAGCAGGGCATCGCCGACGCGGATCGCGGCGATCAGCTGCTCGCTGGGGGCGAACTCGCAGTTGAGGCTCTCCACCCGCACGCCGCTGCGGGCCACCCCCTGGGCCAAGGCATCGGCGATGGCGGCGGTGTTGCCGTAGGCGCTGGCATACAGCAGCGTGACGGTGAGGCCGGAGCGGCCTTGGCTCTCCCCCCAGCGGCGGTAATCGGCCAGCAGGCTGCGCCAGCTGGTGGCGATCGCCGGACCATGGCCTGGCGCGATCGTGCGGATCGGCAGTTCATCGAGCCGGTCCACCACCGCCTCCACCTGGCGGGCCATCGGCGCCATCAGGCAGTCGTAGTAGTAGCGGCGGTCCTCCTCGGTGCTGCTGAGGTTGGCCTCGGAGAAGGCCTCGCCGCAGAGGTGGGCGGCGAAGAACTTGCCGCTCATCAGCAGCCCCGTGCGCTCCTCGAAGGCCACCAGGCCGCCAGGCCAGCGGGGCGTGGGCACCGGGATCAGGGTAAGGCGGTGACCGCCGGCCAACTCGCGGCTCACCTCCTGCTTCACCACATCGATCGGGGGCAGGGGCGGCACGGCTGCTTCGCCAGCCAGGTCAGGGGTGGCCTGGGAGGAAGCGGGGCCTGGGGCCGAGCCGGCATCGCCGCTCGGGATTGAATCGGCAGCATTGCTCACGCCCGCGCCGCTCGCCCCGGTGCCAGCAACACCGGAGCCGCCAGTGCCCGAGCCCGGTTTCTGCTGGTTCCAGAGGTCGCTGAGCAGCCGCGCCCCGGCATTGGAGGCCACCAGCATCAGGGCGGGCCAGCGCTCGGCCAGCTGGCGCAGCAGGGCTACCCGGTTGGGGTTCACATGGCCCACCACCACCTTGAGGGCCGCCTCAGCTGGCACCAGAGCGGCCAGAGCCTCCAGGAAGGGCGCGGCGAAGGAGGCCCCGGGCGGATGCACCAGCACCGGCGGCACGGGCTGGCCCGTGGCGGTGCTGCCGGCGGCGAACAGGAAGCTGTTGGCACTGGTGCCCCGCTCCAGGCCGTACTCCACCTCGAAGCGCAGGCGCTGCGGGCTCAGGCCCCGCAGGCAGGTGAGGCCTGGATCGATCGGCAGCACGATCACCGAGCGACCGGTGGCATCGGCAGTGGCGTTGTTGCTACCCAGGCCGGCCTGCACGCTGATCGGGGCGGTGGTTGGAGCGGTGGTCGGGGCGGCCGCGGAGGGATCGGGCATGGCGGGCGCTGTGGAGGGGGGGGAGGCGGCCATCAGTAGTGGTTGCCCACCTTGCGGTGGTGCACGGCGGTGGTGCTGGTGGTGTCCGCCACGTTGCCCTCCTCGACCACCGCATAGATGATCCAGTGGTCGGGTCCTTCAAGCCGCTGGGCCACGCGGCAGCCGAGGAAGGCCAGGGCATCCCCCAGCACCGGCCCGCCGGCCGCCACCCCATCGAGGGTGGCCACACCGGCGAAGCGGTCGGCGCCGGGGGGGAAGCGGCGCAGGAAGTGGCGCAGCAGCTGCTGGTGGTTGTCCTCCCGCAGCACGTTGAGCACGAAGCGGTCGCCCACCTGCATCAGGGCCTCGATCGCCCGGTCCTTGGCCACCGCCACGGTGAGCCCCGGCGGCTCGAAGCTGGCCTGGCTCACCCAGCTGGCCACCATGGCGCCGCTGCGCAGCGATTCCCCTTCCCCCTGCCGCGCCGTGACCACGTACAGCCCGCCGGAGAGCCGGCCGAGGGCCTTGTCGAGGTCGCCATCGAGGCTCTTCATGGCCGCGATGGTTTTCTCGCGGGTGAGCAGCTGGCCCAGGTCAGTGCCGGCCTCCTCGCAGCGCTGGTAATCCTCAGCCGAGGGCACCTGGCGGATCCGGAGCGGCTCGAAGGCCTGCTTCTGGCCCAGACCCCGCAGTTGGGAGGCCACGGTGTCGATCGCCTCGTCGTTACCGCCGTAGGCGTCGTAGCAGGCCACCCATTGGCCGCTCTGCAGGGCTGCCAGCAGGGTGCCGATTGAGGCCTGGAGCTCCGCATCGGGCGCGGCCGGCCAGGTGGGCACCACCACGGCGCTGGCTTCGCCCACCAGGGCGGCCAGCTCCTGGGCATCGGTGGCGCGCAGATCCACCAGTTGCACCTGGGCCTCGGCCTTGCCGATACCCCGGGCGATCGCCTGGCTGATCCGGTCGCAGAAGCCGTATTGGCTGAGATAGCAGACCGCCGCGTAGGCCTCCCCCTTGCTGCGGCCGGTGCTCCACTCGCGGTAGTCGCCCAGCCAGAGATCGAGATGGTGGCGTAGCAGCGGGCCGTGGCCTACGGCGATCGTGTTGATCGCCGGCAGGGCATCCATCCGCTTCAACGCCTGCAGCACGCTGCGGGCGTTGGGGCCCATCAGGCAGTCGTAGTAGAAGCGGAAATCCGGGGCGATGGCGCCAGGATCGCTGTCGAATAGCTCCTCGCTGCAATAGTGCAGGCCGAAGGCATCGCAGGTGTAGAGGATGCCGGTGCCGTGGTCGAAGGAGAAGATCGTGTCGGGCCAGTGCAGGTTGGGGGCACTGAGGAACTCGAAGCGGTGCGCCACGCCGTTGGTGGGGTTGGTGCCCAGATCCAGCTCCTCGCCGCTCTTCACGGCGCGGGAGCGGAAGGGGCGGTGCACCTGGTTTTCCAGGAACTGGATCGCCACCTTCGAGCCCACGATCTCGATCTCGGGGTGGAGGTCGATCAGATGACCGATCAGGCCGGAGTGGTCGGGTTCGGTGTGGCTCACGATCAGGTGGTCGATCGTGGTGGGTTCGATCTCCTCCTTCAGGAGCGGCAGCCAGGTGTCCTCGAACTTGAGGTGGCTGGTGTCGATCAGGGCGGTGCGTTCACCCCGCACAAGGAAGGCGTTGTAGGTGGTGCCGTTGCGCAGGCCGAATTCGATGTCGAAGCGGCTGCGGTCCCAGTCGAGGGAGCGGATTGTGGTGGTGTCGGCGGCGATCGCTTCGCACTGCAGGCTGAGGCGCGGCGGCGGCGCGGTGGCGGATCCTGGAGCTGGGGAGAAGGCCGTGGGGCTGACGGAAGAAGATGGAGAGGTGATCGTCATCGTCCTGTCGCTCCGGCATCGTGGTGGGGTGGACTGTAGGAACTTCCTGGGGGACCGGCGCCCCTGCCCTGCCGGGCTGCGGTTGCCGCCGGCACCTGGATCGGCTTGCGGCGGCACCGTCCCCAGAGCCTTGATCGCTGCGGAGCCAGCCCTGACGCCGCAGCGATTCCGTCAGTCTCAGCCGACCAGCGGCTGGTAGGTCACCCCCAAGGAGCTGCCGACATAGCGTTCAAAGAGTGGGTTGGAGAGCAGCTCCGCCTGAGCGAGGCTGCCGTTCCACCAGGCCAACTGGGTGGAGCCGCCCCCATCGAGCAGCATGCCGCGGGCGGCGCCGAAGCCGCGCAAGATCTGTCCCATGTCGAAATCTGTGGCCCCCTGCCAGCCGCTGGGCTGGCTGGCGTTGGGCAGACGATCGACGGCCACCAGCGTGAGGTAGCGGCGGTCGGCGCTGAGGCCGAGCCCTGAGCGTGCATTCTGGAGTGTGTTGTCGCCTGTCACCTGGCCGTTATCGAGCACGATTCCGAAGCCGGAGGTGGCCACTTTCAGCGTGGAAGCCAACGACACTTCTGAAGCTGGTGCGGCATAGGCTTGATTGGCCAGGGAACCCGTTGTTCCGCTCGGCAACGTGCTCGCCATGTTTTCGATGCGGGCGCCGGTAATTGGGTCATAAAGAAAGGTGGATTTGAACGTATCGCCGTTGTAGTCAGTGCTGCTGACGAGCTGCCTTTCACTAACGGCAAAGCCGCGGATGTTCGTGGGAACAGATTGAAACTGATTGGCGGTGTTCAAGTCAAAGGGCGCCGCATTGATGGCCGCTACAACGGGCTGCCCGTTGGAGCGCGCACTACTGATGAACTGACGCGTGGTTTGGCTGGAGGTTTCGCTGGTGTTGTTCGTCCATCCCGATGTACGGCCTGTGCTGGTGAGGCTGATGGCGGGATCCTGCAGGTCGATTCTTAGGGCGCTGAGGGCTAGGGGGGCTTCGCCAGAGCGGGGGCTGGGCACGTTCACACTAGCCCGAAGAATGCTTGGGATGTTGGCTAACGGAGTGGCGTTGGCCCAGTTGTAACTCCAGAGAGGGATCGCAAACGTGCCGGAATTGCTTTGCTCACCCACCTGAATCTTGAAGTTGTAGGTTGCCCCTTGTTGGAATTGATCTAGCGGGGCTGAGGCGGCGAATTGATTGGCCGTACCGGTTGGACTTGGTCTGTAGGTGGAGAGGCGGGGATTTGAGGAGGGAATGCTTCCTCCCCACACCTCAAGACTTGTGATGGCATCAGAGCTTGTCAGCCAATTTAATTGGGATGTCCCATTGACAGTCGTTAGTTTGGGAGTTGAGATGAGCGTGCTTGGGTTCTTGGGAGATATTTTATAGATGCTTCCAGTGCCAAGGCGGAGGGAGCGGTCGGATAGATAGAGCGAGTTTTGTGTGGACAAAGCTCCCGTTCCCATACCCAAAGCGTTTGGGCTGATGAAGTGAAAATAAGATCCCGATGAGATATCGGTGGCGACAAGTGCATTTTCATCATTAAACGGGTTGTTGCCAATTCCAAAGAAATTGGTAAAGGACGTGTCGATAAACTCGCCTGGAAAGCCAACTGGTGCCATAGCAACTTCCACCGCACCTTCGCTTTTGCCACCATTGAGAGGAAGGAATGTGGCAAGGGGGGAGCGGAAATTCGGAGATGGATTAACGACAACGCCTGAATCGGAGCGAGTGTAATTTGTTGGAAATCCGAAATGGGGAACTACGGCGCCAATGTGATTGACGTCGATCATATTCAACTCGTCGGCGGAAAATGATTTGCTTGAGGATGGAGTTTGCCCGCTTGGATCAGCGTCGATACCGTTGTCTTCAAAAATCAGATTTCCTTTTGCGTCAAACGTAATACCTGCGGCTTTGCGTAGGCCTCTAGCAATGATCTTAGGAGAGGTCAGCTCAAGTCTGTCTCCGAAATCGCTCACGCTGATTTGTTGAATTGAATCTGGCTCCATTTGAGCCGCCGGCATCGTTGCCCCAGAATCGGCGCTGATTGCAACCCTGAGATTCGGATCGGTTGCGGTGGCATCATTCTGGGAACCAATGTTGAAAAAGACATCGATGACCCCAGGTTGCTGCGGGTGGGGACGGAGGGCAAGTCCAAAAGTGGTATGCAAAAATCTGACTGGGTAATCGATGTTAATTTTTCCGGCTAACTGCAGGCTGAGCAATGATTGTTTGCCGCTGACTTGTTCAATCCGCCAAATGGATATAAGGGCTCGATTGTTGCTCTGGAAGGGGCTGATTGCAAAAATAAAGTTTCCGCTGCGACGCACGCTTGAAATAAGCCCCGGAAGCGATGCGAGTGCTGTTTGGGCATCTGAAATGCCGTCTTTGTTGTCATCCACTAAACGAATAAGGTTGCCATTTCCGTTCTTGTTTTCAGCTACAAGAATTGATCGATCAGCCAGTTCTGTCATGCTTGTTGGGAAGTCCAGACCTGTCGCATAGCGACTAACGCTAAAGCGTGAGTTGTCGATACCACGAGCAAGTTGAATCGCATTGGTCGAAATCAAGGGAGCGCCGATGATGCCATCCTTGTTGGCGTCAACTTGGAAACTTGCTTCCAGCTCCCAAGCCCTGGGTGTGTCGAATCCGTCGGCGCCACCGGAGGATTGCCAGTTCCAGTTGGCATCAAGGCTCCAGGTGTGGAGGAAGCTATCTTTGTTATTGCGCCAGAGGAGCTGGTTGATGCCGTTGATCTTTTCAGCGGCAATCATCTGCCACTCCGTGTGTTCGTCGCCGACGGGGGATTTCCAGGGGGAGGAGACCTCTTGGCGCGTTCCAGCGCCGTACTCCACGAAGGGCAT
>CALRXC020000041.1:0-34792 GCA_943372025.1 Synechococcus sp. UW140 | reverse complement strand
CCCCAACGGCTGGATGGGAAGCCAGCCGTAGCCAATCGCCTTGTCTTTGGATGATTCGCACCCTAAAATCTTCTCAAGCCGGTCCACAAAAAGTGCCGGGCTGAGGTAGATAGCGTGAGCGCAGGCATTATGCGCAACAGACTCCTAGTTGAAGGAGCGGGGCGGCTTGGTTCAGACGGCGGTCGTAGCTGGCGAAGACAACAGGCAGACCCCGATGGCGTCTGCCTTGGTGCTGATCTGCCGCATTTGATCAGACTGGGCTTCGTCAACGAGCAACTTGAGCAGGGCACTGGTGTCACAGAAGAGGATCACCAGCTCAACCCCGATCCTCAATCACGATGTCACTCATGAGCTTCCCCTTGCCTCGCAATTTGACGGGCGGCAGCAGGTTGGGCTTCTGACCATTCCAGCTGACAATGCCAGCATTAATTGCTTTCTGCAGCGGTTTAGTGAAGACCGGCTCCGTTTGCCACACAGCCGTGATGCGAGCAATCGGTTTGCGGTGTGAGGTGACCTCCACCACCTCACCGGCCTGCACCCGGCCAAGCCATTCGGAGAGGTGGGTCTTGAGATCCCGCACCGTCACCTGGCTTGCGACTGCTTCTGGCATTCCAAGCCTTTCATTTGTGACCACTTTAGCCGCCTCCCGCCACGGTGCGCCGCTGGGCGATGACGCGGCCATCGGGGCTCAACAGCACCGCCACCACCGCGACACCTTCGAGCTCGTCAGCTTCCGCCAGCAGGCGGGCAAAGCTTCACTCAGCCGGTAGGCCTCCAGGTAGCAGGGCATCGGGGTGGTCGGCAAAGGGGCCCTCGGCGGTGATCGGGTCAACCTCAAGCTCATCATTCAGCGCATGGATCGATGCCAGCAGTGGCTCCAGCTGAAGGCGTAGTTCAGCCAAGCGTACTTAATAAAGCCCCGGCTTATCCACCTTCAGCGCCGACGAGTTCTCCAGCACGATCCGCGCTGTGGCCTCATCGATACCGCCAGGCGCCCGCACCTTGACCTCCAGGGACATCTCGATTTCGACCCCCGGCAGCGCCTGCAGGTGCGACATCACCTCGACCAGGAACTTGCCGACCTGGGGGCCTGCCGTGACCGAATCCAACTTCACCGAGGCGGTGTAGGTGGTGGGGAGGCTGGGTTTTGGCGGTGGTGATGGGGGAATGGGATCTGGTCCAGGGCCAATGATCGGAGGTTTGACGATGCCCGTCCCCGTTCCACCATCCCCAATCACTTCTGGCTTCGATGGCTGCCGCTTCCGCTCCTCTTCAGCCCACCGATCCGCCTCGATCTGGACGGCCGCTACCTCGTCTTTCACCACCAGGCTCGTCAAAGATGCCGGGCCAGTGTTGGGGTCCTGCTGGGGCCTCAAGCCGCTGTAGCGCCCAGTGCCCTCATCGACGCTGTTGGCCAGGTGAAAGGTGGCTTCGCCGGTCAGTGCAGCCTGTGGGTTCACCAGGGCATTGAGGATCACCTGATCGGTGGCCACACGGGGCAGGTACAGGTACTTGCGAGTCCAGTCGACAAGGTCGCGGACGGCTACGTGGGGTTTGTCGGTCCAGAGGAAGCGGTTGAGGTCGTCGCGGAGGCGGCGGGCACCGAGCTGCAGGAAGAGCACGTCCTCCTGCACGCAGCGCTCACTGGCCCGCTCGGCCAGGCTGCCCTTGCCGCTGGTGAGCTTCTTCTCGTCCCATAGCGCCCCACCGGGGCCCGGCTGGCTCTGGTAGGGGATCAGCAGGTGGCACCAGGTTTCGGGGATGCGGCTGGCCACGGCCTGGGTGGCTTCCGCGATCTTGCCGATCGCCTGGTTCTTCTGGGCGACCGTGAGGTTCAGCTCCAGCTCGTTGTCGATGATGTGCTGCCAGGCGCGACGATCGGCCAGGGCGTGGAAGAGGTTTTCAAGATTGGCTTCATCGGGAGCCAGGAAGATCAGGGTGTTGGCGAACTGGCGGGGGCTGTTGCCCCGGCTCTGCAGGCAGGTTGTGGTCCATTGCCTCGCCGCGCTGAACTCCACGCCCTTGCGATGGGTGTGCTGCGCCGCGAGGAGCACCAGCCTGGTGGCCGCCTCATCGGGCACGGCACTGTTTTCCAGAGGGGCCGCATGAAGACCGGCGAAGTCGCCACGCTTGGTGGCCTCCTGGGCAAGACGGGTGTTGAGTTCAGCCAGCAACTCATCCCTTTGCCGCAGGTAGCTTTCGCGGTGCTCCTCGGCGGTGCGGTTGAGGTTGGGGCGGGTGTCGATCCAGTAGCGGTCGCCGTCCTGCTGGATGAAGCGGCCGCGATCGCCGAGTCGGCGCAGCGCATCACCGAACACACCGATCGGCTCGCCCGGCATCACGCAGGCCAGCTTCACCCGCTGATCGCCGATTCCCTTGCGCAGGGCATCCGCATCCGGGGCGGTGCCGATGTAGAGGGAGCGGGCCACCCGCTTGCAGGCGCTGACGCGGCCGAAGTTGGGGTTCTCCGTATCCAGCCGGGTGGGGGTGGATTGGGGGCCATCCACATCCTGGGAAATGATTGGCTCCCACTGGTTGTCGAGGAAGCGGACCAGTTCGTTCTTGACGTCGTTGTCGTCCAGAGGGATCGAGCTGGGCATGATCAGCAGGTCCTTGCTGTTGCCGTTCCAGAGGCCCTCGATCGTGAGCGCCAGCAGGCGCAGCACGCCCCGAGTCCGCTGGAAGCGATCGAGGGTGCTCCAGTCGTCGTAGAGCCGCTTGAACAGCTCCGGGTGGATTGGGTAGGCGCTGATCAGCAGATCGCGGTAGCCCGCTTCTCGCGTTTCGGCCGGGAACTCGGAGGGGTTCTGGGAATAGAGGTCGGTGAAACTGCGGACCACGGCATCGCGGGCGGCGCCGGCTTCCTTGGTGGTGATCGGCTCGAACAGTCGCCGCCGCACGATCTCGAAGCCCTCGTTGCCGGTGGCAGGCCGCCACTGGTAA
This sequence comes from Synechococcus sp. UW140, assembly GCA_943372025.1. Classification (GTDB taxonomy): domain Bacteria; phylum Cyanobacteriota; class Cyanobacteriia; order PCC-6307; family Cyanobiaceae; genus Cyanobium. The sequence continues at coordinate 31,849 of CALRXC020000041.1, read as the reverse complement.
GCAATGCGGGTGACCACATTTTTGAGTGAATCGACCGCCTTCTCGCCATCGCTACCGCCGATCTCATTGACGCTCTGGGGCACGGAGATCAGCAGCAGGGCATTAGGCACCTGCTTGACGGCCTCGGTGAGAGCCTGCGCGAAGGACACCTGCGAATCGAAGGTGCCCGCCGGCAGGGTGGCGTTGCTCACCAGGTTGCGGGCGTAGGCCACCCACTCGTCCACCAGGATCAGGCAGGGGGCATGGGCAGTGAACAGCGCGGCCAGATCCTGGGCACCGGGGGCCACCCGCTGCTGATCGCTGCTGGCGATGAGGGCATATCCCTGGGGTCCACCGAGCTGGTAGGCGAGTTCACCCCAGAGGGTGTTCACCACGGTGCCATCGGGATAGGTGGTGGCCTTGGAGGGGCTGAAGGCGGTGCCCACCAGCACGGCACGGGAGGCCCTTGGAATGGTGGAGATGCCCACCTCACTGCACACCTCATCGAGGCCAGGCAGGCTGGCCAGGGACTGACCAGAGCAGAGGTGGTACAGGGCCAGCATCGAGTGGGTCTTGCCGCCACCGAAGTTGGTCTGCAGCTCGATCACCGGTTCGCCGCCCTGGCCGTTGAGCCGTTCGAGGGCGTTGCGGAGCAGGGCGCGCATGCCCGAGGTGATGAAGGTTCGGCGGTAGAACTCGGTGGGATCGGTGTACTCCTTGCTGCCGATTCCGCGGCGCACCTGGTCGAGATCGGCGGCAAACTCGGCCTGCTGGTACTTGCCGGTGGTCACATCGGGATGGGGCGTGATCACGTCACGCCAGGGCACCAAGCCGGCTTGCACTTGGTTCTCGATCGACACCTGGTAGCGGGTGCGGTTGCGGGCCCGATCGCTGTACACCTGCTGCTGCAATTCCTCGCGCAACAGACGGATCGCCTCGGCGGGCTCGGGCGCGGCGATGTTGCGGCAGAGGCGGGCGGCGGTGTCGAGGGTGCGGTCGGTGTCGTCGGAGGAGAAGGCTTCCTGGTGGGCCCAGCGGTTACGGGCGTCGAGCAGTTCACTCACATAGGAGCGGTCCGCCTGGCTGAGCAGCCGCTTGAACACCGTTTGCCAGTGCTCCATGAACAACTTGAGCAGAACTGACACGTCTTGGAGGCTGGTGTTGGGCGCCAGGCCCTCCTGCCAGTTGCTGCCGATGCCCTGATAGAGCTCGCGGCTGATGTAGGGCAGCAGGCCATCGCGGAGCTGATCGAGAGCCCTGCCGACACGGTCGCGGTTTGAGATGGCCATGGGAAGAGAATCAGATCAGGGTGGTCTGAAGGGGGGCTGTTGAACTGCTGGAGGCTGTGGCTGCCCGCTTCTCCAGCTCAGGCCAGGCGATCACCAGACCGTTGTAGGCGCGTGCTTCTTCTGCCTGCTTGGTCTTCTCGCAGTGGTTGTAGAGGCGGTAGGCGAGGGCTCGACAGTTGGCGGCGAGATCACCGTGGCCGGGAATGCTCTTGAGCTGGAGGAGCAGTTCGGCTGCTTTGTCTTCGCCGTCGACTTCCAGCCGCTTGATCAGTTGCTAGGTGGCCTCCCAGACGCAGAGACGCTTGTCGCTGAAGGGGTCCCAGTCCTCTGGAAGTTCCGCGCGCGGCAGCAGCCGCACCTTGCCTGCCACGGACCGGAGGATGCCGGCTTCAGCTACCCCCGCCACCGAGAGGTTGCGGGCCTTGGCCAGGCCTTCCGCATCGCCGAAGTCGCGCTCCTTGTACCCAAAGCTCTCGAAGAAGGTGAGGGCAAAGCGGCTGTCGGCATCGAGTTCGCCTTCGTCTTGGGAGAGATACTCGTCGAGGGCAGCGTTGATCTCGATCAGGGCTTCCCGTACGCCCATTGGGCTGTCGTCGGGGTTGAGCACAGCTTTGACGCTACTGAAGATCGCCATGCCGGGGCCGATGGCAGCCTGGGCCACATCCACTGGGGCAATGTTGGCGCGCTCCAGCTCTTTAAGGGCCTTGGGCAGTTCCTGTCGCAGTTGGCGGCGGAAGTCATTGCGGGAGAGCGTGAGGGCGGCTTCCTCGCGCCGCTGGCACACGAGCACGACGCTGGAGGCAAGGGCATTAGTACCTTGTCCAATAGCTCGTTCTTTTCGCTCTGTCCGCATCGGCCAAGTTCCACTAATGGCAAAGCCGGCGCGCATTACTGCATCAAGAAACGTTTCCCAGCCTGTGCTTGCAGTACCTTTGGAAGCTTTGGTTTCGGACTGCTTAAAGGCGTAGTAGATCGTCACCGGGAATGCCCCAAGTGCTTGCTCGGCGAGTCGCTGCATCGCTTGTGTCATGCCATCAAGAAAGAAAGCTTCAGCGCTTTCCTTTCCGCCGTGGCGATAGGGCGTAGCCACCAGCTCCTCGGATTTGGGAACGGCAAGTGTGGCGAACAGCTCAGGAAAGACCGCTTTCAGAGACCGACGGAGCCAGATATAAAAAAAGTCGGAAAGATCGGCGTAACCAATATTGTCATAATAAGGGGGGTCAGTTGAAATCACCATGTTGACAGAGGTTGACTGCTTCCTGGCATCCAGAGAAAGTGATGTGCCGGGACGTCTTAAATCTGCATCGACAACAATAATTTCAAGACCACGATCAAGACCACGAGCCACAACAGGCCAAGAGCCGGAACTGCTGCAAAATGGGTTCGCCTCGCAGTAGTCCCATGCCATAGGGACGGACTGTCTTGAGAATAGATGAAGTGGGCATTCTTGGAGATGCCCCCATGGGGCTAATGAGTTATTGATATCAATAAGCTTACTAATAACGAATCCCATATACACTCCAACCGCATCTGCATAAGCCCCAGCCCCAGCCCCTCCATCACTCAGAGGCATCGCATCATCCAAGCGCCTTGCATCCAGAGCATCCGCCTTCACCTGCTGCCGCGCTTCCTGCACCAAGTCCGAGAAGGTGGTGAGCGCCACTAGCTGGCGGGGGGTGAAAAGCTCGCCGTAGGTGGTCAGGCCGTAGTGCACGGTCCAGAAGTTGCGTGGATCATCGGGCAGTGGCGTTTCTGGTTTCCAAGTGGGCTGAGCCGTTAGAGCGATGGCTTCCATCTCCGATGTTGGCGCCAAGTAGACTCGCCCTTGATTTCCTTCGGCCACAATCGCCATCAACCGAGCACCCATCCGCCCAGCGGTGCCCTCTGCCTTGATGTAGTCACCTGAGATCGGAGTGGTCGACATCAAGCACTGGAAGTTGGCCCCGCGCGACAACTTGGTGCCGTTCTTTGCTGCCTCCACATCCTTCGGCCTGCCCACCTTCACCGTGAACCGATAACTGCCGTCTTCGATCACCGGCTCCACATAGGTCTCCTTGCCTGCCTTGGTGGAGAGCATGAACGTGGAGGCAAGGGGCACCTCCACCTCCGAGAAAGCCGGGTTCGGGCTCTTCACCGTGCGAGCCCACAGCCAGGCGATCACGGTGAGCTTCTTGCCCACGTAGGGGTTTAGATCCGGCCGCTCCTTCGCCATCTCTGCCGTCACCTCCACCTTCGGGTAGAGGTGTCCAATGCGCTTCTCGGCCTCATCGCGCATCCACTGGCCGTAGTAGCGCACGTCGTCCGCCAACCCCTGGGCGCCCTTCCAAGAGCTGATGTCTTGTTTCCGCCGACTCTCCGGATTCACCGGCGGCAGCTCGGCGAACTTGGGCGGGATCTCGATCATCGCCTTGTTGATCAGCACCGCCACCGGGTTCAGGTCGCTGGCGTAGCTCTCCAGCCCCAGCCGCTGCGCCTCCAGTGGCAAGGCCCCCCCCCCCGGCGAAAGGGTCATGGAAGCCAGGGAGCTTCTCGGGGTTGAACAACTCAGCAGCTTCGGGGTGGTCGGCGTTGTCGGCGCAGGCCCTCCGCCAACTGCGGCGGATCTCTGCCCGCGCCCGGTTCAGCACCTGCTCGTTGGTGGTGTTCTCCCAGGTCACCAGTTCGCTGATCAGGGCGAACAGCCTCAGCCGCTCGTGCTCCTGGGCCTCTTCGGTGGGGAACTCCTCTGGCACTGCCGAGGGGTCGTCCACCATCTGGCAGAAGATCACCGCCCGCGCCGCCGCCAGCGGCCGCCGCGCCCACCACAGGTGCAGGGTGCTGGGGTGGCCGTGGCGGATGCTCTTTTCCCGTGCAGACGCCGCATTGATCGCCTCCAGGGGGATGGCGACCTCAATCAGCTTCTTGCGGCGGTGGACGGGGTGGGGGGTCATGGCAGGGGGATTGAACAGCGGCCAGCCAGGGTCGTTGCAAGGGCTCGGAACTCCTTCCGGCAGGCCTGGGCCGCCTGGAAATGGCCCCCCAGGGCTCCATCGGCTGGCGTGAGCAAGAACATCGGCTTGCGCGCTTCCTGGGCCAGCGGCATCAGGCTGCGGTAGTGCTTGAGCTGGGCGAGGCAGTTTGGATCGTTGTCCGGGGTGGCTTCGATCGATCCCTTGTTGGGTGTTTCCGCCAGCACGGAGCGCCGGTAGACGGAGGGAACCCGATCAAGCCAGCGCTGGTAGGCCTTCACCGGCCGGTCCAACCGCACCGCATGCTGCAGAACCACATAGCCCACGGGGGTCATTTTGCCTTGAGGCATCGACAGCGTCGGGACGGGGTTCCTCTCCAGCCTTTCTCCCCATTCCTCGCGCCAGGCTTTCAAGGTGGGGCCAAGGTTCTTCAGCCCCTGGATCGAATACAAATCGGGTACGAGCGGGATCACTACATGCGAGGCAGAGATCAATGCCGTCCGATTCAGCGCTCCCAGGCTCGGGGCCACATCGATCAACACGACATCAGCCTGTTGTTGGGAAGCGCCCATCTCCAGCATCCGCCAGAACGCCGTGATCACTCGAAAGGCACGGGCCTTGCGATCGAGGCAGTCGGGCCATTGGTCCGACAACTCATCTTCCACTGATGAGAGACTCAGATCGCCAACGATCAAACCGATCTGAGGAGTAATCGGGGCGATATAGGGCTTGGCGATATCGCCAGTTCCCTCCATCAACGGCGCGAGGCATCCCGTCACGGTTCGGGAGGAACCGTCTTCCTCCCAGATGTCTTCCAGTTCGTCCTCGCTGAGAAACATGCTGGTGAGGTTGGCTTGGGGGTCAAGATCGGCCGCTAACACCGACAGCCCCAGCTCGGCGAACATCCAAGCCAGGTGATACACAAGGGTTGTCTTACCCACTCCGCCTTTATTGTTGAAGAAGGCCAGCGTTTTCATGGCGCTTTCTCCTCGGTAGTCGCCGGCCGGAGGGTGACGCGGATGAAGGCGTCCTGCACGTCGAACTCCGGCGGTGGATTGCCATTGCGCTCACATTCACGCCGGGCCGTGGCAATGCCTGCCCCGAACCGCTGGGCAAATCCCATTTCACGAAGGAAGCCCGCCAGATTCGGATTCCTGTAGTCGGTATACCCCGGAGTGCCGAAGTTCTCGCGCGTTACCATGCCAACAGGACCACCGGGACTGATGATCTCGATCCGATCCTCGTACCAGGTGATCCGAATCGGGGTATTGGTGTTTTCATAGGTGCGGTGCATCACCGCATTGCGGAACAACTGCTGAAGCGCCACTAACGGATAGAGCTGAGTGCGCTTTTCAGTGCTACCGCTTCTGAAATCGACGGCAGTGCGGTTGTGGGAATCCAACTTTTCTTCCACACGGCGGATCACATCCGCCAGCCGCCCCTCGAATACCGCCTCGTCCACAGGCGCATCAGCCAGGTCGGGTCCATCTACCCTCAGAAACTGCACATAAGCCCCTGGTAGGAAATCGGTGGGCTGGATAGTGAGGGTCAGCACCCCTAGATGGGTTGGGGTGGGCTCGGTGGGGCTCAGGATCATGCGTGTGCTTGCTAAGCGCTCCTCCATGGTGCGTTCATTAGCCTCCAGCACTTCTGGCGCCACGGCCGCCGGCAAGTAGTTCTCGGAATACCAGGACAGATCCAGATCGCCCGGTTCTGCACTGCTACAAGGCCTGGCATCGAACGGCTGATCACGGAAGCGGCGCTTCTCGTTGAGAATCCGCTCGTCCTGAGCAGTGGCAAAGCCGCGCCGGGGACCTGAGCGTACGCAGATCCGTCCGTCGAATCGCACGGGCGGCGAATCGGCGGGCCACACCGTAACCACGGCCACGTCGACACCAAGCAAAGTGCGACTGGCAACCTGAAGGGTGGGGGGTGGCACGATTCGGCCATCGCTCTTGATGTCCGTGAGGGTCTGGAGTAGCTGATCGGTGATCGGCAAGGCGATTGGCGTTCCATTGTCAGCAACCCCAACGAAAAGAACGCCTGGCCTACCGTGATTGACGAGGTCATTTGCGAAGGAACAAATCGCCTCCCGGCCCTTGGCGGGCGCCGAGCCGTTCCAAGTCTCCTTCCTCTCCACAAGGTCGCTCTCAATCGCGGCCATCAGATCTTCCAGCTCGCTGTCGCTGTAAAGCTGCAAGGTCATGGGCTTTCTTCCGCTTGCTGACGCTCTCGCGCCTGATCGGCCTCAAAGGTCTCCATTTCCACGCCCCACTCACCGCTGAGGAAGCGCTGGGCGAGTTCAGTGCGGTTTGCACCTGCGTGGGAGTCCTTTCGATCCGGTAGATCCAGCTCTACTCCACCAAGGGCGGTGAAGTGCGCTCTGATCCGGCTGCCCAGTTCTTGGGGTTCAGGAGAGCTCAATGGGGTGCCCTCCCAGCCGCCAGCAGTTGCTGGAGGTTCTTGGTGATCTGGGTGTCGCCAAAGCCCGGAGCCCCCCAGTCGATGCCGCTCACGTACACCGGAGCTGATGCCTGATCTCCCGTCACGGTCACCAGCGCCAACCGGAATTGCTGGGGAACATTCCGCCCCCTGTTCACCTCATTGATTGTGAGCGTCACCGAGTCAGCCCCGGCTACCCGGCCCTTGACCTCGATGAAGAACAGGTCGCCGTTGGCATCCATCGATTCGATGTCGTAGCCCTCACCTCGGACGGCGCTCACATCCTTCGGTATCCGACCCATCGCTTTCTCGGCTTCAAACACCGCGTTCATCGCCACCAGCTCCACCCGCTTGCGGGCGGCTGCATCGGGCCCGGCTTCTTCTGCGGCGCCACTGGCCTCCAGCAGCAAGCCCACCGGGATCACCAACGTTCCGCCCTTGAGGATCGGCACCTTTGCGCTGATTTGAGCCTCCAGCGCCAGTTGGACCTTGCGCTTCTCCAGTCGGGCCACCAGGAGTTCGTAGCGCTCCTTGGCCACCTGGGCCGGGAGCCGCACCTGCTTGCCGGCCGACTCCTGAAGCTTGAGTTCTTCGTAGCGGCTGTACCAAAGGTTGATTTCCCTCTGCATCCGTGACTGAATCTCCTGGCTTGCCTTGGCAATCCGCTCCAACCGTTCACCCTTCACCTCTTCCAGGTGCTCGGGCACCAGGGTCGTGAGGGCCTGGGTGATCACCAACTGATCCCAGTCCTGAGCCAGCCAGCTCTCGCTGAGCACCCCTTCGATCTGCTCACGCTCCCCTTCTTTCAAGGGCCGGTAGTCGAGGTAGGGCGCGGAGCCGGCAATGGCAACCTCGCCCTGGCGGTTGATCTCCAGGAACTGCAACCGATTGGAGATCAACTGCTGCTTTCCGTTGCGGTTGCGGCGGCCGTCCTGCAGCCCATGCTCCAGGCAGAACAGCATCCGCGGCTCAGTGCCCAGATCCCGTTCATCGACCAGCACCGCCCCTTGGCCGAGCACGGCGCCATCACGCTCCAACACAAGGGATAGGCAAGCCTCCAGCAGTGGATGGCCAGGGCTCACCAGCTCCGCCCGCGGGGTATCGGCAACATGGTCCTTCTCGAAACAGATCCGTTCGTAGCGCGCTTGCACGGGTATCCCGAAACCGATCTGCTGGTTGCGATTAAGCAGCAGCGGTGGCACGTAGGTGATCTCGTAGCGGCCCTTCTCCCGCTCGAACACCTTGCCGCCAAGCCGCCGGAACGCCTCGATGAAGAAGTCGTGGACGTAGTGAGGATGGATGGAGCGGGCCATCGCCCGCTCCATCTGCTGGCGGAGCAGCTCCACCTTGTGGATGTCCATGCCCTGCTGGACCAGGGCCCGCTCGTTGAGTAATTGCCGCAGGTGCTCCTGGTTTACGGCCCCTTCGATCTCCAGATCCATCTGGAGCTGCCGTTCGGGTTGCTGGTTGTAGCGCACGGCGTCCATCAGCAAGTCCCGCAGTGACCGACCTGAGAAAAGTTGCCCAAGCACGTCGAAGACCTTGTCGCCGAGGGCTTCTCGGGCGATCTCCAGCTTGTGGAGAAGCTGGATGTAGACATCCCCCTCGCGGGTGTCCTTGGCCAGCAGGTTCCACAGATGGCAGACCTCCTTCTGGCCGATCCGGTGGATGCGCCCAAAGCGCTGCTCCAGCCGGTTGGGGTTCCATGGCAAGTCGTAGTTGACCATCAGATGGGCCCGCTGCAGGTTCACACCCTCCCCAGCGGCATCATTGGCGAGGAGCACCACCACTTGCGGATCGTTCATGAACGCCTGAACGATCTGGCGGCGTTTGTCGCGCGCCACCCCGCCATGGATCTCCACCACCGCTTCCGGCCGGCCCAGCCGATCGCGGATCTTGATGGCCAGATCCGTGAGGGTGTCCTTGAACTCGGTGAACAGCACCAGCTTGCGGCGGCCGCCATTGGGCTCGCGCATCTGCTCGTCATCCAGGATCCGATCAAGTTCGCTCCACTTGGCATCGCAGCGTTGATCCACCACCTTCTTGCTGAGCCTCTCCAGGCTCTTGAGGGTTTCGATCTCCTGCTCCAGCTCGGCCAGGGTCTGGGCTGTGGTGGCGTTATCGGTGAAGGCTTCTTCTGTGGCTTCCACTTCCCCGGCGGTGTCCTCCTCATACAGCTCGGCGATGTCGTCGTCGCTGATGGCGCCTGGGTCGAACTTGGCATCGAGAACCAGCTTGCTGCCCGCCTCGCGGCCCTCCAGCAGCAGGCGTTCCTCCTTCAGACGGCTCTCCAGCCGCTCTCGCCGTCGCTCCAGCGAGCGGTGAATCGCGAATGGGCTGCTCGCCAGCCGCCGCTGCAGGGTCATCAGCGCGAAGCCCACATTCACCCGCTTCTTGGCGCCGCCCTGCTGGTTGGCGTTGCGGTCGGCGCGGTTCATCTCGTCGCGCACGTATTCAGTCACCTTTTCGTAGAGCACTTTCTCAGGCTCAGAAAGCTCGTACTCGGCTGTATAGCTGCGGCGCTCGGGGAACAGCTTGGTTCCCGCGAAGGTGTAGAGGTCCTCCTTCACCAGCCGGCGCATCAGGTCCGTGGGGTCGCTGCGGTGTACGGCGTCCTTCTGCTGCCCCGCGAAGCGGTCCTCATCCAGCAAGGCCATGAACAGCTGGAAGTCCTCGTCCTTGCCGTTGTGCGGCGTGGCCGTCATCAGCAGGAGGTTGCGAGCGTGGTTGCCCACCCGCTTACCCATGTCGTAGCGCTTGGTGCGCTTCACCTCATTGCTGAAGTAGTGGGCGCTCATGCGGTGGGATTCATCGAACACCACCAAGTCCCATTCGGGGGCCTGCTCCAGCCGGGTCTGCAGCTCGTCATCGCGCGAGAGTTGATCCATGCGGGCGATGAGCAACGGCCGCTCTGCGAACGGGTTGCCCAGGCCGGTGGCGTTGATCAGGTCGCGGGTGAGCAGCTCGAACTGCAGCTCGAACTTCTCCTTGAGCTCGTCCTGCCACTGCTCTGTCAGAGAGCCCGGCGCCACGATCAGACACCGCTCCAGTTCGCCACGGATCAGCAGCTCCTTGATCAGCAGGCCGGCCATGATCGTCTTGCCTGCGCCTGGATCGTCAGCCAACAGGAAGCGCATCGGCTGGCGGGGGAGCATGTGCTCGTAGACCGCGCTGATTTGGTGGGGCAGAGGCTGGATCGTGCTGCTGCTTACTGCCACGTAAGGGTCGAACAGGTAGGCCAGCCGAATCCGTTCGGCCTCCGACACCAGCCGGAACAACTCGCCGTCCCCCTCGAAGCTCCACTTACGGCCACCAGAGACCAGCTCCAGATCGGCTTCGCTGCTGCGGAACACGATCGTGTCGCCAGTGCTGCCGTCCTGGCCCCGGTAAAACACCTGGCAGGCCATGTCGCCCATCCGCTGGACGCTGATCAGCCGCACGGCCTCCTTGCCAACCAAGCCCTTGACCAAGGCGTCGGGTTTGAGGTCTTCCAGGCGGGTCATTGGGTCAGAAAGGCTTGCCAGCTCACACGTGGCATCTGAGTGCAGAAGGCCCAGCTCTCCCTTCAGTCTGCACCCTGTTGCTGCAGAGCGGAACCACCCTGATGCCAATGGGAATGCAGTCTCCGGGATTATGCAGCTGGTGCCTATAAAAGGACTGGATTCTGATGGCGGTCTTCTGCTCGACTCCGCATAGGCAGGCCAGAGCAACCCGCTTATGCCCGAAGCCCTTCAAGGGCAGGCTTGTCGGCACGATCGTCTTGTCCCCAGTTTGCCCAGGGTCAGAGCTAAGGATCTGCCCCCGCCATCCCCTTCGCCAGCTCATACTCCCGAGCAAAGACAATCCCGCGTCCTGGCCCGGCAGGAGTGGCTGCACGCCCACATAGAGGATGCAAACCACATGCAGGGCAGAGACGGTAGAGCCTCCGCGGTAGTGCTAGAGGTGTTGGGTCTGGTCGGGGTTGTTGATCGACAGGGCTTTCTGTCCCAGCGCCGCCGCCTCCGCCAACAGCTGCTTCTGGCCCTCGGGCTCCAGCTCGCGGTAGGCCTCCAGGGCACTGCTCAGGTAGGTCACCGCATCCAAGCGGGGCCAGAGGTAGGGCTCTCTTGAACACGATGCCGCCATGGGCGCACGAGCCGAAGCCGTGATGCTCCGGCTTCCGAGCGGAAGGACACCTGATCGGAACTCGGTGTTCCTTGATGCCCGCGAATCGCAGGCGGCTATGGTTTTTTGGGGTGAATGATTCCAGCAATGGTTGTTCAAGCCCCGCCACCCCCCCTGCTGCCCTGTCCGCTCTCGGCGGGTTGGGACAAGGTGGCCGAGGTGCGTCTGCCGAGGCTTGATGGCGCTGGACAACCCTCTGGAGGCTTCTCTGCGGCCACCTATCGCGCCGAGCGGGATGAGCTGTGGCTGCTGAGTGACGCACCCGTGGGCCAATTGGTCGGATGGAGCGGGCTCGGCAAGCTCGGCAAGTCGCCGCTCCGTCCGCTGGGGGTGGTGAGTCTGCGCAGGGGTGTGGGCGCCACCCTGCCGGAGAGCATCGATGGAGAGGGCCTGGTATTGAAGGGGGAGCGGGCCTGGGTGGTGAGCGAGGGCCGTCGCATCCCGGAGCGTCCCCCCCAGTTGCTGCGCTTCGACCGTCGCAGCGGCGAGCTGGAGCTGGCTCTTCCCATGCCTGCCGAGTGGCAGCCAGCTCCAGGTCAGGGATTGGCTTCCAACCAGGGTCCAGAGTCCCTCACCCTGTTGCTGCGGCAAGGCAAGCCAGCGGTGCTGCTGATGGCGGCCGAATCCGCCCTGCTACAGGATCCCCCTGGCAAGGTTCGTGTACTGGGCTGGACCCTCGGCACCAGCATGGAGTCACCGGCCGTCGACCCCACACCACTGCAGCCTCTGCGCCTTCCCCAGGGTGATGGCTGGGGGCTCACCGACCTCCTGGCCTTGCCCGAGGCCCCCCTTGAGGCACCCCTGCTTGGGCTGCAAAGACGATTCCAGGCGCCGGATCAATGGAGCAATCGCCTTGTTCTATACCCTTTGCCCAAGCCAATCACTGCGGCAGGGAATGCCGCGACCCTGACCCCCCTGATGTCATGGGACCTCAAGGCCCTGGGCCTGACGCCGGACAATTGGGAAGCCATCACGCCTGGCCCTCCCCTTGAGGATGGGCGCCCCACCCTGCTGCTCGCCGCTGACGACAACTTCAGCCGATTACAGGACAACCACTTGGTCCAGTTGGCGCCCCGCCGCACTGCCGCTTGCAGGCCATGGGGCGAGACGCAACCGATCACCGAATCTGTTGAACCAGCCCAAGGGCCTCACTTACTCAGGAGAACGCGATAGGAATCCTTCACCAGTTGCGCCTCCCGCTTCTCGTTGAGGTTCACCCGATGGAGCACACGGTTCACGGCCGGCAGGAGCGCATGGGCAGGCATCGCCGGGCCTGCCGTGCCGGTTTGCCGTTCCACCTGGTTCGGTTCTCGCACCGGACGGAGTGGCCTGGAGACGCTCAGTGGCCACCAGAGGGGAGCAAAACCCATGCGGCAACAGGCCCGAAGCAGCCAAGTCAGGGCTTAAGCATTAATACTCATTTTGCTCTGCGGCTGCTGTTGCATTGGGGTGTGCCCTTCTCGGCCAAAAACCATGCAGCTTCAACCCGGCCTCCTGGTGAGCTATGGCGCCAGCCCCGACGCCACCTACCAGGTGGTCAACGTGGACGACTTCAGCGATTGCGTCTGGCTGCGCCGCTTTCCCCTCAGCAAGGGTCGCTTGCCCACCTTCGGTGTTCCGGCGCACCAGGTGCGGCCCATCGCCAGCGAGCTGAGCTAATGATTCCCCCTCAGTTCATGGCGTTTCACCGCCTGATCCATTCCGTTTGGAGCATCGGCTCGATGGCCATGCGGCTGGCCATGGCGGTTCTGGGATTCGACCTGCTGCTGCACGGGGCTGGACTGGCCTGATTCGACCTGGTGGCACCTCCCCGGCTGCCCGGCGGCAGCAGCGGGATCTCAATCTCGGCCCCCTGCTCGATCGGGTAGCCCTCCATTTCCAATGAAAGTCGCTGCAAACCAGGGTCAGCAGCGGCTCCAGCCCCAGGGCCTCCATGAACACCAGCACCACGTCTTCCGCAGGCCCGGCGGCATCGGCATGGCGCTTGACCTCCTGCCTGAACCGCAGGGCCGTGTACTTCTTGAGGTCGGGCCGGGCCGAAAGCATGTTGGTGCGCAGGTAGCGGCAGGCCCGCGAAGCGGTAGCGGACGTTGCCGTACTCGGTCTGGTTCACGAACAACGTGAAGGGCTCATCCCCATCCGGCCCGGGCAGATCGTCCTGGGTGGTGGCATGGTGAGTCAGCGGACTCCGCAGAACCTGCAGACCAGCGGAAGATTGATGTCACCGATGCCGGTGATTAGGTCGATCTCCGGTGAACGCTCCGGGGCGTACAAGTGGCGGGGGAAGTCATCACTAAAAAGGATCAATGGTGCCCCAGGCGATGTCGAGTGAACGGTGCGGCAGAGAGGAAGTACCCCCGCAAGGCACCACCTCCGGCGCCGGAGGCAGGCCGAATTTACTGATGTTGCTGACGTATGTCCCTGTGTATGTGATTTCGTCGCACTGAACACGATTGTGCGTCGCCACATAGGCTTGAGCTGAACTTGGGCAGAGGCTGATGGCTGTTAAGGCAGCAGCAGTACCAAAAACTAACTTAATCATTTTTAAGTTTAATAGCAAATTTTAATTTACCATTGCCGTCCCGCTGGGACGGTATCGTCAGGCACGTTTTGGCCGAAAGCATGGATTTCGTTGTTGGGATCTTTCGGGACTAAAAAGCATCAATGTTGCCCCAGGCGATGTCGAGTGAACGGTGCGGCAGAGAGGAAGTACCCCCGCAAGGCACCACCTCCGGCGCCGGAGGCAGGCCGAATTTACTGATGTTGCTGACGTATGTCCCTGTGTATGTGATTTCGTCGCACTGGACACGATTCAGCGTCGCCACATAGGCTTGAGCTGAACTTGGGCAGAGGCTGATGGCTGTTAAGGCAGCGGCAGTACCAAAAACTAACTTAATCATTTTTAAGTTTAATCGCAAATTTTAATTTACCATTTCCGTCCCGCTGGTACGGTATCGTCAGGCACGTTTTGGCCGAAAGCATGGATTTCGTTGTTGGGATCTTTCGGGACTAAAAAGCATCAATGTCGCCCCAGGCGATGTCGAGTGAACGGTGCGGCAGAGAGGGAGTACCCCTCCCGCAAGGCACCACCTCCGGCGCCGGAGACAGCCCGAATTTACTAATGTTGCTGACGTATGTCCCTGTGTATGTAATTTCGTCGCACTGAACACGATTCACCGTCGCCACATAGGCTTGGGCTGAGCCTGGGCAGAGGCTGATGGCCGTTAAGGCAGCAGCAGTACCAAAAACTAACTTAATCATTTTTAAGGTTAATAACAAATTTTAATTTACCATTGCCGTCCCGCTGGGACGGTATCGTCAGGCACGTTTTGGCCGAAAGCATGGATTTCGTTGTTGGGATCTTTCGGGACTAAAAAGCATCAATGGTGCCCCAGGCGATGTCGAGTGAACGGTGCGGCAGAGAGGAAGTATCCCTCCCGCAAGGCACCACCTCCGGCGCCGGAGGCAAGGGAAATTTACTGCTCGTGCTCAGCGAAGCCAAGCACCTGGCGCCAGGCAGCTGCGAGGGCCTGCGGTGCGCCGAAATCTGTCACCTTTCGCCGGCGCCGATCTCAAGCGAGAAACCGGGCTGCTTGGCACCGCCACGATCAGCGGCCAGGAAGGACCCAACGACCGGGGTCGTTCGGCGCGTCGGAGCTGTGGCCAGCAATCTCGGCCGCTGCACCACTGGCTCAACGGTCTGCTCCGGTGATCTCGGCCGCCGCTTCGGCCTGTCAACCCCAAGCTCATCATTCAGCGCATGGTTCGATGCCAGCCATGGCTCCAGCTGAAGGCGCAGTTCAGCCAAGCGCTTGCGGCGGGCATCCATAGAGACACGCACAATTCGCCACAGGACGCCTACGGCGGCAAGCCCGCCTCAGGTCGGCTCATTAATTCCTGATGAGGTGGGCTAATTCCAGCGAACCCAGTCACCTCTCCCGGGGACGACAGCTCTGCAGGATAAGAATCACAAACAGATCGCTGCGATATTTGTGGACCGGCGGGGAAAATGCTAAAGCGTGAGTAGTTCCTGAAAGCTAATCTCCCATGGGTTTTACTCTGATCAAAGGTGCCTTTCACTTGGATGCTGGTAACCCCGACGGCGACTCCGTTCGCTTCAAAGCGGATGACGACCGTCAATTTGAGAGTCTGCGTGGACGTCGCGTTGAGTTCAAGACCGATGGCACAGTTCAGTTGCGCTATGAGGGGATTGACACGATTGAGAAAACGGCTATCCAACCATTGGCTATGGACTCACGCGACAAAAACTTTGAGTTCTTACGAGAGAGTGATGATGCTTTGTCTAGCACTCCTCGTGGTTTCATCCTCACACGCCAGACAGATATCAATCGACGGCCAGTAAGTTTCGCGTTTTCTGGAGAGATCGCCCAGCCAGATGGTGCAGATCTTTTTCTTGATAGACCCCTAATCCAGCGTAGTGTTAACTACAAGATGGTAGAGAGTGGTTTTGCCTACACTATGTTCTACGAGACGTTGTTTATGGAGATTCGTTCCGAGTTGGCCGCTGCTTTTGTGGAAGCACGCGTCGCACAGCGCGTCTTGCATCAGAACGATGCCACTCTGATCGGGGTGGAGATCAAGGACCGCAGTGATCTCGCAATCATTCCTCCAATCTTTCCAAAGCTCTGGCGACGCATTGAAGAATACCTTCGCAACCATTCCAACCTAGCGGAATTTATAAATTGGCTGGCGGCTCGCGACTCCGAAAAACTCTCGACCTTGTCCGATCAGCGAACAGCTATTTCGTTTGACAATGTGGTCGAGGTCCAAGGGAGCACCATCAGACTTCTTTATGGTGCGGAGGATATGGTCTTTCGTCCTGGTTGAACCAGAGCAGGGCAGGTCGCCGGTTTGCTGATCCCCTCCGCCTACACGGCTGCAACGCATGGTGCGCTCCACAAGGCTCGGATCGAGATGGTGCCACCCCTCAATGTTCTGCCCTGGATCCCGCCAGCGGCGGTCTTGGGGAAACAGCCATCCCCAGCCAACCCCATTCCTGGGCCTTAAGTCAGTAGTCGAATCCAGCTGTGCGAACTATGGCACCGTCAAGAGTTCCCGCGACTGGAGGGCGATACATGCATTGCTGGTGCCGCGAACGGAGCAAGCACCCGACTACTTGGCCTTCCACTGCCGGCGCAGGACTTTTCAGGCCTTAGAGCCTGTGCATAGTTGTATCGCATGATCTCAGGCGAGATTTGCTCCGATGTTGCCCCTACTCCTCCAACCCCATAAACACCGCATCCTCTGGATCCTTCTAGAACTCAATCGAGATCTTGGTTCAGAGGTCATAATGTAAGTCGTTGAGCCCGCAGCGAGCCGAGACGGGCATTAGCAGCACCCTGGCCTGCTTCTCGACGGCCAGTTCTGCGAGGGGTAATCATCACAGGAAGGCCAAGGCCAGCGCCGCTGCGGTCGTTGTACGTGGCGCGCAGCTGGATTGAGAACTCATGCCCGCACGGATCGCGGTCACCTACGAAGTTCTTGGCGCGGGCGTAATTACACCGAATCGCTGCGGCAAACCGGGCCCGCAGCACCGCAGCCGCTCACCACAGCCCCCGCACCGTGCCGCCCGCCTCGCTGGCGGCGCCGCCGCCGCCGCTATAGGAGGCCCGGCCGTAGGGATCGGCCCCGGCAGCGCCGTAGCCGTAGGAGCTGAGCTTGGGCGCCAGCCGGGCGCCGCTGCAGGAGGTATCGGCCAGGCTGCTGGTGAAGCAGGGGCTGATGTCACCGGTGCGTAGCGGCATCGGTGAGCTCTGGGTTTCCATCAGCACGGCCGTGGTGTTTTGCAGGGCTAGGCCGTCCCACACGATGGTCTGGTCGGGGAAGCCCAGGCCCATCACCCGGCTGCCGTCGCCGCCGCCCATGGCGATCCCGAAGAAATCGGTGACCTGATTGGTGAGGCTCACGCCGCGCTCGAACGGGGCTGTGTAGCTGTAGAAACGCCGTGTCACCAGTTCCGGCACGGTCTGGACGCGGCCGCAGCGGGTCATCTCCACCGGTGCGGCAGTGGCCACCGGCGCTTCCAGGGTGGTGGTGCAGACCACTGGACCCGCCAGGGCCTGCGTTGCGGGGGCCAGGGCAGCGATCAGTCCGGCGCCGGCCAGAAGCAGGCGCAGCAGCGGTGCACCAGCTGTGGCGGGATGGAGGATTCCGGTGGGGGGCATAGCGTGGCTCCGCGGCGGGACTCAAGGAATCAAGTCTTGAATCCAAGGCTAGCTCCACTGACCGTGGGCACCATTTAGTGGCTCGCTTGTTCCGTTCATCTCCTGGCATGTCCTCCCTACCCGAAAGCCCCTCCGCCCGGCGGGACCACCTGCTCCAGCTGCTGGCGCAGCGTGCCTACCGCCACGGCAGCTTCACCCTGGCCTCCGGGCGCCAGAGCGATCACTACGTGAACTGCAAGCCGGTGAGCCTCAGTGGGGTGGGCCTGGCGCTGTTGGGGAGTGACCTGCTGGCGCTGGTCGAGCCCGAGGCCGTGGCGGTGGCCGGCCTCACCCTCGGGGCCGATCCCCTCGTGAGTGCCGTGGCCCTGCAGGCCGCCCTGGGGGGGCGTTGCCTCGATGCCCTGATCGTGCGGAAGGAGGCCAAGGGCCATGGCACCGGGGCCTGGCTGGAGGGACCGCTGCCGCAGCCAGGCGATCGCATCACCGTGCTGGAGGATGTGGTGACCAGCGGCGGTTCGGCCCTCAAAGCCGTGATCCAGCTGCGGGAGGCGGGCTACCGGGTGGACCGGGTGGTGGCGATCGTGGATCGCCAGGAGGGCGGTGCCGAAGCGATGGCAGCGGCTGGCCTGGAGCTGCGCAGCCTCTACCTGCTGGAGGAGGTGGCCCGCGCTGCCGCCCGTCCAGCCGTGGCCGCCTGATCGCCCGCCGCAGCTCACTCGCCGCTGAATCACCCCGCTGATGACCTTGTCCCCCTCCCCTCCGCTGCCCCACCCGTGGAGCTGGTCGGATGCCCTGCCCGCCGGGCCGCGCCGGCTGGAGCAATCCATGAGCCTGCTGCGTCTGGAGGGCCCCGACACCTTGCGCTTTCTGCACGGCCAAAGCAGCCAGGATCTGGTGCTGGCTCCAGCCGGCGCCTGGCGCCGCACCTGCTGCATCAGTCCTACGGGGCGGCTGCGGGCCCTGGCGGAGGTGCTCGTGGATGGCGGCGGTGCCTGGCTGCTGATCACCGCCGGCGATGCGGCGGCGGTGCGCACCGCCCTGGATCGGGTGCTCTTTCCCGCCGATGCCGTGAAGCTCGGCCCCCTCCAGGAGGCCCTCTGGCTGGAGCCGGTGGGACCGGAGCGGCCGGCTGCCGCCTCGGCGCTGGCCACCTGGGAGCCCCTGGAGGCCGGCGAGGGCTGGCGCCTGGGGCTGGCGACCGTGGTGCCGGCGGGGGCTGGCGTGCCCGCGGATCTGGCCGCCCTGGCGCCGCTCCCGGACCGGGAGCGCCAGATGCGCCGCATCGCCCTGGGCCTGCCTGCCGCCGGTGCGGAGATCAATGGGGAAACCAATCCCTTCGAGCTCGGTCTCGCCGATCGGGTGAGTCTTGCCAAGGGCTGCTACGTGGGCCAGGAGACCCTGGCCCGGCTGGCCACCTACGACGGTGTGAAGCAGCAGCTGCGGCGCTGGTTCACGCCGGCCTCCCCTGGCTCCGAGAAGGCAGCACCGGGTCCGGGCAGCACCCTGCGGGACACCGAGGGCCAGCGAGCCGGCCAGGTGACCAGCGCCCTGGCCCTGCCGGGGGGGGAAGGCTGGATCGGCCTGGCCCTGGTGCGGCGCGCCGCCCTGGAGCAGGAGCAGCTCCTCTGTGCGGCGGATGGCGCTGACGCAACTGATGGGGCGGAGGCGCCGGCAGCCGGGGCCCTGCAGCTGCAGCTGTCCCGGCCGGAGCTCTTCGTGGCGCCGCCGGTGGGAGCCGGGGGCGGCTGAGGGCAGCGCCGCTGCCGGCTTCGGTTCCCACCCGCTGAGCCACCTGCCAGCAGGCCGAACGGGGCGACTGGGCTGCGCGGGGCGCCTTGGCAGAGCGGTGGGCCTGCCGGGCGCATCCCGCCGGGGGGTCAGGGTCGCGGCGTCGGATCTGGCGGGGTGCTCGGATCTGGTGTCGTGCTCGGGGCTGGTCGTGGTGATGCTCCCGGCGTCGGGTCGGCCGCCAGACCGGTCAACGCCGGGTCCGGCGTCTCCAGCAGCCAGCGCGCCACCGCCCAGGTGGCCAGGCTGTCGTCGTGGTTGTAGCGGAAGATCCGCTCCAGGGGCTGGGCCGCCCGCCGGGGCGGCACACCGGCGCGGTGGCGGTCCTGCCGCCACTGCCGCCACCACAGCAGGCAACGGGCCCCGTCCACGCCCTGCTGGCTCCAGCGGAATCCCAGCCAGGTGGCCACCGCCTTGAGCCCATAGCTGTTCACCGGCAGCAGCCAGTGGCGCTTGAGCCGCTGGTGCACGTCGATCAGCCGCCGCCGTAGGCGGGCCCGCTCGGCCTCTGTGGCCCCTTGCCGTTCCGCCAGGCGCAGCAGGCTGATCGCCTCGGTTTCGCCGTAGTGGAGCAGGGGCCAGTCGGGGTAGTGCTCTAGCAGGCAACTGAGGCGCTGCCACAGCCTCTCCTCGCCATGCTCCTGGAGGGCGAGGAGGGGGTGGTAAGGGGCCTGGGCCGCGTCTGCGGCATCGGGCCAGCCGTTCTCTCGGCGCTCTAGCCGCAGCAGGCCGTG
This sequence comes from Synechococcus sp. UW140, assembly GCA_943372025.1. Taxonomy (GTDB): domain Bacteria; phylum Cyanobacteriota; class Cyanobacteriia; order PCC-6307; family Cyanobiaceae; genus Cyanobium. The sequence continues at coordinate 12,320 of CALRXC020000041.1, read as the reverse complement.
CAGAAAATCGTCGCCAGCGTCGGGGTCGGATTCGATGTCGTAGAGAAGCACCCCCGGGGCGGCGGCCAGCTCGGGAAGGGGATCCCCAGGAGCGCGGCGGCGTGGTTTGCCGCTGGCCTGCACCCGGGCTTGGGCCACCAGCTCCGCGGCCACATCCCGGTGCTGCTCGCCGTGGTCCTCCAGGGCGCTGGCCAGGGCCTGCGGGTCGGCGGCCGCCAGCTGCTCCAGGCTCGTCACCCCGAGGCTGACCAGCAGGTCACGCCGCTTGCCGCCGATGCCGCTCACCTCGCTGAGGTGGCCCTCGGCGCTGGCCTCCCGGTCGCAGAGGCTTCGCCAGCAGCAGAGGGTGCATTTCTTGCGGTCGTTCACCAGCGGCGGTGGCTGGCGGCCCGCCTCCAGCTCCTGGGCCAGGCGGGGCAGCACCTCCTCCAGCTGCTGCTGCAGGCCGCTGCCCAGCTTGAAAACCTCCTGCTGCAACTGGCTGCCCATGCCGGCCAGCACCAGGGCCTGGGGCACCGGAGCCCCCTGCTCGGCGGCCAGCAGCCGGCCCCAGAGGGCCAGCACCAGGCGGTGCTCTCGGGTAAGGTGGCGGCCCTGGCGCACCAGCACCGGCTGATAGGCGTGGGCCCCCCAGCGGCTGGGGCTAGCGATGCGAAGCAACAGGGGCGGATGGGCTTCCAGCCGAATCCCCCCCGGCCCGGCCCCCCGCAACCGCAGCCCCACCACCCCTTCGGATCCGGCGCGGCAGGCTGCTTCGCCATGGCTCGGCCGGGTGGGCAGCAGGCTTTGAAAGCTGTGCAGCTGGTCCTGCAGGGTGAGGGCGCGGTGAGCGCTCCATCGCCGAGCCTCGGCAGGGCCGTGGCGATCGAGCCAGGCACGGCGGTGGCAGCGCAGCCAGCTGCGCAGCAGCCGGTCGTTGAGAGGGGCAGCCACGGTTGCTCGGCTCTCGGCGGTGGGCCTCGCGGCGTTGCTCGGGTCCCAGGGCGCGTCGCCGCCGGGCGCCCGGGCGGCCGCTGCCGTGCCGGAGTCTCGGGGGTGGGGGGAGACGCCAAAAGGCTGCTGCATGGGTCCAGGCTAGGCGGGCGGGGCGGCTGGCCGGTTTGCGCTGGCCCTCCGGGCCTGGAGGGCCGCCGCCGCAGGAAAGCGCAGCCCCCAGCTGTCGATCCAGGACCTGCTTCCAGGCTCCGATGCCGGGCGCAGGCCCGAGGGAGGGGGTGCTCCTGGAGATCCGAGGTGGCGGCCTCCGCAGACGGGACGAGGGTGGCGGGAGATGGAGCTGCTGCACTTCCAGGCGCTGCACCAAGGCGCTGCAGAATGGCTCTGGTGGTGGTCGGCGGCCTTGAGCTGGAAGCGATGCCGGCTTTGGCCGGATCAAGCCGGAACCCGAAGCGCCTGAGCCGGCTGCGGAGGCCGCCGCATCGGTGGGTGCGGTCTCCAGCTGGATCGTGGGCAGGGGATGGCTGAGTGCTCGATCATCAGGCTGATCGCATCCAGAGGTTCTGGCATGGGGCATCGGAACGCCCCACTGGGCGGCCATGCAGCGAGCCTCTTCCTCCAGTGGTCTGCCCACAGGCCGGCACCCGCGCCGGCCGCTGTGCCCTTCCCTCCTGCTACGACCAGCCGCAGCGATCTGTTCCCGTGCCCCATGGCCTCTGCCCCCCTGCCCCTGGAGGCCAGCCCGATCGCCTTCGGCACCGATGGCTGGCGCGGCATCCTCGGAGTGGACATCACCGTGGAGCGGTTGCTGCCGGTGGCGGCGGCGGCGGCCCGGGAACTGGAGGCCTCGGCACCCAAGGGGCTCATCAGCCGGGAGGTGGTGCTCGGCTACGACCGCCGCTTCCTGGCGCCGGAGCTGGCGGCGGCGATCGCAGCAGCGGTTCGTGGCGCGGATCTGGAGCCGCTGCTCTCCGACAGCCCCACCCCTACCCCCGCCTCCAGCTGGGCGGTGGTGGAGCGCGGCGCCCTGGGGGCCCTGGTGATCACCGCCAGTCACAACCCGCCCGAATGGCTGGGCCTGAAGATCAAGGGGCCGTTCGGCGGTTCGGTGGAGGGGGATTTCACCCAGCGGGTGGAGCGTCGCCTGGCCGCCGGGGGCATCACGGTGCCGATCCCGGGTGACATCCCGCGCTTTGATGCCCTCGGCACCTACGTGGCGGGCCTCAAGGCCAAGGTGAACACCGGTGCCCTGGCGGCGGGGCTGGAGCGGCTCGGGTTGCGGGTGATCGTGGATCCGATGCATGGTTCGGCAGCCGGGGTGCTGCCGGCCCTGCTGGGCCAGGGGGCCGTGGAGAGCGGCGTGATCCGGGAGATTCGCGCCAAGCGAGATCCCCTCTTCGGCGGCCATCCGCCCGAACCCCTGGCGCCCTACCTGGGGGAGCTGATCGCCGCGGTGCGCTCCAGCACTGCCGCCGGGCAGCCGGCGATGGGGATCGTGTTCGACGGCGATGGCGACCGCATCGCCGCGGTGGATGAGCACGGCCGTTTCTGCAGCACTCAGTTGCTGATGCCTTTGTTCATTGATCACCTGGCCCGGGCCCGGGCCCTGCCGGGCACGGTGATCAAAACCGTGAGCGGCTCCGACCTGATGGCGCTGGTGGCCGAAAACCTCGGCCGCGAGGTGATCGAGATGCCGGTGGGCTTCAAGTACATCGCCGCCGAGATGCTTGCCGGCGGGGTATTGGTGGGCGGCGAGGAATCGGGTGGGGTGGGCTTCGGCATGCATCTACCCGAACGCGATGCCCCCTTTGCGGCCCTGCTGCTGATCGAGGCCCTGGTGGAAGGCGGTGTGCCCCTGGGCCAGCGCATCGATGCCCTCCAGACCCGTTGCGGCGGCGCCGCTGCTTACGACCGTCTCGACCTGCGCCTGCCCGATATGGCGGCCCGCTCCCGGCTGGAGGCCCGGCTGGCGCAGGCGACCCCCACCGAGGTGGCCGGGGCACCGGTGCTGGAGGTGATCACCACCGATGGGGTGAAGCTGCGGCTCGGGCCCAGCCACTGGCTGATGCTGCGCTTCTCCGGCACAGAGCCTTTGCTGCGGCTCTACTGCGAGGCGCCCACGGCGGAGCGGGTGGCCCAGGTGCTCGGCTGGGCACGGGAGCTGGCGGAGGGCTTCTGATGGCGCGCTCCCCCACAGCCCTGGTGATCGCCAGCGGCAACGCCGGCAAGATCCGCGAATTCGCCGCCCTCCTGGCGGAGCTGCCCCTGGAGATCCAGGCCCAGCCAGAAGGCCTGGAGGTGGAGGAAACGGGCGCCACCTTTGCCGAGAACGCCCGCCTCAAGGCCGAGGCGGTGGCCCGCGCCACGGGCTGCTGGGCCCTGGCCGACGATTCCGGCCTGGCGGTGGCCGCCCTTGCGGGGGCGCCGGGGGTCCATTCGGCCCGCTATGCCGCCAGCGATCCGGATCGCATTGCCCGGCTGCTGCGGGAACTGGAGGCCGCACTGCGGGACCAGGCAGCCCAGAGGCTTGAGGCTGGCTTCCCCTCCTCTACGGGGCTCCCAGCGGTGACCAGGCCCCTGACCGTGCCTCGGCTCGAATCGGGCGACCGCTCAGCTCGCTTCACCGCCGCCCTGGCGTTGGCCGATCCGAGCGGCGCGATCCGGCTCGAGGTGGAGGGCAACTGCCCGGGCGTGATCCTGGAGGCGCCTCGCGGTGCGGGCGGCTTCGGCTACGACCCGGTGTTCCTGGTGCCGGAGCTGGGGCAGACCTTCGCCGAGATGGACAAGGCCACCAAGGGCCGGATCGGCCACCGGGGTCGGGCTTTCGCCCTGCTCGAGCCCGGGCTGCGGCAGTTGCTGGCCTGAAACGGCTGGCATCAAACCGGCTTGCACCGTGGCACTGGGCTTGGTTCTGCTGCGTCGGCAGGGCGGATCTGCTGCGGAAGGGCGGCCCGCATAGGAGCTCGGTCCGGACGGTCCGCAACAGGATGGCTGTCTTGGGAGGTGAGCGATGAACAACAACAGTGAAACCACGATGGGCCGGCGCAGTTTTTCTGAATCGGAAGGCCAGGGCTGGTGTTCCGATGAAGGGGGTCTGGATGATCCAAGGCCCCTGGAGCCCCAGATGCGGATTGTGGCCAAGAACCAGGGTTGGGGCTTCTATCAGCGGGCCGAATTGCTCAATGGTCGCCTGGCGATGCTGGGCTTCGCGGTCGGCGTGCTGCTGGAGTTGGTGAGCGGTCAGGGCATTCTTCAGCAGATCGGATTGAAGGCCTTGTTGCATCACAACTGACCTCGATCCGACCCCCTTCATTATCACGTTTTTCGCCGAGACTTCGACCTCTCTTCGTGTGCTGCAGCAGCCTTCTGGCAAGTACTGCCGGGCCGGCTAGCAACACTTGCCACCGAATGACTTACCGGTTTGGGCATACTGACCCTGATCAAACTGCGGCCCTGATCCAGGGAACCCGCGCCGCCCTGGCCAGTTCCAGATTTGCGGCCGTTCAAGCCAAACCGGGCCACCGCAGCGTGTCCATTGCACCGCGCTCGCAAAATAACCTTAGGGTTTGCTTGTAACAAGCACAATCCAGCGTGTCTAAAGCACAGCTCACCGCCTTCTTCGTGAAGGTTGAGGCGGATCCCACCCTCAAGCTCCGGGTGGATGCGGCCGATGATTCCAGTGCCGTGGTGGCCATCGCCCTGGCCGAGGGTTTCCACTTCTCCCCGGCCAGCCTGGCCCGCCACCTGCGCGGATGAGTCAACCGGGGAGCCCGCTGCTGATCGGGAGGGCTTAGAGAGGCTCCACCGGGGCGCCTCAGGCCAGATCTAGATCCCCCACCGCGCTGATCCAGCCGTGCAGGCTCCAGGTCACGCAGCCGCTGCGCAGCATTGGATCCTGGCGGATCAGAGCCTCGGCACTGGCGTGGTCGGTCGCCTCCAGCAGCAGCAGGCCACCGCCTCCGGGCCGACCCTCGCCATCCACCAGGTAACCGCTGCTGATCCTGATTCCTTGGGCGCGCAGTTCGGCCACCCAGGCCCGATGGGCTGCCAGGTGGGTCCTCACCTCGGCCGGGGCCGCCTGGATGGTTTCCGTCTTCACGAACCAGGGCATGGGGAAGATCGCAGGGGGGCGTCCGGGTCAGTCTTTTCCGCCTAGCACGGATGGATGGGTGTGAGCGAACACCAGCCGCCCAGCCAGCTCCGTTGTTGCGACGCCGTGCTTGCCTCTGCCCCCACCGGTTCGCCTGAAACGCGAGCCCGCCAGCTGCTGGCCTCCCTCACCCCAGCCGAGAAGCTCGCCCACCTGTGTGGCGCCACCCCCTTCTGGGCCGGCATGGTCGACATCGCCATTGCCGATGCCTCCCACCGCCACCCCTGGCCGGCCGGGGTGCTGCCCAGCCACGGCCTGGGGGGGCTGCAGTTCGTGGATGGTCCGCGGGGGGTGGTGTTGGAGGGGGGCGCCACCACCTTTCCGGTGCCGATCGCCCGGGGCGCCAGCTGGGACATTGACCTGGAGGAGCGGATCGGCGAGGCGATCGCGCGGGAGGCCCGCTCGTTTGGGGCCAACTGGGTGGCGGCGGTGTGTGTGAACCTGCTGCGCCACCCCGGCTGGGGCCGGGCCCAGGAGACCTACGGCGAGGATCCCGTGCTGCTCGGGGCCATGGGCGCGGCCTGTAGCCGCGGCCTGCAGCGCCACACCATCGCCTGCATCAAGCATTTCGCCCTCAACTCGATCGATAGTTCCCGCTTCCTGGTGGATATCCGGGTGAGCCGCAGGGTGCTCCATGAGCTCTACCTGCCCCACTTCCGCGACTGCGTGGCCGCCGGGGCCGGCTCGGTGATGACCGCCTACAACAGCGTGAATGGCCACTGGTGTGCTCAGAACCAGGAGCTGCTCACCACCATCCTCAAAAACCGCTGGGGCTTTGGCGGCTTTGTGGTAAGCGATTTCATCTTCGGGCTGCGCGATGGCCTGGCCGCCCTGCGGGCCGGACTTGATCTAGAGATGCCCTTCCCAATGATCTTCGAGGGCTGCCTGACGGAAGCCCTGGCGGCGGGCACCCTGCCGCTGGAGCGCCTCGATGACGCCGTGCTGCGCCTGCTGCGGGCCCAGTTGGCGGTGCCAGCCGGCGATTACCCGGCCTCCCTGCGGGGCTGCGCCGCCCACCGCAGCCTGGCCCGTGAGGCGGCCACCAAGGCGATCGTGTTGCTCAAAAATGCCGACGCGCTGCTGCCGCTGCCGGATCGGGGTTCGCTGGCGGTGATCGGTGCCCTGGCCGCTGGGGCGAATCTCGGCGATCGGGGTTCCTCCGATACCCGCCCGCAGCCGGGGGTGGTGGTCACCCCCCTGGAGGGGATCCGCGCCGCTGCCCCCCAGCTCCAGGTGCGCCACAGCGAGGGCACCGATCCGGCTGCCGCGGCCCGGCTGGCGGCGGCCTGTGATGCCGCCGTGGTGGTGGTGGGGCTCGACTGGCGGCAGGAGGGGGAGCACATCCACCCCGGCGACCTGGCGCCGATCCTTCGGCAGATGCCGGCTCCGGACCCCCTGCAGCGCTGGTTTGGCAGCCAGCGGCTGCGGCCTTTCTGGCGGCCGGTGGCCGAGGTGGCGGCCTCGATCACCCGCCTGGCTTCAGCCCGCACGGGCGGTGACTTCGCCGCCGGCGATCGCACCGAGTTGGCCTTAGACCGGGCCCAGGAGGCCCTGATCCTGGCGGTGGCCGCCGCCAATCCCCGCACCGTGGTGGTGCTGATGGGCGGTGGCGCGATCCTCTGTGAGCGCTGGCGGCACCGGGTGAACGCGATCCTTCTGCTCTGGTACCCCGGCCAGCAGGGTGGGGAGGCCCTGGCCGATGTGCTGCTAGGGAGGATGGCCCCCTCGGGCCGGATGCCCTTTGCGGTGCCCACCAGCGCCGAGCATCTGCCGGTGTTCGAGCCCCGGGCGGAGTCGGTGGTCTACGACCTCTGGCACGGCTACCGGCGCCTGCACCGCCAGGGCCATGCCGCCGCCTTTCCCTTCGGCTTCGGCCTCTCCTACAGCACCTTTGCCCATCGGGAGCTCCAGGCCGAGCTTCTCCCCCAGGCGGATATCCTGCGGGTTGCGCTCACGGTCACCAACAGCGGGCCGATGGCAGCCGCGGAGGTGGTGCAGGTGTACCTGGAGGCGCCGGGGCGGGAGGTGGAGCGGCCGGTGCGCACCTTGGTGGGGTTCGGGCGGCTTCCGTTGGAGCCTGGCCAGGCCCAACGGCTGGAGCTGGCGATTCCGCTGCAACGACTGGCCTATTTCGATGCTGGCGCCGATGCCTTTCGGCTGGAGGAGGGTCTGCACCGGGTGGTGGTGGCCCGCCATGCTGAAGATTCGGGCCTGGCCGTGGAGGTTGAGGTTGGGGCGATGCTGCTGGGCCCTTGAATAGCTAGAGGCTGAACAGCCAGAGGCTGAACAGCAGCGGCGGGCTGGCCGCGGCTGTTTCAGCCGGGGGCCCTGGTGCTGGGCCCTGCAAGGGGCCGAAGGGGGCGGGCGGCGGGCTGTTGCTCCTCCCCCAGGATCTTGCGCAGGCGCAGGCGGTTGTAGCGCTGCACCCACAGGCAGGGCAGGTTGAAGAGCGTGGCGAACACCAGGTTGATCAGCACCCCCTCGGGCGGTAGCCACAGGGCCGTGAGCAGCCAGAACGGCCACAGGGCCAGATGCACCAGCTCGGCCCGGCGGGTTTCCGCCAGCAGCCGCTCCAGGCAGGCCCGATCCCTGCAAGCCAGGGCGGCCTTGGCCATGCCGCCGGGCAGAACGCCGCCGGCATCGGGCAGCCACGGCTTCCAGCGGCGGATCCCCAGGCCCCGTTCGTAGGCCTGGGCCCGCTCCCCCCAGGGTCGCGGGCGGGTCAGCCACGAATCCCTGGCCAGCATGGCAAGGGGCAGCCGGTTGGCCAGCGCCCCCACCAGCAGGCTCCAGCCCAGCCAGCCCAGGGCACTGGTGAGGGGGGGCCAGAGGAGGGACCCCCCACTCATGGCCGGGTCGACAACGTGCGCCCCTTCCACCGCACCGTGCCCCGCTCCAGGTTGGCGATGGCCAGCACAAACACCGCGAGGAAAAACAGCACGGGCACTGGAAAGACCAGGTTGATCCAGCCGAAGCTGCCCACCCGCCGGGTGATCAGCAGCAGCTGCGCCGCGAAGCCGCCGTAGAGCAGCAGGTTGGCCGCCAGGCTCCGGTCCCCCAGCATCGGCCAGTCCAGCAAGGAGGCCGGCAGGCACCAGGCTGCCCAGAACAGGCCCGAGAGCCAGAGCAGCACCGCCACCAGGCGCCACTTGCGCACTTCGCCGGCGGCGGTGGCGAAGTTCTTGGCGAAGCCCACCACCATGTCCCCGAGGCCGCCGGGGTACATCCGATAGGCCAGCTGTCCATCGCCGAGGAAGGCGCTCACCGGTAGGCCGGCCCGCTCGTAGCAGTGGGCGAGGAACCAATCCTCCACCACCTTCCCCGCCACCGCCGCATGGCCGCCGCTGCGCTCGTAGTCGGTGCGGCTGGTGACCAACGCCGGCCCAAAGGCCACCCCGCCGCGGGGGCCAAGCGGCACCGCCATCAGCCCCACCAGGTTGAACAACACCGAAAGCTGCTCGTAGGCCCGTTCGGTGCGGTGGTAAGGCTGCACGGAAACCAGCCCGCCCAGCTCCTGATGGCAGGCCAAAAGGGAGGCCAGAAAATCCGGGGCGGGTTCGGTATCGGCATCGAGAAACATCAGCACCTCGGCCCTGCTGGCGGCCACGCCGTTGTGCAGCGCCCAGGTCTTGCCGCACCAGCCCTCGGGCAAGGGTGGCGGTTGGACCAGGTGCACGGCGAGTTGGGGACTGGTCTGGATGGCGATCGCGGCGGTGCGGTCGCTGGAGTGGTCGTCGATCACGATCACCTCCAGGGGCCGAAAGCTCTGAACCGCCAGGGCGCGCAGCAGGTGGGGCAGGGTGCCCTCCTCATTGCGGGCCGGAATCAACACCGCCACCGAGGGGTTGCCCCGCACCACTCCCGCAGCCAGGGCGGGCATCCGCAGGCAGAGCGCCCAGCCCAGCCCCCAGCGCAGCAGCAGCGAAAGGTTCAGCAGGCCCAGGGTTACCAGAGCCATGGCCTCAGGGCCGCATCAACTCTTCGGCCAAGGGTTCGAGGGAGAGGCGATCGCGCAGCACCTGGGGATGGGTCCACACCGGCAGCATCCGTTTCTCCCCCACCGGCAGCACGGCGCGCCTGCCGGGAACCACCACCAGATCGATATCGGAATAAAAACTGCAGCACTCGATCGCCTCCAGGCTGGAGAGGTCGCCATTGAGCTGTTCCAGGAGGGCACTGCCCTGCTTGAGGTCGGCGATGCCGGCCAGCAGCCGGCTTGGCCAGGGGTTGGCCGTGAGGGTGCCCTGGTGCGGACTGGCGACGCTGGTGAAGCGTCGGGTGCGCCGGTGGCCCCCCCGCAGCTGGATCCAGGTGCGGGCGATCACCCCACCCATCGAGAAGCCACAAAGGTCGATCGCTTGGTCGGCGCCGAAGGCCGCTTCGATCTGCTCGCCCAACAATGCGGCGGACTCGGCGATCGGCGTGATCCCGCAGCGCAGGGGTAGGTCGGGCGCCAGCAGGCGGCGTTGCGGCTGGCCCAGGAGCTGCCGCAGCCGGTTGAACACCCGCGAGCTGTCGAGCATGCCGTGCACCAGCACCAGAGGGGTTGGAGACGTGGTGATGGAGGCCGTAGCAATGTGCTGTATTCAAGGGCACTCCGGGCGGCGTTGGCAGGGAAGGGCGGGGGGATCCCCGCCCGGGGTGAACATGGCGCCCCCTAGACGCGACGTCCGCTGATCAGGCGCAGGAGGATGGCAATCACCGCGATCACCAGGAGAAGATGAATCAATCCTCCCAGGGTGTAAGAAGTGAGCAGGCCCAGCAGCCAGAGCACGATCAGAACGACGGCTAGGGTTTCAAGCACGGGGAAGCTCCTGGGTTTGGGTGAAGAAAGGGGCTGGATCGCCGTTGGCCCGGGGGATCAGCTGTGGTCTTTGGCCACATTGTCGGCGGTCTTATCGGCGATATTGTCGGCGGCATTGCTGATGGCCTGAGCCACCGTTTTGGTCCCTTCTTTCAGGTTTTCGACAGCGTTCATGGCCGAAGCCTGAACCTGCTTCGCCTTCCCCTTGATCTGATGGCCGACATCACCGGTCAGCTCACCTGCGGCCGATTCGAGTTTGCCTTCCACTTCTTTGGCCTTGGCATCAGCTGGGTTCGACATGGCGTTGCCTTTGGAATCACAAATTCAGCTTAGGCATCCCCTGTGGTGGCGATTTAGGTTGCACTGAAATGCAGCACTGAAATGCAGCACTGAAATGCAGCAGTGTGCGGCCGCCTCGTCCGTCGGATACCCCGGGCGGCTCTCCGTCCAAGGCGGACGGGGATCCCGCGCCGCGAAAGTCGAGGGTCGCGGCGAGAATGCGAGCCGTAGACAGGGCCGATGGCAAGGCATGGGGCGTGAGCGCAGGAGCTGGATGCATGGGCCCGGTGGTCGCGCTGTGACCACCAACCTCGATGCCGTGCTGCTCGAAAACGAGGCACTCCACCACCAGGTGCGGCTGCTGCGGGAGGAGCTGGCCCTGCTGCAAAGGGGCCGTTCGACCGAAGCTGCGGCCCAAGCCCAGGCGGCAGCCGGTTTTGCCGGCCGCTCCCAGTCCAGCCAGGGGGCTCGAGCCTGGCGCGACGACCAGGAGTTCACCGCGCCCCAGCCGACCCCGGAGCCGCGATGGCGGCAGGCGGCCCCCCGCGGCGAGCGGGGGCGCTCCTGGCGTTCCGGCCCGGAGGTCACCACCGGGGCGGCGCCGGGGATCACCCCTCAGCTGGTGCGGCAGTGGGCCGAGGCGCTCAGCAGCCATCCCCGCTGGCGGGAATTGCGCCTCGGTTCGCGCCTTGAGGGTGATCCGGCCGCCGGTGGCAGCCTGGAACTGGGCCTCCAGGCCCTCCTCGACGACCTGCGCAGCCATTCCCACAATCCCGCCCTGGAGCTGGAAGAGGCCCTCGATCGCCGCTCACCCGGCCTCGGCGCTGAACTCCGCTGGGCCCTGGCCGGCCCCGCCAGCCGGGCGAAGGCGGCGGTGCGGGCGGCCTTCGCCCTGCATGGCCCCCGGGCCGCCGACCGTCTCAGCGCCGATCCCCAGGCGGTGGTGGAGGAGCTGCTGGTAGCGGTCGCGCGGTTGGAGGCGCAGGTGCGGCAGGAGGCCCAGGTCAGGCGGGAGCAGGAAGAGCGGCAGCAGGCCTGGAGGCACCAGCAGGATGTTCGCCGCCCGGGCGGCCGGAGCTGGAGATACACCGGGGCAGGTGGCGCGAATGCTGACGCCCGCGCTGGTGGATCGGGCGGATCCCGGGATGACGGGTCGAAGCGGGCCTGGAGCGCCGGTTCGGGTGGTTCTCGGGGTTCGTCGTGGTCGGGCGCGGCCCCTGGCACCGGGGCGGCGGGTGAGGGCCGGAGCTCCCAGAACGGCCGCCATGCGGCACCGGATCGGCAGCGGGACGAGGCGCTAGCCATCCTGGAGCTCGCCTGGGGCGCCTCCCAGGCCGCCGTGAAGGCGGCCCATCGGCGTCTGGTGAAGGTCCACCACCCGGACATGGGGGGCGACGCCGAATCCTTCCGGCGGATCAACGATGCTTACCAGCTGCTGATTGCCTGAGCGCTGATCGGGGCCCAAGGGCCATGCGGTGGCCCTGGCATGCCGGGGCCGCCCGGCCCATGAATCGCTGCTGGAGGGTCGCAATCGCAACGTGCGCGGCGTGGCTGAGCCGCTGGACGAGGAGGAGCGACGAGCCAATCTCATCAGCGACCGGATCAGCCCTCGTCTTGTGGCGGAGCTCGAAATCCTGCCCAGGTGGCAGAAGCAGGTGCTGGCCCAGCGGGTGTACCCCAGCCCGAGCCGCCCCCATCACCTGATTCGCGAGGGTCCTGCCGCAGGCATTGATGTGCGGCTGGGCTCCACCAACTGCCCGCCGATGTCGAGCAGATTGAGGAGATCGCCTGCCGCCGGGCTTGGCGTGGCGGTGCGTGAGGCGAGGGTGGGGACATGATGAGGATCCGCCGAAAGGTTGCACTAAGAATCGACAAGTCAGAAGAGGCAAGGCTACATAGACACAGCGATCTTCATTAGGTTTGGATAGTGATGCCCGGCACTAACCTCCCGATTTCATGGCAAGGTAGAGCAGTCTTGCGAGTTTCCGTTAAAATGGCCTTGCTAGGAGCGTGTTGCGCATAGATCACCCAGCTCCGAACACCACACCTCTCCACAGACGCCCGTAAATCTGCCCAGATCCCAGTGACAGCAATGGATCTGCCTGGGAGAATGGGACATGCAAAAGCTTAAAACCTTCCGTCCCTGGGCTC
>CALRXC020000040.1:0-38146 GCA_943372025.1 Synechococcus sp. UW140 | reverse complement strand
CAGTTCAGCTGTTCTGCAATCGATCTCGGGCTTTTGACTGGCCTGAAGTGAGGGCACCGGCAAGACCCAACTGAGACCGAATTTGGCGCTGGTGTGGAGCGAGACGGGTCTTTTCGCCCGAAACGATCTATGTGCAACAGCCTCCTAGGAAGCCGTCGCTCACGGCCTGATCAAGACCGTATTCATCGTTGGGTAGGCCGATCTCACGATCAAAGAGCTCGTAAGTGTTGCGGTCAATCTCCTCACGTGGCGTAGCGGTGAGGCCGCTCAGCAACGAATCGAAGTAGGCGAAGATCGCGCCGTATTTCTGGTAGACGCTGCGGTGGGCCTCATCGATGATCACCAGATCGAAGTGCCCCACCCCGAAACGCTTCACGCCCCTGCTGTCTTCCGCATCAATGAGGTTCATCATCGTGGGGTAGGTGGAGAGGAACACGCGCCCCTCACCGCCTTTGTTGGTCACCAGGTTGACAGGTGAGCAATCGGGAAGAAAACGGCGGAAGGCGCGTTCGGCCTGGAGGACAAGGGACGTGCGATCGGCAAGGAACAGCACCCGTTTCACCCAGTTGCAACGGGTGAGCACATCAGTGAGCGATATGGCCGTGCGGGTTTTACCGACGCCGGTGGCCTGCACCAGCAAGGCCTTGAGCCGACCCTGCTCCAGGGATTCGCAGATGGCCCGGATCGCGCGTTGCTGGTAGTAGCGCCCGGCGATGGTGGTGGAGATCGTGGCCTGAGAGAGGGGCTGACGGATCTCCCGCCGCCGGATCAGGGTTTCGAGCTCATCCTTTTTATAGAAGCCCTGCACTTCACGGGGCGGATAGCGCAGGTCATCCCATAGGCGATGCCGGTAGCCGTTGGAAAGGAAGATCAGCGGCCGCTGGCCGTAGCGCTGCTCCAGGCAGTTGGCATACAGCTCAGCCTGACGTTCACCATCGCGAGGATCGCGGCAGCTGCGCTTGGCCTCGACCAGCGCGAGCGGCTTGCCGTCATCTCCCCAGAGCACGTAATCCACGAAGCCGGTGCCTGTGGCATTGGGCATGCCTTGAACCTCATGCTCAACCGTGCAGCCAGCACCCAGCTGCCAGCCCGCTTCTTCGAGATAGAGATCGATGTAGAGCCTGCGGGTTTCGAACTCGGTGGTGTCCGCCTCCGGCTTGGTATCAGCCTCATTGGCCTTGCGCTGAGCGGAGATCTCCTTGCGAAGGCGCTCAAGCTCCTGCCTGGAGGCCTCGTTTTCTTCCCTGGCTTCGCGCAGCTGTCGATCCCGTTCGGCGAGCTGGTTGGCGAGCTCCTGCAGCTGTTCGCGGGTCTGGTTGGCCGTTGCGGTTCCGTGCTGAGGGTGGGGCAACAGGGCCTTGTCGAAGCGTGCGGCCCGGGCTGTCTCGCGATTCCGGCCATAGGTGAGGGCCAACCAGCGCAGCACATGGAACAACTCACTGGCGACCAGCACCGAGGCCGCCACACGCATCGGCTCAGCGCGATGCACGGCCTCGTTCCCCCGGTTCTTGATGAGCTGGAAGCGGCCAAGCGCCTGCTCGCCAACGAGATAACGGAAGTCGAAGCCATGCATCATCTGCGAGAGGCTCGGTTCTCCCCAGGGCCGCTGCAGCTGAGAGTCGTTCTCGTAGACCCACTCCACCAGCAGCTCGATCGTGCGGCGGGCGTAGAAGCAGGCGGTGCGGGGATCGGAGAGGGCGAACTGCTCGACCTTGAGCGCCTCTTCATGCAGCTCCGGCCATTGGCCAGCGATCAGGGCGTACTGGGAGCTCATCGAGCAGAAGCTTGCGCCATACCAAACGCGAATGAATCTGGCGTTATGGCGCCCAGCCTACGGGATGTACCTGGCCATCAGCACTGAGCAAGGGTTCTAGTCATCTCCTGCATCAATAGTGGTAGCGCCCCTGCAGAAACTATACGCGCTCAGCTTTCACGAGATACACGCAGCGGTCCAGTGCTGCAGGTCCTCCAGAAACTCCGGATGGCAGAGCACTTCTCGCTGAGTGCTCATGCCTCCAGCTGGGCCTCAAGATCTTCCAGACGAAGGGCGGGAAGGCTGTCGCCGCGGGCGCGCTCCAGGGCTGAGAGGATCCGGGCTGCGTTACGGGGCGAGCGCAGCAGGTGAGCCGTTTCCAGTAGGCCCTCCAACTCGTCGGCTGCCACCAGGGCGACATCGCCCCCCTGGCGGCGCCGCACCATCACCACCTCCTGATCCTCGACAACCCGGTCCATCAGGAACTTGAGCTGGTCGCGGGCGGCGGTGTAGGTGGTTTCGATGGTCATGGAGCTGTACAGGAAGTCTGTCCAGGCTGGCGCCACCAAGGGGCATTCCGGTCAAGGGGCCTCGGGAGCGTCATCCAGTTGCCTATCCAGCGACTGGCGGATCAGGCCGATGGCATAGGGCACTTCCTCCAGGGCGTTGACCCGCAATTCCACCTCGCCATTGCCCCAGCGGCCGAGGCCGGCCACGTTCTTGGCCAAGCCACGTGGGTCGTCCAGGTCTAGAAACGGCATGTTGAGGCTGATGCGCAGGCCCTTGGCCTGGGGCACGATGTCCACAAAGTTTGTTTCGCACTTGTAGGCGATGTAGAGCTTGAGGACCTCCTGATAGACGTTGGGATCCAGGTCACGGATGCGGGTATCCAGGGCATCGAACACGGCTCGTAGACCGGGCTGGGCCAACTGGGGGTGGCCATCGAGGGTGTAAGCGTTGGGACCAGAGGATCTGCGGGCGGGTGCATAGGCCTTGCGTTCGTCTTCGCTCAGCTGAGGTGACGCCCAGACCGTCAGCGCCCGTTCGGCCAGACGGGCACCACGGTTCTTGATGGCCTCTGCATCCCAACCTTCCAGTTCCCCGAGCCCCTGGTTCAGCCGCAGCGGACTGGTGCGGAAGCCGCCCTCCTGGTGGTCGCGCTTGTCCGTAAAGGGCCGATCGCTGAGTTCGGGGTTGTAGCCGGTGAGGGTGAGGTTGCCGAGGCGGTGCAGCCACTCCTCCTGCAGCTGTGCCCAGTTGGGGCCGAGCGCCTCGCTCCAAGCGGGGGAGAGGTCGGGGTTCTGGGGAAGGATGTGTTCGATCGTGTAGTCGGCCACGGCGATCGGCTCCTTGCGCTGGTCATTTTCCAAGCGGCGGAGCCAGTAGCTGCAGCTCTTGTTGAACTTGTAGAGGTTGCGGACCTGCAGGTCGCGGCGGAACTCCTCATCGGAGGGGAAGCGCCGGTAGGAGGGCAGATTGAGAAGGTGGGCCTTGAAGCTGGGCAGGTAGTGACCCTGTTCGCGGCGCAGGGCGCGGCTGAAGGTGGCGAAGGTTTTCTGCTGGGAGTTGGAAGGGATGGCGCAGACCGCCCGGCGGAACACGTAGGACTCCAGCAGGCGGAGGGCTTCCAGCAGCTCATCGCGGCTGAGCAGGCCGGCTTGATGGTCGCCGTAGAGCTCCAACAGCAGCGGGGTGACCACGTTCACCTTGAGCTCGCGCAGGTCGTGGAAAGCGCCCTTGATCTGGGAGTCAGGTTCCTGGGCTTTGGGGCAGTAAGGCAGCACCTGCCTTGATGATCTGGTGATTGACCTTGCCCTGCACCGTTCGGATCTCTGGCCGCTTGGCCTGCTGCATCAAGCCAGGAAAGCGCTGGTCGTACCGGCGACACACATGCCGATGTGCAGCCTCACAGGCCAGCTCCCCCAAACCGCAATCCCCACTAGGATGAACCGGTGTATTCAGGTGACTGCATGGCCACCACAGTGCGGCTGGAGGCTGCAACCGAGCAGCGGCTCGATCAGCTTGCGCAACTGACCGGACGAACCAAGGCCTTCTACCTACGGCAGTTGATCGAGGCCGGGCTGGACGACCTTGAGGATGCCTACCTGGGTGCTGCGGTGGCGGAACGTATCCGACTGGGCCAGGAGCGCACCTACAGCCTTGACGACGTGGTGAGCGAGCTTGGCCTGGACCCTGCGACTCTCTGACACGGCGAAGCGACAGCTCGGGAAGCTGGACATCAGCAACGCCCAGGCGATCTTGCGCTATCTGAACCGCCTGGTGCTGGAAACCACGGATCCGCGCGAACGCGGCAAGGGCTTGCGGGCCAATCTCTCTGGTTTGTGGCGCTATCGCGTTGGCGATTACCGCGTGATCTGCAGCATCGAGGATCATGAGCTTGTGGTGCTCGTGCTGCAGATCGGCCATCGACGCGACGTCTACAAGTGAATACAACTCGGCTGCCAGAGGCCCTCATCGATGTGAACCACCGAGCCGATGAAATGCACACCGATTTCATCGGTTGATCCGGCGCGGAGAATGTCAGTCCAGAGCTGCTGGCATTCCTTCAGCGTCCACGAATAGGTGCGCTGATAGATCGGGATGATGAACTGAGAGACGGCGCTCAGGATCTGGAGCAGCTTGGCTTCTGTAGCTTTCATGTCAAGTTCCGCTCATCAAAAAGCTCGTGAGTGAATCGGACAACCTCTTCGCTGTGACAAAACTATTTTGAAATCTTTCGCCAATATCGGCCAACCTCTCAAGTTGGTCGCAGATTTTATCTTGGGCCTCGATGGAAGGCACCGGGATCTTGATCTCACCAAGCTGACCCAGGCTGAGATTGGTAATGGTGCCTGTAACACCCGCTCCGCGCATTTGTTTTTGTGCAGGCCGGTCAGACAGCAAGCACTTTAGAAATAGTGGGCGAACGACATCGGGAATGGGCTTGGCAATCGCGACAGCCTGATTGCAGTTAGCTCCATGCGGGGGTAGGCTCCTCACTTCGCAAACTCGGCCAATGGTTCCAGCAATTGAAACAAGTATGTCTCCGGACTGAAGCATTGATCGCGAAAGGGCGTGATGCGTCTCCATGGGAATCTGCAGTGCCACACTCTCGGCGATCAGTACATTTTTATCAATATCCTGAACCCTTACGAATGGAATATCTCCATCTGCATCCGGTAACCCCAGCGAGCTCGGTGTCGTCCCTTTGGTGATTCTTGTGCAAACCGAGGACAGCGGCACCTGTGGAATAGTTTCTCGGTCTTCAACTTGCCGAAGGAAGGAATGGAAGCTGGCCTCAAAAAGGCTAGAGTAAAGCGAATTTGCTTTGGTTGCCAGAAGTTCAGACTCATGGCACATATCCAGAATCGCCGCGATGCGCCGCTGCTCCTCCAGTGGGGGGAGGGAGATTTCGATGGATTCGACGATCTCTTTGGAGACTTCTTTAAATGTGGCCCCCCTTCCAAGGCTCTGGAGATACGCCTTACTTGATTTGAGCCACCAGTAGAGAAAGTCTGAGGACAGAATCTCTTGATCGGGAACAAAGCTTTTAAAGCCTTGGTTGGTGGCCATCGGGACTGTATTGATCGCCACGTGGCCGATTGGTGCTCTCGAGCTGAAGAGAACGCTTCTGGGTGGAAGAATCCTTGCAGAGCAGCTCGAAAGACCTGCCTCAGTGATACGACGTGCTGTTACTGAGACTTCTTTCCCTTCAAGCCTGCTCAGGTCGGCTGGAGTTATCCAGGGAATATCTCCATCCCAAAAGTGATCAACAGAAGACTTGGGCGTAGCCCCAGAGACAACCTGCGCTACATCTCCAAGAAACGCCTTGGGCCACCTCATCGCAGCATCCCCTCCAGCTCCTCAATCCCCTTCAGGATTTCCTGCTCAATCGCCCGCAGTTCGGCCAGGATCTCCAGCGGTGGGCGGTGCTCCACCTCGTCGTGCACAAGTCCAGGCCAGCACCGCCAGCTCCGGCTAAGGTGACATGTAACCGTTGCAGGAGCTGCCATGGCACCGGAAGCCGCCCCGGAGCTGAGTCGCTCAGAGCCCTCTGCCCAGGAGGCGCGCCGGGCCGCCAACCGCCGCAAAGTGCGGGAGCACCGCCAGCGGTTGCGGGCCCAGGGGATGCGGCCGATCCAGATCTGGGTGCCGGATGTGCATTCACCCGAGTTCGCCGCCGAGGCGCGGCGGCAGTCGCTGCTGGTGGCGCAGAGCCCCGAGGAGGCTGAAATCCAGGCCTTCATCGATTCGGTGTATGAGTGGCCCGACGATGAATACAGCCAATGAAGCGTGGTGAGATCTGGACTATGGCTGGTGGTCCCGGCTATGCCAGCAAGCCTCGACCCGCTGTGATCATTCAGGATGACTGCTTTCCCGAGACTCTCTCGATCGCCGTGTGTCCCCTTACCAGCGAGCCGATTGAAGCCCCGATCCTTCGTATCCAGGTGGAACCAACGCCCGAGAACGGCCTGAGAGCCACGAGCCGTCTGATGGTGGACAAAGTCACCACCCTGCCCAAGAGCCGCCTGGGCCAGTGCATCGGCCGCCTGGCGGATGACGACCTGCTGCGGCTCAACCGCTCGCTGCTGGTGTTTCTGGGCCTGGCCCGCTGAGTGGGGACCACAGTGGCGCAGCGCGCCCATTGATGCGATTGCCGTTCTGCTGATCATGGGCTCAGCAGCTCACGAGTGGCTGGAGGGTGTCCAGAATGTCGGCCAGTTCGACAGTGGCCACTTCCGTGTCGTAGGCCGCCTGCGCCCGCAACCAATAGCCCGGACTGAGCCGCAGCACACGACACAGACGCAGATCCGTGTCGGCCGTGATGGCCCTTTGGCCCGCAATGATTTCGCTGATGCGTGATGCGGGGACTCCGATGGACTTGGCCAATCGGTACTGGCTGATGCCCAGTGGTTCGAGGAACTCTTCCTGAAGAAGTTCACCAGGGCTAATCGGAGGGAGACGATTCATGGGGAGGTGTCAGTGGTAGTCAACCTGTTCAACATCTTCAGGGCCGCTGTCCGACCATCGAAAACAGAGCCGGTACTGATCGTTGATACGGATGCTGTGTTGTCCGGCTCGATCACCGCGCAGCGCTTCGAGGCGGTTACCGGGTGGAATCCGGAGGTCGTCGAGCCGGCTGGCGATCTCGAGTTGCCGGAGCTTGCGGCGGGCTACCCGCTCGATGGCCTGGAAGCGAGGGACCGCCCAACCGTTGGCGAGGGATTGAGTATCGGTGCATCGGAACGACCGGATCATGCCTGGATCATAGTTCTGCTACGCAGAACGGTCGGGACGCATCATTGCAAACCGGCATCGCCATAGCCCAGGATCTCGTCAGCGCTGCGTTCAGCCAGCAGCGGCAGGGTCCATACCTGCTGTTCCAGCCAGCGGCGGCTCTCGTCGGCGGTGGGCCGCTCCGGTGCCGGCACCCCAGGCTGATTCGCCTCAGTGGCTTGGTTGGCGCCCTGGCTCATCGCAGCATCCCCTCCAGCTCCTCAATCCCCTCCAGGATCTCCTGCTCGATCGCCCGCAGTTCGGCCAGGATCTCCAGCGGCGGCCGGTGCTCCACCTCGTCGTGCACAAGTTCCTTGTAGCGGTTGAGGCTGAGGTCGTAGCCCTGCTCGGCGATCTCCGCCTTGGGTACGCAGAAGCTCTGGGCGGTGCGTTCCCGATCCCGCTCGGAATCCTTGCGTTTTCGCCAGCGGGCCAGGCAATCCGGCAGGTTGTTCTTGTGTTGCTCGGCTTCGGCCAAGGCCTCTTTGGGAGCAGGCCCGAGTTTCTCCAGCGGCAGCAGCGGATTGCGCTTGTCGTCAAGGCTCCAGCCATCGGCGGTCATGTCATAAAACCAGACGTAGTCTGTGCCGCCACGGCCAGTCTTGGTGAAAAACAAGATTGCCGTGCTCACGCCGGCATAGGGGCGGAACACGCCGCTCGGTAGCGACACCACACCTTCGAGGAAATGGTCTTCCACCAGGGTGCGGCGCAGTTCTTTGTGGGCGTTGGACGATCCGAACAGCACGCCATCGGGCACGATCACGGCCGCCCGGCCGCCGGGCTTGAGCAGCTGCAGGAACAAGGCCATGAACAGCAGCTCGGTTTTCTTCGTCTTCACCACCCGCTGCAGCTTGCCGCTGGTGCTCTCGTAGTCGAGCGATCCGGCGAAGGGCGGATTGGCCAGGACCAACGTGTACTTGTTCTCCTCGCTGGCGCTGTCTTCGGAGAGCGAATCGCGGTAGCTCACATCGGGGTTCTCCACCCCGTGCAGCAGCATGTTCATCGCACCGATGCGCAGCATCGTGTTGTCGAAATCAAAGCCATGGAACAGGCCATGGTTGAAGTGCTCACGCAGTTCCGGATCGCTGAGCACCTCCGGGTGGTGCTCCCGCAGGTATTCGCCCACCGCCACCGGGAACCCGCAGGTGCCGCAGGCCGGATCCACCATCACATCGCGTGGGGTGGGCTCGGTCATCGCCACCATCAGCTCGATGATGTGGCGCGGCGTGCGGAACTGGCCGTTGGTGCCGGCGGTGGCCAGCTTGCCGAGCATGTACTCGTAGATGTCGCCCTTGGTGTCGCGGTCCTCCATCGGCACCGCATCGAGCAGCTCCACCACCTTGGTGAGCAGACCCGGCGTGGGGATCGTGAAGCGGGCATCGCGCATGTGGGTGGCATAGGCTGATTCCTCGCCACCCAGCTCGCGCAGGAAGGGGAATACCCGATCGCCCACCACCTTGAACATGGCGGCGGGTTCACCAAGTTTTTTAAAGCGGCTCCATCGCAATTCGCTCCAGGAGCGACCCTGCTCATCCGCTCCTTCCGGGAAGATGCGGCGGCGCATCGGCTGCTCGGCTCGCTGACTGCGGCGTTCCTCCAGGGTTTCCAGCTCATCGAGCCGGCGGATAAACAGCAGGTGTAGGTGAGCTGCTCCAGCACCTCCAAGGGATTGGCGATGCCGCCGCTCCAGAAGGCATCCCAGATCCGGTCGATCTGGTTGCGCAGCTCGCCGGTGAGCACCGAGGCCGCCGTGGTGCCGGGGGCGATGGTGGAGCTGGGCGTGGTCGAAGTGGCGCCGTTGCCGTTGCGGCGGCTGCGGGAGCCGGCGGCTGGGGCCGCAGCGCGTGGAGGTGGATCTACCCCAGGCGCCTTCAGCCCTCCGCCGGGGCCTTTCACACCCTCCGCGGCCCCCAGAGCCACCACCTGGCTCTTGAGCTCCTTCAGTTCCTCAGCGCTGATGGGCTCTCCCGCCTCGCGCTCCAGGGCTATGCGGATCTCGTCGTTCGTGATCCGTCTGCCGTCGTCCGGGATCAAAGCGATCAGGTCGTTGACGAGTTCGGCGAGGTCGGGCATCGGTACGGGCTGGAGACGCTGGGCTGGGGATCAGGGAAGCAGAGCCTGGGACTGGACGAACACCAATGGCCTGGATGGCCTCGCCCCAGTCTGGGAGCTTGTACAGCGAGACAGCCGCAAATGCCAGGGGCTCTCGAGCGCAACGACGGCGAACCTATGCACGAGCTGCGTAGTTTTTGTTGGCGAAGCCCCTGCAGGGCCCGCCTAGCGGGTTCCCCCGCCTGTTGGATCGTTCTCCTCCCTGTTCGCAGGAGCTGATCACAGCGATGCCGGCAAGAAGGAGTCCGGGGCTGTTGAGACTTCCGGCGGTGCCAGCCATTCCGCCAGCTTGGTGTAGCGCCTGCGGCCCAGGTGGTTCTTGACGGCCATCGCCAGGGCTTTCTTTTGCCCCACTAGTACCACCAGCTGCTTCCCGCGGGTGAGACCGGTATAGACGAGATTGCGCTGCAGCATCGCGTAGTGCTGGGTGAGCAGGGGGATCACTACGGCGGGATATTCGCTGCCCTGGCTCTTGTGGATCGTGCAGGCGTAGGCCGGCACCAGGTGATCGAGTTCCCCCCAGCCGTAGACCACAACCCGGCTGCCCTGAACCTCGGCCTCACTGGTGGGGAACAGCACGCCCAGCTCACTGTTGTCGGCGTCGATGGCGTCGATCGTGCCGACATCACCGTTGAACACCTCCTTCTCGTAGTCGTTAGCGGTCTGCATCACCTTGTCGCCCGGGGCAAATCGCCAACCGAAACGCTCCACCTGCTCAACCGGATCGGGATTGAGCAGCTTCTGCAACTCCACGTTGAGGGAACGGGAGCCACAGCCACCGCGGGCCATGGGGCAAAGCACCTGCACCTGGCCGATCGGATCAAAGCCAAAGCGGGCCGGGATGCGCTCACCCACCACCTTGAGGATCAGGGCCACCGCCTGCTCCGGCGTCTCGGCGGGCAGGAAATAAAAATCAGTGGTGCCCCCCTCGCTGGGAGGGCGCAGATCAGGGATCGTGCCGGCGTTGATGGCGTGGGCGGTGGTGATGATCCGGCTGGAGGCCGCCTGGCGGAACACCTCGGTGAGCCGCGCCACCGGCAGGGCGCCGCTGGCGATCACGTCCGCGAGCACCTGGCCGGGGCCCACCGAGGGCAGCTGGTCGACATCGCCCACCAGCAGCAGGGCGGCCTCGGGGGGGATGGCGGCCAGCAAGGAGGCCATCAATGGCACATCCACCATCGAGGTCTCATCAACCACCAGCAGGTCACACTCCAGCGGCAGCTCGGCGTTGCGGCGGAAGCCGTAGGCCGCCGGGTCGAACTCCAGCAGCCGGTGGATGGTTTTCGCCTCCAGGCCGGTGGCCTCGGCCATGCGCTTGGCAGCCCGGCCGGTGGGGGCACAGAGCTGGATGCGCAGCTTCTTGGCCGCCAGGATCCGCAGGATGGCGTTGATCAAGGTGGTCTTGCCCACACCGGGCCCGCCGGTGATCACCAGCACCTTGCTGGCCAGGGCCTGCTCCACGGCCGCCTTCTGGCTAGCGGCCAGCTCCAGGCCGAGGCGATGCTCCACCCAGGCGATGGCTCGCTCGGCGTTGATTGTTCCCCAGGGGGAGTCCCCCTGCACCAGCTCCTGCAGCGCTTCTGCAATGCGCCGTTCATCACGGTGCAGGTGGGCCAGGAAGATGGCGGCATCGCCCGCCAGGGTGTCGGCCACCACGGAGCCCTCGCTGAGTTCCAGGTCCAGAGCTGTCTGGATCACGGCGGGCTCGAGGGGAACCCAGTTGGCGGGGGCGTCGCGCTGGGGTCGTGGTTTTGCGGCTGGGCTCCCTTGCTCTTCTCTCTGGTCAGAACCCTGCGTTGGATTCGCTTCGGCTGGTGGCGACGGAGCTGGCCGCTCCACCGCCAACAGCTCACCTGCCAGCTTGAGCAGCTCGGCGGTGGGCAGGCCGCAGTGGCCCTCGCCGCTGGCTTCCAGCAACGCATAGTTGATACCCGCTCGCAGGCGGATCATCGCCGTGGCTTCGATGCCGAGGCGGGCAGCGATCGCATCGGCGGTGCGGAAGCCGATGCCGCGGATGTCGCGGGCCAGGCGGTAGGGGTTTTCGGCCATCACCTGCACGGCGTCGTTCCCGTACGTCTTGAAGATCCGCACGGCCCGCGCCGTGCCGACGCCATGGCTGTGGAGGAACACCATGATTTCGCGCACCACCTTCTGATCGGCCCAGGCCTGGGCGATGCGGCCGGCCCGCACCTTGCCGATGCCCGGCACCTCCCGCAGCCGCTCGGGCTCCTGTTCGATCACCTCAAACACCTCCGCCCCGAAGACCGCCACCAGCTTGCTGGCGTAGATCGGGCCGATGCCGCGGATCATTCCCGAGCCCAGGTACTTCTCGATCCCCTCCGCCGTGGTGGGCGCTGAGGCCTTGAGGAAGGAAGCCTTGAACTGCTGGCCGTGTTCCCGGCTGTTCACCCAGGTGCCGCTCACCGTGACCCATTCACCGGCGCTGATCTCGGCGGCATGGCCCACCACCGTGACCAGATCGCGGTGGCCACGGGCCTTGATCCGCAGCACGCAGAAGCCGCTCTCGGCGCTATGGAAGGTGACCCGCTCGATCGAGCCGGCCAGCACCTCGGTGCTCTGCACCTCGGTGGGTTGGGCTGTGGTGTCCGGCATCCCGGGGGACTGGCCAGCGATCGGCTTGTTCATGCCTACACGGGGCGCCATGGGGGCATGGTCTGGCAGGGGACGGCGAGAGATCCCAGTTTGGAGGGTGCGGACCATGACCTTTCTGCGCGCCACCACAGGTGCCCGGCCCCGCGGCGGTGCAGGTGGTGACTAGGGCGACTTGGTCACAGCAATCCAGGCTGCCTCATTCGGCCTCGTGATCTATTCAGGTGTCGTCCAACCCGCAACGCCCAGACATGAAAGTCTGCAGGTCTCAGCAGCTTGCTCCCTTCAGCCTCCCATTGCAGCGTGCGCTGCAGTTGGCTGGATACATCCCAGCCTGCGCTCACGTGCCGATCATCCGCAAGAGCACCGGCTGTGCGCTGCTGGTTGCGTTTGACCATGGTTGACTCCAGGGCGGAGTCAACCATGGTGACGCGAGATTGATAAGGAGCGATCCCCCCGGATGGGGACGATCGCTCCAACGCAGGGTCAGCCTCGCCAAGTGGGCAGCCCGCCGCGGACCAGGGTGCCGCGATGACGCCAGAGTGCCTCGGGCGACACTTGAACGCCGTGATCAAAGGCCAACTGTGCTGCAGCCTGGGTGGAGGCGGTGCCGCGCAGGGCTTGGGCAAAGGCGGGGTCGCTAAGCAGCAACTCCTTGAGCTGATGCAACGCCGCCGCAGAGGGATGGACAGCCTCGGGGGCCGGCAGATCGCAGGTGGTCATGAGACCTCCTTCTCAGAGTGATACCAGCTTAGTGAGTACGACCCGAATCGTTTTCGGTTGGTTTCACCTGGAGTGTCCTGCTTGTTCACCGTGGCGCAACCCTCCACCCTCTGCCGAGGTACTCGCAGCAGCTCATCAAGAGACGCATCGCCGAGCGTTGCGGCGAACTGGGCAACGGCGAACTGGGCAATGGCGCCCTGCGGCAGCCTGATGCAGGCAGTTCATCTGCTGGTCCACCTGAGCCAGGCGCTGCAACACCAGGCTTAGATCCAGAGCCGTGAGTTCGCCGTCAGCGCTCCATTTCAGGCAGGTGCGGCCGAGGCAGTCGCCGAAGTTGAGCCAGTGGGTGCAGTCCGCCATGACCTCCCTCCCGGTTGTCGCTGGATTGAGTCTCCTCGCTAAAGGCCAGGCGCGATGCCCCCAAACGGGGGGATCCGCGTTTGTCAGGGTCCGCAGCTCTGGTTGCGATGCCCCGATCAAGGGCCATCGTGAGTTTGTTCCTGCTCGTGGGCATGCCTTGAGACAGCTGCGTTCCATCACCACCGCCATCACCATCGCCATCACAACCGCGAGCGCCACAGCCCTCGCGGCCCTGGCGCTGCCGCTTCCCGCCCATGCCGGCAGCCTGGCCGGCACCGCCGCCTACCGGGAACGCATCGCCCTGCCGCCGGATGCGGTGTTCGAGGCGGTGCTGATCGACACCGCGATCGCCGACGCTCCGGCCCGGGAGCTGGGTCGAGTCCGCCTGCAGCCCGCTGGTCAGCCGCCCTCTCTTCCGCTCGGCCGCCTGCCGGCCAGCTGGCGCGGCGATCTGTCCTTCGCAGGCGGCAGGACGCGCTGGCAGGTGGACCTCTTGGCTGACGGCAGCTTCCAGCTACGCCAGACCTTCCTGGACCGGCCGGCTCCGAACCGCTTTGATGACATCGGCCGCTGGCGAATCGAGCCCGGCAGCAACCGCCTGGAGCTGCGCGGTGGCCGGGAGGCACCGCTTTTTTTCCAGCCGCTTGAGGGCGGTGCCGCCCTGGCCAAGCTCGATCTGCAGGGCGAGGCGCTTCGCTTCCGCCAGCCCGAGCGGCTGCAGCGCTTGGCGACCTCTCAGCCGATTGATCCCCGCCTGCATCTGGTGGGGATGTTCCGCTACCTGGCCGATGCCGCCAATATCCGGCTCTGCGCAACCGGCGCGCGGCTGCCGGTGGCGATGGAGGCCGACTACCGGCGCCTGGAGCAGGCCTACCTCAAGGCGCAGCCCGTAGACCGAAGGGGGCAGCCGCTGCTCGTGAACCTGGAGGGCCTGATCACCAACCGCCCCTCGGCCGAACCGGGCCAGGCGCCGCATCGCAGCCTGGTGGTGGAGCGTTTTGTGGGGGTTCATCCCGGCCAGGGCTGCCCGCAGCCGAACACCTCACCGAACGCTTCATCGGCACCCGCCTCTCGCCCCATGGCCCCTCTTTCCCTGCGCGGCACCCTCTGGCGGCTCCAAGCGCTGCAGGACATCAGTGGTCCCACCCTGTTCAACCCCCCTGGTCCCGCCCCGGAACTACTGCTGGCCGTGGATCAGGAGCGCGCCAGCGGCACGGGCGGCTGCAACCGGCTGATCGGGGGCTTCCGGCTCGCCGGAGAAGAGCTCAGCTTCTCCAGGTTCGCCAGCACCAAGATGGCCTGTCTAGCGGATGTGATGGCCTTTGAGCGGCGCTACAGCGAGGCCCTGGCCCAGGTTCGGCGTTGGAGCATCGACAAACGCAACCTGCTCCTCCAGGACGCGACTGGCCGCACGCTGCTCCTCTTTCGGGACGCTCCATAGCGTTCTGCCGGAATTGCCGCAGTTCTGGGGCAGGTAGGCCGTCACAGGGCAGCGCAGCAGTTTGGCGAGCGTGTGGCAATGCAGCCGTAGAGGGTTGACGGGATCGCCTGGCTGACCTTCTTACGTTGGAATGGCCATGCCGGGCCCCGACGACAGCGCCTGCTGGTCGATGGTGCCGATGAACAGCGGAGCAGTCCGCCGGCAGCTCTGGCGCCCAGCCCCCACCAGGCCGGGGGCGAAGCTTCTTTCGAAGCCTTCCAGCACCCGATCCCCTTCGGCCGCGCTGAGGGGGCCGGTGCGCAGCTTGAGCGCCAGGGCCGAATGCAGTTCGGTGGCCAATAGCTCCTGGCAGTCAGGAACCCTGGAGGACAAAACAGCACCCCCACCGACAAGGGTTGAAGGGTTCAGAGCCCACTCGGATAGACCAGGGGCCCAGAGCGATGTCATCCGGGCACTGCTGGTCAATTCAGGGTAATGCTGGTCAGTATGGAGTCCCTGCGAAAGACTGCAGCCATCGTGCCGACTGGTCCCTCCTTGCCCTCCGCCGTCTCGGCGCCGCTGCGCTGTCATCTGCTGATCGGCCCGCCCGCCAGCGGTAAGACCACCCTGGCCAGGACCCTGGCGCCTTTGCTCACCGCCCCCGGTGAACCGCCGGCCCTGGTGCTCTCCACCGATGCGATCCGCGCCGAGGTGTTTGGCGATGCGGCCGTGCAGGGCCCCTGGATCGACATCCAACAGCGCCTGCAGCAACGGCTGATCGAGGCGGTGGCGGCTGGCATTCCGGTGATCATCGATGCCACCCATGCCCGCCGCCCTTGGCGCCTGGCCCTTACCCAGGCGCTGCTGCTGCCGGCGCCGGTGGAGTGGATCGGCTGGTGGCTCTACACCCCCCTGCCGACCTGTCTGGAGTGGAACCGCCTACGCGAGCGCCAGGTGCCGGAGGCCGTGATCCAGGAGATGGCTGCGGCCCTGGCGGATCCGCATCTCGGACCAAGCCGGGCGGAGGGTTTTGCGGCCCTCTGCGCCGTGGTGCCCACCCATCACGACGATCTGGAGCCGTTACTGGCCGCCGAACTGGCGGCACTGGACCGCCGCATCCGCAGCGCCCGGGCCCGCGAGACCCATTGGCAGCTCCATGGCTACTCGCGCCTGCTCGATCTGGAGCGGCTGCTCTTCCTGATTCGCCTGCTCAGCCGTTACCCGGAGCTCGACGCCAGCGATCCGATCACCTGCGAGCAGCTGGAGGCGATCATTTCTCCTCTGCCCTCCGGAGATCTGGCAGAGCGGGCCGCCGCCTTCCTGGGCCGGTTGCATGGCGAGTGCTACGGCGATGCGATGGCGGTCCGTGGCGATTTGAACTGGCTGGAAACCAATGGCTTTTGCTTCGGGGGGGAGACCCTGGTGCCGATTCGGTTGGCGGAGATCCGGTTGGTGAAGGGCGACGCCGAGCCGACACCACGTTCCGCTGCCTTGGGATCGGAGACAGAAGCCATCCACACGGGTGAGGCAGCCAGCCGCCATAGGGCCTCCAGCTCCTCGCGCCGCGATCACCCCGGCCCAGCGATCTACCAAGGCGGCATCCACAGCGGCCATCCGCCGATGGGCGATGGGCCGGTGTTCCAGCGGGTGATGACCCTGCTGCGTCATCTGCTGCACCAGCCCTTTGATCGCGATCCGGGCAGCGCCCTCACCCTCCATGAGCAGCTGATCGCCGCCACCGCCGCCATCCCCGGTGGCTACCTGCCCGGTGAGACGGCCACCCTGCGCAAGGACCTCGAGAAGCTGCTCACCCCCTACGGCTTCCGCGCTGCCAACGACAACGTGCGCCATGGCTACGCCCTTGGCACCGCCGTGCTGCCGGCGCCGCGGTTGCGGGAGATCCAGGCCCTGGTGGAACAAGCCGCTTCTCGCCTGGCCGATCCCTCCGCTCAGCCGTTACTCGCCGAACTGGAGCAGCGCCTGGCCTGGGCCGGCCTCGATGAGCCGGCTCCTCCCCTGCGGCTCTATGCCCGCCACGGGGTGGTCGACTCCGCCTTGGTACGGCGGGAATCATTGGCGGCTCCCCGGGGCGCCGAGGCGATCGAGCGGGCCATCGCCCAGCGGCGCCGGCTGCTGCTCAAGCGTTTTTCCAGTGCCGGCAGCCACGGGGGCACCACCATCGGCGATGGCTCGGGTGAATGGCGGGTGTGGCCGCTGCAGCTGATCTTTCACCACGTCGGCTGGTATCTCTGCGTGGAGGAGGACGTGATCGGCCAGGAACACGGCCTGATCCGCTGCGAGCGTCTCGATCGCCTCGCCCTCCACAGCACTTCGCCCCGCAGCGGCTCGCTGCTTAGCGGCCCGAGCGATGGCCTGCGCCGCAGCCCCGAACGGCAGCACGCGGCCCTGCAACGGCTGGAGCGCCTGCTTCACCACAGCGGCGGCATCCACTTCGGCGACGACATCAAGGCACAGCTGGCCCTGGCCAGTTCCTCTCCCCGCACCCGCGCAGGCGTGCTGCAGACCCTGCGCTTCTCGGCCACCCCCTGGGCCTTCGCGTTCCTGCGGGAAGGGATGGGCCGCTATCCCCGCGAACAGGTGCGCTTCTCTAAGCCGTTGCCCGGCGATTCCTGGTGGCATCACCCCGATGCACCCCACGTGCTGGAGCCCAACGCCCCCACCGACAGCCATCCCTACCCCCTGGAGCTGGATCTCCCCAGCTGGACCATCGCCGCCGACATTGATCTACGCACCTGGCTGTATGGCTTTGGCGAGGGGATCAGGGTTGAGGCCCCGACAGCACTGCGCGAGGAAATGGTGAGCCGTTGCCTCGCCATGCTTGCGGCCCATGGGGTGGCCGTCCAGGCAGCCACAGGCCCCGAGGGGGCAGGCCCTGCGGAGGCAGGCAGGCCAGCGAGCCGCCAACGTCAGGAGGAGGAACCGCCGCTGCGGGCGCCCTTCCCCAATCGCCTGCGGCGGGGTTGATCGCGGTTGCCGAGCTGCAGCTATTCACGCGGATCCCGTGGCAGCGAGAGAACGTGGCGACGGCCTGACTACCAGCCGCGCTGGCTGCCTGACCCTGCGGCAGGCAGCAGGTGCCGTACGACGCGCCCGCCGGTGTGAGTCAAGCCGATTCCCTGAGGCCAAACCGCCAGCGGGTGCCGCCGGAGGGCCGAGCGATGTTCGATCAGCGCACTACGATTAGGGATACGCAAACGTCTACACATCGTCCATCATGGTTGCCGTCAGCCTCAGGCTCCCCGACGACCTGGAGCGAAAGCTCAGCCAGGAAGCCAGTCTCAGCGGCCAGCCCCGCTCGCAGCTGATCCGTGAGGCACTGGAGAACCTCCTCTCCCGCCGGGAGCGCGAGCGTGTCGTGGCGGCCATGGTGGCTGCCGCCAAGGTGCTGGCCGCCGACCCCGATGCCCTCGTCGAAGCCAGGGCCGTCGCGGCGGACTTCTTCCCGGCTGAGAACGAAGCCCTCGCCCTGGCCGAAGGTCACGCCCCCGGCACCGGCGGGAAAGGGGCGCAAGACGAGCGCTGGTGGCATTGATGCATCGGGGCGAGATCTGGGTGGCGCGGCTCAATCCCAATCAGGGCGCCGAGGTGGGCAAGGTCCGACCGGTGGTGGTGATCCAGGCGGATCCCGTTACGGAAGCAGGGCTCGCCACCCTCCTCGTCGTGCCGCTCACAACCCAGCATCGCTGCGGCGCCGAGGCCCTGCGGGTGCCCATCCGCGCCCGTGATCGGCTCCTGCGCGATTGCTACGCCATGGCAGAGCAGCCCCAAGCCCTTGATCGCACCCGAATCGGTGAGGGCCCCCTCACCACCCTCAGCGGAGCGGAGATGGCTGCCCTCGAACAAGCGCTGCGGGGCGTGATGGGGATGGAGTGAAAGGCCTCACACCTTGTAGATCGTCTCAAGCTGCAGGGCCAAGGCCGCACACTCCTCGCCGGCCTCCAGCCAGGTGGCGTTCTCCAGCCGCTCGCTCCGGTGGCTGGGAGGTGGCGAGCAAGGGCCATGGTGGTGGCCTGCTTGATGGAACAAATCCAGGGATGTCCGGTTGGCTTCAGCGCAGCCATTGCCCCCCGCCCCGCGAGACTGTGTTCTTCTCCAAGCGTGGCTACCCTCTTCTCGGTGCATGCTTGCTGGCCTTGATGGCGACAGCACCGGCCGCCGGGGCTGATGAGCAGCAAGTCTTAACCTGTATCAAGCAGTACACAGCCCTGGGCATTTCAGCCGATGCAGCCTTAGCCCAGTGCCAGAAAGCCAGTGTGGTTGGCTGCGTCCAAAAACTACTGCAATCCAAGTTTGTGGCCAACTCGATCAAGTTTGTTGCCGGTGATGATCTCACTGCCAAACCCAACGAGAGGGGCTATCTGATCGATATCGGCAACACCGAGAGCCGCTGGCTTGAAGGCAAGCAGTGGCAGGCGAAAGGATGCTCTGCTTTTACTCAGGGTCCCTACAAGCGCCAAAGCGATAACATCTCGACTTTCTGGAATGCTGAGCGATCCTATGAATGGTTCAGCCAAGGGTGGTGCCAGACAAGCAGTATTGAATTGGAACAACCCTACAGCCTTGAGGAAGCTAAACTGCGTTGCGAGCTCGGGATCATGAATGCAGCACCTGCCCAACCAGCAGCTCCTTCTGCTGCTCCCAGAAGTGCACCCAGAAGCGACAACTAAACTCTCAGTATGGATGAATCGGGCCTGTCAGGCTGCTGAGCATGGGTGTAAGTATCCCCATCTCGTCATAGCCCCCATTCGCTTCGGGGGCACTGGCAAATCTTGCTGGGCGGCCAAAAGGGCCTGATGCAGCGGAGCTATGGGGCTGGTGCTCAGCCAACAGGCGCTGAAGTGGGGTTGGGTGGAGGCCGAACCCGAGCAGCCACGGCGGCAGTTCTGGCTGCCTTGGGGCGGGTGTCGAGCGCTGAGGAATTGGCCTTTCTGCTGACGCCGGGCTCAAGGTTCAGAGCCAACCGCAGACCGTGATCTCTCGGCAGCATCGGTGGTGGGTAGGTGGGGCCGGTCTTGACCCAGTTCGGGCAGCCCGCCGAGATGGCCCGGGCCACAAAGCGCCGCGCCGATCCAGCATCCACCGCTCGACCCACCATCGGCGAAGGCATCCACCGCAAGGCAGAAGCGGCCCGGGTGGTCTCAACCGGACGAAGATGATCATCACGCCCATCTGGTGGTGGCGAATCCCCAGCCCGTGCCCGCTCCCGAGCTGGGCACCACCTCGCGGCGCTGCTCGATCGAGGAACCTGACCCTCCAGCGAAAGGAACCCTCCATAGGCTGAAGACTTCTCCTTAACCATCCTGCGGCCCCCTTGTTCCCGCACCCCCGATGAGCAGCCCCTCCCCGAGCCCGTCCTGCTGCCCCGCCACCGAGGGCCCAGCAAAATGGGCCGACGGCATGGAGCGGGAGCTGGCCCGGGAACGCACCCTGCTGCGCCGCAAACTGACCGTGGCGGCCGTGCTGACCGCGCTGGTGGTGCTCTCCAGCCTGCCGCACATGCTCGGCGGTGGGCATCATTCCTTCCTGCCGCCCTGGTTCACCAGCCCCTGGACCCAGCTGCTCCTCACCACGCCGGTGCTGTTCTGGTGCGGCCGTGACTTCTTCACTGGCGCCATCTCGGCCTTCCGGCAGCACTCCGCTGACATGAACACCCTGGTGGCGGCAGGCACCGGCATTGCCTGGCTCACCTCCCTGTTCACCACCCTGTTCCCCCAGGTGTTGATCGCCGAAGGCCTACCGGCTGATGTGTATTTCGAATCCGCCGCAGTGATCCTCACCCTGGTGCTGCTGGGCCGTTTGCTGGAGGCCCGGGCCCGCGGCCAGACCTCAGAAGCCATCCGCAGGCTGCTGCAGCTGCAGCCCCCCACCGCCCGGGTGCTGCGGGAGGGACAAGTGGTTGAACTTCCGGTGTCGCAGGTGGTGGTTGGAGACCTCGTGCAGGTGCGGCCGGGCGAGAAGATCCCCACCGATGGGGTGGTGAGCGAAGGCAGTTCCTGGGTGGAGGAATCCATGCTCACCGGAGAGCCCACCCCCATCGCCAAGGCTTCTGGAGACACCTTGATCGGCGCCTCAATGAACCGCAGCGGCAGTTTCAGCTTCCGCGTCAGCCGGGTCGGCCCAGACACGGTGCTGGCCCAGATCGTGGCGTTGGTGCGCCAGGCCCAGAGTTCCCGCACCCAGGTGCAGCGCCTGGCCGATCAGGTGGTGGGCTGGTTTGTGCCGGTGGTGATCGCCCTGGCGATCGCCGCCTTCGTGGTCTGGTTCCTGATCAGCGGCAACCCGGTTCTGGCGATGCTGTTTCTGGTCAGCGTGCTGGTGATCGCCTGCCCCTGCGCCCTGGGACTGGCCACCCCCACCTCGATCATGGTGGCCTCGGGCAAGGGGGCGGAGAACGGGCTGATCTTCCGCAGCGCCGAGGCCCTGGAGACGGCCGGCAAGCTGCGCACCATCGTGCTCGACAAGACCGGCACCCTCACCCGCGGCCAGCCGCAGGTGACTGATTTCGAGCGCTTGCCGGGTGGTGCCTTGCCGGCAAACACTCTGCTGGCCCTGACGGCCGCCCTGGAATCCCGCTCCGAACACCCCCTGGCCGAAGCGATCACGACCTATGCCCGCAGCCAGTTGAAGGACCATGCGCTCCCGGCGGTGGAGGGCTTCGAGGCGGTGGCTGGACGGGGCGTGCAGGGAGCGATCGGCGGCCAGCAGGTGCGCATCGGCACCCCCCGCTGGTTCGAGGAGCTCGGCATTAACACCGCAACCCTCAAGCCCTTGGTGGCGCGCCTGGAGGTTGCTGCCCGCAGTGTGGCGGTGGTGGTGGTGGATGGGCGGCTGGAGGGCTGCCTCGGCGTAGCCGATCCCCTCAAGCCCACCTCAGCAGCGGCCGTGGCCGCTCTGCGGCGTTTGGGCCTGCAGGTGGTGATGCTCAGCGGCGACGCCCGCCGCACCGCCGAGGTGGTGGCCGCCCAGGTGGGCATCGAGCGGGTGATCGCCGAGGTGCGCCCCGCCGACAAGGCCTCGGTGCTGAAGCGGCTGCAGGAGCAGGGAGAAGGACCGGTGGCGATGGTGGGCGATGGCATCAACGACGCCCCCGCCCTGGCCCAGGCCGATGTGGGCATCGCCATGGGCACCGGCACCGATGTGGCGATCGCCGCCAGCGACATCACCCTGATCTCCGGCAACCTGGCCGGCGTGCCGGCCGCGATCGAACTCAGCCGCGCCGCGATGGCCAACATCCGCCAGAACCTGGTCTTCGCCTTCGCCTACAACGTGGCCGGCATCCCGATCGCCGCCGGCCTGCTGTTTCCGCTCACCGGCTGGTTGCTGAGCCCGATGATCGCCGGCGCGGCCATGGCCTTCAGCTCCGTGTCGGTGGTGAGCAATGCCCTGCGGCTGCGGCGCTTTCAGCCAGCGCCCCTGCCGGGGGTTGCCAACGGATGACCCATCTCTTGGCTGCCGACATGATCAACGCCGCACCCCTCTGGCGCACGATCGATCAACCGATGGCGCTGAAGGCCCTGGTCGCCACCCTTGGTGTGGCATTGATCGCCTGGGAACTGTGGTGGTTCCTCGGCCGTCATGGCGGTGGCGTGACGGCCCGAGAAGGGGAAACGGGATTGCAGGAGATCACCATCACCGTGGATGGGGGCTATGCGCCCTCAAGAATCCAGGTGAAGGCCGGCAGGCCCCTCAAGCTGTCGTTTCACCGCATTGATCCGAGCGGCTGTGTGGCCCAGGTGATCTTCCCTGATTTCCACAAAACCCTTGATCTGCCCCTCGATGCCACCACAAGTCTCGACTTACCCCCAACGGAGGCTGGCGTCTACCCCTTCCACTGCGGCATGAATATGGTGCGGGGGGTGCTGGAGGTGGTGGAGCAGAGCGCAACGAGGGTGTCGCGAGCCTGAAGGTTCCGGCAGAGCGCGGCCAGATGCCCAGCCACCCGCTCACAGCTTCTCAAGCGCCCAGCGCTGCCCTTGAGAATCTGCAATCACCACTGACTGCTTCTTCGCAGGCCTGCGCGATTCTCCCGATCCTCTGGCACCTGTGGCACCGATCAATACGAGGCCGTGGGCGCCGCAATGCCATAGGGCTTGGCGAACAGGGCTCCCAATCCGACCATCCCAAGGGCTCCGGCGGCGGCTAGGAACAGCAATGTCTGGAGGGCCAGCAGGAACAGACCTAGCGCCGAGGCGAACTTGATCTGGATCCTGGCTTTGATCAGCAGGGTGATCAACACCAGCACTGTGGCCTTCAGCCCCAACAGGCGGGCTGCGGTGAGGGGGCAGAGGGGCGTGAGCAGCAACACAGGTCCAGTTCGGTGCTTCCATCTTGGCGAGGTTGGAGGCTCAGCGAGTGCCATGGCTCACTCCGCCTTAAGGGGATCGGCCGCGCTGGAGCGGCGGCGGCGGCACCGCTCCGAGCAGTAGCGCACCTCCTCCCAGACGTCCTTCCATTTTTTGCGCCATTGAAACGGACGCCCACAGACCGGGCAGACCTTGGTGGCGCGTTCTGGTTGATTGGCCATCGGGGATTCGCGGATCACCCGTCGCGATGGCACTGGCCACGACCGGGGCCCCCATCTAAGGGGAGGCGCGAGGACGGAGGCCACGATATCGCGGTTATGTCGCAGCAATCACCGGCTGCATGTCCACTGCCAGACCTGCCATCTGTTTGGTCTGGAACCAGACTGGAGCAACCCGAGCGATCCCGGAGCAAGGGAAGCAAGCGCACCAGCTGAATGCTTCAGATTCGGTTGCAAATCGCGACGTTTTTAAGCGGCCCATGGACTGCGCCTCATGGCTGAATCCACCGGCCATCGCATCCTTTCCCAAATCGGCCTGGGTTGAACGCCCATGGACAGGAACGACGCCTTCAAAATGGAGGCGTCGCTGACTGTTGGATCATGAAGGTGATCGTGGATCTGTGTGTGGTGCCCATCGGTGTGGGGGTGCACCTGGCCCCCTACGTGGCCGCCTGCCAGAAGGTGCTGAGTGAGGCCGGTCTCACGTTCCGACTCCATCCCAATGGCACCGCCATCGAGGGTGAGTGGGCTTCGGTGTTCGCGGCGATTGAGGCCTGTCATGGGGCGCTCCACGCCATGGGCTGCCCGCGGATCTTCACCACGGTGACCATCAACACCCGCACCGACAGGCAGCAGAGCCTCGACGACAAAGTGGACAGCGTTCGCGCGCTCCTCTGAACGCCATCGCCAGGGCAACGGCCCGGGGGGTCCGGCCGGAGCAAGGAGACCCGGGATGAACCTGCCAGCAACGCCGAGGAGCAGGGCCAGCACGCCACCGGCTGGACCACCGCCATGCTGTGGCGAGCTGGTGGGAGCGTTGGCCATGCTTCAGTCGTCGTCCTCGCTGGCGCCGACGGGCACGAGGCGGATCTGTCGGCGGCCCAGCTTGATCTCGAAGACATCGCCGGGCCTGAGCTCCAGCAGGTCTGTATAAGCCCGGCCCACCATCAGGTTGCCGTTGAACTGCACCTTGGTGGCATAGCTGAGCTTGCGGCCAGGCCGTTGATGGTCCTTGCCGGATCGCTCGCCGAGATTCATGCCCTTGGCCTCCAGCAGGGCTTCATAGAAGGCGGTGTAGTTCAGACGCTCGGAGCCGTCTTTCTTGGTGCTCAGGTAGCCGGCTGCTCTCACAAGCTCTGACTTGGAGGCATCGGCGAGCTCCTTGACTTTGGCCAGCAGATCGTCACCGGTGAGCATGGTTGGCAGCATCGAAAAAGCCAAACAACGATCCTGTTAATAGTAATGCTTGCTATGGAGCTGTATGGTTATTAAATCGTACCTTTTGCCGCATTCTGAATCTTTATTGCAGCAACCTGCTTTCCCCATGCTCCACCCTTACCCTTCCTCGGTTCGCTCAGGTGTCTGCATCGGTCGGCAGCACCTGGCGATATCCGTCAACAGCGCACCCTGGAAGCGGTATTTCGCAATGGGCGCTGAGGGGGGCGGCCCGGAGCAGGTCCTCCGCGCGCCCATCGCCCACAATCCTTCCTTGGCGCAGCCGCTGATGCCGCGCCCGCAGGTCGAGGCCGTTGCTGGGCTCATCGAGCACCAGAACCTCGGGGGCCGAGCCAAGCATCCACGCCCCGAAGATCGAGATAGGCTGCCGGTTGAAGAATCTGGACCATGGCCGATACGGTGTCGTTGATGACAGCGGAATCGTTGCCACAGTTCCTAAGCGTTAGCCCATGACAGGGAGGTGCAGATGCTTCGCATGCATGGTGGTGATCGTTCGCTGCGCAGTCTCGCGCCCCGGACCTATCGCTTGATTGATGTCCTGTTCCAGCCTCACCCCCAGCTCGACGGCTTCTACGACTCGATTGAGGAGGCCCTACGAGATGCGATCACCTGGCTGGAGGGCCTGGGACCCGAGGCCGCCATGGCCCCGATCGGACTGGAGGTGAGCACCCATTCGGGGGAATGGCGCACCATCCGCCTGCCTGAGCTGCTGCTTTGTCCACTGCCGCCAGCCTGAATCATCAGCCCAGCTGATCAAAGCCACAAGTCGGCCGGAAGGTTCGCATCCAACGACCCAACTTAGATTGCTTTAGTTTCAACCACAAAGAGTGGGTTCAAGGACCCGGATGGTGGTGGCCATTCGGGTCTTTTTTCGCTGCTCGGCGGGGGCTCGGCGGATCCAGCGCTCAGGCCTCGTCCTCGTCGTGGGCGAAGCGGTTGTAGAGGAAGTCGAGAGCGCTGTTACGCAGTTCGTAGTAGCGGGGGTCCTCCATGATCTCCTCACGGCTGCGGGGCCGGGGGAAATCAATCGTGAGCACCTCGCCGATGCCGGCCGCAGGGCCGTTGGTCATCATCACGAGCCGATCGGCCAGGAACAGTGCTTCGTCGATGTCGTGGGTGATCATCAACACGGTGCACTTCTGGGTGTTCCAGATCGAAAGGAGCTCCTCCTGCAACTCCTCCTTGGTGATCGCATCGAGGGCGCCAAAGGGTTCATCGAGGATCAGCACCTCCGGCCGGATCGAGAGGGCCCGGGCGATCGCCACCCTCTGCTTCATGCCGCCGGAGATCTGGGTGATCTTCTTGTCGGCTGCTTCGGTGAGCCCCACCATGGCCAGGTGTTCCAGGGCGATCTCGCGCTTCTCGTTCTCCGGCAGCTTCGGGTTCACCGAATCGATCGCCAGATGCACGTTCTCATAGGCCGTCATCCAGGGCAGCAGGGCGTAGCCCTGGAACACCACCATCCGGTCGGGGCCTGGCTTGGTGATGGGCTTACCCTCCAGCAGCACCTGGCCGGTGCTGGGGGTGGCGAAGCCGGACACCATGTTGAGCAGGGTGGATTTGCCGCAGCCGGAGTGGCCGATCACGCAGACGAATTCTCCTTGGGCCACCTCCAGGTTGATGTTCTCCAACACGGGATAGGGCCCGCGCGGTGTGGCGTAGACCTTGCCGAGCTGCTCAAAGCGCAGCAGGGGAGGGGCGTTGCTTGCACCTGAAATCGGGGCTGAGGCAAGGGGGGTTGTGGGGGGCATCGGGGCCGGTTGCGGAGGGGGGAAGGAGGAGTTGGAAGGGGCAGAAAGTAAAGCGAGTCAATGCGGTGAATGCTGCTGGACAGGGCGGCCTGGGACCGCCCCACCCGATCAACCCACTAGGGCGCGAGGTACCCCGATCGGGATCTCGGCCACGCTGAAATCACGGTGAACGGAAACCTCATTGAGATAGCCGATCGGATCCTCCGTGTTAAATCTACGGCCATCAAACAAGTCGATGGCGCCGCGCTGATAAGACACCTCCTCGAAGCCCAGTTCGCGGGCGGCGGTGCTGAAGACGCCCACGGCGCAGATCCGCTCGAGGATCTCCACGTAGTTGCGCGGGAAGGGAATCTCAGCCCAGCGGGCCAACTGGGTAATAATCCAGAGGTGTTCACTGCGACTGGGGCGGTTCACCCCGGGGCCGAAAAAGAGATGATGGGGCACGGTGGCATTGCCGTCGGCAGTGATTTCGCTGAACCAGATCACCTCCTTCTTCATGCCCAGGTAGCGGCGATTGCTGAGCAGCTCGCTCAGCTCCGGCCAGTGCTGGGGCCGGGCGCAGTAGGCGCAGGCCTCCAGCAGGGCTTTCACCAGGGCGATGTGGGTGTTGGGGTAGGCCAGGGCCCAGTCCTCCCGCACCCCCAGCACCTTGCCGGGGTGGCCCGGCCAGATCGCCAGATCGCCGGCCACAGTGAAGCCATGGCCTTCGGCCATGGCCCGATCCAGCCAGGGAGCGCCGATGCAGAAGCCGTCGATGCTGCCGTCCTTGATGTCGGCAAGCATCTGGGCCGGCGGCAGGGTCTGCAGGTGCACATCGCAGTCGGGATCGATCCCATTGGCTGCCAGCCAGTAGCGCAGCAGCAGGTTGTGCATCGAGGCCGGATGGACGATGCCCAGGGTGTGGGGTTCGCGGTTGTGGCTCTGCAGCCAGGCGCGGTAGTCATCCACGTTGTGGACGCCGGCCTCGGCGAGCCGACGGGCCAGGGTGATGCCGTTGCCGTTGCGACTCAGGGTGAGGGCAGTGACAACGGGTGTGGGCTGATCACCATGGCCGCCCGCCGTCATCCAGGCGGGCATGCCCGAGGGCATCAGGGCCGCATCGAGGGTGCGATCGAGCAGGCCATCGGTGACGCCGCGCCAGCTGGTTTCCCGCACCAGTTGCACTTCATCGAGGCCGTGTTTGGCGAACAGGCCCTTGGCCTCGGCCACCGCCAGCGGCGCGCAGGCCGCCAGGGGCACGAAACCGAGATCGAGATTCACCTTCTCCAGGCCATGCTTGGCCAGCACCTTGTGGGGCTTGGCCTGCCACTGCTTCACCCGCTTCTGGCGGTTGAGGAAGTAGATGATCTCCGAACGCAGGCTGTAGTAACTGGGGTGATGCACCACATTCATCCGCTGGCGGGGCCGGGGGATGTCCACCTCCAGGATGCCGCCGATCTTGGAGCCGGGGCCGTTGGTGAGCATCACGATCCGGTCGGAGAGGAGCACCGCCTCATCAACGTCGTGGGTCACCATCACGGCGGTGAGCTGGTGCTCATTGCAGATCTGCATCAGCTTCTCCTGCAGATTGCCGCGGCTGAGGGCATCGAGGGCCCCAAAAGGCTCATCGAGCAGCAGCAGCTTGGGCTTGATCGCCAGGGCGCGGGCGATGGCCACCCGCTGGCGCATGCCGCCGGACAGTTCGCGGGGCAGTTTGTGGCCGGCATGGCCCAGGCCCACCATGGCGATGTGCTCATCGATCAGGGCGCGGCGCTCGCCAGCAGCGAGGCCGGGCATCACCTCATCGATGGCCAGGGCGATGTTCTGCTCCACCGTGAGCCAGGGCAGCAGCGAATAGTTCTGGAACACCACCATCTTGTCGGGGCCAGGGCGCTTCACCGTTTCGCCAGCCACCAGCACCGTGCCGCCCGTGGGCAGATCGAGGCCGGCCATCATGTTCAACAGGGTGCTCTTGCCGCAGCCGGAGTGGCCGATCAAGGAGATGAATTCGCCTTTGCGGATTTCGAGATTGATTCCCTTGAGGGCCAGGTAGTTGCCACCGCCATTGAGGGGAAAATTCTTTTCGAGATCCTGAACTTCTACGAGGGTTGTCATGGTTTTTGCGTGGATGAAACAGGGCATTGATCAGGGCATTGAATCAGGGCATTGAATGGAAGGCATACCAGCTGAAGCCCAGCACCATGGCGCTCATCAGCACGAAGCGCACCACCAGGAAAGTGATGGCGTTGGCGGGGCGGCTCAGCGACTGTTCGACCGCTTCAACACGGCGGCTCAGGGGCTGCAGCAGTCAGGGCAGGGAGCGAAACGGCATGGTGGGATGGGAGATACAGGGACGGAGCCTTGCTGGCTCTGGGTTGGCAACAGCTCTGGGTTGCCCGCAGCTCAGTGGTTGCTGGAGATGCGCTTCTGCAGCCAGGTCATCAGGCGATCGAGAATCAGACCGATGGCGCCGATCCAGATCACGCCAAGCACGATTTCGGAGACGTAGCTGTTCTGATAGGCATCCCAGATGAAGAAGCCAATCCCGGGGGTGCCGGGCATCACGATCTCGGCGGCGATGATCGCCAACCAGGCCAGACCAATCGAGATGCGCAGGCCGGTGAAGATGTAGGGAAGGGCCGAGGGGATCAGCACCTTGGTGAAGAAATTTTTGTTCGACATCTGCAGCACCTGGGCGACGTTGCGGTAGTCCTGCGGGATCTGGCGCACGCCCTCGGCGGTGTTGATCAGGATCGGCCAGATCGAGGTGATGAAGATCACGAAGATCGCCGCCGGCTGGTTGTTCTGGAACAGCACCAGGGCAATCGGCACCCAGGCCAGCGGCGCCACCATGCGCAGAAACTGGAAGAGGGGGTCAAAGGCCCGATCGAGGGCCTTGTTGAGGCCAATAGCGATACCCACGGCAATGCCCACAATCGCGGCCAGGCTGTAGCCGAGCGCCACCCGGCTGAGGCTGCTCATCGCATGCAAGAACAGGCCCTTGTCGAGGCCGCCGCGATCAAAGAAGGGGTAGAACAGCAAATCACGGGTGCGTTCCTCGGTGAACAGGCTCAGGGGCCCGGCCAGTTTGGTGAGGCCGAGGCTGGCGCTGAGCTGCCAGAAGAGCAGGAAGCCGCCGATGCCAAACAGGGGGGAGATGATGCCTTTGCGGTTGTTTTTCCACCAGAGGGCCACCCCCTTGGGCGGTGTGCGCTCGGCGCGGTTGCTTGTGGGGCTGGTGCCGGTTGTCATGGGAAACTCCTGGAGATGGAGGGGAGAGATAAAAATGTTGTCGCTGAAGATTTGGGTTGAAGATTGGTGATGAAGCCATAGCCAACTCCGTCCCGGGAAGGTCAGGCCCGCCGCCTGGGCCATGGCCGGGGCGGGCCCTTGGCGATCATTTCTTGATCTTCAACGCACTCAAATAGGCCTGGGGATTTTCGGGGTCGTAAACGACGCCATCGAAGAAGGTTTCCTTGCCGCGGCTGGAACCCTTGGGAATGTCTTTCTCAGGAACTCCCACCTCCTCGGCGGCCTGGCGCCAGAGGTCTTCGCGAGTCCCTTTGTCGTTGATGGCCCGGGCCTGCTCGATGGTGTCGATGGTGCCGGGGAAAAACTTCCAACGCAGCGATTCGATCAGGAACCAGAGGGTGAGGCTCTTATAGGGGTAAGAGATCACACCGCGATCGCTATTCCAATATAGGGGCCCCATGGCCGGATTGGTTTCCGGCGTACCGCTGGCGCCCATTTTGTATTGACCCTTGAGCGATGCCTGCAGCACCGGCAGGGGCACGTTGAACCACTTGCGCGAGCTGAGGATCGTGGCGGCCTCATCCTTGTTTTCGGGCTTGTCGAGCCACATTTGGGCTTCGATCAGGCCCTTGAGCAGGGCCACGGCGGCCTGGGGGTGCTTGTCCACCCATTCGCTACGCACGGCGAGGTATTCCTCAGGGTGCGACTTCCAGATCTGGGCAGTGCTGGCGGCCAGGAAGCCGATGTCGTCCTTGGCGATGCGCGTCGGCCAGGGATCACCGGTGGAGAAGGCCTCCATTGTGCCGTTCTTCATGCCCTGCAGGGTTTCCGGTGCCGGCACCTTGAGCAGTTCCACCGCCTGGTCGGGGTTCACCCCACCGGCGGCGAGCCAGTAGCGGATCCAGATCTCCTGGTTGGCCTTGGGAAAGGTGTAGGCAGCCTTGAATTTGCGGCCCTGCTTCTGGCTGAACTTATCGAAAAAGCCCGGCGACGAGGTTTTCAAGTCGACGCTGAGGTTGCCATCCTTGACAGCGTTGGAGGCGGCGATGCCATTGCCCTGGCTCATCAGCATCGCCAGGATCACCATCGGCACCTTCTTGCCATTGGTGATCGCGCCTTCGCTGATCATCTGGGGCATCGGCAGTTGCCATTGGCCGCCATCAATGCCACCGCCGGCGGCGCCCAGGACGAGGTTGTCGCGGGCGGCACCCCAGCTGGCCTGCTTGCTGAGATTCACCTCCAGGCCATGCTTGGCGAAGAAGCCTTTCTCCACCCCGATCACCAGGGGTGCGGCTTCCAGGATCGGGATGTAGCCCAGGCTGATGGTCTTCACCTCCAGGTTGGCATTGCTGGCCACTGGGATGGCGGTGGGAGGGGACCCTGTGCTGCTGCCATCTCTGCTGGGGGGATTGCCGAGGCAACCGCTCAACACCAGGCCGCTGATGAGAGTGCCACTGAAGAGGGCAAGAACACGACGACGTTTGGCCATGGGGGACAGTACTGGGGGGGGAGATAAGAAAACGCAGGTGTGCGATGGATCGATGCGAATCCGGATGTACAGACCATTCCGAATTCAGGCTCCTGCCACAAGCTTCGTCAGGTAGAAAGCACACCTTCTTCTGCTGATCAGGGCACAGCAAAGCCGGGCTGATCATTGCGATCGATTCACACATTCAGCGTCGAACCTCAGCGCATGAGCGTCCAGGTGCTGTCTGATGCAGAACTAAACTGAGCTATTCTCAAGCCCAAAAGCTCGTCTGCAAAAGAGTTGAATCCTACGCGGCAGCTTGCTTGAGCCTCGTTTTTCTTCTAATCAATGGAAGCCACGGACCCAAATGGAGCGGCCGGGCTTCCTCTCAACTCTGGGGCAGTTCGTTTCCACAACCTCGGCTATGGATCCGGCGCTGGCCACGGCGGCAGCGCCTCGATCCGCACCGTTGACGCTGGGCTGCCTGAGAGGCGGAGGACATGGTGTTGGGGCGGGTTCCGGTCCGTTATGGCCAGGCTTTCGCCTGAAGTCCGCGAACGGTAGGGACTGGCGCGAGGGTGTGGGTGGCCGCAGTGCCCAGCATTGCCAATGCGCCCGATAAGTTCGGGTGATCGTTTGGGCCATGGCCCGCCAAAATCGTGGGATCGGATGGTCGGGGCAGCGAATACCGGCCCCGCCGATGTCAGCGCACCTTGCCTAATTTCTGGCTCTGTTGCAGCCTTTGTCCATGGCTGGTAGCCCTGCTTCTGGCATCGGACCAGACCCACGCCCCCTCGTGCTGCTGGCCAGCCGCCATGGCAAGGAGCGCGCCATGGCGCGGCCCTTTCGCCAGGGCCTCGGTCTGGAGCTGGTGCTGGCCGATCAGATCGACACGGACGACTTCGGCACGTTTACAGGAGAGAGGCCCCGTCCCGCCGAGGCTGCCACCACCTGCCGCCTCAAGGCCGAGGCCGCCCTGGATGCGACCGGTGCCAGCCTGGGCCTGGCCAGCGAGGGCAGCTTCGGCCCCCACCCCGCCATCCCCTTCCTGCCCCTGGCGATCGAATGGATGACCTTCGTGGATCGCCGCCGCGACCTGGTGATCAGCGAGCGGCTCGAGGGACCACCCACCAACTTCAGCCACTCCGTAATCGCGGCTGGCGCTGATCCCGTCTCCTGGCTGGAGCGCATCGGTTTTCCGGCCCACGGGGTGATCGTGCGCCCCCATCGCAGCGACCCTCACCGCAGCGACCCTTTCCCGATCGTGCGCGGGCTGCAGTGTCCCCAGGCTTTGGAGCTGGCCATCCGCGGGGCCGCC
Source organism: Synechococcus sp. UW140 (assembly GCA_943372025.1). Classification (GTDB taxonomy): domain Bacteria; phylum Cyanobacteriota; class Cyanobacteriia; order PCC-6307; family Cyanobiaceae; genus Cyanobium. Next base: position 6,345 of record CALRXC020000040.1, on the reverse strand, counting down.
GCCCATTCGGCCGATGGCCTTGCTCTGCTGGAAACCGACATGCGGGCCCACCGCAACCCCACCCGCATGGCCAGCATCCGGCGGCTGGCCTTCCGTCTGGTGCGACGCATCCGCACCCCCTGCCCCAGCTGCGGCTCCCCGGGCTGGGGATTGGTGGGCCGAGAGCCTGGCCTGCCCTGCGGCTGGTGCGGCCATCCCACCGCCCTGTTGCGCGCCGAGATTCACGGCTGCGCCCACTGCGATCACCGCGCCGAAGTGCCCCGCCGCGACCGGTTGCTTCGGGCCGATCCTCAGCATTGTGCCCAGTGCAATCCATGATGCCCATCGCTGGCCGGTGCGGGGGGTGGAACAAATGCGGCTGATCGGCTGCGTGATACCCAACACATGGCTTATGGTTCTACGCGGCGTGGAGAGCTTCTACGCCATTTTTGCTCAACCGCTTTCCGATTGCGATGCAGTTCGACGATTACCGCGATCTGGCTGAGGTTGAGGATTCCATGTGGTATTTCCACGCCCTCAATCGGCGCATGCTTTTGCCCCTTGCTCCACTTGCCAAGCACGAGGCCAGTATTCTCGATGCCGGCTGCGGCACGGGCGGATTAATCAAGGCTTTGCAGCAATATAGTCCATGTTGGCAGATTACCGGTCTTGATTATTCGCCTGTTGCCTGCGATTTCGCTCGGCAACGGACAACCGTGCTGATTAAGGAGGGCTCGATTGAGGCGCTTCCTTTTGAAGACAGTCAGTTTGATGCTGTTGTCAGCGCTGATGTGATCTGTCAAATCGATGATGGATCTAAGGCGCTGCGTGAATTTGCGCGGGTGATGAAGCCGGGAGGAATTCTGGTCATTAATGTTGCCGCATATGAATGGATGCGCTCGTATCACGATGTCCAAATGGACACCAGGCATCGCTTCCGCCGCAGCGAACTCGGCTCCTTGCTCAGGCAAGCTGGTTTTGAGGTTACCATCAGCAGCTATGCCAACATGTTGATCTTTCCACTGATCATCGCCCGCCGCAAGGTTTTTGTGCCCTCCAATCCCGAGAGCGATGTGAAGCCCTACCCTCCCCTGATCGAAGCCTTCTGCGGTTCGATGGCGGCCTTGGAATACGGGGCGCTGCGCAGGGGAATCACTCTGCCTGTCGGCAACTCCGTGTTCATCGCGGCAAGAAAGATAGCCTGAGGCCAGCTGCCGCTAGCGGCGACGCCTTTTGGATTCATCCCATTAACTACATACCCTTAATTCCATACCCTTAACCTTTCGCCATCCGCCACTTGTGGCCCCTGACCAAGCAGCTCGTTATTCCCACAATCCCGTCGATCATTTCCGCGACGGTCTGTCGTTCTCCCGCCCTTGGCACACGCCGCCCTAGCGAGGGTGGAACATTTCAACTGGCCGGGTTGCCATGTTCGGCGCCGGCAGTCGCTTCATCCCCTTCGCGCACCGATTCGTCGAAGGCCGCTTCAGGATCCCGATCTGGTTCCAAGGGCCGGGTGGCGATCACCGCGAAGAAGGGATCGCCCTTGCCACCCAACCACCCCAGGGGCCCTGGAGAGCGGGTGGCTTCCGCGAACAGCTCCGGCCGGGGCCAGCCTTGGGCGATCAGCACCCGCGCCACGCTGGCCAGCCGGTCGCGGTCTGTGCCCTCCAGCCAGATCCGAGGCGCCTTCTGGAAGAACATGCGGTTGGAGAAGGCCACGATCAGCACACCGCCGGGCCGCACCACCCGCAGCAGTTCTGCGGCGACCGCCTCAGGGTGCTGCAGGTACTGCCAGCCCGCCACCACTAAGGCCGCATCGATGCTCGCCTCTCTCAAGGGCAAATGCTGGTCGGTGTTGAGGTTCTGCACCCAATGGCGGCTGAGGCGGGGGTTGGCCTGCAGTTCCCGCGCGTTGAGGCCGTGGCCGATCACCTCCGCGTAGGTGCCATCTTCGGGCAGATGGCTCACCCAGCTGCCCATCAGGTCGAGCACCACGGCGTTCCGAGGGATCCGTTCGCGGTAGAGCTCGGTGAGCCGGGCCCTGAAGGGGGCATCAAGGTGCTGCACGAAACGGGGTTCCGCATAGAAGAGCGCATCGTCGGAGCCATCGATCTTCTGGCGGTCCGCCGCGCTCAGCACGTCCATCACCGTCACCATGGCCAGCCGCTCAGGGCTTCCATCCTGGTGACGGTGCCGATCGAGCGGGGATCAGACGTTCAAACCTGCTTCAGCCACCGTTCAATCTGCCAGGTGCTGCAGGTGCTCCAGCAGCGCTTCATGCAGGCCTTGCTCGCCTGCCTGCTCCAGCGAGCCGCTCAGGACTCCCCCTTTGTCAAGAACTGTTGATCCTGATCACCGGCTGCTCCCGGGTTCGCCAGGCGTTGTTCCGATTCGGCGGACGGCTTGAGGTCGGCCCACGACGACCTCGGAGAGGTTGTCGTGTTCACAGCGCCTCCAACCCCGCCGCCACCGCCTCGCTGACCGCCGCCAGGAAGGGCAGATCGAGGCTTTCGATCGTGTCGCTGGGGCGGTGGTAGTGGGGATTGCGTAGGAAGGAGGTGTCGGTGATCAGCAGGGCGTCGTAGCCCAGGTCCCAGAAGGGGGAGTGGTCGCTGAGGCGCACATCGGGCAGCGCTCTGCCCCTGTTCGGAACCGGCAGCACCCGAGTGGGCACATGGCGGCCCATACGCCGGGCCAGTCCCGGCAGTAGGGGTGCCGTGGCGGTGTTGCCCACCACGGCGATGAAGTCGCCCCGCTCGCCGTAGAGCGCGCGCATCGCCGCGATCGGATAACGCTGCCGGGGGGCGGTGTAGCCCAGCATCTCCAGGCTCACCATCAGCTTCAGCCTCTGGCCGGCGGCCTTGAGGTCCGCCGCCAGGGCGGCGCTGCCGAGCATGCCCCACTCCTCCTGGTCGAAGGCCACCAGCCAGACCGGCCGCCGGGGCGGTTGGCGGAGCCAGCGCTCGGCGAGCTCCAGCAAGGCAGCTACGCCGGTGGCGTTGTCGTCGGCGCCGGGGGAATTGAGCGGGCCGTCGTAGTGGGCCGCCACCAGCAGGGGAGCGAGCCCGCTCTGCCGGCCTGGAAGGCGCAGGATCAGGTTGGTGCCCTCGTCGATGCCGCTGCGGAAGCGGTGCTCCTCCACCGGGCCCAGGGCGCCTAGGTGATCGCGGATGTAGGCGCGCACCGCTAGCAGCCCGAGGGCATCCCAACGGGCGTGGCGCGGCCGCGCCAGCACTTCCAGGTGGGCCAGGAGGCGCTGCCGCCGTGCCGCGCTCGTCGCGGACTCCCGGGCGCTCGCTGCGGCAGGATCAACCATGGGGGAACGCAATGGTGTTGCGCACAACCCGCGACACCCACATTTTTACATCTGCCGTTCCCAGCCTCACCCCGGTTGGTGCCGGTGGCGTGTTGTTCACCGGTGCCCAGGCCAAGGCCATTCGGGCGTTTTCCGGCACTCAGACCTCCCCCGATGGCTTCGTGGGCTTCGCCAACACCGCCAACAGCGCCGATCTGCAGACCAGTGGCGGCGGCTACGACCTGATCGGTGTTGACGAGCACGCGTCGATTGAGGCGAAGGGGGCCAGTGGCGTTGCGGCCGATCTGACTTCCCCCTCCGCCGCCCGGCCCAACCTCGTTTGTGATGCCTTCAATGCCTTCGCTGCCAATGCTTCGCGGCTCCCGTGGCCACAACCCTTTCTGCCAACGTCTGATTCAAGATGAATGCCCCGGATTTGAGCCTTAACCCGGTTACCGGTCTCACCCTTCCGTCGATGCCGACCGACCGGGCCTGATGCTGCTCCCCGTGGCTTCCCAGGAAGCATCGCCTCCTGCTGGAGCAGACCCGCCTCGATCAGATCGCGCCCAGATCGCGCCCATTCAGCTCTCCCTCGGATCGTCCCCCTGGACCAGGAGGGTGGCCACCATCAGCCGCAGAGTGCGGCGATCGCCCCCGGCAGCCCGCCACCCCTCGAGCCAGCGGATCAGGGCGGGAGATTCGCCCTCTCCGCTCTGCGGAATGCCAAGCCGGGCGAGGTAGGCCAGGGCGTCGTCGAGGCAGGATTCACCCTCACCGAACCCGTCGAGTCGGGGGTCGAGGGCGGCCAGCAGGGTTTCCAGTTCGGCCAGGCTCAGGGGCGGCAGTGGATCGTCGAGAGCCATCGGCGCACCGGACGGCGCTCCAGCATGACGCCCGCCGCCGCTTCCTGGAAAGGTGGTCCTGGATCGACCCCCTAAGGTGGCGCCAGCACAATGGCTGGGTGTGTTGAAATCCATCCTGCAGTTCCTCGTCTGCCTCGCCATCGGCCTGCGCTGCATCACCCTGTTCGACCAGTTGCGTCGCGCCTGGATTGCCGATGGCCTGGCCGTCGAGTTCCGCCGCGAGCTCCGCCGGCGCGGGCTTTTGGTTGCCACCCCCTCCACCCGCGGCGATTAGGAGCGATTCGGCAGGCCCCTGGGGGCGATCGAGCGCCGGCTCGGGATCGGTCGGCTGCCCTTCAGTGCCGCCCCGGGCGCCCTCCCGCCAGATGGTGGACGGCATGGATCACCACACCCCAGAGTTCCGCCGCCCCTTCCGCCAGGGCAATCGGTGCGGAGAGGCCGTCGCTGGCCACCAGCCGACCGGTGGCGCTGCCGCGCCGGCCCTCCAGCCGCCGCACGATGAAGGCGCCGCCATGGGTGGCTACCACCACCAAGCCCGGCCGGGCCTCCAGGCTGCGGTCGATCACCAGCAGGTCGCCATCGAGGATGCCGTCCCCGGCCATGGCATCGCCGCTCACCCGCATGAAGAAGGTGGAGAGGGGGCGGGGGATCAGGGCCAGGTTGAGGTCGATGCGGGCCTCCACGTAGTCGTCCGCGGGGCTGGGGAATCCGGCCGCCACGTGGCTTGATGCCAGGGCACAGGTGCTGGAGCCCAGCACGGTCGCCAGGGGGAGGGGAAGGCCCCGGGGCAGCTCTGCCAGTCCGCGCCAGCTCGGATTGAGGGGCACCGCATGGACAGGGGAATGGACAGGGGAATGGACAGGGGGATCGGCCGGCATCGAGACCTCCATCGCGTCCGTGAATAGTACAGGCGTACCGTTTGCTTCGCGGCGGTCGCCCGAGCCTGGGGGATCTGCTTGGCGGCGGCGCCATGGGACGCACCCATCGGCAGCGAATCTGTTCAAGACTGGATCGGTGTTTTCAGGGGCTGGGAGCGGTCGACATGGCTTGTCCTGACTGCGGGAGCTGGACGGTGAAGGCGGACCGTGGCCTCTCCGGACGCCTGGTCTGCGGCCGCTGCGGCAGGCCCTTAGGGATCGGTGCGGCGCGGCGGCGGCGGGGTCGCTTCTTTTTCGCGCCGCCCTGGCGGGGCGGGGCACGGCTCCCGCCCTGGTTGGCGTTGGTGGGCCTGCTGTGCGCTGGAACCCTGCTCACGGCCCTGGTGGAGCGGCCAGGCGGTGGCGGGGGTCAGATGTGGCCATCTCCTGACAGGTCCGATCCCGGTCCCGGGGAATCCGGGATCATGTTTCGTAATGTTCCACACTGAGGTCAGATGGCGAAATCAAATCCCTTCGCAAATCTGGCTTCTCTCAGCATGCGCCAGCTCCGGGAGCTGGCTAGGACCCTCGGGGTGAGGCGCTATAGCAGCGAGGATCGCGATGGACTGGCTGACGCTATCGCTTCGCGCCTGCCCGAGGAAAAGGCTGTGGCGACCGAGTCCTTCTCCGAAGCTGCGGTGGCTGGCCACAATGAGCCTGTGGTGTTCGGCAGCTACGAGGCTGCGGTGACTGGCAGCGAGCCAGCGGTTGCTGGCAGCGATAAGGCTGCGGTGGTCGGCAGCTACGAGGCTGCTTTGGTTGGCAGTTACGAGACCCAGGCTTCCGCTGATCTTGCTGCGATCGAAGCCGAGATGGCCCCGGCGCCCCGCCCGGCCGCTGAGACGCGGGTGGTGTTCCTGCCTCGCGATCCCCAGTGGGCCTATGTGTTCTGGGATATCGCCGCGGCTGACCGCACGGCAGCCCATGCCGCCGGCGCCAGCCAGCTCTGCCTGCGGGTGGCCGATGTGACCGGCCTAGCCGGCGGCTCCTCCCACCCCCACACCCTTCAGGAGGTGGTGGTGGATGCCCAGGCCACTGAGTGGTACCTGCCCGTTCCCCTCTCCGACCGCGACTACCGCGTGGAGCTTGGCTTCCGCAAAGCCGGCCCCGCCGGAGGTTGGATCTCCGTGGCCTTCTCGTCGGTGGCGCGGGTGCCGGCCCTCAATCCCTCTGAACAGATCCTCGATCAGTTCATTCCCTTCTCCCTCGACGCTGCCCCCTCGGCCCTGCCGACGCCGATCGAGCCCGCCGACACCGGCCTCCATGAGCGCCTCTACCAGACCGCCAC
>CALRXC020000039.1:0-38854 GCA_943372025.1 Synechococcus sp. UW140 | reverse complement strand
CTTGAGCCCGAGGGATTGGAGCCCCAGGCAGCCGATGCCATGCCCCATCGAGGGCTTGCCCATCGGGCCGATGGCAGCCCCAAGGCCAGTACGCAGCGGAATTTCACTGATCCCGACAGCCACATCATGAAGAGTGACGGGAACCTGCTTGTCCGGCGACGATTAGGTAGGCGGGTCCGCGCAACTACATAGGCGGGTCTCAAGACGCGACAACAGGGTTCCGATTCCGGTCTGGAGCCCTGCGATGCCTGCCCCTCTGTCGTTGCGAATCAAGGAGTGGTACATGGCAAAACGGGCCAATGGGCTCAGCCAGCAGGTGGCGGCTGCTGCGGCGGGGATTTCGGTGCGCAGCGCCCAGCGGATCGATCGGGGCGAGCTGCAGCCCGAGGGGCAACAGCAGCAGCGCGGTCGCCATTGGCGCACCCGCGCCGATCCCCTGGCCGAGGTCTGGGACAGCGTGCTGGTGCCGATGCTCGAGAAGGCACCGCAACTGGAACCCCAGACCCTGCTGCTGCATCTAGAGCAGATCAGGCCTGGTGAGGAGTGGTTTCGGCGCAAGCGCACGCTCCAGCGCCGTGTCGAGCAGTGGCGGGCCCTGCACGGACCGGCCCAGGAGGTGATGTTCCTGCAGGAGCACCGGGCCGGGGTTTTGGGGATCTCGGATTTCACGCTGCTCAAAGGCGAGCCGATCACCGTGGCGGGGGAGGTGCTGGAGCACCGGCTGTTCCATTTCCGTCTGCCCTATTCGGGCTGGTGCCATGTGGCGGTGATCCACGGCGGTGAGAGCTTTATCGCCCTTTCAGAAGCGCTGCAGAACGCTCTCGCCCTTTGCGGTGGTGTGCCGGCGGAGCACCGCACCGACAGCCTGAGTGCCTGCTTCCGCAACCGCGACGGCAGCTACGCCAAGGACTTCACCAGCCGCTACCGCGAGCTCTGCGCCCACCTGGGCGTGATCGCCACCCGCAACAACCGCGGCGTCGCCCACGAGAACGGCGCGATCGAGGGCCCCCACGGGCACTGGAAACACCGGCTGGAGCAGCAGCTGATCCAGCGCGGCAGCCGCGATTTCGCCACCGAGGCCGAATACCGGCAGCTGGTCGCCCACGTCACCAACACCCTTAACAGCCGCTACCAGGTGCAGGGGAACCTGGAGATTGAGCAGCTGCATCTGCAGCCCCTGCCGGTGGAGCGCTTTGCCGACTACGAGCCGGTGGTGGCGCGGGTGCGGAGCACCAGCACCATTGAGCTGCGCTCGGTCACCTACAGCGTCCCCTCGCGGCTGATTGGCCAGCAGCTGACGGTGCACCTGCGCCATGACCGGCTGGATCTGTTCCTGCGCAGCCAGTACGTGGAGACCCTGCCACGGTTGCATCGGCGAGCGGGAGAAAGCGGGCCACTGCGGCGGATCGATTTCCGACACGTGATCGAGAGTCTGCGCCGCAAACCCCGGGCGCTGCTGCGTGCCCAGCTGCAGTCCGACCTGCTCCCAGGAGAGAACTGGCGGCAGCTATGGCGCCAACTCCTGGCGACCCTGCCGCCGGATGAGGCAGCCAAGGTCATGGTGGACACCCTCCATGTCGCCGCCAGAAGCGACGACCTGGCCGCTGTGGAGCGCTATCTGCGCCGCCAGCTCCGCCGCGGTGAGCTGAACCTCACGGCCCTGCGCGATCACTACGGCCTGCGGCCCCCCCGGGGCCTGGCGGCCATGCCCCAGCTCGACATCCCCGAACACACCCTCAGCAGCTATGACGAACTCCTGGTTGGAACCCCCGAGCAGGCCGGCACTGGAAGCGGCTCTGCCATCGGTGTTGAAACAGTTGAAACTGCCCCAGTTCCGCAGCCAGTGGCAGGCGGCCGAGCAGCAGGCCACAGCCGATGGCTGGAGTCCAGCCAGCTACCTCTATGTGCTGGCGGAGCAGGAACACCAGCAGCGGCATCAAGCGCGTCAGCGGCGGCTGTTGCATGAGGCCCAGCTGCCGGTCCCCAAGACCCTGGCGGACTACGACTGGAACGCCATCCCGGATCTGGAGCGTCCCCAGATCGAGCAGCTCGCCCACGACACCGGCTGGCTGGACCGCGCCGAGAACCTGCTGCTGTTTGGTCCCAGCGGTGTGGGCAAAACCCACCTGGCAGCAGGCATCTGCCGCAGCCTGATCGCCCTGGACCGCTCGGCACGGTTCTATTCGGCCACCACGCTGGTGCAGGAGCTGCAACGGGCCAAGGCTGATTACGCCCTGGCCAAGGCCCTCAACCGGCTGGATCGCTATGCCCTGCTGGTGATCGACGACATCGGCTACGTCCGCAAGGACGAGGCCGAGACCTCGGTGCTGTTCGAGCTGGTGATGCACCGCTACGAACGGAAATCCCTGTTGGTGACCAGCAACCAACCGTTCAGCGAGTGGGAGAACGTCTTTTCCACCAGCGCCATGACCGTGGCGGCGGTGGACCGGCTGGTGGACCACAGCACGCTGATTCAGATCAATGGCGAGAGCTACCGCCGCAAACGGGCCCGCCGCCTTGGTCGCCCCAGCTCGGGCTGATTCGTCGCCGCGACCAGGCGTCAATTACCCGCCAACGTCCGCTAGCACTGGCGCTAGGTGCCGGTGTGGGCTCCGCGCTGCCGCCGGACCATGGGGTCCGCCGGCTCGTGCGCTCCGCTGCAGCGCTCAGGCGGAGCAACCGCAGGCAGATCGGCTAACGGGCTTGACGCCTGGGGCCGATCAGAAGATCCCGGCTCCATGGCAGAGGACCGGGCCAGGGTTGCTCACTTTTCGCTGTCGCCTCCCCCTGCCATGGCAGGGGGAGGACCCGGGGTAACCCGCCTACGTAATTGACGCGACCCGCCTACGTAGTTGACATCGGGCAGGTAGCCCTTCTGAATCCCTCTGGGCTCTTGCCCCACAGACCGCCCTACCCTGCAGAGATGGTGATCCCAGCCACCACGATCGAGGCCAACGGCGCCTCGGCCCCGCTCCTGAAGCATCTGGAGGGCGATGGTGCGGGCGGCATCGGATGCCAAATCGTCCGGGGATAGCGGCATCACAGCAAGGTGCGCACTGGCACGAGTACGGCCACGCCCTCAGGCAAGGCGGAGAAAAGGCGAGGGCTTGCCACTGAAGCTCACCACCACCCGCTTCTTGGCACGGGTGGCGGCCACATGCAGGAGGGAGCGCTCCTGTTGCTCGAACAAGTCCTTGGAGAGTGGATCGGGCCGTTTGTTCAGCTCAACCTGCAGGGGCATCTGGGAAGCGTCGAGCTCAGGGAGGAACACCTGATCGAACTCCAGACCCTTGACGCGGTGCATCGTGGCCAGCCGCAGGGCTGGATCACTGGGGTCGTCGGACTCATCGGCGTTGATCACGCGGGTGGCAAAGCCCTCAGCCTTGAGCAGTCCGTTGAGTTTCTCCACGGCCTTCTTCGTGCGGGCCGTCACGCATGTGGAGGCCAGGGACTGCTGCTCCTCGCGTAGCTGCCGCAGCGTGGTGACCAGGAAGCGCTGCTCGTCGGCGGGATCCTCGAAGCCCTGCACCAGTGGGGCATCGCCATGGAGCAGGGAGCGGTAATCGCTGGCCGAATCACTGCCGCCATCGAGGTCATCAAAATCCACGCCGTGCAGCACGGCGGTGGCCCAGGCGCGGGTTTCCTCGGTGGTGCGGTAGTTGATGCGGAGCTTTTTGGAACGGCCGCGGATGTCGATGCCGCAGCGACTAAGCACCAACGGCTTGCCATAGATCCGCTGGTGGGGATCGCCCACGATGAACAGGTCGTTGGCGCGGGCTTCTCCCACCAGGGCGCGCAGCAGGGAGAAGGAGGCGAGATCAAGATCCTGGGCCTCATCCACCACTACGGCGGCATAAAGCGGTGCCCGCTCGGGTTGGTTGAGCAGGTCGGCGGCGATCTGCTTGGCCTCCTCCGGCTCCCATAGGCCCCGCTGGCGGAACTCGGCTCGCACCGCATCGAACACCGGCCAGATCCTGCTGCGCTGCTCACGGCTCAGGCGAGTGCCGCGCCCCACGCGACGGGCCACCAGGTAGTCGTCGCGGCTGCGGCAGCCCTGGGCTAGCACCACCTCCTTCCACTCTTCTTGGTAGAAGCGCTCCGCCAGGCCGAGCGAGGTGTCGGCCACATCCATCGCCATGCTCCAGCAGCTTTTTCGGGCCTCGTCGTTGAACACCCGCACCTGCAGCCCCTGGCTTTTGAGGAAGTTCATCACCCAGCCATCGAGGGGAATCACCTGGATGCGTTGCAGTTGCTCCGGATCACAGATCTTGGTGAGGTTGGCGCGAATATCGGTGGCGAGGTTGCGGGTGAAGGTGGTGAACAGCACCCGCCCTGGGGCCCCGGATGCGATCAGCTGCTTGGCAAGCCACCTGGCTCGGTGCATGGCCACCACGGTCTTGCCGGTGCCGGCACCGCCGAGCACGCGCACCGCACCGCTCCAGGTCCGTTCCACCAGCCGCCGCTGGCTGGGATGCAGAAACACCCGCCAGCGCTCCAGCGGTGCCGAGAGCATCGCCTCAAGCTCGTCGTCGTCGGTAATCACCAGGAATTCGGCCTTGCTCTCAGGCGTATCCAGGGCCGCCGCCACATCGGTGGGGTCGATGGCAGCGGGGCGCTGCCGTTCCAGCTCCTCAATCACGGCCTCGATCGCCTTGCCATCAGCCAGCAGGATCAGACCATCCACGCAGTCCTGCGGCACCCATTCGATCAGGCGGCTGAGGGCTTCCTCGCTGGTCACGGCCCGCACGGCGGGCAGGAGGGCCTCAGGTACACCGAGCAGCATGAGCTGGTCGTCGCTGCAGTGGGCGAAGAGCGAGGCGGCTGAGCTGGGCAGTGCTTGCGACTCTGCTGCCCGAGGCGCCGGAGTTGGTGCTGCCCCCACCTGGGGCGTGGACGCCTTGTTGGCCAGGGCTTCGCTCACGGCCGCCGCGATGGCATCGCCAACAGCCATTTCGGCTGCCTCCACATCCACCACCTGCAGGGCACCGGAGACCCGGTTCACATGGCAAGTGCGGCGCCGCGCCCACTGGTAGGCGTCGTCGTGTTTGTCGATCCAGAGGATCACGTAGGTGTTGCCCTCATCGGGGGCTCGCACGATGCAGCGGATGTCCTGATCCACCCGCAGTGAGCGGATGAAGGGATCCTTGCCCCCCTCGATGTGTTCGTAGTTGAGCCCTGTGCCGCGGGGATTGGCGCGGAACTTGGAGATGAACGTGGCCACCTTGCCGCGGGCCTTCTCCGGCAAGCGTGCGAACGCCTTGAAGAAGTCGTTGGAGAGGGCAACGGTGAGGCGGGGCTCGCTCATGACTTGGCAGAGAAGGAGGAAACGGTCTCGGGCGAGAAGGTCAAGGGGGCTCAGGCGAGACGGACAACTGGGCTGGCTGGGATCAGGAGGAAGCCAGCGCCTGGCGGATGGCCGTGGCGGTGGTCTCGGGAGGATCCTCCAACGACCAGCACTGCCAGCCCGCCGCCGTGAATGCACCGGCATCGGCTGGATCCACCACAGCCAGCTGCTGATCGGGCCAGGCCAGCTCCGCCATGGCCAACACTTCGCCCCGTGAACCCTCCAGCTCGAAGCCCGGTTCGGGCATGGGGTAATCGCTGGCCTGCAGGGCGGTAGCCAGGGCGTTAAGCAGGGGTTTGGCCTGCTGGGGTGCGAGACGGATCAGCTCCGCCCACGCCCCTTTTCGCTCGTCTGCGAGGCCACCCTGATCGGCAACGTCTGCAGCGCCATCACCAGCGGACTCCCGGGGGATCCACACCTGAGGGGTATCGATGGCCGTAGGTTCCTCGGCCCCACTCCAGCCCGGGGTGGAGAGCAACAGATGGGGCAGGAACTGGAAGAGATTGCCCTGGCGCAGCCATTCGCGCCAGGCGGCCTGCTGCTGCGGCTCGGTGAGAGAAGGATCGCTCTGGAAGTGGATGGTGCGGAAGCTGGCAGCGGGATGGCGGCGCTCGGGTGCATGGCGATCGAGATCGACCAGATTGAGGATCTGGAGCCCAGGGGCGGGGTTGAGGTGCTGGCCGATCCGGCGCGAGGCTTCTGAGGAGACCCACTCCTGCACATGGGGAGCCAGGTGGAGAGAGCCGATGGCGGCGGAGAGTTCAGGCGAATCGATGGCCAGCGGCGAGGCCTGGGCCAGACAGAACTGCTGGGCCATGCCCTGCCAGAGCGCCTCCGAAGGGTTGGCGAGATAGGCCATGAGCAGCTGGAAACTGCTGGCCAGCTGGGCCTCCCGGGGCATCAGCAGGGGCGGCCTGTGGGGCGGATCCAGAAGGGACTGGGGCCACCAGCGCTCGATGAAGGACTCTGGTTTGCTGGCAAAGGCCGGCACCATGCCCAGCGCCAATCCGTTGGGCTCCAGGGGCTTCTGGGCTGTGGGGGTGGCCTCCACCACGTCATCCCAGCTGAGGGCCCAGAAGAGGTAGTTGCCGCTGCGCTGCAACGCCATGCGCTGCTCGGCATCGGTGGCGAGGCGGCCGCGATGGAACTCCCAGCCATCGGTATAGATGGCGATCGGCTTGCCGCCGGCGGTGGGGGTAAGCAGAAAGTCGGGGCGAGAAAAGACCGACACCCCCTCGCCGGGCCCGAGAGTGATCTGCTGCTGCACCTTCCAGCTCACCACGGCTGAGCTGGAACTGGCGCCATGGCCGCTGCTGAAGGTGAGCAGGTAGCCCTTGTCCCCCTTGATGTAGTCATCACGCAGGGTCACGGAAACGCCCGGCGGGGCACCCTTGCCCTCGCGCAGCTTCTCGATGAAGCGCAGCTCAAGCTCGCTCTCGGCGCGGGTGTTGAGCACCACCTCCGAGAGGCTGCGCTCGGAAGGCTGCAGCTCCGGCCAGCGCCGCAGGATGAGCTGCAGCTGCTCGATGGCGCGGCGTTTACTGGTGCGCTGGCGATCAAAGCGCTGCCGGTACATGTAGAGGCAGCGGTAGCAGCCATCACTGCAGGAACAGGCCTGCAGGGCGTGTAGCGAACGCTCGAACACCTCGCGCAGATCCTGGCCACCGGCCTCGATCAGTTGGCGCACGTAGCCGGTGCCGCCGGGCACCGAGTCGTAGAGATAGAGGAAGGTCTTGCGTTGCTGGCTGCCGGGTTGGGGTTCTTCCCCAAGGGCGGATTGCAGGTGGTCCACCTTGCCCCCGAAGCGCTGGCGCAGGCCGAGGTGCAGAGCGCCCACGAAGGAGGGCTGGCCGGCCTCATCCCAGAAGCTGGCGCCGGGCAGCAGGAAGCGCAGGGCCTCGGAGTTGAACTCCCGGTACATGAACAGCAGCTGGCGGAGCTGGGCGTCCTCGGGCTTGTCGCGGTATTTGCAGGCCCAGGTGTGGTTCCGACCAGAGGGTTTACCGCGCTGCACCTTGCCGCATTGGCGACAGAGCTCGAAGCCCTTCACCTTGAGGGATTTGCCGGAGATCGCATGGGTGGCTCCCACCATCGCCTGCTCGCCGAAGTTGATCTCGCGGAAGGTGGTGCTGGCCAAGTATTCGGCGCCGAAGGGAAACTCCTCATCGGCGATCGCCAGCGAAATTTCGCGGCGGCTGTGGTCCGGGAGGATCAGCAACTCGCGGTGGAAGAAGAGCGGGTTGCGCTCCTCGGTGTCATCGCCGAACCGGCTGCGGGCGTCTTCCGTGGTGGCCTGCACCTGGCGCAGGCGGGTCATCTCCTTGATCTGGCCGTGGTCTGCGTAGCCGCTGTGGCCGCAGCGGGGGCATTCCCTGCGGCCGAAGTCGTCGTCGGTTTCGCGGCTGGCGTGGGAGCAGGAGGGGCAGAAGCGCCAGCGCTCGGGTTTGTTGAGGTTCGGGTCGACCTGATCAACCCGCACGCGGCGGCCCTGGGCATAGAACTGGCCATCGGGCACCAGCTCGCGGATGGCCACGTTGGCGGGGCGTTCGTAGCTCAGGGCCGGCAGATCCTCACTGCGGCGGCCATCACCACCTCGCCCATCAGCCGTACGGCCCGGGAGTTTGCGCCAGAGCACGGATTTGAGCGTCACACCCGCTTCCGGGAAGGCGTAATTGGGGAGGAACCCTTCGTCGGTGAGCATCGCCAGTAGGTCGCGGCCATCGAGCTCCTTACGCAGCTGGTTGTAAGCGCCTTGCTCGCGGCGGATGGAATCCTTGGCCTCCTTCTCGTCGGGGGTGAGGCTGTCCTCGGGCCGCTCGCAGAGTTTGTTGTAGCCATCGCGCAACTTGCGGGCCACGGCGCCGAGGCGCTTGCGTTCGGCCACCAGATCCCGCAGGCGGGCGAGCAGCTCCTGGGCGAAGGGAGCCTCAAAGGAGCCGGCACCGCCCGATTCAGCGGGGCTGAGCAGAAAGTGGCGCAGGTTCTCGCGGCTGGCGGGCTGCACTTCCTCCCCGAAGAGCCCCAGGAATCGCTCCAACAGATCGATCTGGTGCGCCTGCACCCACTCCAGCCAGGTGTAGGGGAACAAGTTCGCGATGGTGCCGCTGGAGGCCTTCTCCACCCCATCGAGCACCGGCTTGAGTTGGCGCGGCAGCGCCAGGGGATCGAGGCCACCGGCAACCCAGCGATCGAGGCTGTAGGCGAGCAACTGACGGCGCAGGATGGCGGCGGCATCGAGATAACAGCCGGGCGGATTCACCTGCCCCTGCAACATCTCGCGCGGATCGGCAAAGAAGTAGAGGTCGTGGGCGGTTCCTGTGACCAGGGTGCCCACCATGGCGTTGCCGTCGCGGCGGCCAGCCCGGCCGATGCGCTGCAGGTAGTTGGCCGGCTCCGGCGGAACGGAAGCAAGCAACACGGTGGAGAGATCGCCGATGTTGATCCCCATCTCCAGGGTGGAGGTGGCCGAGAGCAGGTTGGGATCACTGCGGTATTCACCGCGGATGAACTGGGTTTCGAGCCGCTCGCGATCGGCCCGCTCCAGCAAACCGGTGTGCTCGCGGGCCACGATGCGGTGCACCTCGCCGCGGCTGTAAAGGCGGCGATAAAGCTTCAGACCACCGCGGGGATCGGGGCGGTAGTGGCCGTCGCAGTGGCGCACCTGGCAGGGCAGGCCATCCCAGAGGCTGAGCAGCTCAGTGGGCACGCTGTGCTGATCGCTGCACTGCTCGCAGCGCACGGGATGGGCCTCACTGCTCACGGTGATGGCGGCGGGAGGAATGCCCCAGATGCGCTCGCCCCGCCCGCCGTTGAACTGTTGCAGCAGGCCGGCCTCGGTGAGGGCGTTCACCACGGCGTTGAGGGCTTCTTTTTGCTGCTCGGCATCGAGGGTCGGTGGCGCGCCGTTGGCTGAGGCGACGGAGAGGGTGCGCTCCAGCCAGTGCTGCGCCCAGGTGGGCCGGCCGCTCTCGCGCACCAGCTGCTCGAAGCCCCCCTTGCCGCGGAAGCTGGTGAGAAAGAGCGGCTGGATCGAGGCCCGCCCGAAGCCCGGTAGATAGGGGATCTGGTTGAAGGGATAGGTGTTGACGCCGCCGCTTTCCAGGTATTCCGACCCCTTTCCGTCTCGGCCGACGAGTTCAGCCAGCACCACGGCGCCACGCTGACGCAAGTGTTGCAACAGGCCCACCACGAGTTGCTGCAGAGGCCCAAGCCGCAGGCAACGCAGGGGCTCGATTTCGTTCTGCAGACGGCTGAGAAGGGGCGGCAGCAGGCGGTTGACGGCGGCCGGATCCACGGCGGCGGCGAGGGCGCCGGCCTGCTCCACCGAGGAGCCGAGGCGGGCGCGGTAGCCGAATTCGACCGCTACCTCCCAGCGCAGTCGGTCGGCCACATAGCGCAAAAGCAAGCTGTTGGGCTCCAGCGATGGGATCAGCTGCTTTTGCATCTCATCCCAATCGCGCAGCCACTCGAGATCGTGGGGGATGAAGGTGGCAGCGAAGTCCACGGGGTTGGGGAGGCGCCGCTGCCAATCGGTGATCAGCTGCTCTTGGAGCTGATCGAGCCGCAGCGGTGGGCGGCCCTGCTGGTCGTGCTCCTGCACGGTGCGGGTGAGGGCGGTGCGGAAGGAGGTGCGATAGGCGCGGGCGGCGATGAAACCGGCGCGGTGGGCGGCATCCTGCACGGAATCGGAGAAGGCGAGCACGCGCTTGTCGCCGTTGAAGGCGGAGGCATAGAGCGAGGCGCTCCAGGTGCTGGTGAGGTTGGCGGCCGATGTACCGATCAGCAGCAGGCTGTTGGTGGCATGGCAGTAGGGACAGTCGCGGCTGATGCGCGGATGGTTGTGCTCATCCACGTAGCTGCAGTCAGGGATGTCGACCGCCAGCAGCTCCTTGCTCTGGCAGGCGGGGCAAACCGGCTGACCGCCGGCTGCAGTGGCCTGCGCCAGGTCTTGGAAAGAGTGAAACGAGAGGCAGCTGGCGCAGAACTGATGGCTGCACGTGGCGGCGGCATCGGCTGGCCCCTGGGGGAAGAGGTAGCGGAGCTCGGGTGCCCCGGAGAAGAAGGCCTTGTAAAAAGCCTGCAGGTTGGTGGCCCGATCGAGGCGGTTGGAGCCGGCGGTGAGGGCGGTGGAGGTCCAGGCGGTGGCGCCGCAATCGCGGCAGTGCACCACCGGCAGGTGGGGGCTGGCGTCGCTGCCGGCGAGGTCGTCGGAATGGCGCAGCTGGGGCTCGGATTCCACCGAGGCCACCATGCGCTTGAGCTCCCGCAGCCAGAGCTGCACGCGCAGGGTGAGCCAGGGCACCACCACCTCTGCTCCGTCGAGCTTGGTGGTGGTGCGGCGGGCATGGGCGAGCAAGGCCAGGAGGCTTTCGAGCAGCAGCACGCGGTAGCGACGTGGATAACGTTCGCCAAGGCCCAGCTGGCGGGAGAAACGCTCCAGCAACTGATCCATCGAGCAGGTGTCCGCCGCCTGGCGCACCAGGTTGTGCACCGCCGGGAGGGTGCCGAGCTGCCAGCCGAGGGCCAGGCGCCAGGTGTCGGCGTTGACATTGCCTTCAGGAGGAGGCGGCAGGGTGTCGCCCAGCCAGAGTGCGGCCTGGGAGGCGAGGTAGGCGTCGGCACTGGAGGCGTGTTCGGGATCCAGCTGCTCCTGCGCTTCCATGCCCGGCAGCGGCAAGGAAAAGAGGCCACCGTTGTTGGGGTCGCCGTAGCCGGTGTGATCTCGGAAAAACTCCTCCGGGCTGAGCCGCTCCTCCTCAATCAGCGAGCCAGGCTCGAAATGGCTCGCGAAGATCTGGCCGGCGTAATCGAGCATCGCCTGGCGTGAATCCGGCCCCCCAAGGGTGGCGGAGGTGCCCACGCACACCAGCTGCTCACCGGCGCACTGAAGGCGATCGCGCAGACGGCGGATCAGGCAGGCCAGATCGGTGCCCTGGGCGCCATCGAAGGTGTGGAACTCATCCACCACCAAGTAGCGCAGGGTGCTGCGGCCATCGGCCAGACGGCCGTTGTGGGCCCAAAGGCCCTGCACCTGGGGCTTGAGGAGCAGGTAATCGAGCTGCTTGTAGTTGGTGAGCAGGATGTCGGGCGGGGCCTTGTGCAGGGCGCCCTTGTCGGTGATCACGCTGGTGGCGCCCATCGCCGCCGTGGGCTCATCGTCGGAGGCACCGATGTAGAGCCCGGCCCTCAGACCTGCCAGCGCGGGGGTGGCGTGAATGAGCTGGGCGATGCGCCGGGCCTGATCGGTGGCCAGGGCATTCATCGGATAGATGAGGATCGCCTTGATGCCCCGACTGCCCTGGGCATGCTCTTGGCGGCAATGGTCGAGGAGCGGCAGCAGGAAGCACTCGGTTTTGCCCGAGCCGGTGCCCGTGGCCACCAGCGTGTTGAGGGGAGTGCCTGAACTGAGGCGAAGGAAGGCCTTCTCCTGGTGGAGGTAGGGCGGGAAGGGCAGGGGGATCTGGGGAAACCAGTCGCGGCCGGAACCCTGCTGGAAGGGCAGGGACACCGAGACATAGGGCCCCTTGAGCAACCGATCACGGTCGGCCAGGAAGCGATCGATCAGCCCCCGGAAGCCAGGCGTGGTTGGGTGGAAGGCGGTGCGGATGGCGTCGGCAGCGACCTGCTCCAGCTCGCTGGCGACAACGGAGGGGAGCATCAGAGCGGCCCCCCCGTCTGCTGAAAGCAAGCCTCCAGGCGCTCGATCTGTTCAACCAGCTTCTTGCCCCTCAGGTTGGCCAGGTTCTGAAGCTTCCAGCGGATCGCCGGCAGCTCCTGGAGATGGGGAAACGGCATGCAATCCCATAGCGGCTGATTCTTCACCAGTGAGCGGAGAAAGTCACGGTGCTGGTGGGTGAGGGACCGGGGCAGTTCCTGAACCAATCGTGCGCGAACCTGCTCCAAGGTTTCCAGGTTGACCTCATCGCGGCTCATGCCGTTGAACTGATTGGCGAACGTGGCCTCCAGGGGTTGGAGACGGGGCGCCAGCACCTCATGCACCGGCCTGTTGTGGCCGGCCAGGTAGGCCACGAAGCAATCCACGATCTCCGGGGTCAGGCCTGTGTCGTTGTACAGCACCAGAACATCAAAGAGATCCCGGGGATGCTGCCGGTCCATGGCGGCTACGAGCTTGCTGCCATAGAGCTCAGCGGTGGCGAGCAACGGCAGCGTGACCGCCTGGGCAAATTCCTTCTCCGTGGCTGGTGAGAGCGGGCGTTGCTGCAGGGGGAGCAGGGTGCCCCGAAATACCTCATTGACCTCAACCTTCACTTCGGCCAGGGGGCCCACCACCATCAGCTTGCTTTCGTTGCTGGCGCTGTTCCTGCGTTGCCGCACCTCGTAGCCCATGGCCTCCAGCTTCAGGCTGATTGTGCTGAGCTCGGCAGCAATGGCCTGCAATGCGGCTTCACGGTCGAGACTGTGGTCCGTGAACACCACGTCGATGTCCACCGACAGGCGGGGTAGATCATGCAAGAACAGGTTGAGCGCAGTCCCTCCCTTGATGGCGAAGTGGGGCGTGGCGAACACCACCGGGGCAATGTCCAGCAGCTGGCGAACCGTGGCGATGGTGGCCGGATTCATCGTGTGGCCGCCAGGTCCAGCCGTTCCCCGGTGCGACCAACGGCCACCCAGCGGCGGCCACCGCCGAGGCGGCGGCTGTGCTGATGGGCAAGCTCTGCCCATGGCAACGCGAGCTCAGCCGCGAGGAGGGCGGCGAGGCGCACCACCTTGATGCGGGTGAGGTGGCTGAGCAGTTGATCCAGCAGTGGCAGCCGCAGGTTTCGGGTGCTCTCCACCAGCTGGCGCACCTCCTCCAGGCTTTCGAAGCCGCCGGTTTCACTGAGTAGCTCAAGCAGGGCCCGCTCAGGACTGGAGACAGGCAGCTCTGGATGGCCACCGGTTAGGGGTGCCAGGCCGAGGCCCGCTGGCAGAACGGGATCAAAGATATGAGCCACCCGGTAGCGAACGTGCACAACCCCATCCAGCCAGCTGGGAAGGCGCGCAGGCTGATCACCCCAGAACACCACGGTTTCCCGGTAGGAGAGGTTGTGGCGAACTCCATGCCAGGCGAGCGCCGTCTTGGCGGCTACATGCCCCCCCTGCAGTTGCTGAGCCAGAAAAGCGAGGCAGGCCTCCCTGTTCAGCGTGTCGCCGGGAAGCTGGTAGGCACCGCGGCCGAGCCGCTGCAGCCATCCCGATCGCACCAGTGCGGAGGCCCGCTTCGCGGTGATCCCATGGGCCGCAAGGAGCTCCACCCCCAGAGGCGCACCGCGGGGGAGCTGCGCCAGAGCCTCTTTGAATGAAAAACGGGCTGCAGCTCGCTCCATGGCTGAACTGTAGCAATGATTCCATGCATGCCCCCGGAAGCCCGGCGTGGTGGGGTGGATGGCGGTGTGGATGGCGTCGCCAGCGCTCTGCTCCAGTTCACTGGCTACAACGGAGGGGAGCAACTGGCGCCACGAAGCGTGGGCTCAGGATAGGGGCCATAGGCGCGCTGCCAAGCCAAGCAACCCCTTCCCAATTCGATCCATGGATTATGCAGTTTCTGCATAACTCCATGCCAGGTGAGAATGGTCGAACCACGCCTGCCCTGCGATGCCTCCGCTGGCCTTACCGCCCACCACGGCCTACCCGAGTGACCCCACGGCGCTGGAGCGCGAACGGTTGGATGCGTTGTATCTGGAGCTAAGGGGCAATTACAAGAGTCTGATGATCAGCCGCGGCATCCACCGCAGCCGCTCCGAGAAGCAGGGAGGCCAGCTGCTGGAACTGGGCCAGCGGCTACGGGCCCTGGCGACGCGAGAAGCGAGCGTGAAGGCGGAGGCCTACGCGATGCTCGAAATCGTGACCGATGTGGTGGAGCACCTGGAGGATGCGGGCGACGAGATGGGCACCGCCTTCGGGGCGTACCAACTGGGCCGGCGCTCCTACAACGGCGGCGGCAGCATCGGCAGGCTGGTGCAGGCGGTGATCAGCTTCCTGAACCGCTGGCGCACCGGCAAGGAACGCTTCGAAGAGCTCAGTGCCCGACAGGAGGCGCTGCGGGCCAGCCTGGAGGGCACGGTTCTGCCCGAATCACCCAAGGAGGCGGCAGATGGGCAAGATCGCTGAAGCGCTGCGGGCCAACCTCCGGGAGCTGGCCCAGGCGGATGCGCGGATGTTGCGGGAGCTGGATGGGGCGCTGCCGTTGAACGCTCAGACGGAGGCGAGGGTGGCAGGAGAACTGGCTGAGGGACTCGACAGGCTGGGCGTGAAGGAGCTGAAGGCCCTCTGCAAAGAGCGGGGCTTCAAGGGCTACACCAGCCTCAACAAGGCAGCCCTGATCCAGCGGCTCCGGGGGGGCGAGGCCCCAGTGGCTGCGAAGGCAGCATCAAAGGACGCGGCCATGCCCTCTGGCCTGGCCGCCATCGAAGCCCGCCTGGATCGCATGGAGGTCCTGCTGCAGCGGATCGCCGAACGGGTGGGGGTGCGCGATCCTGGCTTCGATGTGGGACTGGATGCTGATTTCGAGAGGTAGCCCCGCTGAATCCCTAAGGGCTCTGACCCCAAGGATCGCCCTACCCTGCAGAGATGGCGATCCCAGCCCCCACAATCGATGCCGACCTGGAGGCTGTGACGGCTGCCCTGGCCGGGGTTCAACCCAGGCCAGGGCGAGTGCTGCTGTTTGGCTCCCGGGCGCGGGGGAATGCGCGGCCCGATTCCGACTTCGATCTGCTGGTGGTAATGCCCCAGGCCACGCTCACCCCGCAGGAACGACAACAGGGGTTGCGTTTACTGCGGGCGGCGCTGCGGCCCCTGAGTTTGTCGGTGGGCGTGGATCTGGTGGTGGTAGGGGAGGAGGATGCCGAGCGCCTGGCGGGCTCACGCTGGCATGTAGTGGCGCGGGCCCTGCGCGAGGGGAAGGAGCTTGATGTCGCCGGCTGAGGACGCGCTGCTGCTGCTGAGGCTGGCCGAGAGGCACCTGGGCAGCCTGAGGGGAACCCTGGATCCCGCAACGATTGCTGATGAGGACTGGGGTTTTCTGGCGCAACAGACCCTGGAGAAGCTGCTCAAGGCGTTGCTGGTGCTCCACTGCCAGGAACCTCCCCGCAGCCATTCGCTGCAACGCCTGCTGCAGGAGCTCGCCCGCTGCGGTGAAACTCTGGGTGTGGCACCAGAACTGCTGGAGCTCGATGACTTCGCGATGCTGGCCCGCTATGACGCCGAGCCCACACCCCTGCCAGCTGAACGCCGGCAGTTGCTAAAGCAGCTGGAGGAATTCCACGCGGAGGTGCGACAGCAGCTGAGCTGAAACCTCCATATGAGCACTTTCCCTTGAACCCCGGTGTGGTGGGGTGAAAGGGGGTACGGATGGCGTCAGCGGCGACCTGCTCCAGCTCGCTGGCAACCACTGAAGGTATCATCGATCACCTCTGCATTGATCCATGGCTTGTCGGATTGATATGGGACCCGGCAGGCGAAAGATCTCATGGTTACGACCATCCAAAATGATGTACTTGAGATCGCATTGAGAACACGACTGGACGACTCTTTTCAGAAGTGTCAAAGAGTTGAATAGATCATGACGAATGAGCTGGCTTCGCGTTGGTATTTGATTCGGCCTGCTAAATCTAGTGAAGCCATGTGCCACAAGCAAATCCGCAACCGAATATAGTGCCCCGGAGTCTTGGTCTCCACTCTGAATTAGGATTGTATGCAGAGTTGCGGGACTTTTTAGTCGGCAGGGGAATAAATCCCACAGAAGAGTTTTAATGAAGGGATTATTATGCCCAACAAAAGGACTCGTCATATAACAGTTTTCGGACAAAAAAAACAAATGCTGCTTTGCTCTTGAGCAAGTAACGTAGAATAGATTCAGTTCGTCGCGCAGCAGATTCTCAGGCGTATCTCCAAAGAACTGGAGGAAGATAGATCTCCGGTGGATCGTTGGGTACTGCCTTGGCTGAAGAACAACAACGGCATCAGCCTCCAGTCCTTTTGCCTTATGCCCAGTGATTGCTTCAAAGAAGTTGCCAACCTCATTGGGCGTGAGACGATCCAGAATTACATTGATGACATCTCTTTTAGTACGAGCGCTTATTCCCAGCTCATCGGCATTAACTCGAACTGGAGGGTTATTGGAACGAGAGATGGCAAAACAGATCTTGTCTTTATCATTTCTTGAACCGATCGGAAAACGCTCCGTTAACGACTTGTAGAGACGAAAGATAGAGGCCAGAACAGAATCACCTTTGAAGTAATGGACCTCTCGAGGTGCAATGTCGATGAAATCGCGATCAAGTCTCGCAATGAGATACTTTTCACGTCTCTTAGAATCACATGCAATACTAGGTTTTCCGACAACTCCATTCATCAGCATTATATTATTGCAGAACTCAACAAGACCACCAGAGCTTCGATAGTTCGTCTGGAGATATGTCGTCATCGGCCTAGGGTAATCCGCTTCAAACTGCTCAAAGAGTTCGGGCTTGGAGCCAGCGAACCTATTGATCATCTGCCAATCGTCACCTACGGCATTAACCAAAGCTCCAGGAGCTACCTTGAGAATGGCTAGCAGAAGCTCTCGAAACAGATCAGAGAAGTCTTGAAATTCATCCACGAAAACATACTTGACTGATTTGAGGTCAATCCCATTAGTACCCTGATCCCACGAAAAGACTGTACTTCCAGTGCTGAGAAGACCAATAGCCTCTTTCTTAATTTGATTAAAGTCGGTGAGATTGTTGTTTAATAAACGATCTCGATACATTGACACAAAACTAGGCAAAAGATCTAAGAAATTCCGTTCTTCTTCAGAAGTCGCTTGATATCGAGATATCTCTGCCATAAAGTCCACATCACTGGAGTTCATCTGCCCAACTCTTGCTATGGCGCTTTGCAACAGTTCTGCGAACGTAAGCCTGATGCGATTTCTGAGCTTCGCAAGAACATCATAGTCAGATAAGCGTTCAGGTTGAATACTATTCTCCAGATGCACTGTCCTATCTGAAAGGAGATTGGAAAGAGCTTGATAATCTTCATCACGGGAATCATCAAAGCTGGAACCATGTTTACAGATGAACTCTGGATTAATCTCAATCAGTGTGATGTCTGCGCGGCTATTCCAATACTGTCGCTTGTAGTCAATGCTCAACTCATAACTGGCTTCTCCTCTAAGTCCATAGTACTCAATAACTACTTTATGAGTAGGAATGTAGAAGTCCGGCCGAATGACATTGCCATCACCTACAGAGAAAGGCATCTCGTAACGATATGGAATATCATGTTCAAAGAGGAAGTCGGCAATTCTTTTTTCAGCTCTTGATTTTACCTCTTTACCATCCATTGTTTCTTCAGTTAGACAGCTGCGAAGCCGATCCAAATCAACTTGAGACGAAATCGCATTCAGCCATAGAGACTTCTCCCAATCACCTTTAAAACTGTTGACCATTAACTCCTCCACCTGCTGTCTCAGGCCCTCTTCGTCATCAATAGCATTCAATACGATGTCATGAATCAGCTTTCGTTGCCCTGAATCTCCTAATGGTGTTGCTTGAGGCTTAACAAGATTGTAGGCAAGAGCATCAAAGGTGAGAACTTTGAATGCACCACTTGCCGTGAGGCCTGCGTCTCGCTCGTATTGATGTAGTCGGGCTTCAAGCTCCTCCTTGGCATTTCGATTAAAGACAAGTGCAATAACCTCATCATAGTTGAAGCCAAGGAAATGAATCAGAAAAAGGATCTTTTGGGCAATCGTTCTGGTTTTTCCACTTCCAGCTCTAGCAACAACCTTGAGTGAGTTATGACAGTTACCTATAACAGCAGCTTGCTCATCTGAGGGCAATCCCAAGTTTAAGTCAGAGAACCATTCTTGGATTGCAGCGGTCTTTGCATTTTGTACGTCTGAGGTGCTTACGAAGTCACCAGACAACGCCGCGATTTCAGGATCTGGTTTCTGCCAGTGGACGCGAACACCTTCTTCGCCGCACACTAGATGGTCAAGGACACGTTTAACGGCGTCATAAGAGAGAATGACATTAACAGCTTCACGAATTGTAAACGACCTTCTAGATGTCGAATGCGCGATTGGCGTTCCGTTGACAATTGCATTCTCCGTAAGGATGACACCCGCATTACCAGAAGCAGCATCACTCAAAGACTCCACAATGCTACGGATCGGCTCTGGTTGATCCCGGCTGACAATCATGTTAAGTATCCTTATTGCGTCTGCCCTATTCCTACGAGCTCGAAAGTGCCTACAAGCCTCCGCAAGTTGTGATAGCTCCTCTCTTGTGAGTTGATCGAGCTTCAGCCCACGTGCATCTTCGATGATCCTCATCTCTACGTACCCGCTGCCACCTTCTCGATGGACTTGCTGATCAATTCTAACCGCTGATCCAGGAAACCACCAAAGTCGTCAGTCCAAAGGCCCGATTGCTGCCAATGTGGAATGAGATGACTGGTGAGCACAGCGTGCATGGGGAAGCCGGGGGCGTCGCGCATCTCTGCCATGTAATCCGAAGGAGCCCGGAATTGGATGCGTTGGTTGGTTTCTCTGTCAATCAGGCAGCGGTTCAGCACACAGTCGCGCTGGCGAGGCTCGACATCGCCGCGCTCATCCAGATAGTGGGCAGGGAAGATGTGGTGGTCGTCGATTCCACTGCTGGCCAGGAGCCTGTCGTTCAGAACGGCCCGACTGTGGAAGTCAAGGGGGCGTTCGCCGCTGGCGAGGATCAGGCAGATGGTGGCGCGGTAGAGGGAGCGCTGCCTGGGTGTGACATCGCGGAGCTGCTCGGGGTTGAAGTGGAAGCTGCGTACGTTCTCAGGCGCTGGTGCCGATGAATCGCTCAGCCAGGGGATCAGCTCGCCCACATCCCGGCTGCTCTGGGTATTGGGCGAGCTCTCGTAGGCCTGGCTGAAGACAGAGCACCAGAACCAGCGTTTGATCTGTTCCCGCTGGGCACCCACTGCGACCCCCTTACTCGCACGTGCTCGGGCCAGGGCTGCGGCCATGGGGGCGAGCATCGTGTTGAACGGCAGCCAGCGGGGCTCCAGGACCCAGCAGTCGTCATGGAGGATCGTGAGGGAAAGCGCCAGGGCTTCAATCACCGGCTGCCACCATTGGGTGACAGTGGCTGCGGTGAGGTTGAGCACGTCGCCCCGTTTGCAGCTAGGGGTTTTGCCGCCGGCCAGGGCGATGGCCATCAGCACGTAGTAGGGGTCCACATTGAAGTGGGCGATCAGTGGGTGATCGCTGCGGGCCTGCTCCCAGTGTTCGCGCAGCTTGAGGTCGTGACTCCAGAAGCGGGCCGTGAGTAGCTCGAACACGCTGAGCTTGACGCCCGTGCGGTTCAGCGTTTCGAAGATCGTGCAGAGGGCCGCTGGCTCTGTTTCGGCGGAGAGGGTGACGACGGGGAAGACGTATTGGTCAATGCGGTTGATCCACTTGGCCTCCAGCTCCTGCAGCTGATCTTCCAGTTGGTCGCGTTCTTCGCCCACACGGGTGCGGGCCACCTGGGATGCCCACTTGGAGAAGCCGGTGCTGCCCTTGTGGAGAACGGAGAGAGGGAGAAGCAACTGCTCGGCTTGAAGCTCAAATTCCTCTCGCTTGGCAACGGCACCTTTGCTCCGGCGCAGGTAACCGATGGCGTCTTCGAAGTCGGCGCTATCGATCAAGGCACGGACGTCGAGGTAGTAGCGGTGGTCGCCCACGCCATAGAAAGCCTGGTAGAGGGAGGTGAGCCGCTGCTGGCCATCCAGAACTAGGAAGGTGTGATCCGTTGTCGGCGGTGGGGCGCCTTCAAACTCACGGCTGGAGAATGCGCGCTGCCGATCGCGCACGCGCAGGATGCTTCCGGCGGGGTAGTTGTTGGCGATCGAGACGATCAGGGCTTGGGTGGCACTGGGCTCCCAGACGAAATCGCGTTGGAAATCGGGCAACACCATGTCGCCGCTGTGGATCCGGTCCAGCAGATCGAGGAGGGGTTTGGAGTTGGTGTCTTCGTAGATGGTCATGCACCGATGCCCTCCTTCTCGAAGAAGTCCCAGGCAATCTGGTAGTCCACCACCCGATCACAGCGGTCAAAAGGCGCCTCATAGGTGATCGTGCGTTCAACCGGCTCACCTGGGAGGGTGTCGTCAAGGATTGTGCGCGAGACGGCGCCGGACTTCTGATCAGCGATGTCTTCCCAGCCGGTGGTCTTACTGGGTCCACGGCCTGATCCCTTGCGCGGGAATCCAACACCGGTCAGCCCCTTACTTACGGTGAAGACGATCATACCTTTCGCATCATAAAAGGTCTGCTTTTCGTACTGTCTTGCAACTGGGAACTGAACCGTGTATATCGATACAAGCTCGGCAATGTTGAGGCCGAGCGCCATTGCGCAGAGCACATCAAGTTCTATCGTGAGATTCCTGCGAGCCAGATCTGACAAGGGCCGCACCTCAATCTCTTCACATCGATAACAGTCTGGTTGAGTCAGCGGGGTGGACATCAACGGGCCAAATTTTTCAGAAGAGAACCGGATCAATTCATGAAAGTGGTGGCTTACAGAGTTGAGGCGCGCCGCTCTTTTGCAAATTTCAGAGAAAATCGAATGCTTGATAGTGGAGGACAGCGGGATTGGCAGCTTTGGAATATCACTGGCATACAATGTTGTCTTTCCAAGCACCTTGATGTAGAAATCAATGGGGATCGATGCCATCCAGGCGGAGACATAAAGGAGGTCTTCTATTGTTTTCATGGACAACGAAGTAATCGAATAGACATGGAAGAAAGAAGGAGGCATGATTGCTGGCAAGAGGGATCGCTCTTGATTGATATTGATCATTGTCCTAAAAGCTAGTTTATACTCATTGAGCAGATTTTCTCTATCTCCGAAGAATCGATTAATAAACAAACTTTGATTAAATATATTATACTGGGTTCTTGGCTCAAATCCTTCTGTTGCGGCCGAGAATGCGCTTACAACTTGGTACGAACGCTTGCCTGCAAAGCTGAGCTTGGTTTGCTGCGCGAAGCAATTCCCAAGACTTATGTTTGGGCCAGAAAGCAGAGTTATAGGGCACTCGTTGTTCCAGCCAGGTCTTTCGTCTATTAGGCCCAGCTTTTTACATTCTTTCTCGTTGCATATTGGCAAGGCTTCGGCGGCTATCAACGAAGATCCCTGCTTCGCATTCGAAAATGCTTCTAGAGCTGTGACATGCTCACTTCGGAAGACGGAAATTATTTCCGTAGAATGCCATCCTGATGAGTCTCCGGATGTGAGAAGAGACATTACACTTAGCAATTGGGGTGTGACTTGAATAGCCCTCGCCTTTTCTCCTCGTGTATTCCACTTGCCTTCTGAATTTTTTATTCCTTCCGGGAAAGCCGGCTTGCTTTGTGCCAGTGTTATATCTCCTTCTCCCAAGCAGCCTTCAATCGTTGAAGGAGAAAATAGTGAGAAGATAGCAGTGAAGTATGTATCGTTGGCGCCAGTATTCTTTTTTGAATTGTAGACGGACAGCTCAAACTTCTGGTTATTGTCGAGGTCTGGGAACAGCTTGCTGCCATTCACAATCTGGTTGACAAATCTAAAGAGGTACTTTAACCGTGGATACAAAAAGGTTCGCAGCCGGGGCTCTTGTCGGTTTTCAAAAATCCCGCAGTCATGCACCATCGCCAAAACAGCGCTTTCATTGCAGATGCTAGGAATTAACTCAATAAAGCACCTGTAGTGGTTGAAGTTTCCGGATGACAGAAAAAATTTCCTTGGAAGTATTGACTTGGTTCCTGCGGCTGTTTCATATTCTTGCATCAGCTCGCAACCTGTCTTCGCAAGTATTCTCTTTCTTTCGTGATTCAATTCGCTTTCTTTTCTGCCGTCAAAATCTTTGCTAAGCATTGGAGACTTTTCCGAAAGAAAGTTATCTTGCGACCACTCGGATCTCATCCATGGTGGATTGCCTAATGCCAGGTCAAATCCGCCATTGCTCAGAAGGTCTGCAAACTCCAAATCCCAGTGCAGTGGACGGATGCGATTAGCCACGTCTTCCACCTGTCGAAGTCGCTCGAACTCGGTCTTGAGCTTCTCCACATCCACAAAGCCGTGGCGGTCGGAGAAATCCACCGCCAACTGCTGTGGCTGCGTATCAGCAAACAGGCTCCCCTGGCCAGGCTCGGGAGTCACGCCTTGTTCCAGATCCCCCAGGATCATGCTCAGCTCCAGCAGCCATGTGTCGCGGCTGGGAAGGGATCCCGCCTGGCGAATCGGCCAGAACCACAGCGCTACCCAGTAATCCATCGCCCACTTCAGCCGCAGGCGCGCATTGGTGTTGGCCACATCCCGGCCCAGCACCTCCTGCTCCTGGATGCGGTCTTTGAGCTTCAGAGGTGTCCAGTCACCCTCTTGAGCTCCAGTGGGGTCTTCCCACACCGGTAGCGGATCGGTTGTGCGTTGACGTAATTGCCTCTGCTGCTCAGCCCAGTCTTTCCAGAGGGCATCCACCAGCTTGCTCAGCCGTAGGAGGTGGGCGATCTGGGCGTCGTTGAATTGCTCACCGACAAACGCTTTGTTCCAGCGCTTGCAACGGTCGATCGCATCCGGCTCCAGCTCCTTGATCACCTTGTCGGTGTAGGCCGCCATGCCCGGATCGGGCAGCAGGAAGTGGAAGATCCCGTCCTTAGGAAGTTCCGCATCCCAGGCCAACTCTTCTGGGGCGTGCTCGTGCCAGAGCTTGCTCGGCTTCACTGCTTTAGTTTTGGGCTTTGCCGATTTACCCTTTGAAGGAATCACTACTTCGATCGGCAGATGATTCACCCTGTAGATCTGCCGCCTGGCCCCGATCAGTGAGTTGCCGCACACCAGCTGCTGGCTGAACCAGGGCACAAAGGCCCGGCCGTTTTCGGGTGTGAAGATACTGTTGAGCCACAGGCTCACCTCCGCCAGCTCCACCGCCACGGGGTTGAGGTCCACGCCGAACACGTTCTGGTCGGCCAGGCGCATCTTCACCTTCTGCAGCTCAGTGGCGAACTGCTCATGGGGGATGCTCTTGCCAGTTTCCTGTTGGCGCAGCTCCAGATATTTCTGGGCCAGCTGGTTCACCACCTCATTGAGGAACGCGGCTGAGCCCATCGCCGGCTCACACACCTTTAGCTGCAGGATGTCCGCCGCTGTTTTGCCCGGCAGCAGCTCCTTGAGCGCATACTTCACCAGGCACTGGGTGAGCGATTCGGGCGTGTAGTAGCTGGCGCTCTTTTCTCGGTCTCGCCCAGCCAGGCGGTAGATGAAGCTGCCTTTGAGGTGACACTTGGGTTTTCCGGTGCCGAGATCGGGCACGATCTCTTCTGCCTTGTAGTCCTTGAGCTGCTCGGCGGTTACGAAGTGGCCCACCTCCAACTCGTCGTGCGCCTGGCCACTGGCCTTGGTGTTGTCGTCGTCTTCCTGGTCGTCGCCGTTACCGGAGTCGTCAAAATCATCGTCGTCGTCGCTGGCGGCGGCTTTCCCCTTTTTCGGTGCAGGTTGCACCTCGTAGAGGTCTTCTTCTGCAAAGAAGCCCCGGAAGCTCAGCAACGCCTCATACACCGCCCCCAACTGGTTGATGCCCAGCTGGGAGTAGCTCACCCGGCCGCGCCGCTTGCCCTTGCCCTCCTTGGTGAGCGACATCATCTCGATCACCTGCCGCAGCACAGCGTTGCGGAAGCGCACCTTCGGCCAGCGCTTGTCGCCCTTGTCGTCCTTGAGCAGGCCATTGATGATCGGCAGCCGCTCCGGATCAAACAGGTGCGAACGCAGCGGCACGATCTGAAAGGTGTCGAACTCCGGCTTGGCCTCCGTGAGATCGGCCTGCACGGACTCTTGCTCTCCGCGCTTAGGGTAGCCCTCCCAGATCATCTGGAACAGCCGATCCAGCGATTCGCTGATGTAGGTGCTCTCGCGGTCTTCCTCGCTGGCCAGCTCGGCGGTGTCGAGATCGCGCAGGCTCTCCAGGCTGTAGCCGAGGCGGTACACGTCGTTGCCCATCGGCGCGTAGCCCAGCTCCTTTGGCCGGCTCTCGATGAAGAACAGGAACAGCAGCCGGTACATGAAGCGCAGCAGTTCCAGCGTCAGCTGCTCCGGATCCAGCCGCTCCTCGTAGACGCCTTTCTTCTGGGCCTTGATGAACGCCACCACCTCATTGCCCAGCAGCTCGATCGAGCGGCGCAGGGCGTACTTGAGGTCGGCGCTCACCTCATAGGCGTGCTTGTGGCTGTTCTCATCGAGCTCATCGAGCAGGGGCGTGCCGCCGCCCGTAGGGCAGGTGTGCTCGCGGTGCAGCAAGGTGGCCGCCGCCAGCAGGGCATCGGGGTTGTTCTCGCCCAGGAGCGTGCCCAGCTCAAAGCGCAGCAGGCGGGATGCGGCCCACTTCTGGCGGTCGATCAGCAGCAGCTGGTCGCGGCTCACCGCCAACACCCAGCGCGGCGGGATCTCCTGCCCGAAGATCCGCTCGGAGATCAGCTCCTCCCAGGTTTCGCTGCCCTGGCCGTCGCCATCGGTGAGCACCGTGCCCAGGGAAGGGTCGTCGATCTGGCAGCCCCAGCGGGTGGCGATCGTGAGCTCCAGCGGGTCGGCCGGCTCATCGCTGGGGTTGAAGCACTCCACCACCCACAGCCAGGGCTCGCCCTTGGCGTTGCTCACCTCCCCCAGCAGTGGAACTTGATAGGCCTCGCCGCCGATCAGCACGGGTTCGGCCTTGGGGGCATAGGGATAGCCCAGGGCTTCGAGCAGGGGCTGGAAGAACAGCTCCCTTTGCAGCCGCAGCCGCTCCGCCGGCTCCTCCGTGATGCCGATTTCGGCTTCTCGGAGCTTCTGCCACGGCTTGCGCAGCGCCTTGAACTGGGCCTCCGGCGTGGATGCCGTTGCGTTGGACAGCCCCGCCGCAAGATCCGCCTCCAGCTGCGCCTTGGCCTCCTCCGCCCAGCGCTCGCGCACCTTTTTGATGTCCCCCGCCAGCACGCTCTCGAGGTAGTGGGCGGAATAGAACTCGTTGGCGTTGCTGATGCCGGGGAGGGCCATGGGTTAGGGCTTGCGCAGCGTGAGCAGGGAAGTGATCGGTTCGGTGATGAACGCCTCGATCGCGGTGGCGTGAGCCAGCAGGATCCGCAGAATCTCCGCCGTGCTGGTGTTGCCCACCACCAGCCAGATCACCTTCGGAGGCGCACCACGTAGCAAGCTCAGCGCACGAAAATCATCGTCTTTGGTGACGATGGTGTAGCCGTTATCGGCTGCATACAACCAGATCTTCTGATCGTTTTGGCCTTTCAGCTGCACATCGCGCACATGCACACTGCCTGGAAACTGCCCTGAAAGCTCAGGGGCGAGCCGGGGGCTCAGGTTTTCATCCAGAAGCAAACGGCCTGCCATTTCGCTGCTCAGGCCACCGTGAGTTCGCTGAGGCGTTTCTCGCGCTCAGCGGCATAGCGCAGCACCGCCTGGATGTGTTCGGGCCTGAGATCGGGGAAATCACTGAGGATCTCCTCCTGGCTCATGCCACTGGCGAGATACTCGAGCACATCCGACACGGTGATCCGCGTTCCGGCGACACAGGGTTTGCCGCTGCGCACGCCCGCTGTGCAGGTGATCAGGGAAGGTGGGGAGCTCATGGGGGTCGAAGGGAACAAGGGTTGACTGAAGGCTATGCAGGTCGCGTGGTGCGACTCGATCAACTGCTGTCTCGGTGCAGCACCGCCACCAGCTTCAGGTAAGGGGCGGGGTCGATCGTCATCACCTCGCTCACGAAGCGTTCGTGATCCTCGAAGCGCCCATCGATGGCCTTTTGCTTCTCCTGGCGGTGCTTGTCCTTGATCTGCTGCGGGCGCTGATTGCCCGCAAGGCTCAGCTCCAGCTGCTCCACCTGGCGACCTCGCAATCGCCGCAGCCGCTGCCGCTGCGCCTCCAGCTCCGGCTGCACGCGGGCGGTCCACTGCTCGCCGCAGGTGCGCAGGTAGGTGTTGGCCTGCTCCACCGCAAAAGGAAGCTGGCTGCTCAGGTGAGCGGGGGGCTTCTCACCGCTGATGTTGGCGAGATCCCGGCTCCCTAGCTGCAGGCGTGTGGCCACCGCCTCAAAGGGCTCCACCGCCACCACCTTCAATCCCGTACCGGCAAAGCGCACCGCCACCCATTCCTGCACCACAGGCACCCCTTTCTGGTTGGGGATCGTGCCCTGAAACACCATCACCACCGCGCCAGGATCGAGGCCATCGCTGAGCTGCAGCACAGGCGCGTGATGGCGCGGGAAGGTGATCTGGCCCCGGTCGGCCAGCCAATCCACCATCGGGTGCAGATCCCAGAGGTATTCCAGTTCCGGACGGCTGTTGTCCTGCCGCCTGCTCTGCTCCAGGGCCCGCTGCAGGGCCGCCGGCTCGGTGGAGAGCGCCAGGCGTTGGCCGCGGGGCGGCTGCAGCTCGCGGGGATAGCGGTCGTAGCGGCGTTGCAGATCAGAAGGCGGCGTGATCTCCAGCCGTTGCTGCTCGGGGAAGACGCGCAGATCGAGCTTTTCGCCGCGGCGCTCCATCTGCTGCGCCACCGCGTCCAGGGCCGTGTCCACGTAGCCCCAGAGGCTGGGGAACAGGCTGAAGGGCTGGCGGGTTTGGGCCACCACGGGGGTGGGATTCCCTGCTGGGGCGGGCCCACCGCCACTGCCATCGCCACTGCCATCGCCACTGCTATTGCCGCCACCTTCGGCGGTATCAGCGCTGATGCCGAACAGCTCCTCGAACAACTGATCGCCGCTGCTCGCCTGGCGCTGCGGCTTGGCGTTGGCCTCCATTCGATTGTCCAGATCCTTCAAGGTTCCGGCCTCATACGCCCTGCTGATCAGCTCCTCTTCCGCCGCCGCGTCGTAGACGCCAAGGAACACGGCCGGATCGCCGATGTTCAGCTGGGCCTGCTTGTCTTTCTCCCGCAGCAACCGCACCACCTTCTCGGCATCGCCCATGCCCTCACTGCGGGAGGCATTGAGCAGATAGCGGATCAGGGGCTGCCGCGGCTGGCCGTAGCGATCGATGCGGCCATTGCGCTGCTGCAGCGTCATCAACGACCAGGGGATGTCGACATGCACCAGCCGATGGCTCAGGTAATGCAAGTTCAGGCCTTCTGATGCCACCTCGGTGGCCACCAGGATCCGCACCGCCTCCTTCTCCTGGGCGAACTGCTCCACCACCCGCGTCTGCTCCACATCGGGCATCGCGCCATCCAGACCCACCACCGCCCCTTTGGGCAAGCCCAGGTCGGCTGCCAGGCGATCCACCAGGAACCGCTGGGTTTCGCGCCGGCCGGTGAACAGAACGATCCGGTCAGTGGGGTCCTTGCCGCTCCAAGCCCAGTCGTCGCGGATCAGTTGGAGCAGCCGCTGGTATTTGGAGAAATCCGCCGGGGTGATCGCGGCCAGCAGCGGCTCCAGGCTCTGGAGTGCAGCGCGGTCGGCGCTGACTGGGGAGTCCGAAGAAGAGGCAACCGCCTCCAGGCGTTTCAGGCGGTTGCGCACCGTTTCCAATGCCGCCATCGGGCTCGACAGCAGGCTCTTGGCCAGCGTGGTCTTGAACAGCTGGCCCGCCTTCGCCTTGCCGTCGCTATCGGGCAGCTTGAGGTCCTTGAGCAGGGCAAACACCCGCTCCTCCCGCTCACTCGCCACACACTCCACATCGGCGCTGTCGCGCTCCTTGACGCTGTTGCGCAGATCCGCGATCACGTCCTTGCGGAACCGCCGCACATAGAGATCCCGGATGTCGTCTTTGCTGTACTGGCTCGGATCGGCAATCGCCGTGGGGTCGAGCATGGTCATCAGGCTGGCGAAGCTCTCCGGCTTGCCGTCGTGGGGGGTGGCGGACAGCAGGATCAAGGTTTCCGAGCGGGTCGCCAGGCGCTCGGCGAGGCGAGATCGCTGGCTCCTCATGGCGCCGCGGGCCCGTTCAGCCACGTTCTGGCATTCATCGATCACGATGATGTCCCAGCTGGCATTATCGAGATAGACGCGATACTCGCGGTCGTTCTTGAGCGTATCGACGGAGACGATCGTCTTGTCGAAATAGTGGAACGGGTTCTGGTTGCCTGGGATCTGCTCACGGATCCGCTGAATCCCCACCGAATCCAGCCGCACCAGCGGGATCGAGAAGCGTGTCCAGAACTCCTTCTGGAACTGCACCAGCATGCTCTTGCTCGTCACCACCAATAGGCGCCGCCCCCTGCCCCGGCGGATCAGCTCGCTGCAGAGGATCCCGCATTCCAGCGTCTTGCCCAGGCCCACCGCATCGGCGATCAGCAGCCGCTGGCGTGGCATCGCCAGGGCCTTCGCAGCTGGCAGCAGCTGGTAGGGCAGGGCATCCATCGCCGCCCGGTGGCCCACCACCAGAGAGGCATCGGTGGGCACGCTGCGCCGCAGGTGGGCCTCGATGAACAGAAGACTGTCGCGGTAGCGGGGCGAGGGGTCGCACACCAGCTCCGTGTCTTCCGGCTGCAGCACCTTGAAGCTTCCGGCCGCCCTCTCCACCTCCACCAGGAAGCGGGCCTCCTTCTCGCGCAGGAAGGGCGACACCCCCACCACATCCACCACCTGCTGGCCATCGGAGCTGCGGCCAAGGCCGCGCACCAGCCACTCGGCGCTGCGGCACTCGATCCGGGCGCCGGGGGCGAGGACGGCTTCAGGCACGGGGGGGGCCTCCTTGCTGCTGCTGATCGCTGTCCTGGCCGCAGGGGAGTGGGCAACCGCTCCGATGGATGGCGAGTCGGGCGCTGGTTTTGGCTGCCTGACGCATGGTGCTCATCCCTTGGTGCTCATCCCTTGGTGCTCATCCCTGGCGCTGACGCCCGGCGCCGCTTTCACACCGCTGTTCTACCGCAGTCTGCTGGGAAGAGCACAGCGCACCGGGGCATTCGACATCCCGTGAGTATGCAGTTTCTGCATTGTTTTTAAGCCTGAAGACTGAACCGTTGCCACAGCGTTGATCCACACGGCCTTCCACGGCCTTGTTCAGCCGCGGCGGATGGCTCTGCGAAAGGCGCACAAGCTGATCATGCAACCTGTGGTTGTCCTTCATCAGGAGCAGCTGGCCGAGGGTGCGCAGCGCAAAGGGATTGCGGGGCTGGAGCACCACCGCTTTCTCCAGCGGGCCCTGGGCGGCTTCGGGATCGTTATCCCGCAGGGCCGCGATCCCAAGAGCCACCTGTCCGTAGGCGTGGCCTGGATCCAGCTCCACCGCCCGGCTCAACAGCTGGCGGGCTTCGGGGAGCTGCATGCGGTCGCTGTAGACCATGCCCAGGTTGTAGAGGCTCTCCACGTGCTCGGGCTCCAGTTGCAGCCGAGTGCGCAGCAGCGGGATCGCCTCGTCGTAACGGCGCGGGGGCCGATACCAACGGCGCAGCGATTGATGGTCGTCATGGCAACAGCAGAACGACACGAAGGCCGGAAGATAGCGCCCTTCTGTTGGGCCCGGATGGCAGTGGTGGAGTGCTGTCAGCGGAGGCTCTCGCAGGCCTCCCCATCGCCATTGCTGTCGAGATAGCTGTGCCCTGGTGCAGAAACTCCTGGGCGCGGACATAGGAACCGATCTCCTGGCAGCGATAGCGGCGGCCACCGCCGGTGGTGCCATCGGGGATCACAGCGTTGCGGCGCCCCCGGCGGAAATCCCAGGGACGGGTGATGCCGCCTTCCACCTGCCACACCCCGTAGCCATGCCGGCTGGCCCGGTACTCGGCATTGAGGTACTCCTTGGCGTCACAACTGCTGAGGTAGCGCCGGTAGGCAAAGGCCTGGCCGTCTTCCACCAGCACCAGGTTGATGTTGAGGTCGGAGATCACCTCGGCCACCATGCGGCCGTAGCGGTCGATGGTGTGTGGAAGGATCGTGACCTCCCGCCCCTTGGCCAGACGGCTCTGCAGATAGCTGCGCGACTGCTGACCGTAAGGGCTCTGCGCCATCTCCGGCGCGTCGATGCAGGCCAGGCGGATGGTGATCGGCAGGCCCTGGCGGCTGACGCGGATGGTGTCGCCGTCGCCGATCGAGAGGACGGAGGCGCGGAATTCGTTGGCTGGCGCGGCGGCCGCGGGCCAAGGAGCAGCGCTGGGGATGCTGGCGGCGATCGCCAGGAGCAGCAGGAGCTGCGGTTTCAGGGTCGGGGCATGGGGACACCCCAGGGCAGGCAACCAACAAGCCTGACAGCCCTGCGGTCTGGCGGATTTTTCTATGCGATGCCTGCATGGATGGGCTGCAGACCACCACGGCAAGCCACTCTGGAAAGGATAAATGAGTCGCGATGCTCGTGCGCTGGTTCCAGCTGACTACTGCGTTGACTGCGGCGATGACCGTTGTTGCCAGTGGTGGCGCCCTGGCCCAGCAACCGGTGCGCCCTCTGCCAAGGATGGGGGGCTGCCCGCTGGGGTACTACGCCTCCGGCAGCTATTGCGTGCCGTCCAAGGGCGGCAACACACCCCAGCAATGAGCGGGAAGCCATCCAGAAAACGGGCAACTCCTGCCCGCTGGGCTGGTTCAGCTCCGGTTCCTACTGCGTCAATAATCACTGATCGCCATGGCCTTCCGTTTCCGTCGCTCTGCCCGTCTGGGCCCTTTGCGCTTCAACTTCGGCAAGAGCGGGTTGAGTTCCATTTCCGTGGGGGGTCGAGGCGCCTCGTTCAACATTCCGATCGCACGCAGCGGCGGCCCGCGCACCACGGTGGGCCTGCCGGGCACCGGCCTGAGCTGGAGCACGGAGAAAACACCCGATCGGCCTGTGGCGATCCCGGCGGGTGCGGCCCGGGGGCTGCCCAACCGCCGCCGCCTGCGGCCCGGGCAGCTGGAAAGCCTCAAAGCTGAACTGCTGGCAGTGCTGCACCAGCAGCTGTTTTCGCCCGGTTCCACCGGCCAGCAGCTCTGGGAGTTGGGATTGGTGAGCCGCTTGCTCGCCGATGGTTCCATCGGTGCGCGAACCACAGGCCTGCTGGCACTGATCGAAACACCGGAAGCGCTGGAGGGTTACCTGTTACGGGCCCAGGGCCAGGATGATGCCAAGCGCCGCGCCCAGCGCTGCATTGAGGCGGCAACGGAGGCCTCACGGCTCGCGGCTGGGCGGGGGTGGCTCTCCTAAGACTGCAGCGACAGGTGCCCGCAGGGCCGGTTCCCCGTATCCGGCTGCACCTGCAAGAACGCCTCGGCAGGCCAAGGATGGAGCCGGAAAGAAGGAGATACCCCCGCATGCGTGAGGTCGTGTTCCGCGTTCTGGCTGAACGCCCCGGCCACCTGGAAGCCCAGGCCGTAGGCGCAGCCTTCTCCGCAGGAGTAACTCTGCCGATCCGCATCACAGCCCCGACTCTCGAGGAGCTGCAGCACGAAGCCCGTGAGGCCCTGATCGAACACCTCGGTCCGGCTCACTGCTCCGTCCGGGTGCGGGTGCGCCGCGTCCCCTCCCCGGCGGTGAGCATGATCCGGCCGGTCCGTCGCCCTGCAGCCCTTTGCCGCTGAGCTGGGATGCCCGAGCAAGAGGCCACGACCATCACAGGCTCGATCGTGCTGGCCGCCGACGATCCGGCCGCACTGGCGCGGTTCTATGGCGCTCTGCTCGACATGGAGGCGCTGACGGGCCTCAGCAGCACCCACTGGCGGGTTCGGTGGCCGGCGGGTGGTTGGTTGGAGGTTTACGCCCCATCCAATAGCCGGCCGCAACCGCGCCAGCAGGGTCGCCTCGCCCTCTGCCTGCAGCGTCAGGCGGATGCAACAGGCGCCCTTCCTGTGCTCCACGCCTGGATCTCCAAGGCCCTGGACCTCGGCGCCAGCGTGGACGATCCGCCGCGACAGGAATCGTTTGGAGCCGAGGCCTGGCTGCTGGACCCTGAGGACAATCGCCTGCTGTTGTTGGTGCTTCCCTGAGGGTCAGGCGAAGCTGTTCGCTGCGGTGCCGCAGGCCAGGAACGGCACCCCTTCAATCTAGCTATCAGTAAATCACTTCGGCATCAGTACGGTGTCAATCACGTGAATCGTGCCGTTCGTCGCTGCGATATCGGCCTTGACGACGGTGGCGCCGTTAATCAAGACCTTACCTCCTACGACCTTGATTATGACCGACTGTCCGTTCAATGTCTTTGCGCTAGAGAGCTTGATGACATCGGCGGCTTTCACATTTCCGGCCACGACGTGATAAGTAAGAATGGCTGTTAAATTCTGTTTGTTCTCAGGCTTCAGAAGCGACTTGACCGTACCTTCCGGCAGCTTTGCAAAGGCCTCATCGGTGGGAGCAAAAACGGTGAATGGGCCTTTCCCCTTCAGCGTTTCGACGAGCCCGGCCGCCTCGAGCGCAGCCGTGAGCGTCTTAAAGCTGCCCGCCGAAACAGCCGTCTCGACGATGTCCTTAGAGGGCATTGTGGCGCCCCCTGCGAAAGCGCTAGTTGAAGCCAACAGGCTCAGAGATAGAGCAGCGACGCCTGCGCGCAGCGAGCGATTGAGAGTCAACATTGGTAGGGATGAAGAACTTGGGACGGTTTAAACCCAACTGATCCTAGACGCGCAGCGTGGGTGATGGTGGCTCCTCGGAGCACGCTGCTGCTCCTCCACCAGCACTAGGTTGATGTTGATGTCGCTGATCGCCTCGGCCACCATGCGGCCGTAGCGGTCGATGGTGTGTGGAAGGATCGTGACCTCCCGCCCCTTGGCCAGACGGGTCTGCAAATAGCTGAGAGACTGTTCTTCGGAGCTAGGGCAGTGCAGGTGCTCTGTTACAGCCGAGCAGATTTAAAGCTCGCAGTGATGAAAGAGCGTTTGAAGGCGCGGGGGTCGATCGTTTCGCCGGGTGGTTCAGCCGTCACTATGGGGAGAACTGGACCCAGCCGCAATCAGGATCAAACGTTTGAGGTAGAAACGAATTCGGGGTAAGCCTCCATACCATGCTCGCTGATGTAACAGACCCTTGTTTATGTGGAAGAGCCCGACGGCAAGGGTGCCCTTAAATGATAACTTGATCGCTATGAGTCAAACCAAGGAAGTGTCAGGCCAAAGGCATCGATTTGATCCATCACGATTTTGTTGAGCACACGGCCTAGAACGACCTGTGGTTCATCAGCACGAATTGGGACGACCAAATGTTGGTGGGTCTTCGATTGATTCGACCCTTTGACGATTTTGCGCCTGATCAGGGAGTTTCCTGCTTCCAGTCCACAAACATACGCTCTTTCCTGACAAAGACCTTTGGCACCATGCTCTTTGTCACCCATCCGCACCCAGTCACCAGCGCAGACGATCGTCCCTACTGAGGTTTCCAGGGGTGGGCGCTTACTAAAACTGCCGGGAGAGAAGTGAGACACAGAATCGGGATAACGCCTTACCTCGTAATCAACTACCTTTGCATTCCTAAATTCAGGGTGAGCAATTGGAAGCAAGTCATGCATGAGTCGATCAATAATCTCTTGATCGTTCATCACTGCGATGCCAGATGCGTTGTAAAAGTCGCTTGCAACCACGGAACCCTGCGGCTGGTCATGACCCCATAGCGCCCGCTCCGATTCTTTTTGCAGTTGGTCAAGCATGAAAAAGGTGCCTCCAGCGCCCTTCAGCGATTCGAAGCGGGAGAAAACATTGGCTGGGTAAGCGATTGGAACATAGCGATCCTGCCACAAACGTGTTGAAACGACATCGATCGAACCGAGAGAAGCAGCGGCAACAAGCTCTGGCGCTGCTTTGCTGCATTCTGGAGATTGAGACATCAGGGATTTTAGTCCTTTTGCACCCACCGCTAAAACCACAGCATCGACGTCGTCAATCAGCTTGACTTCTTTTGTTTGTACACTCTGAATCTCAACCGAGCTGATGCGTTGCGTCTCAGATGAAACATTTAGCCGTGTCACGAAGGTTCCCCCAAGGACGCGCAGATGATGGCGAGACATCAGTCTTCGAGCCAGAGGCTCAAATAGTTGTTCGGCAATGCTTTTTGATTTAATCCAACGAACATCAAACGAGTCTTGATGGGCCAGGGCATAGTAATAGAGGAGCTCCATGGTGACAGCGGCCGAAACTTCTTCGGGAGGCTTGAACAAGCCAACCAGCAAGATCGGTCGCAAGAATTCGTTAATGAGTCGATCGCTGATGCCAAGCTTTATAAACAGTGATTGCGCACTAAGATTGTCGTATTTCTGGAAAACTTTGTCGCTGCGATAGAGGTCCAGCATGGCATAGAGAAGTCCTGCGATGCTGAGTCGATCTTGAATCGGAAGTCGCTTGAAGTTATTGATGGTTGCAATCGCTTGGCCTAGGGGGCTTGGCCATTGGGGTGATTCTCCAAAAACAGGAGCGGTTGCTTCCAATCCATCGGGTGACCAAAAAGCACTGGTTGTGAAGTCAGTGAAGATGTTGCCTATTTCAAGCTCTTCTGTAAGGGCATTGATGTTGGGATAGTCCTTCCAAAAGCCCCTGGTTCCAGCCTCAAAGGGTTTACCGCTTTTGGTTGTGATGGGTTGACCGCCGGTTGGATCGAGCATCCCATCGATCAAGGTCACGTCAACGCCGGCTTCGCAGAGTGACTTTGCGGCACCCCAGCCAGCCCATCCGGCTCCGATGACGACCACATGAGATTGTTTTCTGTCGGGCATGGTGTCGTCTGGCAAGGCTTGTTCTAGCGTCTGATCTGGCGCTATGACGCCAGCGGACGCAGAGCTGCCTACCCATGAACGACCTCCCCATCTGGGATCAGCTCCTACGCCGTTACGTGGACCAGGCTGGGCGTGTGGATTACGAAGCCTGGAGCAGCCACGACCCCCAGACCCTCTGCCGCTGGCTGGCCCAGCAATCTGCCGATACCAACGGCCGTGAGGATCACCTCGCCCACTGGATCAACCTCTACAACGCTTTCACCATCCAGTCAGTGCTCTCGGCTTATCCGATCGCATCGATTCGCCCCACCCTGATGGGGCTACCGAACTGGATCGCTTTCCTCCGCTTCTTCCAGCGGCGCGTGCATCGCCTTGGCAATGAGTTATTCAGCCTGGCGCAGATCGAAACCAGGATGCTGCGCCAGATCACCGCTGATCCCCGCATTCACTTCGCGATTGTCTGCGCCTCGATCGGTTGTCCGCTGCTGCGCCACGAGGCCTACAGGCCGGAGCGGGTGGAAGAGCAACTGGAGCAGGATGGGACCCGCTTCATCAACAACCCCGCCAAGGTGCGATTCGATGCCGAGAGGGGCGTTCTGCACTGCAGCAAGATCTTCCGGTGGTACAAGGCTGATTTCCTGGCGGTTGCGCCTTCCCTACCCGACTACATCCTTCCCCGCCTGCAAGGGGTTTCGGCACCGCTTCATCAACCCCGGGTCGCGTTTCTACCCTACGACTGGAGTTTGAATCAGCGGATGTCCTCGTAGAGGCGCTTGAGGGGCGCCGGTGGCATGCCCAGACCCCAGAGCAAGCCGATGGAGAGATAGATCGCAGCGGCCTTGCCGGCGCCCCAGCGCTGCACCCGCCGGTCGGAACTGATCACCACCCGGTTGATCAGCCGGATGCGTCCCTGCTTCAGCAGCCGCAGGCAGAGATCGCCATCCTCCAGGATCGGAAGAGCTTCGTTGAAGCCACCCACCTCCCAGAAGGTTTGCCGCCGACAGATCATCACCTGATCGCCGAACAGCAGACGAAGTCCACGCCAGTACAGGTGTGGGCGAAACAGCAATGGCGCCAGATGGGTCTTGAGCAGGTTCAGGGCCGAAATCCCCCAGCGGGTGGTGTCTTCGCCACTCATCAGTGACACGAAGCCCGCCCCGGCGATGGCCCGCTCCTCAAGCACCCGCTCCGCGATCGCTACCAGATCGGTGGGAACGAGGGTGTCGGCATGCAGAAAGCAGAGCAG
The DNA here is from genome assembly GCA_943372025.1 of Synechococcus sp. UW140. GTDB lineage: Bacteria > Cyanobacteriota > Cyanobacteriia > PCC-6307 > Cyanobiaceae > Cyanobium. Next base: position 2,700 of record CALRXC020000039.1, on the reverse strand, counting down.
GCTGCCGCGGGCCTGCCGCGCACCTGCATTCATCTGGATCGCCCGGCCCGCTGACTCACAGGAGATGACCGCCACACCCGCCGCGGTGGCGATCGCCCGGGTGGCGTCGCAGCTGCCGCCATCCACCACCAGCACTTCGAGGGCCGGTGGATCGAGGGCACGCACATTCGCCAGCGTGCGGCCCAGGCTGGCGGCCTCGTTCAGGGTGGGAATGATGATCGACAGTGGCGCCACGCCAGTGCCTCTCATCGGCGCGGCTTCAGCAGCAGACCCCAGCAGCGATTGAACGGATGCACAAGCGTGGTGGGTAGGCCCTCATGCACGAGCTGATGCCCTTGGTTCACCCATTCAAACAGCCCTCCCTCCAGATTCACGGCCTTCTTGAAGCCCCTCTCCCGCAGCCGTTTCACCACGGCAGCACTGCGCACCCCCACCGCACAGCACACCAGGATTGGTCTCTCCCGCGAGGCATTGCCCAGCGGGCCTGGGTGGGGAATCTCCTCCCCATCCCCGATCAACACCGCGCCTGGGAGGCAACTCACATTGAATTCGGCGGACGTGCGGGCGTCGAGAACCAACCAGTCGCCAGCCTGCTGCATCGCCAGGATCGTTTGCAGGCGATCAGGACGAATCGAGGGAACCGATGCATAGCGCAACCGGATCCACTGCTTCAGCCAGAACCACACGAAGCTTTGCATCGCGCCCCAGCCAACGGCCGATCAGAACGATCCTATTCTGAACACGGGTTGCAGCATCGCGAATCCCGTCAGACAGGTGGCGGCCAACAGCCGAATTGTATGCAATACGATTGGGGCTCCTTGCCCTTTGGTCTACCCATACAGCCATCCCATTCCCTCTGATGAAAGGCAGGGTGTGGAGACCGACAGACAAATTCGCAGATGGAGTTGTGTTGCCGATGATCTGATCGGTCTCCCCCGCTGCCTTTAGGGTTGAGCCGGTGCTGGTGGGATGAGGCAGAACTGTTGTCTATCCTGGCCCAACCGCTCAACATCAGCAGTTCCTCACCCCTCCTCAGCCGCGCCCAAGGGGATGAGCTGGATCTGCTTGCGGACCCAGCTTGATCTCGAACTCATCGCCGGCTTTCGGGCCCAGCTGGGCGGTATAGGCCTTGCCGACGAGCAGGTTGCCGTTGAACTGGATCTTGGTGTTGAAGCTCAGGCTGCGGCCAGGCCGCCTGCCAACTCTGGAGGGGGCAAGCCAAGATCCCAAAGGTTAGAAGCAGCCCTACTGGATCCGCCGCCAGGACGGAGCCCCGTTCTGATTGGGCGGCCTGTGGGACCACTGGATCGGCCCAGATGCCAACGAACTCCAGATCTGCTGCATCCTCACCACCACACCCAATGCCCTGCTGGTTCAGATCCATGACCGCATGTCGGTGGTGATCATGGATGGGTAGGAAGAGGTCAGGTTTCTGCCGGAGGCAGCAGCCGAGCTGTGGGGGCTGGAGGCGTTGATGGTCCCGTGGGATCGCGACGGCTGGAAGGCTATTCCGGTGGACTGGGTGTGATCTGCAGACTCGGTCTGATCATCGATTGATGAAGAGGAGCCCATTCCTGAAGTACTCAATCACCAAGCTTCTTGTCTAGCCACTGCGTCAGTACATAGACACCGACAAACATTGGTAGATACGCGATCCACATGTTGGGCAGGTTCAGCTCTGAGTTGTTGATCAGAACAAGTCCAGCATAGCTAGTCAATCCATAGATTAATGCTCTACGCAGTGGACCAACAAGCTTCTTCAAGTGAGATGCCACAGTGGGTCCCTTTTATGATAACTGCAGCGGAACTATTGCCCCCTACGCACGGCATGAGTGGCCTGCGGGCTCACCTTTGCAAGGTTCCGCCTTGCAGCTGGCGAAGGGTGCGCCCGCTGTCGCTCTCGGTGCTCACCTCCAAACCAATCCCAACTTGGGTGGCCGGTTCGCCAGTGGGCTGTTGCTGATGCCACCAGCGGATCGCGAACGACCAGACCTCCTCGATCGAGTTCAAGTGCTCATCGAGCTCAAAGTGGGGTTGGCCGTGGTGATCCACCAGGCGATAACGCCGTGGCTGGTGGCTACTGCTGATCGGCAAGGAGGTGGCCATCGGTTCTGAGCTCGGTTTGGTGGGGATCAATCGGTATAGGGATTGCTGGTGATCACCACTGGGGACTGCAGGGCGCCCAGCCCGCCTTACGTTTCTCACCCCAGAGCTTGATGGCCTCCTCCCGGCTGAGCTCCAGCCGGCGTTTCAGGAGAGGAACGGGCTGATCCGGCAGCAACTCCCCCACCGTGACCTCCAGCTGCTGACTCCAGCGATCCCAGCGGCTGGGCCGGAAGTGGAGCACCTGGCGGCCATCGCTGAGCCAGGCCTCCTTGGGCGACAGCGGCGGGCGCTTGCGGGTCCCACCGCTCACGCCACCTCAGGCGCCCAGCCCCGATGGCGGTGCAGGTCTTCTGTCTAGCCGCTGCAGCGGTGGGTGAGGTGCTCGCCATGGGCGATCAGGCCCTGGTGCAGGTGGCAGGTGAGCAGGGAGATGCAGTTAGGGCCAGGGTGATGCCGGAAGAAGTGGCAGGTCATGCAGACCTGGCGGCTGCGGCTGGAGCGGAGCACCTCCTGATCGAGCCAGGGCCAGTTCTCGATCGCATCAATGCGGGAGGGCTGCAGACGGGAGAGGGGGACCGGCACCATGGTGACTCC
>CALRXC020000038.1:0-42534 GCA_943372025.1 Synechococcus sp. UW140 | reverse complement strand
GGGCCTCCGTTCCGTAAAGCTGCAGAAACTCAGGCACAGAGAGCCCTTTCTGGAACTGAATGGCATTGCGGCCCATGACTTGGATGGTATCTGTGTACCACTCTACGACCTGACTGGGCCGGTTGCGGAGCCTGCTGCGTAATCAAGTTAGACTTTGCAGCTGATCAATTGCGAGATATTCTCCAAGTTGTTTGGAATGAGCGAGCGCAAGCTGAAGCTGGCATCCAATTCGTGCCCGGCCAGGTATCAGTTACGGTGGATGGTGGGGAGGTGGTTAGAGGCGGAGCACCACTAGATCTCATCCTCGAGAAGGTGCAGACAGTACAATCTCTATTCATTAGGACGACCGAGTTTCTTAAGCAGATTCCGCTTCGTACGCGTGGATCTGCAACCAAGGAGATTCAAGATATGTGCCGTCCATGGCTTTTTCAGGGCGTGCCGAGCAGCTATCAGTTCATTGTTGCTATAGAAGGACCTTTGCAATTGGATCTTCTTGAAGAGCAACCAATCGGTCCAGAGCTGATTGCGTCTACGTTTATGACAATACTAGAGCGAGCTGTCGTAGACCCTGAGGAAGCCCTTGTCGCTGTAGTTCCCGATCCAGGTTATCGTAGTACTTTTTTGAAGCTCACACGAAATTTAGCCCCATCTGGAAAGCGATTCGAAAAAATGCAGATTCGTTCGTCCGATTCAGACAAGCCATTACTGCTGACTTCAGCTACTCGGCAAGAACTCGCACATACGATAAAGAAGCAAAGACAAGTATCAGAATCTATTGATGAAGAACGTGAAATTAGAGGGGTTTTGCGTGCTGTTCACTTGGATAGTGATTGGCTTGAGATTCTAGCTGACAATGAGCTTGTTAAGATCACTGGCGTTGGAGAGGCAGTTGACGATCTTATAGGGCCTATGGTTAATCATGAAGTAATAGTACACATCTCTAGAGGGAAAAGAGGATTGTTAAAGTTTGTTGATATTGAACCCTGCTAAGAACAGCAATTTTCCCTGTCTTGTCGGAAGCCCAACATCACCATCCACCAGCGCCGCAACCGACAGGTTTCATTTTCTCGCTCTAGCTTCCTGCGGCCTGGTGATGGTGGGCGTTGGGTGTCAGACAACATCCAGGCTAGAAAGCCATCGATTACGCATTAGATATTCTTGACGCGGATCCAAAGATGAACTAGGATGCAATTCTTCCTGCCAAGGCGAGTGCGATGGCCAGCACCATTAGACGCGCATACAAAAGATTTCAGAAGTCGCTTAGAAGCACGCTTGATACTGTCAAGATTAACCGCCTACAAAGTGAAACCAATCGGGTTATGAATGAGATGCTGATCAGCGAGAAGACATCTGTCGCATCAAAGGTTGGTCAAATTAGACTCATTCACGAGTGGAAGCATATGTTGCACACTAGAGGGGCGCTTCCATCGCTGAACGAGGTAGAATTTCGTGCATTCTCGCAAAATGGCGAGGATGGTATTCTTCTCTATATATTCTCTCTTATTGGGGTTCATAGTAGCACTTGTGTTGAGATCTGCGCCGGAGATGGAATTCAATGCAATTCCGCAAATCTAATACTCAATCATGGTTGGAATGGTCTCCTCGTTGATGGAAATGAGGACAACGTCAGCAAAGGTGTCCGATTTTACTCATCTCATCCTGATACATTTAGCTTTCCGCCAAAGTTCGTTCATGCATGGGTTGACAGAGAGGGCATTAATAATTTAATTCTAGATAATGGTTATTCTGGAGATGTCGACCTGCTATCTCTTGACTTGGATGGTGTTGATTACTGGATCTGGGATGCCATAGAAGTAATATCGCCGAGGGTGGTAGTAGCAGAAACTCAATGCATATGGGGGGCTGATCGCTCTGTTACCGTACCTTACCGGCGAGACTTTAGCTCACCCCTGGTCAATGGATTTGGCGTTTACTCGGGAGCCAGTCTTCCCGCGTTTGCTCGTCTAGCTAAACGCAAAGGATATCGATTAGTAGGTACTCAGGCACTTGGATTCAATGCGTTCTTTATTCGGAATGACCTGGCCGACGAAATATTTCCAGAGGTAACAGTTCAATCTTGTTTGGACAGGCCGTTTGTGCGATGGGCAATGTGCGACTTGCTCCCACTGGTTAAAGACAAGGAGTGGATTGAAGTCTAAGTACTTAAACCTATGAATCGCTATACTCTATTTAATAGGTATCACATAGATTAATGGCTTTGCCACCACATGTGGTTTTGATTTATGTCCACTGACACCCAACAAGCCCTTCGAGTGGACAGGCCGCCGTCGAGCTGTACCTGTCGATTAGAAATATTGGCCTGCCACTCAAGGGCAGCGTTAGAAGGGTGAGTAGAGCTCTGAAACCAATCGCACCCGCAACCACCCCAATCTGTTACTCCCCGGAACCGGAAAACATAGTCGGCCAAGCGACAAGCACTTCATATATATAGAACCGATGCAAGAAACTCGCGAATTATTCTCATAATCAGTATCTCCAAATCACCTTTTCAAACCCCCTGCAACTCCCTGTAGATCCCCGTAGAAGAATGCAAACTCGGGGGGTATTCCCCCTGTTTTCGGCGGCGGCACAGGGTGCCTCGGAAATTTTTCAGGTTCTGGGAAATCCCCCTCCTCAGGTCCTGCTGTCCTGATCGACCACCAGCAACAGACCGCCCATGATTGCCAGGTTCTTGAACAGCTGAATCCGCTCCATCCTGTCGGCCACATCCCCGTGGAACAGCAAGGTGGTGGGCATTAGGAACACCAGCAGCAGCACCGCTCCCAGTCGGGCCTTCCAGCCGCTGATCACCAGGGCTGAACCCACCGCCATCAGGGCCATGGCCGCCACCAGCAGCACGGGCGCCAGCGGCAGTCCCTTGGCGGCAATGGCGCCGGCCACGCCGGCAAAGCCCGTCAGCTTGCCGATCACGGCATGGATGAACACCAGGCACAGCAACACCCGGGCGATGCGGTTCAGCAACGAAGGCTGGTGGCTCTGCTGGCTCATGGGACGACTTGCAGGACGACAGGACGGCGCGCGTTCGTGGCGATGCAGACGCAGAGGGCTTATCGCTCCTCTGCTGCATGGTTTGCCAAGAAGGAGTTGATCATGGACTCCATGCCTTTCTGGGTGCGGCCATGGGGTCTGAGGCCCTGCTCGGCCCATACGCGATCGAGCTCCTGGCGAAGCCCCTCGGGAATCCAGCAGGACAGCACGACCTTGCCTTCCCGGCTGGAGGTGCAGTGGCGCTCAGGAGTGGACATCGAGAAGGCTTGTGCACATGTGCACACTTTGCCGGAGAAGGGGCGCTGCCGCAGCGGCATGGCCACCGTCGATCGGGCAGAATGAGAACCGTTCTCACCGCTGGCGGTCCATGGATCAGCAGGCCATCCAGGTTCCCGTCACGCTGCTGACCGGCTTCCTCGGCGCCGGCAAGACCACCCTCCTCAACCACATCCTCAGCAACCAGCAGGGGCTGCGCAGCGCTGTGCTGGTTAATGAGTTCGGGGAAGTCGGCATCGACCACGAGCTCGTGGTCGCCACCAGCGAGTCGATGGTGGAGCTCAGCAACGGCTGCATCTGCTGCTCGATCAACGGCGAGCTGCAGGAGGCCGTGCACCGCGTGCTGGAGCGGCCCGAGCCGATCGATCTGATCGTGGTGGAAACCACCGGGCTGGCCGATCCCCTGCCGGTGGCGCTCAGCTTCATGGCCGGGGACCTACGCGACCGGCTGCGACTCGATTCGATCATCACCGTGATCGATGCCGAACACTTCAGCGCCACGGCCCTCGAGAGCCCGATCGCCCGTGCCCAGGTGGTGTACGGCGACATCCTGCTGCTCAACAAGGCCGACCTTGTCGATGAGCAACGGCTCAACGCGGTGGAGGCCGAACTGCGGGCGATCAAGACCGACACTCGCATCTTGCGGGCCAGCCGCGGTGAGGTTCCCCTTGGGCTGCTGCTGAGCGTGGGGCTATTCGAGAGCGATCGTCTGGCCTCGCTCCAGGCCCAGGAGGAGTCCCGTGAACAGCTGACCAACGACGGGCACCACGACCATGCGCACCCCCACGGAGAGCACCATCACCACCACGAGCACGAGCATCAACATCACGAGCCTCACCACCACCCCCGCACCCCGGAGCTGGAAGGCTTCAGTTCCGTGAGCCTGGCGGTGGATGCGCCCTTTGACCTGCGCCGCTTTCAGCATTTCCTCGATAACCAGCTGCCTGAATCGGTGTTCCGCGCCAAAGGGGTGCTCTGGTTCCGCGAGAGCAACCGTCGCCACCTGTTTCACCTCTGTGGCAAGCGCTTCACGCTCGATGATTCGGACTGGCCCGAGGGCTCAGAGCGCCACACCAGGGTGGTGGCGATTGGCAAAGACCTCGACCAGGCGGCCCTCAGGGCCCAGCTGGAGGCCTGCGTGGCGCCGGCATGAGCCAGACCCTGCTGATCTCCGGTCCTCCCGGCTGCGGCAAAACCAGCTGGATCCTGAACCGGATCCAGAGCCATCGGGGCCCCTGTGGCTTTCTGCGTCTAGCGGGCTACCCCGACGAAGGCCTGCTCCAGGCCCGAGACGGCGGCATCGATCTGGCCTGGTTGCAGGATCAATGCCCAGGGCTGCTTGATCTGGCCGACCCCGACCAGGCTCTGGCACCCCGACCTGCCAACCTGCTGGCCCTGATTGAACTGCCCCAGTTCCAGCCGCCAACGGAGCCTGGGCTTGCCGGGATGGATCGCCGCGCGATTCCCCAGCTGCAGGCCCTGCATCTCAGCCCGGATGCGCATCTGCACTTCGGGCGTGACGCCGTGCTGCCCCGCCAGGACACCCTGGATTTCAGCAGCCTGCAGGCCTGGGAGAGGAACCTGGCGGGAGCTGTGTGGGATCCGGGCAGCCTCAGCAGCTTCTGGTTTGAACTGGTGAACGGTGCCTATGGCGATGTCTATCGCGCCAAGGCCCTGATGCACCTGCCCGATGGCCGGGCCTTCTTCTGCAACTGGATGGTGAGCCGGGAGGGCTCCCAGTTCCTTCCCTTGCAGACACTCGCATCGCCCGACGGTCGCCCGCAGCGCCTGTCGCGCCTGGTGGTGCAGGGCAAGGATCTCGATCCCGCCGCCATCGAGGTCACCCTCGCCGACTGCCTGCTCAGCGATGCCGTGCTGGAGCTGCAGCAGGCTCCCCTGCGCCAACGCCAATCCTCACCGTCCGCCTGATCGCCATGCCCCATGCCGTGATCTCCTGCCTGCACGCCAACCTGGCCGCCCTGGAGGCCGTGCTCGCCGACATCGACCAGCAGGGCATCGACACCATCACCTGTCTGGGGGATCTGGTGGGCTATGGCCCCCAGCCCAACGAGGTGGTGGAGTTGGTGCGTCAGCGGGCGATTCCCACCTGCCAGGGCTGCTGGGATGAGGACATCATCGAAGGCCTCAATGCCTGCGACTGCAGCTACCCCTCCCAGCTCGCAGAGCGGCGGGGCCATCTGGCCCACCAGTGGACGGCCGAACAGCTGAGCGAGGAGAACAAGGCCTTTCTGGCCAGCCTGCCGATGTCGCTGCGGCGCGATCGACTGCTGTTCGTGCATGGCAGTCCGAACAGTCAGCACGAATACCTGCTGCCTGATATGGATGCCTTTGCGGCCCTGGAGCGGGTGGAGAGCGCCGCCGCCGAGACGTTGTTCTGTGGCCACACCCACCGGCCCTATGTGCGGGAGCTGCGGGATGGGTCGATCCGGGTGCGAGTGCAGGACGGTGCAGCCAGCGGCGGCCCATCCGTGCAAAGAGACATCAATTGGCCGATGCGCCGCATCATCAACGCCGGCTCGGTGGGTGAGCCGCGCCATGGCAACACCAACGCCACCTATGTGATTCACCACGAAGACACGGACGACGTGGAGATCCGCGAGGTGCCATACGACGTGGAACGCACCTGCCGCGCCATCATTGAGTCGGGCCTGCCGCCGATCTTCGCCTGGCGCCTGCGCAATGGCTTCGAGTACGCCGAGCGGGCCGATGACGCCAGCCACGTGTGTGAGCGCTGATGGCACGCTGGGCCCTGATCAGTGGACTGCGCGGAGATTTGGAGGCCTATGAGGCCATCCAGGCCGATCTGCGCCACACCCGGCGGGTGGACACCCTGTTTGTGCTGGGGGATGTGATCGGCCCTGAGCGGGAGTGCAATGCCCTGCTGAACCGGTTGCAACAGCCGCGCCGCGGCGAGCTGGAGCCGCAGTGCCTCTACGGCTGGTGGGAGGACCAGCTCCTGGCCGAGCGGGGCCACCGCGGCGGCCGGCGAGCCGATGCCCTGCGCCTCAGTCAGGGGGAGGAGGTGGTGGATGCCCTGCTCCAGGCGGTGGATCCCGCGCACATGAACTGGCTGGCGGCGCTGCAGTTCGGCTTCATCGAGCTCGACTGCGCCCTGCTGCACGGCAGCTCCGCCTCTGTCGACGACAGCCTGGGTCCGAACAGCTCACCGCTGCTGCTGCTGGATCGCCTCACCCGTATGGAGGTGAACCGGCTGTTCACCGCCCGCAGCGGCCGGCAGTTCCGCCTTGAACTCACTGGAGGTGGTATTGAATCCCAGGTGCGGGATCTGGAGGGCCAACGGCACCAGCAGCAGAGCGTTCCCCAGCGCCAGGTGATCGGCATCGGCGCCGGCATCCACTACACCCTCTACGACCCCGGCAGCGATCGCCTCGATTTCCTGATCGCCGGCAGCAAACCCCAGCAACGGGCGCGGGGGTTTGCATGACGCCGCAGCTGGGGGGGACTCTGGAGTCCCTGCAGGTTGACCTGGTCGGGCGACAGCTGCGCCTGGTGCTGGAGCGCCGGGGGCCGGCGGCGGCCCCCCTTTGGCTGCTGTTGCCGGCGCTGAGCACCGTGTCGAGCCGGGGGGAATGGAAACCGTTGGCCGAGGCGGTGGCTGATCAGCGCCAGCTGGTGAGCTTCGACTGGCCCGGTTTCGGCGACAGTGACCGCCCTGCGATGCCCTACGACGCCGCCCTACTGCGCTCGGCGCTGCGGGCGGTGCTTTCCTACCTGCGCACCACCACCCGGCAGCGCCCCACCGTGATCGCCGCCGGCCACAGTGCCTCGGTGGCCCTGGGGCTGGCGAGCGAATGGTCCGGGCTGTGGCAGGAGCTCGTGCTGGTGGCCCCGACCTGGCGCGGCCCTCTACCAACAATGACCGGCTGGCCGTCGCAGCGGTTCGGCTGGCTGCGGCGTCTTGTGGCAGCCCCATGGATTGGCCCGGCGCTCTACCAACTCAACACCAGCCGGGCGGTGCTTGGGCTGATGCTGCGGCGTCATGTCTGGGTCGCCCCCGCCCTGCTCACACCGGCGCGGATCCGCGAACAGCAGCTGCTGGCCAGGCGCCCCGGGGCACGCTTCGCCAGTGTGGCGTTCGTGAGCGGCGGCCTGGATCCTTCAACCGAGCAGGGCTGGTGGTTGCAGCAGGCGCGCCTGCTCCAATGTCCGCTGCAGGTGGTGGTGGCTTCTGAGTCTCCACCACGCTCCAAAAAAGAGATGGAGGCCCTGGCATGGGAGGCGGCTGATCAGCTCAGCGTGATACCAGGACGTCTTGGTCTCCACCAGGAATTTGGAGCCCTGCTGGCCCGGCAGTTAGTGGAGAGCGACGCGTCGTTTGGCTGATCACCAGCGCCAACAGGAAGCCCGCAAATTGCACGATCACCACGCAGGGCCCGGAGGGCAAGTTGGTGAGGCCTGAACCCAACAGGCCCAGCAGGGCACAGCCACCGCCGAGGCAGGCGGAGATGAGGGCATAGAGCGGGAAGTGGCGACTCACCAACCGCCCCCCGCAGGCCGGAATCACCACGAAGGCACTGATCAGCAGCACCCCCACTGCCTTGATCGACACCGCCACCACCACCGCCAGCAGCACGATGAAAGCCAGGCGGTGTCGGCTGGCTCCCACACCGAAGGCTCCGGCCAGGTCGCTGTTGAGCGTCAGCAGCACCTGGGCGCGCAGGCTGAGGGCGAGATAGATCAAGGCGCCGAGCAACAGCACAGCGATCACCGTCAGATCGCTCCAGCTGATGCCGAGGATGTCGCCGAACAGCAGCTGCTGGATGCCGCCGCGGTAGGTCTCCACCAGGCTCAGGGCCACCACCGCAAAAGCGAGAGAGGTGGAATAGACGATGTTGAGCAGGGCATCGGCCGGCAGGCCGCTGCGGGCCACGAGCTGGTTCACCAGCAGGGCGAACAGCACCGCGAAAGGGATCAGCACCAGGGTGGGATTTACACCTAGCAGGATGCCCAGGCTGATGCCCAGCAGAGCGGAATGGCCCAGGGCATCGCTAAAGAACGAGAGCTGACGCAGCACCGCGAAACTTCCCAGCAGACCGCCCAGGGCTCCGGTGAGCAGGCCGCCGAGCAGGGCCCGCTGCATGAACGGCTGGCCAAGCACCTCAAGCAAGCCTGCGGCATCAGCCATGGCCAGGAACCCCGGCATGGTGATGGCGGTAGGGCACCACATTGGGGCCATAGAGCTCAGCCAACCGCGCTGGACTTAGCGCATGGTCGGGGGCACCACTGCAGCGCAGGCGGCGGTTCAGGCACAACACCTGATCACAGCTGCGACGCACCATCTCCAGATCGTGCGACACCTGCAGCACGGTCCAGCCCTCCTGCCGGCGCAGCTCCAGCAGAAGTTGCTGGAACTGCTCGCTGCTGGGGGCATCCAGGCCCGCCTGGGCCTCATCGAGCACCAGCAACTGGCGGGGCCGCACCACGCAGAAGGCCAGCAGCACCCGCTTGAGCTGACCACCGGAGAGCTCGCTGAGCCGGCGTTCCGCCAGGTCCTGGCAGCCGGTTCGCTTCAGGGCATAGTGCACGGCCTCGGATCGACGCCGGCACCCCAGCCAGGCCAGGCCCAGGCCTGGTGGATCAAAGCCAAAGCCCACGAATTCACCCACCGTGAGCGGAAAGCGCCCCTGCAACGCCAGGCTCTGGGGCAGGTAGGCAATCTCTGCACGCACCGATCGGGGCAACTCGCCCGCCGGGCCGAGCGGGTGGCCCAGGATCTGCACGGTGCCTGAGGCGCGGGGATGCAGGCCGAGCAGGGCGCCCACCAGGCTGCTCTTGCCAGCGCCATTGGGACCCACCAGGGCTGTGTCGGTTTCGCGGGCGAGCTGAAAGCTCACCTGCTCCACCGCCAGCTGCTCACCTCGGCGAACGCTCAGGCCCTCCACCAACAACACTGGGTCGCTGTCTGTCATTGCCCGAAGGTCTGGCGCAGATCAGCCACGTTGCGGCGCATCAGCTTCAGATAGGTGGAGGGATCGCGGGAGGCCTGCTCGGTGGCAGTTTCCATCGGATCGAACACCACCACTTTCACCCCCAGATCCTTCGCCAGGGCATTGAAGGAGCGGTTGCCCTCCTGGGGTTCACTCAGCAGGGCCTTGAGCTGGCTGCGCTTCACCTCGGCCGCCACCCGCTGCAGATCCGCCGGCGAGGGATTGATCTCGGGCACATCCACCAGGTACTCGGCCTTGAGGCCATAACGCTGGGCGAAGTAGGGGGCGAAGTCGTGGAAGGCCACAAACGTTTTGCCCTGATAGGGCTGAAGCTGATCGGCGATGTCGCTGTTGAGTTGTTTCAACTGTGCGGTGTAGGCGGCCGCGTTGCGCCGGTAGCCGTCAGCGCAGCTGGGATCGGCCTGGATCAGGCCATCACGAATGGTTTCCACCTGCTGCACCGCCCGCAGCGGATCCAGCCAGATGTGGGGATTCACGGCACCGTGATCATGGCCATGCGCAGAGCCGAGGTCATCGTGATGCCCATGCTCCTTGCCATGCGCATCGCCATGGTCTTCTGTTTCCAGGGTGGTGACGCCGCGGCTGGAATCAATCACCTTGAGCTGGGGATTACCTGCGGAGGCCACGAGCTTGTCGAGGAACCCCTCCATCTCCAGGCCGTTCTTCACCAGCACCCGGGCCTGGCGCAGGGCCGTCAAATCGCCCGGCCTGGCCTGGAAATCGTGGGGCCCTGTGTTGGCAGGGATGAGGGGGGTCACCGTGGCGCAGTCGCCGGCCACGGCCCGGGTGAACAGGGTGATCGGCAGGAAGGTGGTGACCACCTTGAACGCCTTGCCTGCTGCGGCGTCAGGAGGCTCCTGGCGGGGCGCGCTGCAGGCGGCCAACAGCAGGGCCCCGATCACCACCCCGGATCGCTTCAACAGTTCCTGGAGCCCGGCAGAAGCACGCATCCGCAGCCTTGCTGTGAGAACGGTTCTCATTCTAAGCTCGAGACCTGAAGCCTGTCCCGGCGCGCTGGCGCTGTCGTTCGCGCGGCGGCACCGCCACCGGCCACAGCCACCAGCGCCCCTGGGCATCACCCGCTGCCAAGTGGCGGCCATCCGGTCGCCAGGCCAGGGCATTGAAGCCGCAGCCCTGCCCCTCAAGCGGCTGCAGCATTCGTCCTTTGCCATCCCAAAGCGCCACGCTGCCGTCACTTGAAGCACTGGCCAGCAGGGTGCTCCCGGGCGCAAAGGCCAGGGCATTGACGCGTTTTTCGTGCCACAGCAACGGTTCGGGCTGCCAGGCCTTGGAACCCTGCTTCACCTGTGTCCACAGGATCACGGCCTCTGCGGCGGCGCTGGCCAGCAGCGGGGCCAGGCGGCCGGGCTGCTCACTCCAGGCCAGCTGGCGCACCTTGGCGGGGAAACCGCTGAATTGCCAGGGCTGGCCGTGGCAGCCCTGGGGCCACACCAGCAGGGAGCGATCCAGCATCCCGCAGGCCAGATGGTGGCCCGGCCCTGAGAAGGCCAATGCCAGACCGGCTGAGGCCATCGGCTGGCGTAGCGGCGGATCGGCTGGCGAGTTCAGACACGGCTGCCACAGCACCAGCTCACCGTGGCAGCTGGCAGCCAGCTGCACCCCATCGGCGCTCCAGGCGAGGGCCTGGATCGTGCCGGGCAACTCCAGCGGTGGCTGGCGCCACTGGCGCCTGGCCCCATCCCAGAGCCGCAGCTCACGCCCGGCAGCCACCGCCAGCAACAAACCACCCGGCTGCCAGGCCGCCGCATCAATCCAGCCGCCCCTTAACGGGATGGGATCGGTGGCCAGTGGCCGCACCCCGGTGCCGCCCAGCTCCCAGAGCAGCAGCTCGCCGTCCTGGCCGGCGGCCATCAGGAACTGGCCATCGCTGCTGAAGCCCACCACATCGAGGCTGCTGTCGCGGTCGCCCCGCAGCAGCTCCTCACAGCCGGCGAGGATATCGAGCAGCAGCAATTCACCACCGGCGCTGGCGATCGCCAGAAACTCTCCGTCGGCCGACCAGGCCAGGGCCGAGATCGGCTGCTGCAGATCGCCGCAGAGCCGTTCGCTGACCAGCGGGGCCGAGGTTGCCACCGGCAGCTCAGGCCACACAGGCCAGGAAGCCGGCTCGCAGGGCCTCGGCATCGAGATCACGGCCGATGATCACCAACTCGGTGCGGCGAGGCTCCGCGGGCTTCCAGGGGCGATCGAAATCGCCATCCAGCAGCATGTGCACTGACTGGAACACGTAGCGACGCGCCTCTCCCTGGAGCTGGATGATGCCCTTCATCCGGAACAGATCCTGGCCGCGCTCGGCCACCAGATCGGACAGCCAGCGCCCCAGCTTCTCAAGGTCCATCGGCCGTTCTTCCACTAAGGCCACCGAGCCCACGGCATCGTCGTGCTCATGGGCGTGCTCGTCCACCAAAAAGCCCGGATCGAGGCTCAGGGCCCGCTCCAGCTCAAAGGCTTCCACCCCCAGCAGTTCCTGTATCGGCACATCGGCGTTGCGGCTGGTGAGCAGACGGGCCATGGGGTTGATGGCGCGCACCCGCCGCTCGATCGCGTCGCGATCAGCGTCGCTCACCAGATCGGCCTTGTTGAGCACCAGCACATCAGCGAAGGCCAGCTGCTCCTGCACTTCATCGGTATCCCAATGCAGCTCAACGTGCTTGAGATCCACCAAGGTGACCACCGCATCGAGCCGCAGCTCATCGCGCAGGTCTTCATCCACAAAGAAGGTCTGGATCACCGGCGCCGGATCCGCCAGGCCGGTGGTTTCGATCACCAGGTGATCGAAGCGATCACGGCGCTTCATCAGGTTGCCGATGATGCGGATGAGATCGCCGCGCACGGTGCAGCAGATGCAGCCGTTGTTCATCTCAAAAATCTCCTCATCGGCATCCACCACGAGCTGGTTATCGATGCCCACCTCGCCGAATTCGTTCACGATCACCGCCACCTTGAGGCCGTGCTCGTGGGTGAGGATCCGGTTGAGCAGGGTTGTTTTGCCGGCGCCGAGGTAACCGGTGAGCACGGTCACCGGCAGGCGCTCGGCGGCGGGAACAGGGCTGGAGAAGGCCATGGCCAGGGAGGAGCCGGAGCCCCGTATGCTGATAATGGTTCTCGTTCTAGCAGGTTGCGCACCTGGCGGTCCGCCTATGGCTCAGCACGCCCATCCCCCCGTTCCAGAAGCCATGACCCTGGGGCCCCGGCCGAGGGCCTTGCTGGGAGTGCTGCGTGAGGCGAATGCCGAGCTCAGCGGCCAGGAGCTGCATGAACGGCTCAAGCAAGCCTCCCAGCGGCACGGGCTGGCCACCGTGTATCGGAACCTGCGACTGCTACAGCGTTCAGGCCTGGTGCGCTGCCGCAAGTTGCCCAATGGGGAGAGCGTCTATGCCCCCCTGGAGCGCGATGACCATCACCTCACCTGTGTGGGCTGCGGTCACAGCGAGCCGTTGCCGATCTGCCCAGTAGGGACCGGAGGCCTCGGCCTGACGAAGGTGTTGCTACAGGGATTCAAACCTCTGTTTCACACCTTCGAGATCCACGGCCTCTGCCGTTCCTGCCAGCAGAGTGAACCCTTGGCCCATGGCTGATCTTGTGATGGTCGGGGCCGGGCCCCAGGCCCTCGCCCTCAGTTGCCTGTTGCTGCAGAAACGGTCGCGTCTGCACCGCCGGCTGCGGATCGTGGATCCCAGCGGCCGCTGGTTGAGCCGCTGGCAACGCCAGATGGAGCGCTACGAAATTCCCTGGCTGCGGTCGCCCTCGCCCCATCACCCCCATCCAAGCGCCCATGCCCTGCGGCGCTTTGCCCACAACCAGCAGCGCCATCGGCAGCTGGAAGGAAGGTATGGCCTGCCGCACACCGATCTCTTTGCTGCCTTCTGCCGCGAGGTGATCAGCGAGTTTGCGCTGGAGGGGCGTGTGCAGGCGGCGAGCGTCGAGCACATCAGCCTTCCAGCGAACGGCAAGGACCCGCTCGAACTATCCCTCAGTGATGGGACCACACTGCAGGCTGGGAGGGTGGTGATCGCGACGGGCAACGGAACCCCGCAATGGCCCACCTGGATCAAGGCCATCGCAGGCAAGGACCCGAAAGACGCGCTGCAGCACAGTGATGAAATTGATCTGCCGGCGCTGCGGCTGCGCCCTGGTGAACGGATCCTGATTGTCGGCGGCGGGCTCACCAGTGCCCATCTCAGCCTCGGGGCGCTGCGGCGCGGCGCACAGGTGCAGCTGCTGTGCCGTCGCGGCCTGAAACAGAAGCCTTTCGATGCCGATCCTGGCTGGCTGGGCCCCAAGTACCTCAAGAGCTTTCATGCAGAACCCTGCATGCACCGCCGCCGCCGCCTCGTCCTGGAGGCACGGGACGGCGGTTCGATCACGCCAGAGGCTGGGGCAGAACTCAGAGAGGCCCAACGACGCGGCGAACTCCAGCTTCATGAACACTGCGAGGTACAGGCTGCACATTGGAATTCCGGTGAGTGGGACATTGTCTGCGGCGGAGGCCAGAGGCTTTCAGCGGATCGGATCTGGCTCGCCACGGGGCATCAGCAGGGCGTCAGCCAACACCCGCTGTTGCAGCAGCTGTATCAGCAACATCCCATTGAGCTGGTGGATGACTGGCCGGTTCTCGGGCCAGACCTGAGCTGGCCAGGAACCCCTGTGCATCTGATGGGTGGCCTCAGTGCCCTCCAGATCGGCCCGGCGGCCCGCAATCTGTTTGGCGGACGCGAGGCCGCCCAACGCATTTGCCGGGCTGTGATCAAGCATTGATTGAATGCCACCGCTCAGGCAGGGGAAACCCCGGGGGACCCGCAGGCCCAGGGCCACAGAGCACCGCGACGGTGCCGAACTTGTAGCTTGCGCGCCAGCTGGGGCTGAATGAAGCGTGGTTTCTTCTCGGTGCGGCCACGATGGCCAGTGAAGACTGTGATGCGCTTGGCATATCACCTTCTAACAACCAGATACAGAAGACGGGAGCGGGGGTGGCTTGTCAAGACAATGAGTCCTTGCCCGCTTCTGATCTGGAGCGTTCGAAGGATCGGGAAGAGAGAGCGAGAATCTCCTGTTGACAAGCGTAGCGTCGACGGCGTGGGCAGAAACCGCTGACAACCTGCTCCGAATAAGGTCGTCCAGCGATGGGTGTAATACCTGCTGTCAGGGGTTAAGATGGTGCGGCCTGAAGTGATGCGTTCCATGGCGGTGATCTCACTCAAGCTGACCGAGGCCCTTGATGCCCAGCTCACAGCGCAGGCGCAACAACGTCGGCTGAGCAAGTCTGAGTTGGTTCGACGAGCATTGACTGCGTTCCTCCTGGCCTCAGAGCAAGGAGTTGATGGCCCGCAGCCACAATCCGCGGCTGATCTTTTGGCCGATCTCGTGGGTTGTTGTGAAGATGGTCCGCCTGATCTTTCCTCTAATCCTGCTCACCTGTCTGACTTTGGCATTAACTGATCATGGCGGTGCTGCTAGACACGGGGCCATGGGTTGCCCTCCTAAGTCGCAATGATACTCACCACAAATGGGCTGTAGAACAGTTTCGACTGTTGACTCCTCCACTGCTGAGCTGTGAGGCTGTGGTTGCCGAGACTTGTTTTCTGCTCAAGCGGTCGGGCTTTGATCCTTCATTGGCTTTGCGGTTCATCGAACGAGGAGTTGTTCAACTGCCTTTCGTGTTGCAGGAGCAGATTGGTTCTGTCAGTTCCTTGTTTAAGCGCTACGAGAATGTCCCCGCTTCCCTTGCGGACGCTGCCTTGATTCGGCTGGCGGAAATCAACGATTCGCCATTGATCCTTACTACCGACAGTGATTTTCATATCTACCGCCGTCATGGAAGACAGATGATTCCCTTGGTGACCCCGTGAATAAATTTCATTTTGCAGTTTAGGCGCAGGTCTGCAGATGTTATCTGTAAAGACGCGACACTTCGAACACACCCCTCGAGTGGACAGGCCGCCTTCAACTCTCCGCTTCGCCTCCTTGGGTTCCTTGCCTGTCACTTGGGGGCAGCGTTCGAATGATGAGTTCACTTTGGTGGGAGCCAACAATGCAGCGTTCCATTGCCTTCGTCAAGGGGTTACATGAGGCCATGCATTCAGTCCGCAGCTGAAATTTCCTGGCTCAGGCATGACCAAGGGCCACCGGAATAACTTCATGACGAGGCCGTGAAAGCAACACTGTTAGCATCGACGCGGATCTCAATGAGAATGCCTCCGGTGTGTTGTACGCATTAGGGGGTTCGAGGGGTGGCCTCAGCCTCTACCTGGACCAGGGCCAACTCGTCTATGAGTACAACATGATGATCATCGAGCGTTACACCGCCCGCTCGAAGAACAAGATTCCTGCCGGCAGGCACCGCATTGAGGTCACGACCACCCTCGCCAGTGCCAAGCCACTCTCACAGGCCGAGGTGGTGCTGAACGTCGATGGCCGGGAGGTGGCGCGCACCACGGCTGCTCGCACCGTTCCGGCTGCCTTCTCCGCCAGCGAAACGTTTGATGTGGGCGTGGATCTTGGTTCAACGGTGTCGCTCGACTACTTCGAGCGCCGGCCGTTCCGCTTCGACGGCACGATCCGCAGAGTTAACGCGAAGATGAACTGAATCACCTGGATCTCAGCAACTGCCCCCCGGATTTCCAAGCGTTGCACCCACCCCCCGTTGGACCACTGTGCTGGTTGTGTCCGGCGCCTGGGTCCAACGGGGGAGGGGGCGAGGAGGGTCGGGCTGGACCCATTGCTGACGCTACGGCATGCGCAGATTGTCTTCCGATCTCCGAAGCCCTCCAGCAGTTCATTGCCCCCGCCGCGTGAGGGCGACACCCTGGAGAAACTTGGTCGGTCTGCCCCATGCACGGCCCTACGCTGCCGCCGGATCGCACCCACCAGAGGGATCCCCTGCTGGATCGGTTGCGCCGTTGGCAGACCGCCCGCACCTGGGCTCGGCTGATCCGGGAGGCGGAGGCCCTCTGGCATGTGGATGTGCGCATCCTCCACCGCCTGGCCGCGATGGAGCTGGGCCAGTTGCTGGAGGAGGTGCCGCCGCGCATGCGGAGGCGAGTGAACCAGTGGCTCGAGCGCTTTCACACCGCTACGCGGCTGCGTTGAGCCTCGCCACCAACACGCCACCTCAGCCACAAAAAAGCCGCCTGGGAGTGGGGCGGCAATCAGGTGGTTTCAGGCCGAACAATCGGAGCGGCGGGATTTGAACCCACGACCCCCACTACCCCAAAGTGGTGCGCTACCAAGCTGCGCTACGCCCCGGCTTGTTGAAGTTATCACAGCCCCTACCCCCTCCTGCCAGAACCCTTCTCGCGTTTCCGCAGTCGCCGCAGCAGGCGAGCCGTGAGCCGATCGCGGGCTAGGCCGGCATAGCCCCGGAGGTGTTCGGAGCGGGCCAGCTGGCGCAGCTCCGCCAGATTCAACGTGGCCAGGCGGAGTTCCGGCAGCCGGTTCCAGGCACCGGAGGGCAGGGGTAGGTCGGAGCCCTCGCGCCCCTCCCGGAAGCCGAACAGGGCCCCCCCGGCCATCCACTCCGGCACAAGCACGAACAGCACGGCCAGCAGGCCGTAGAGCTCCACCAACCCCCGGGGCAGGGGGTGCAGCCGGCGGGGTGTCAGGTCGGTGGGCTCCTCAGCCATCAGATCAGGGGGCGGTTGCTGGGGGCGGCGGGGAGCTCACGCCATTGCAGGGGCCGTTGATCAGGCCCCGGTGCCAGCCGCACACTCCAAAACACCAGCGCGAAGCAGAGCATCAGGGTGGCCAGCAGGCCCAGGATCACCACCCTGTCGGGCAGGGGTTCGGGGGGGGGATTCATACCTCTTCGGTGCGTAGGCAGGTGATCTGCCGCATGGCTTGCTCCAGGGTGAGCACATCGCCCTGCAGGGTCACACGGACATCATCGTTGCGGAAACTCAGTTCGCTGCCGCTGGCGGGCTCCCGGAAGAGGGTGGAGCGGAATCCGCCGCTGAGCAGGGAGGCCTGGCTGTCGTTACGCTCCAGCACTACCGAGCCACGGCCGGGGCAAACGTAGCTTTGACGCACGTTGTAGTTCTCCCACCAGGGGGAGCCCATCGGCCCAGGGGCGGCCTCCAGCGGAGCTGCTGCCCCCACCACGACGAGCAGAAGGCTGGCGCCGGAGGCGATCGCCAGAGCTTCCTTGCTCATCGCTCTGGGCTGGCGACCCGCAAGCCGGTGCTGCTGAGCTGGATTCCGATTCACGGCAGGGCGATCGGCGCGTTGTCCCCCCGCAGCACGCAGTGAGCCACGGACCAGTCGTAGGCCTGCCAGACCACATCGGGGAGGCGGTACGTGGCGCCTGGAAAGGGGCCCAGAAGCACCCCACTGGGTTGAGCGGAGCAGTAGGGACGGCTGCCGGGCTTGGCCAGGTATTGCTGGTGGTAAGCCTCGGCGGCGTAGAAGGTTCGGTCGGGTCCAATTTCGGTGGTGATCGCCCCATAGGCCGCCGCGGCCAGAAGGGCGGCATAGGCCTCGCGGCTGGAGTAGGCCAGCTCCAGCAGCTCGGGATCGTTCACGAAGATCGCTGAGCGGTATTGGCTGCCGCGGTCATTGCCCTGGCGGTTGCCCTGGGTGGGATCGTGGCATTCCCAAAAGAGCTTGAGCAGATCGCTGAAGTCGATCCGCTCCCGATTCCACACCACCCGCACCACCTCCGCATGGCCGGTGCGTCCACTGCAGACCTGCTCATAGCTGGGGGCAACGCCCTGGCCACCGGCATAGCCCACGGCGGTGGTGACCACACCGGGCAGGCGCCAGAAGCCTTTCTCCGCACCCCAAAAACAGCCGCAGCCGAAAAGGGCTTCACCTTCCCCATCCCCCGCGGGCGCCCCGATCGGGGTGTGGAGCACGGCGTGACTCAACTCCTGCGCCGGAGCCGAGCTCGCCGGTTGGCTGGTGCCGGAGCCGGCGGTGCCGAGCAGGTCACTGAACAGGTTGTTGAACACGATGGTTGTCGGGGACGGCATGCTGTCGCTTTAGACAGCTTAGGTCGCCCCTCAGGCTTCCCGCTCCGGCACCAGGGCGATGTGGTTCAGCAGCGTTGTGGTGAAGGCAAACAACAGGAAGGGAAGCGACAACACCAGGATCAAGCCCACTCCCACTAGGGCGAAGATGGGTCTGGAGGCGCCCATCAGGGCCAGGCCGGCCGCCAGGCTCACGAAGATCACGGCCATCCAGATCAGGATCTGGCCGTAGATGTCCCCGAAGGTGAGGGTGCAGCGCAGGTTGTAAGGGCGGATGCTGGGGCCTGGCGTGGTGGTCATGGGGGTGGTGGGTGGTGGAGCCCGGACGAAGGCTGATCGGCGCTCAGGCCCGACACGGTGCTTCCAGTGAAGCGAGGCCAGAGCCCTCTGCAGGGTTTGGGCAACATCTGTTCAGGCCAAAGGCGCCCCGGGATCCATCAGGCCGGCAGGGCCCATTGATTCATCCGGCCTGCATCTCATGCGGCCTGCAGCCGCTCCGCCTGCTCCCGTTCCCACAGCCGCCGGTAGGGTCCGGCCACCTTCAGCAGGTCGCGGTGATGGCCCTCCTGCACCAGGCGGCCCTCCTCGAGCACCAGGATGCGGTCGCAGGCGGCAGCGGCCGAAAGCTGGTGGCTGATCATCAGCACGGAGCGGCTGCGCTGCAGCCGGATCTCCGCCAGGATTCCCGCGGCGGTGTTGTTGTCCACGCTAGCCAGGGCATCGTCGAGCACCAGCAGGGGGGCCTCCACCAGCAGGGCTCGCCCCAGGGCCGTGCGTTGCCGCTGGCCACCGCTGAGGGTGATGCCCCGCTCCCCCACAAGGGTGGCGTAGCCATCGGGGAAGCCCTTTACATCGGCTTCCAGGCGGGCCTGGCGTGAGGCCTTCTCCACCCGCTCGATCGGGGCGCGGGGGTCGCCGTAGCGCAGGTTGTCGGCCAGGCTGGCGGTGAAGAGGAAGCCCTCCTGGGGCACCAGGGCCACCCGGCGCCGCAGATCCTCCAGGGCCAGACCGGTGATGTCGATGCCATCGAAGAAAAGCTGACCAGGATCCACCACCACCATCCGTCCCAGGGCCCGGGCCAGGGTGGTCTTGCCGCAGCCCACCGGCCCCACCACCGCTACCAGTTCGCCGGCCTCGATCCGGAAACTCAGGCCATCAAGGCTGGGTCGCGCCGCCCCTGGATAGCGCACCGTGAGGCCGCGGGCCTCGACCACCCCCCGGGCGGGCTCGACGGGGGCGATCGGTTCCGGCGGTGACTCCACCAGCGACTGACGCTGCAGCAGCGCCTCGATCCGATCCAGGCTCACCTGGCCGGTCTGGAAGCTGTTGAGGGTGAACCCCAGCAGGGCCGTGGGGAAGACCAATCGCTCCACGAAGAGGATCAAGGCCACCAGGTCACCGATCGTGAGCCGGCCGCTCTCGATCTGGCCGCTGCCGATGGCGAGCAGCAGCAGCAGGCTCACCGAGGCGATGCCCTCGAGCAGAGGGAAAAGGGTTGCACGGGTGCGCCCGAGCTTCAGGGCGGCATCGCGGTAGTGGCGGTTGCGGCCCTCGAACGCCTCCTGTTCCATCAGCTCCTGGCCGTAGATCTTGATGGCGCCGATGCCCGAGAGGTCCTCCTGGATCAGGTCGCTGAGCTGGGCAAGGGCCTCCTGCTGGCGCCGCTGCTGCTTCATCATCCGGCCGCCGAACAGTCGCACCACCAGCAACATCAGCGGATATAAACCCACCGCCGCCAGGGTGAGCAGGGGGTCGATCGCCAGCATCGCCGGCAGGGTGAGGGCATAGGCCAGGGCCGTGTTGGTGAGGCTGAGCACGGCAAAACCCAGCAACCGCCGCACATTCTCCACATCGCTGGTGGCCCGGCTGATCACCTCACCGCTGCCCGTGCTCTGCACCCAGCCAGGTTCCTGCAGCAGCAGGTGTTCGAAGATCCGCTGCTTGAGATCGGACTCCACCTGCCGGCCCACCCCGAACACCAGGATCCGGGACCAGAGCCGCACCAGGCCCATCACCGTGGCCAGCGCGATGATCAGGCCTGCTTTTTGGAGCACATCGCTCAGGGCGAAGCCGCCATGCAGGGCGTCCACGGCGTTGCGCACGATCAGGGGCAGGCTCACCCCGAGCAGATTCACCACCACGAGGGACACCGCCCCCATGAGCACAATGCGGCGGTGGGGTTTCAGGTAATGGAGGATGCGCCGGAGCCGCGGTCCATCCATGCGATTCATTCCGCCAAAAGGTAGCGACTAACCTACGCAGCCCCGCCGAAGAGCCAGGGCCATGCCGGAGATTCCGACGCCGGAGCAGAGCCACCCGCTGCATGCGATCGATCGGCAGGTGATCGATCAGTTGCTGGCGGCGGCTACCCCTGGGGAGGGCCATCTGGTGGACGCCGCCCGCCTGCTTCACCGTTATGAAGGCTTTCCCGGTGCTGCCGACCTGAAGGACGATCTTGAGCGGGTGCTGCGGCTCTGGGGGCTGGACCGGAGTGCTCTGCGGGACCGCACCCGGGCGATCTGGGCCGCTGGCTACCGTCCAGGCCTGGCCGCCGGGGCTGAGGCGGTGGGCTCCGGCTTCGATACCGCCGATGCCGAGTCCTGAGCCGCTCGGGGGGATGCTGGCCAGAATCCGCGTCCCCGGGTGATAGTGGGGGTGTCCCCATCACCCGGCCCGGTGTGCCTGCACCCGGGCCTTTTTTCTGGCCCTGCCTATCGGCCTGGCCATCACGGCTTGGCGGATCCGCTCAAGTCCAGGATCCGCTTCCCCCAACCCCCGATGACCCCACCCGTCCCCTGGCCCCGGCTACTGGACCTCCTGTTGGAGCGGCGGGATCTGGAGCCCCAGCAGGCCAGCGCGTTGATGAACGGCTGGCTGTCCGGGGCCATCGAACCGGTGCTCACCGGTGCCCTGCTGGCCGCCCTGCGGGCCAAGGGGGTGAGCGGTTCGGAACTGGCGGCCATGGCGGCTGTGCTGCGGGAGGCCTCCCCCGTGCCCGCGGCCCGGCCGGCGCTGCCGCTGGTGGATACCTGCGGCACCGGCGGCTCCGGGGTCGAGAGCTTCAACATTTCCACCGCCGTGGCCTTCACCGCCGCCGCCTGTGGTGCCACCGTGGCCAAGCACGGCAACCGCAGTGCCAGTGGTCGGGTGGGCTCCGCTGATGTCCTCGAGGCTCTCGGTGTGGATCTGGCGGCGCCGCCTGAGCGGGTGCTGGCTGCCCTGCGGGAGGCGGGGGTCACCTTTGTGTTCGCCCCCGGCTGGCACCCGGCCCTGGTGGGTTTGGCGCCGCTGCGGCGCAGCCTGGGGGTACGCACCGTGTTCAACCAGCTCGGTCCGTTGGTGAATCCCCTGCGGCCGGAGGCCCAGGTGCTGGGGGTGGCACGGCCCGATCAACTCGAGCCCATGGCTGAAGCCCTCGCCCGGCTCGGCCCGGGCCGGGCCGTGGTGGTGCATGGCCATGGCGGCCTGGATGAGGCCACCCTCAGCGGCCCCAACGACCTGCTCCTGGTCGAGCGGGGTGAATGGCGGCGCCAGAGCCTCGACGCAGCAGACGTGGGGCTGGAGCCGGCCCCCCTGGAAGCCCTGCTGGGTGGCGATCTGGCCACCAACCGCACCATTCTCGAGGCGGTGCTCCAGGGCGGCGGCAGCCGGGCCCAGCGGCAGGTGGTGGCCCTCAACACCGCCCTAGTGCTCTGGGCGGCAGGTGTGGCACCCGGCGTGGCCGAAGCGGTGCCGACGGCCCTGGAGGTTTTGGCCAGTGGCGTCCCCTGGCAGCGGCTGGAGCGGCTGCGCACTGCCTTGTCATCCTCCGTTGGGGGATGATCGGGATACAACCAGTTCCCTTCCCCGCCCATTCCCGTTCCCCCGGCCATGGTCTCCTCCTCTCCCCCGGCGACGACGACCCCCCATCCCGGTGCGGAGGTTCCGGTTCAGGCCTCAGGCTCTTTCCCTCAGCAGGCTCTCTTGGTACTGGCCGATGGCACGGTGCTGCGGGGCCTGGCCTTCGGGGCCCGGGGCACCGTGATCGGTGAGGTGGTCTTCAACACCGGCATGACGGGCTATCAGGAGGTGATGACCGACCCCAGCTACGCCGGTCAGTTGGTGGCCTTCACCTATCCGGAGCTGGGCAACACGGGGGTGAATGGCGAGGACGACGAAGCCGACCATCCCCACGTGCGCGGCGTGATTGTCCGCCAGCTCTCCCCGGTGGCCAGCAACTGGCGCAGCCGTGAGGATCTCGAGAGCTGGCTCCGCCGCCACGGCGTGGTGGGGATCCGTGGCGTCGACACCCGCGCCCTGGTGCGTCATCTGCGCGAAGGCGGGGCCATCAACGGCGCGATTAGCAGCGATGGCAGCGGTGCCGCCTCGCTTCTGGAGCAGGTGCGCAGCGCCCCCTCGATGGATGGCCTCAACCTGGCGGCCACCGTGAGCACGAACCAGCCCTACCAGTGGAACGACCTCTGCCGCGCCAGCTTCGACACCCGCCTCCAGATCCCGCCGGAGCGCCCCTTTCGGGTGGTGGCGATCGATTTCGGCATCAAACGGGCCATCCTCGAGCGGCTGGTGGCCCATGGCTGCTCCTTGACCGTGTTGCCGGCCGACGCCACCGCCGAACAGGTGCTGGCCCTGGAGCCTGAAGGGGTGTTTCTCTCGAACGGTCCCGGTGATCCGGCCGCCGTGACAGGCGGAATCGCCCTGGCCGGTGCCCTGCTGACCCATGCCGATCTACCCCTCTTTGGCATCTGCCTCGGCCACCAGATCCTGGGTTTGGCCCTCGGCGGCCGCACCTTCAAGCTCGGCTACGGCCATCGCGGCCTGAACCACCCCTGCGGTTCCCCGGGTTCGGTGGAAATCACCAGCCAGAACCATGGTTTTGCCCTCGATGCCGCCTCCCTGCCGGCTGATCGCGTGATCGTGACCCACCTGAATCTCAACGACCGCACCGTGGCGGCCCTGGCCCTACGCGATCAGCCGGTGTTCGGGGTGCAGTACCACCCGGAGGCCAGTCCCGGACCCCATGATGCCGACCACCACTTCGCCCGCTTTGCGGAGTTGATGGCCCAGCGCCGCTGAGCTTTCGCCCACGATCTGTTGCGGATGTGGCATTGGCGGTCGCGATCACTACACTGCCCGCGAAGGCTTCCGAGAGGGTTGGAGCGATCAACGACCTGCAGCGACTGACGGTATCCCTGCGGGGCGGCTACGAACGGCAGCCCCACTGCGTGCTGTTCCATTTCACTGGGCAACTGGATGCCTATTCGGACAAACAGTTCTCGGAGTTCGTGGCCGCCCACATCCACCGCGGCAGCCTCCCCTTGGTGATCGACCTGAGCCGGATCGACTTCCTCGATTCCTCAGGCCTCGGAGCCCTCGTGCAGCTGGCTAAGCAGTGCAACGACGCCGCCCTGAAGTTCGTGGTGGTGGGCAATGCCCGCGTGGTGCAAACCGTGAAACTGGTGCGCCTGGAGGATTTCCTTCACCTGAAGCCCGACCTTGAGAGTGCCCTTGGCCAGCTTGACGCCGCTTGATGCGGCGTCCGCCGATCCCTCCGGTCCGCCATCCTCTGGGCTCTGGCTGCCCGTGGAGCCGCCCCTGCCCAACGGCGTCGACCTCGGTCCCCTGCAGCTGGCCTGGCTCGGAGACGCGGTCTGGGAACTTCACCAGCGCCTGCTCCACTGCCACCAGGCCACCCGCACCGCCAGCGCCCATCGGGCTGTGGTGGCGGCCGTGAGGGCCGAGGCTCAGGCGGAGGCCCTCCAGCGTCTGGAACCTCTGCTGATGGAGCAGGAGCTGGATCTGGTGCGTCGCGGCCGCAACCGGGCCGGCCGTGGACCCCGCCGCTCGGAGGCCGCCATCTATGGGCAGGCCACAGGATTTGAGACGATGCTGGGATGGCTCTTTCTGCGGAACCCACGGCGGCTGGCCGAGCTCCTGGACCACCTCGCGAAGACCGATCCACCCAACCCGTCGCCCCGCACCCCATGAGCCCGTCCCCTGATCGCCGTCCCGGAGGCCGTTCCCAGGGCCGTTCCACCGGTCCCACCGACCGTGGCCCCCGTCGTGGTTCCGGGGGAGATCCCCCCAACCGCCCCTTCAGCCGCCCCGCCGGCCGCCCGCCCAGGCCCGGGGCCCCGCGGCCTGAGCCAGGCCGCGACCGTGATGGAGGCCGCTATGCCGCCGAGCCCGGCTCTGGCCGCTTCGAGCGCCCGGGCGGAGAACGCCGGGCCTATGCCCCCCGCGACGGCCAGCGCTTCGAACCCCGCCGCGACCGTGCCCCCTACGGCGGCCGGGACGGGGAGGGCGGCCGGGGCGCCGTTGGCCGTCCACCCGAGGGGCGCGGCGCGGCCGACCGAAGGCCCCGCCGCGCAGACGTCCGCGCCCCCTTCCAGGGACGGCGCGGGCCCGATCGCTTCGGCGCCGACCGCCCCTCCGCCCCACGCTTCCGAGATGGGCAGCCCCAGCGGCGCGTTCCCTTCGGTGCACCGTCCGTCCGGCCGCCGGCACCGCTGCTGTTCTCGCGCGGATCCGGCGCGGCGGCTCCGGCCCCCGCTGCCGATCGGGAGCGGAGCGAGGCCGAGAGCTTCGCAGCCGCCGCTCCTTCCGATCTGATCTGGGGTCGCCACACCGCCCAGGCCGCCCTCGAGAGCGGTCGGCCGGTTCACCGCATCTGGTGCACCCCCGAGATGCGCTTCAGCCCCCGCTTTCTGCAGTTGCTGCGGGAGGCCAAGGCCTCCGGTGTGCTCGTGGAGGAGGTCACCTGGGCCCGGCTGGGCCAGATCAGCGGCGGTGCCGTGCACCAGGGCATCGTGCTGCAGCCCGCGGCCGTGGACACCCTCGATCTGGCCAGCCTGATCGAAGGTTGTCGCGGCATCGGGGAGGCGCCCTTGCTGCTGGCCGTCGATGGCCTCACCGATCCCCAGAATCTCGGCGCCATTGTGCGCAGCGCCGAAGCCCTCGGGGCCCACGGCCTCGTGCTGCCCCAGCGCCGCAATGCCGGCCTCACCGGTTCAGTAGCCAAGGTGGCGGCCGGTGCCCTGGAGCACCTGCCGATCGCCCGGGTGGTGAATCTCAACCGTTCCCTCGACACCCTCAAGCAGGAGGGTTATCGGGTGATCGGGCTGGCCGGAGAGGGCACCGTAAGCCTGGAGGAGGCGGATCTGGAGGGTCCCCTCGTGATCGTGACCGGATCGGAGGGAGACGGGCTCTCCCTGCTGACCCGTCGCAACTGTGATCAGCTCGTGCGCATCCCCCTGCGCGGCGCCACCCCGAGCCTCAACGCTTCGGTGGCCACGGCCCTGCTGCTCTACGAGGTGGCCCGCCGCAGCTGGATGAAGGGGCTCGCTGGCACCTCCCCCGCTCCGCGCCTGGTGAGGCCTGCCCTCCCGATTCCGGCTCCAGTGGAAGCGGTTCCTAGCCCCCTGGATCCCGAGCCGGCTTCCTCTCGCTTCTCTGCAGCTGGGGGAGCCGACGAAGACATGGACGACGAAGTCATGGACGCCGGAGCCGTCGACGCCGAGGCCATCGAAATCGGGGCCATGGACGATGGCCCCACGGACGATGGGATAGCCAGCGCTGCTCCAGCGTGGCTGGCTCCTCCTCCGGATCTGTCCGCTGGGGAGGACCCGGCGCCGGAGTTGCTCTACCCGGAACCAACCGCAGACAAGAGCCCCTCCAGCCAGGTCAGTCCCGCAGTGGAATCTGGCGAAGGCCCCTCCTCGGGAGGGAAATCCAGCGGTGAGGCTGTCGGTACTGACCTCAGCGAACCTTCCCAAGAAGGGCAGGCGCCATCGGCCGGAATCGGGGACGCCGGAGCCCTAGAGGGCTCTACCGCAACCACCTGGCATGCCACGGTGGCCTCCGAACCCAGCCTGTTCCAGGCCGATATCCGGCTGTGACCCTGCTGGTGAGCGGGGCTCATGCCGCAACCCAGCCGTCGCCGGTGCTCGGCTCAGCACCGGGGCGGACGGCGTGAAGCCCGAGGTTCAGAATGGAACCCAACCCTTTCCCCAGCCCATGAATCCGCTTCTCTGGCCTGTGCGAAGCGTTGCGAACGGGTTGGGCCTGGCTTGGTGGGCTCGCGTCCAGACCCGCACACCGGATGCGGTGTATTGGTTTGGTCCATTCGTGCGACGTTCCACCCTGGAAGCGGCCCTGGAGCCTTTTCTGGCCGATCTCCGCTCCGAAGCGCCCGCTTCCATCGAGCATCAGCTGCTGCGCACCCAGCGGGGTGAACCCCTCACCGAGGCGGATGATCTCGTTTGAGCCCCGCGGAACCGCGTTTCTCGCTGCAAGTGGGCGGCGCTGCGGAGCACCAGCATGGCTTCCGACTCTGGCTGATAGCGTCGCCCCAGCTGGATCGATGGGTGGATGGGGATCGCCGAGTGGCGTGCGCAGCTGCGCCGGGGTGAGGTGTCCGCCCGGGAACTCACCGAAACCCACCTGAAGCGGATCGAGGCCGTGGAACCCACCATCCACGCCTACCTCGAGGTCACCGCCGAGCGGGCGCGCTCCGATGCCGATCGGATCGATGCCGCCCGGGTCGCCGGCGCGGAGCTTCCCCCTTTGGCCGGCATTCCCCTGGCGATCAAAGACAACCTCTGCACCCAGGGCATTCGCACCACCTGCTCCAGCCGCATGCTGGAGAGCTTCGTGCCCCCCTACGAATCCACCGTGACCGGACGCCTCTGGGAATCCGGCGCTGTGTTGCTGGGTAAGACCAATCTCGACGAGTTCGCCATGGGCAGCTCCACCGAGACCTCCGCCTTCGGCCCGAGCCGCAACCCGTGGGATCCGGAGCGGGTGCCGGGCGGCAGCTCCGGCGGCAGTGCGGCGGCCGTGGCGGCGGGGGAGTGCATGGCGGCCCTCGGCTCGGACACCGGCGGCTCGATCCGCCAGCCAGCCAGCTTCTGCGGCGTGGTGGGTCTCAAACCCACCTACGGCCGCGTCAGCCGTTGGGGGCTGGTGGCCTTCGCCAGCTCCCTCGACCAGGTGGGCCCCTTCACCAGCAGCGTGGCCGATGCCGCCGAGATCCTCCAGGCGATCGCCGGGCCCGATCCCCGCGATGCCACCTGCCTGAAGGTGCCGGTTCCCGATTACACCGCCGCCCTGGGTCAGCCGGTGAAGGGCCTGCGGGTGGGTTTGATCCGCGAATGCTTCGAGCAGCCGGGCCTGGATCCGGTCGTGAAGGCCTCGGTGCTTGCTGCCGCTGCAAGGTTGGAGGCCCTCGGCTGCGAGCTGGTGGACGTGAGCTGCCCCCGCTTCGATGACGGCATCGCCACCTACTACGTGATCGCTCCCTCGGAGGCCTCAGCCAACCTGGCCCGCTACGACGGCGTGAAGTATGGATTTCGCGCCCAGGCCCTCGAAGGGGGGGACAGCCTGGCTGGCATGACCGCCCGCAGCCGGGCTGAAGGCTTTGGTGCCGAGGTGCAGCGCCGCATCCTGATCGGCACCTACGCCCTCTCGGCCGGCTACGTGGATGCCTTCTACCGCAAGGCCCAACAGGTGCGCACCCTGATCCGTCGCGATTTCGACCGCGCCTTCGAGGCCGTGGATGTGTTGCTGACCCCCACCTCCCCCACCACCGCCTTCCGTTTCGGGGCCCATACCGACGACCCCCTGGCCATGTATCTGGCCGACCTGCTCACCATCCCCGCCAACTTGGCCGGACTGCCGGCCCTGAGCCTGCCCTGCGGCTTCGACGGCCAGGGCCTGCCGATCGGCCTGCAGCTGATCACCGGGGTCCTCCAGGAGGAGCGGCTGCTGCAGCTTGCCCACGCCTACGAGCAGGAGGCCCAGGTCATGGCGAGCAGACCGGCGGCGGCGCTGGTGGCCTGAGGACCCTTGCGCCGCCGCCTGAGCTTGTCGCTTCGCCGATGGGTTGGGACCCGGGCCACCAGATCTGGGGTATCGACCGTGTCCTGGCATCGATCACACACTGCCCCTTGCGTCGTCCCCTAGCCTGAAGCTGTTTGATCTCCGCCCCCTTGGCCTTCGTTCCGCTTCACAATCACAGCGACTACAGCCTCCTTGATGGAGCCAGCCAGTTGCCGCAGATGGTGGAGCGGGCCGTGGAGTTGGGCATGCCCGCCCTGGCTCTCACCGACCACGGCGTGATGTACGGCGCCATCGAGCTGCTCAAGCTCTGCGGCAAGGCCGGCATCAAGCCGATCATCGGCAATGAGATGTATGTAATCAACGGTTCGATCGAGGATCCGCAGCCCAAAAAGGAGCGCCGCTACCACCTGGTGGTGCTGGCCAAGAATGCGGTGGGCTACCGCAACCTGGTGAAGCTCACCAGCATCAGCCACCTGCGCGGTATGCGCGGCCGGGGCATCTTTGCCCGGGCCTGCATCGATAAACAGCTGCTGCGCCAATACAGCGAAGGTCTGATCGTGGCCACCGCTTGCCTCGGCGGCGAAATTCCCCAGGCCATCCTCAAGGGGCGGCTGGATGTGGCCCGCACGGTGGCGGCCTGGTACCAGGAGGTGTTCGCAGGCGACTTCTATCTGGAGATTCAGGACCACGGCGGCATTGAGGACCGCATCGTGAACGTGGAGATGGCCCGCATCGGCGCCGAGCTGGGCATCCCGCTGATCGCCACCAACGATGCCCATTACCTGAGTGTGGGCGATGTGGAGGCCCACGACGCCCTGCTCTGTGTGCTCACCGGCAAGCTGATCAGCGACGAGAAACGGCTGCGCTACACCGGCACCGAGTACATCCGCAGCGAAGCGGAGATGCTGGCGCTGTTTGCCGATCACCTGGAGGCCGATCTGGTGGCCGAGGCGGTGGCCAACACGGCCCGGGTGGCCGAGAAGGTGGAGGACTACGACATTCTTGGTCGCTACCAGATGCCCCGCTTCCCGATCCCGGAGGGGCACACGGCTGTGACCTATCTGGCTGAGGTGGCCAAGGCCGGACTGCGCCACCGGCTCGGCCTGGCGGCGAGCGATTCCTTTGAACCGGCCTATGGCGAGCGGCTGGAGTTCGAGTTGCAGGTGATGGAGCAGATGGGTTTTCCCACCTACTTCCTGGTGGTGTGGGACTACATCCGCTTCGCCCGCGACAACGGAATCCCCGTGGGGCCGGGCCGGGGCTCGGCGGCCGGTTCGGTGGTGGCCTGGGCCCTGGGCATCACCAATATCGATCCGGTGGAGCATGGTCTGCTGTTCGAGCGCTTCCTGAATCCGGAACGCAAATCGATGCCGGATATTGATACGGATTTCTGCATCGAACGCCGCAGCGAGGTGATCGATTACGTGACCCAGCGCTACGGCGAGGACAAGGTGGCCCAGATCATCACCTTCAACCGCATGACCTCCAAGGCGGTGCTCAAAGATGTGGCCCGCGTGCTCGATATTCCTTATGGCGAGGCCGACCGCCTCGCCAAGTTGATCCCGGTGGCCCGTGGCAAGCCCGCCAAACTCAAGGAGATGATCGGCGCCGAATCGCCGAATGCCGAATTCCGCGAGAAATACCTAGCCGATCCCAAGGTGAAGCACTGGGTGGATTTGGCTATGCGCATTGAAGGCACCAACAAGACCTTTGGCGTTCATGCTGCCGGTGTGGTGATCGCCGCCGATCCCCTCGATGAGCTAGTGCCGTTGCAGCGCAATAATGATGGGCAGGTGATTACCCAGTACTTCATGGAGGACGTGGAGTCAATGGGGCTGCTGAAGATGGATTTTCTTGGTCTAAAAAACCTCACCATGATCCAGAAAACCCTCGATCTTGTGGAGCAAAGCAGCGGCGTGCGGGTGGATCCCGATGCCTTGCCGGTTGGCGATGAAGGCACCTATGCCCTGCTGGCCCGCGGCGATCTGGAGGGTATCTTCCAGCTTGAATCAAGCGGTATGCGCCAGATCGTGCGCGACCTCAAACCCTCGTCCCTTGAGGACATCTCCTCGATCCTGGCCTTATACAGGCCCGGCCCGCTTGATGCCGGTCTGATCCCCAAATTCATCAACCGCAAGCACGGTCGTGAGCGGATCGATGTGGCCCACGCCAAGCTCGAACCGATCCTCAAGGAGACCTACGGGATCATGGTGTATCAAGAGCAGATCATGAAGATTGCCCAAGATCTGGCCGGCTATTCCCTCGGCGAGGCCGACCTGCTGCGGCGGGCGATGGGCAAGAAAAAGAAGAGCGAGATGGAGAAGCACCAGAGCCTGTTCGTGCAGGGGGCCACCGAACGGGGGGTGGAGGCCAGCGTTGCGGAGGGTCTGTTCGAGCAGATGGTGCTCTTCGCCGAGTACTGCTTCAACAAAAGCCATTCCACCGCCTATGGCGCCGTGACCTATCAGACGGCCTACCTCAAGGCCCATTACCCGGTGGCCTACATGGCCGCGTTGCTTACGGTGAATGCGGGCGCCAGCGATAAGGTGCAGCGCTACATCGCCAACTGCATTGCGATGGGCATCGAGGTGATGCCGCCCGATGTGAATGCCTCCGGCATTGATTTCACGCCCGTGGGCGAGCGCATCCTCTTTGGCCTCTCGGCGGTGCGCAACCTCGGTGAAGGGGCGATCCGGGCCCTGATCGAGACACGTCGCAGCGATGGTCCCCTCCAGTCGCTGGCGGACCTCTGTGACCGCCTCAGCGGCCAGCAGCTCAACCGCCGCGCGATCGAATCGCTGATCCATTGCGGCGCCCTCGATGCCCTTGAGCCCAGCGCCAACCGGGCCCAGCTGATGGCCGACCTTGACCTGATTCTCGATTGGGCCTCCTCCCGGGCGAAGGACCGGGCCAGCGGCCAGGGCAACCTCTTCGATCTGTTCGCGACCCCCTCCGCCGTATCCGGCGCCGCCACTGCTGACCTGTCCACCGCCCCGCAGGCCGCCCCGGTGACCGACTACCCGTCCAGGGAGAAGCTCAAGCTGGAGAAGGAGCTCCTGGGCTTCTACATCTCAGACCACCCGCTGCGCCAGCTGGGCAGCCAGGTGAACCTGCTGACCCCGATCGGCCTGGCCAGCCTGGAGGAGCAGGCCGACAAGGCCAAGGTGAGCGTGGTGGCGATGGTGAGTGAATTGCGCCAGGTGACCACCCGCAAGGGCGACCGCATGGCGGTGTTGCAGCTGGAGGACCTCACTGGCAGCTGTGAGGCGGTGGTGTTTCCCAAGTCGTTTGCGCGCCTGGCCGACCACTTGATGGTGGATGCCCGGCTGCTGGTGTGGGCGGCGGTGGACCGCCGCGATGAACGGGTGCAGCTGATCGTGGACGACTGCCGCAGCATCGAGGACCTGCGCCTACTCGTGGTGGAGCTGCCAGCGGAACAAGCCGGCGACATCGCGATCCAGCATCGGCTGAGGGAGTGCCTTCAGCAGCACCGACTTGGCCAGGAGGAGGTGGGGGTGCGGGTGCCGGTTGTGGCCCGAGTGCTGGATGCGCAGCTCAGCCGCTATGTCCGCCTGGGGCCCCAATTTTGTGTGGCCGATGGGGAATCGGCGGTGCAGACCCTTTCCATAGCCGACTTTCGGGCTTCACTGCTCTCGCCCCTTGATGGGTCGCCATCCTGAGCTATTAGCGGCCCGATCGACTCTCAGTGTTGCTTTGGTGTCTGTCGATCCGGAGAGTTGCCCATGCCAATAGGCCTCATTCAGCCTTCAGGGGTGCCTGGATTGCCCTGCCGCATCGCCCGCAGTGAGCTGCGGATTCGTTCCATATTCAGGCCGATCTGCTCGGTGCCGACCAGGCTGCCAGGCTCGTTTTCCCAGCTGGCAGAAAGCACCCCATAGCTGAGCCCCAACAGGCCCAATAAGAAACATCCGCCTGAGGCCAACAGGGTGGCCGAAGGGGGGATGTCCAGAATGTGACGGCTCACCAACAGATAGCTGGCAATGAACACAGCCATGCCCAACAGGGTGGGCAGGCCAGTGGCCAAGGCAATGCGCCGAGCCATTCTGTTGGCCACCGCATCGGGGATAACCTGGTTGGAGGCACGACCTTTGGCTTGGCCGGCTTTCCTATTGCCAGCCTTGCTTGGGTCTGGTTGGGCAGCTGACGAGGTGCTTGCGCTCCTCTTGGTGGGTGAACCGGAACTCCCTTTGCCAGCCGAGCCCTTGGACACGAAACGACGTCGATCCCGCGGGGCCGCCATGCTCAGCCGCGGATGCCGAGCTTCTCAATCAGCGCCAGATAGCGTTGTTCGCTCTGGGAGCGCAGGTAGCCAAGCAGGCGCTTGCGACGACCGATCATCTTGAGCAGGCCCTGGCGGGAGGAGAAGTCGTGGATGTTCTTCTGCAGGTGCCCGCTGAGCTGCTGAATACGCTCACTCAACATCGCCACTTGTACTTCAACCGAGCCGGTGTCGGTGCCGTGGGTCTGGTGACCGTTGATCAGTTCCTGCTTCTTGGTGGTGGTGAGCGGCATGGGCGGGTGCGGGCCCCGATTGGTGCAAACAACCACTTTACCTGGCGGAGGTACCCAGTTGGTCAACATTCGCAATTCCCGGGCGATTGCCGCCCTCATGCCAGCCGCCGCCGATGTTCAGGCCGCTACTCGGGATAGCCAGCGAAGGCATTCTCGGATCCAGCTGTCCACCGGCGCATCGTTTGCTAATCCCGTGGCGGCCACGGCCCGCAGGGCCCGATGGATCTCCAGGGCCTCATAGCCCAGGGCCGCCAGGGTGATGCCCACCTCGTCGGCGCCAACGGCATCCGGTAACGCTTCCCCCAGCAGGTCATCCCCATCGCTGCTGATGTCGGCCCCATCCACCAGGGCCACGAAGCGTTGTCTGAATCGCTGCCGCAGTTCCACCGCCAGGCGCTCCGCGGTGCGCTTCCCCACGCCAGGGGCTTGGCAGAGACGGCGCAGATCGCTGCGCACCACCGCACTCACCAGCTCCCGGGCCTCGAGCGTCCCGAGCAGCCCGAGGGCCGCCTGGGGGCCCACCCCGCTCACAGCGAGCAGTTCCCGGAACAGATCGCGCTCGATCCGGTCGGCGAAACCGAACAGGGTCCAGCCGTCATCACGGATGCTGTGGTGCACATGCAGGCTGAGCTCCGTCCCTGGGGCGGGGAGGCGCTGCCAGTGCCGCTGGCTGAGCTGCAGCTCGTAGCCCACCCCCTGGCAGATCAGCAGAAGCCCGCAGCGACCGCCCTGGTGCCAGGTTTCAGACAGTCGCCCCTGCAGCCAGCCGATCATGGAGATCCGAGCGAACGCCCCCATGCTGCCTTCCCCGTCGCCCCAATGCCGCACCCATGTCCCGCTCCCCCCGGCCCTACGGCGCGGGGCTCTCAACAGGCTCGCCGTTGGGCTGTTATCGCTGCTGCTTCCCCTCGTCCTGGTTGCCTGCGGTGGGCCGGGCCAGCCACCGCGTTCGGTGTTGCTCGATGCCCTCACCTTGCAGATCCAGCTCACCCAGGCTTCCATCGCCCAGGCCCTGGAACTGGAGGCGCCGGGCTCGCCGCAGGTGAGCCGGGTGCGGGTGGAGGAGCAGCAGGCCCTGGCGATCGGGGAGGCCCGCGGCCTGCGGCTGGCCGGACGGTTCGACTGGCGCCTCGCCGACGATCGGATCCGGGTCGACAGCCCCTTCGAGCTGTATCTGGTCCGAGGGGAGCGCGGCCAGAGCTGGCGGCTGGCGCGGCCCGGTTCCCCGGCGCCTCTGGAGCCCTCGCCGGCGGACCCCGCAACCGCAGCAGCGCCCGCAGCGGATGCCACTCCCTCGAGTCAGTCCTGGATCACCTACCCCCTGCCCCTCCCCGGTCAGCGCGGCCGTAGCTGACGGCGAGGTGAGGGGCCAGGTTTAGCCGTGGCTGGCCGCCCCTGCCGGCACGTCGTCTTCGTCGAGGTTGAGCCAGCGGGCGATGGGGCCAAGGCTCAGGCCCTGGACCAGCAGGTTGAGCACCACGACGCAGAATACGATCACCTCAGCATTGCTGACCAGTTTCGGCACCAGGTCCGCATTGATTCCACGTACATAAGGTATTGCGTCTACCACCGTGAAGCTCAGGGCGAGAGGCACGGCACCGCGCAATCCGCACCAGGAAATCAACAGGGATTCCCTGAGGCTGAAGGGCGAGAGCCACTGAAAGGCCAGCACACTGAGGGGCCGAGCAATGAACATCATCCCCAGAGCAATCACGATGCCTTCCGGCAGAGAGCCGAGCATCCTGGCCGGTTGCATCTCCAGTCCGAAGATCAGGAAAATTGTGATCTCCGTCATCGTGTTAAAGGGCAGCAATGTTTCCACTAGCATGTCGGCATTGACGCGGGTGTTTCGATAGATGTGATTGCTCATGAACAGCCCGGTAACATAGGCGGCGATGAAGCCGGATCCCCTAAGGATTTCTGCCAAGCCATAGGAGAGCAGGGCTATCGCCACGCCTAGGATCAACAGCTGGTGGCTGTGATCCACGAATTGTTCAAGGCTGAAGCGCGCCAGGTAGCCAAGGATCACGCCCACGATCAATCCGGAGCCGATCTTCTGGAGAAACAACTGGATCTGTTCCATCAGCACCATTTCGCCGCCACCGGTGTGACTCACCGTGAACAGGCCCACCACCGCACCCAAGACCAAGATCGCGGCAGGATCGTTCACCGAGGATTCGAATTCCAGCAGGGAACTCAGGCGTTTCGGCAGCGGTTTCGCCATGCCGCCCAGCACGCTGATCGTGGCGCCCGCGTCGGTGGATCCCAGGCAGGCGGCGATCAGCATCGCCACGGCGAACGGCATCTTGTTGAAGCCCAGTTCGATGCCATCAGCCGTGGGAGAGGAAGCAAAGTTGATGATCAGACCGAGCAGCAGGGTGGAGATCAGCACACCTCCCACGGCCAGGGTGAGGCCATACTCCAGAAAGCCACGGATCGAGCGCAGTTCCGTGCGCAGGCCGGCATAGAACAACAGCATCGAAAGGCTCAGGGTGTGCAGCCACTCGATCGTTTCGTGACCGATCAAAGGGGTTTTGGTGTTGATCATCAGGCCCAACAGCATCACTCCGAGAATGGCCGGGATGCCGGCACGGAGCGCAAAGCGGCTGATCGCCAAGGTGCCCAGAAAGAGAGCACCAACCACTGTTGTCACGAGGGGAAGAGGTAATCCATCACGGAACGTGGGGGGATCAAGGAGCTGTTCGGCGCCTCCAGCGGCGACGCCGGCCTGAACCGTTCCCGTCAGGGCCAGGAGGCATTCCATCCCATGGGTAATGGACAAATCCTGCACCGCCGCTGTCTGCGCGCGCCAGTGTATGGCTGGTGCCTCAGTCCTCCTGTTCGGGAGCAGCCCCATGCCCCAGCCATCTCCCGGCTGATTGAAGCATGGTCTGTTTGCCTGCCTGGCCTACCAGGATGCTCGCCAGAATCAACACTGCCCCCGCCAAGGTGGGAGCGCCGATCCCTTCTCCGAACACCAACCAGCCCCACAGGGCGGCGAAGGCCACCTGGGCGTATCCGATCGTGGTGGCCTGCGCGGCGGGTAGGTGCACCAAGCCGTGGGTGAGGCCGATCTGGCCCAGCTGGGTGAACAGGCCCACCCCCAGCAACCAGCCGAGTTCCGGCAGGGTGGGAATGGTGGGGTGGAGGACCACCAGGGGCAGGCTGAGCGGAAGCGAGATCAGGGGAAACCAGAGCACAATCACCTGGGGATGCTCGCTGCGGCCCAGTTCGCGCACGCTCACATAGGCCACTGCGGTGAGCAGCGCGCCAGCCACCGCCCACGCCACACCCTCCAGGGGAAGGTTGGGGCCGGAGCCAGCGGCGCCCAGGGGGTGGGCCATCACCAGCACCCCCAGCCAACCCAGCGCCATCGCCAGGGCGATGAGGGATCCGGGCCGTTCGCCAAGCCACGCCCAGGCCAGCAGGGCGGTGACGGAGGGGTAAAGGTATTGCAGCACCGTGGCGGCAGCCAGGGGCAACCGCATCACCCCCAGATAGACGCAGAAGAGGGCAGCGGTTCCCACGGCCCCGCGAAGGGCGAGCAGCCCGCGCCGCTGGCCGAGCGGATCGAGGCCGGCCCGGCGCACCAGCCAGCCACTGAGCACCACGCTCACCAGGGCTCGGCCCAGCA
Organism: Synechococcus sp. UW140; assembly: GCA_943372025.1. Lineage (GTDB taxonomy): Bacteria > Cyanobacteriota > Cyanobacteriia > PCC-6307 > Cyanobiaceae > Cyanobium. Next base: position 6,271 of record CALRXC020000038.1, on the reverse strand, counting down.
CCACCTCCGCCACCGGCAGGCGGCCGTTGAGTTGCTTCACGCACACCGTCATCAGGCTGAAGCAGAAGGCCCCGGCCAGCAGCGCCAGAACCGACCCTTGCGAGGGGCCCCATCCCTGGTGTGATGGATCACAATGCGGAGACCTTCGCCTCCATCTGTGGGGTAAGCGCCCCATCAACCGACGCTCGTCAGCTGCCAGTGGGCGCTCCGACCCCGCGCCACTCCGCCCATCCATGACCGCTGGCCGGAGCCTCCGCAGGAGGAACCTCCCGAACTGGCACCATCCCGTCCGATCGGTTTCACCAGCACTTTTGTTCCTGCCGCACCACCGTCACCCACCCCAGGGGCTTCCAGCTTCCCAGTTTCCGCCCTCGCTCCCTGCCCCGCCCCTCCCTCCGGTTCTCCTCACCCCAACCCCCAGCCCTTGCCGTCCTTGGCCAGCCCCCGTCTCCACCCCCGAACGATTGAGGCCGTCAAGGAGCGCGCCGACATCGTGGATGTGGTGGGAGAGCACGTGGTGCTCAAGAAGAAGGGGCGGGAGTTCGTGGGGATCTGCCCCTTCCACGACGACACATCGCCGTCGATGACGGTATCGCCGGCGAAGCAGTTCTATTACTGCTTCTCCTGCGGCGCCGGCGGCAACGCCATCAAGTTCCTGATGGAGCTGCAGCGGGGCAGCTTCACCGATGTGGTGATGGAGCTGGCCCGCAAATACCAGCTGCCGGTGGAAACCCTCGAGGGTCCCCAACAGGAGCGGCTGCGCCAGCAGCTCTCGCGGCGCGAGAAGCTCCATCGCGTGCTCACCCTGGCGGCCGGCTGGTTCCAGGCCCAACTGCGCTCACCGGAGGGGGCCGAAGCCCTGGCCTATCTGCGGGAGGGGCGCGGGCTCAGTGAGGCCACCCTGGAATCCTTTCAGCTCGGCTATGCGCCGTCGGGCTGGGATGGCTTGCTGCGCCACCTCCAGCAGGTGGAGCGGCTGGAGCCGGAGCTGCTTGAGGCCGCCGGTCTCGTGGTGCCCCGAAAGGGAGGCAACGGCCATTATGACCGCTTCCGGCAGCGGGTGATGGTGCCGATCCGCGACCGGCAGGGCCGGGTGATCGGTTTCGGCGGCCGCAGCCTCGACGGGGCCGAGCCGAAGTACCTCAACTCACCGGAAACGGAGGTGTTCGAGAAGGGCCAACACCTCTTCGGCCTCGACCGGGCCGCCGACCCGATCCGCCGGGCCGACCAGGCGGTGGTAGTAGAGGGCTATTTCGATGTCATCGCCCTCCATGCCGCCGGCATCACCCATGCGGTGGCGGCCCTGGGAACGGCCCTGAGCCGTCAGCAGATCACCCAGCTCTGCCGTTGCTGCGACGGCAAGCGGCTGGTGCTCAACTTCGACAGCGATGGCGCCGGTGTGCGCGCTGCCCAGCGGGCCATCGGCGAGGCGGAGCAGCTGGCCTTGCAGGGCCAGCTCGAGCTGCGCGTGCTTCACCTCCCGGCCGGCAAGGATCCCGACGACTACCTCAGGGCCCACGGCCCGGGCGACTACCGCGCCCTGCTGGAGGCGGCCCCGCTCTGGCTCGACTGGCAGATTGAACAGGTGCTCGCCGGCCGTGACCTGGCCCGAGCCGATCAGTTCCAGCAGGCGGTCACGGCCCTGGTCGAACTGCTCGGCAAGCTCCCCCAGTCGGCGGTGCGCAGCCATTACCTGCAGAGGGTGGCGGAGCGCCTCTCCGGTGGTCAGGCCCGCCTCACCCTGCAGCTGGAGGACGATCTGCGCCAGCAGGTGCGGGGCCAGCGCTGGCATGGCCGCTCGTCGCGCTGGGAACAGCCCGGTGAGGCGGGGGTGCGAGAGCGAGCCGAGGCCGAGGTGCTGCGGCTTTACCTCCACTGCCCCACCTGGCGCTCCCGGATCCGGGCCAATTTGCGGCGTCTCGATCTCGAAGATTTCGCCCTGCAGCACCACCGCCAGCTCTGGGCCACGATCGGCGAGATCGAAGAGGACAACCTCGGATCCGGCCGGCTCGAGCAGGTGAATCGCGGCATCGACCCCGGCCAGGAGCTGGCTGATCTCGATCTGCCCCGGCTGCTGGGCGACCGCCTGGTGCTCGATGGCGACCACTCCACCCTCCTCACCAGGCTCACCCCGTTGCTAGAGCCCTCCGATGTGCAGCGGTTGTCGCTGGGTCAGCCCGAGCTGCAGCTTCGCGGCGCTACGGCCTCGATGGAACGGCAGCGCACCCTCAAGCGCTGCCGCCACCTGCTGGATGCCTGGAGCGCCCAGCGGCTGGCCACCTTGGAGCACTGCATCGCCCAGCTCCTCGAGGCTTCCGCCACCACTGCGCCGCCGGCTCCTTCCGCTTCCATAGCGTCGCTGGTCAGCCCCGCCCCGGCCGCGGTCCCCGGCTCTACAGCTCTGCAGCCCCTTGCGGATTTGCTTCCCGCCCCCCTGCTCGACATGGAGGAGCGCATCGACCAGCTCTTCGCCTGCCTCAATGGTGATGCACTCCGCTTCCAGGAGGCCTATTACAGCGAGCGCCGCTATCTCGGCGAGCTTGATCAGCGCCGCTGTGCCGGCTACGAGGAGATCCTCGCCACGCCAGCGGCCTGAGTTCGGTCGGATCGAGTCCCGTTCGGGACGCTTCACCCGGTTGGTTCTCGACCTCGGTAGCGTCCGTTCTCCCGGATGACCCGCTTCGATCGCCTACGTTGAGGTACGACCCCTTTGGCCATGGCCTCCGCTCTACCGACTCCCTATCCCGTGCCTGCCGATGAGCCGTTGCGGCTGCGGGACTTGGAGCGACATGCCGCCATCGGCCTCGCCAGCGACCCCCACTTCGAGCGGCTGGTAGACCTGGCTGCGTCCCTGTTCGGCACGCCGATTGTGGCGATTTCGCTGGTGGAAGCGGAGCGTCAGTGGTTCCTGGCCTCCCGTGGCCTGGGGGGGGTGTGCGAGACACCGCGCAGCTCGGCCTTCTGCGCCCATGCCATCGCTGGCGAAGGGGTGATGGTGGTGCCGGATGCCTGCCTGGATGCGCGATTCAGCGCCAATCCCCTGGTGGTGGGGGAGCCGGGGATCCGCTTCTACGCCGGGGCGCCGCTGCGCAGCTCCAATGGGCACAACCTCGGCACCCTCTGCGTGATCGATCTGCAGCCCCGTCCGCCGCTCACCGCTACGCAGCAGCAGCAGTTGCAGTGGCTGGCCGATCTGGTGATGCGGGAGCTGGAACTGCGCCGGCTCACGCTCCATTGCCCGGTCACCGGCTTGCCGATTCGCCGGGCCTTCCTGGAGATCGGGGAGCGCGAATGGCTGCGGGCCCGCTCCGACCATCTGCCCCTGGCCCTGCTCTGCTTCGACATCGACGATTTCCGCCGCATCAACCAGCGCTGGGGCCAGCACGCCGGCGACCGTGTGCTGATGGATTTCGCCGATCTGGTGCGCGGCTTCAAGCGCGAACAGGACTACGCCGGCCGGCTCGGCGATGGTGAATTTGGCTTGCTCTTGATCAACACCAGCGTGGATCAGGCCATGGTGGTGGCGGAGGCCCTGCGCAGTGCCACGGCCCACCTCCCCGGGGTGCACACCCATTCCGATGTGACCCTGCATATCAGCGGTGGCCTGTCATCCCTTGGCCCTGAAGACCGCAGTTTTGATGACCTGCTGCACCGGGCCGATCGTGCCTTGCAGCTGGCAAAGGGCAATGGCCGCAACCAGATCGCCTGCCTGCTGGAGCGGGATTGAGGCCCACCTCCGTCGATCCGCTTCTCGAGGGGCCGAATCTCTGAACCGGGAATCGATACGGAGTTCCATTCCCTGTCCTGGCACGCGGCGGTGCTGCGGCACCGGGTGCTGCGGGTCGAGTAGATGAACAGGGGGAACACTTCGGTGGGCGGTTCTCAGGCCATCCTGGATCGGATCGACTACACCTCAGGTTCTATGGAACCGCGTCATCTGGTGGGCCAGGAGGGTTGAGGGGCGCCTCGATCGGCCGTAGCGCCGGCGGGTGCCGCTGGATCAACCGATCGAAGTGCTGCCACACCGCATCAGTCCGGCTGTTGCCTGGTGAGCTGCTGTTGCCTGCCGACGGGTTGCTGTGGGGGAAATGGATCCCGAGTTCGCAGTTGTCGAATTGGGCGCTCTCGCTCAGGTTGGCGCTGGTCACGAGCAACTCGGTGTCGGCCACGCAGCACTTGACGTGGAAGACCGTGGGGCGAGCGCGCGCCAGATCCAGGGAGCGGGGGTCGAAATAGCCGACCGGGCGAGGCCTGTTGGAATCCCAGAGCGCACGCCAAGTCTTCTGCACGAAGGCCTCCCGCAGCTGATCGGCCACCACGGTGCTGCCTTTTGGGCGGGGGATGTTGATCACCATCCGTGCCTCCAGCGCCGGGTTGGCCTCCAGCCTTTGCTGGATCCGCTCGAAGAGTTCGGCGATGAAACCACCCCGGTAGATGTTGAAGGTGGTGATCAGCAGGCGCCGCTCACAGCGCTCCACCATCTCGCGGATCAAGGCGCTGCTGCTGCGCGCCCTCAGCCTGGAAGGCGGAGTGTTGATCGCGCTGCACCAACGTGGCGGCCTTGGGGCGCTGGTTGGTGAAGAACAGCGAGACGGCCACGGTGCCGGGCTCATAGCCCTGGCTCACTGGAGCGGGCCGGCAGTGCCAATGCAGCCGCAGGCCATCGCTGTTCGGCCAGGGGCGATCGGTCAGGCCGGTGGCGCCGCTGATCTCCTGGTGGCTGAGCGCCAGCCGCTCCTGGCGGGGTGTGCGCTGCCAGATCGGCACCCTTCGTGGCAGCCCGTCCATGGACCTTCACCAGGGCGACTGCATCGAGCTCCCGCTTGCTGCCATCGGGGTTCTTGAGCCTCAGGATCCGGCCGGAGCCGATGCCTGGCTCTTCCAGGTGATCGGCGCTGACCAGCACGGCAACCGCTACTGACTGCGCCGCTGGCCCCTGGCCCGCCATGGCTCACCGGTGTTTGAACTGCCCCTGGGCCAGGTGCAGGGGGCGCTGCCGCATAGGCCGTTGCCGGTGGGGCGGCACGAGGGGTGATGAGCGGGGGCTCGGCCCAGCTGGCGCTGTCAAGCGCTCGACGAAGGACCCGATGGGTGCTGCTGGCTTCTTTATGGTTATTTTGTTGCAGCCTCCCGTTCTCTGCTCTGAATGCGCTCTCTAACTTCAGTGTAAATTTCCCCATTGACTGGATCTACCTCTAGGGTAATCGCCAATGCATAGGGTACGGTTTTCGTGAGAGGCCCTGCGTCTTCACGACAGCTGACGTGAACGATGATCGCATCACCATCAACGAAAGCAGAGACCTTTTTTCCTTCGAAGATCTCGTGCTGAAGAGTGCCTCGTTGCACGGCTTGCCAATCAGCGCCAGAACGTTCAAGTTGCCCCTTACTTCACCGCAACCCAGGAAGCGGAAAAGTTGGTTTCCGAGCTGCTGCTTGTTTTCGGGCGTCTCTAAAAGGTGCTGATAGTGACCACCGGCACTGCCCCAACGGGCACCGTGAACAAGTAGAGCTTTTATCCAGAGGGCATCAGGAACTTCCTGGGGTAATGATTCGCCATCAGAAGAGCTCCGAACAGGCCTGCAACACAGATGCTGGAAGGAGAAGATACGCCAGCCTGCGCTGAGGCCGCAGCTCCAGGAGCAGGCGAGATGCACCGTTGAGGCTGACCGGGGTGATTGGGGCCGTGGTCTTGCTGTGTCTGTTGAGCTGGATATGGGCGGCCAGCCGATCAGCGAGCACGTGATGCTGCTTGGATCGCTCCTCGGTGATCAGGGCTTCCAGCGCGCGCCGAAAGAGCTCCTGGTTGCCCTCGGCTCCGGCGCGGAAGGATATTGATCCTGAACCTAGTGTGCCGTCCCGGAAATAGCCTCTAGAATATGGAGTCTCTCCCGGGGTGTTCCGTGGCGCTTGGTCGTCCGATGCCACCGCTGCTCCTCAGCGATGACGAGGTTCAGCAACTGCAGGGCATCGCCAGCTCTCGCTCGCTCCCGCATTCGATCGTGCAGCGCGCCCAGATCGTCCTGGCCTGCGGTGCTGGCGAAACCAACACATCGATCGCCAAGCGGATGGGCCTGACGGGCATGACCGTCGGCAAGTGGCGCAAGCGCTACCGGGAATTGGGTCTGGAGGGCCTGCATGACGAGCTGCGTCCAGGCCGGCCTCGCACCTACGAGGACGACACAGTGGCCGAGGTGATCAACCGGGCTCTGCAGACCAAACCCACCGATGGCAGCACCCACTGGAGTGCCCGCACCCTCGCCGCTGCGACAGG
>CALRXC020000037.1:0-43097 GCA_943372025.1 Synechococcus sp. UW140 | reverse complement strand
TCTCAACCTACAACATCAGCGGCTCGCGCCTCCTTCGTTGTCGGTCGGCCCTGCTCGTTCGGCTCGCACCGCTTCGTTCAGGACTTGGTGAACCTAGCAGCTCACCCTTCCGGCTCTTCTCCCCAGCCTCTTCAGTTCAGCGCTCTCGCGCCTCACCGTTCGCCTCGAGCTCAGCTCCGGCTGCTCGGTTTCCCAAGCAGTCCAATAACCTACCACACTTCCTCAGGCTTTTGGCGAAGGGGGCAGTCGACCGCACTTGGAAGCCAATCCTTGAGTTGCCAGCGCTGGGGGAGAGCCGCTCCATCCAGCCTGCTGTCCTCTCCGCAGCCAAGGCGATCTCCGTTATCAGGCCTGATGAGGCGCCGTGAAGTCTGGGTCCCGGTGCCCAGGCTCCCCAGATAAGGGTTGGATCGTCCGTTTGAGTAAAGCTGAGGGTCCTTAGGCCAGCAGAGCCTCGCCCCAGGGCATGAACCGATCGAGGGTTTCCGGCCCATCAGCCACGAGCACGGGGAAATCGGTGTTCGCCAGATCGGTGCCTGGAGGAATCGCCACGGGGCTCTGATTGAGCCATTGCACTGAGCAGGCCAGTTCGCTCAGCACAAGCCAGGAGGCCGCCAAGTCCCAGATCTTGGGGGTGGCCTCAAGAGCCGCCACGGTCTGTCCCATCCCCACGCTCACCAGATTGAGGCTGGCGACACCGAGCAGGCGAATCTTGCCGGGAAAACGGCGGTCGGGCAGCTTCTGAAGCACGCCGATCGAGCGACTGCACAGGGAGGCGCAGCCCACCGGATGACTCTGCTGAGAAGGAGGCAGCAGAACCTTGCCATTGCGCCAGGCGCCCCGTCCCCGCACCGCCACGATCCGCTGCCGCAGGGGCGGCACATCAAGCACGGCCAGCACAGGTTCGCCGTGCTCGAAGCGCGCCAGGGAAATCGCCCAGTAAGGAATGCCGGCCGCGAAGTTGGTGGTGCCATCGAGGGGATCAACGACCCAGTAGGCCGGCGTGAGGGGAACCCGCTGATCCCCCTCCTCGCTTAACACCCCTTCCTCGGGATAGAGGCTCGCCAGTCCTTCCACCAAGGTGGCATCGCTCCAACGGTCACAGGCAGTGATCAGGGAACCATCCGCCTTGTGGGTGGAGGCCATGTGACCGAAATCGCCGCGCTGCCGCTCCGCAACCCGATCGAGAAGGGCCTCCAGACCCGCCGGGAGGAGAGAGGACCCGGCATCGGCTGCCACAGGGATCGGGGGATACAGGGAGTCGCTCATGACCATTCCGCCGTGAGCACCTTCGCCAGGCTTTGACCCGTGTCGTGGCGGAACTGGCGAACATTCACACGCTGCAGCATCAGCAGCGCCGAGATCGCCACCAGGAGCTCAATGCCCAACACCAGGGCAAAGGCGGGGTAGCTGCCCACCGATCTGGGAAGAAGGCCCGAAGCGCTGAGCAGGTTGCCTAGGTCGAGCAGGCCGCCGCCGATCACCTTGCCCACCGCCCTGGAGAGTGCCTGGGCCAGACCCCAAACCCCCACAAAGGTGCCGGCCACCTCCGGCAGGGTGAGATCCAGCATCAGACAAAGGGCGCCATTGGTGCCGATTCCCGCCGCCAGGCCGAACAGAACCATCACCAGCTGCAGGGTGGGAACGCTGGCAGTGAACCCGCTGAGCAACAGGAGCAGCAGGCTGAGGGCGATCAGTTGGCAGCCGAGCCGGGCCGTGGCCAGCTTGCCAAGCCAGGGCACGATCCAGAGACCCGCCACCAGCAGGCCAACCAGGGTCCCCACCCCCCAGAACGCATTGAGCTGGGCGGTGGCCGCGATGGGCATGCCGAACACCTGGGCCCCATAACTCTCGAGCACCGGATCCTGAAGGAAGAGGGCGAGCGTGAAGAGGATCAAAAACGAGAAGAAGATCAGCACCTGGCTGCTGGAACGGATCAAGGTCCAGGCCTGCCGCAGGGTGACACCATCCTCCCGGCCCCCCTCCTGGGAGAGCCCCAGCGAATCGGCGGGCGATTCCATGCCCCAGGTGGCGATCACGGTGAGGCCCATCACGCCGATCGCCACCTTGGTCATGAAGGCGGAGAGGGTGGACTCAAGCAGCCGTGGATCGCGGATTCCATCCAAAGAGCGAAGGCTGAAGCTGATCAGGATCGCTCCCACCACGATGCCCACCGTGAGCATGCACCAGATCACGCCCACAGCGCGGGATCGCTCCTCCTCGCAGGTGCGGTCGATCACCAGGGCCAGGTAGGGGGTGGTGGCCAGGGAGGTCGCGAGGCCATAGCAAGCGAACAGCGCTCCCAGGGCCACAACGGCCGGGACGCTGGCGGCTGGAGAGCCCTGATGGAGAACGCGACCCACGCCGAAGATGATGGGCACGGCGATCACCGCTATCCCGCAGAAGAGGGCGGTGCCCAGCAACACGTAGGGAACCCGGTGGCGCCGGGCCAACGGATGGGCATCGGAGATCTGACCGAATAACACCCGCGACGGTGCCACGAATTGCTCGAAGGCCAGCGAGGTGCCCACAAGCAGCCCGGAGAATCCGAGCTCGGTGAGCATCACGCGGTTGAGCAGGCCAGCGAAGATTACCGCCAGACAGCCGAGGCAGGCCTGGAAAAGCCCCAGCCTCAGGGTCTGGGGCAGGCTGAGGGAAGGGCGGAGTGGGGCAGCAGGGAGACCTTCGGCCAAGGCTTCAACGGCGATTGACGGCCGAAGGCAGCTTGGGATTGGCTGCCGGGCAGGCGGGAACGAGGGGGAGGGGCTCCACGGGGACGTCGGTGGCCCCTGGCACCACGGCCTTGGTGGCGGGGAGGCGGGGGGGCTCGCAGGTGGCGATCTGATCGAGGCCGGTGCGACGCCGCAGCTCCACTAGGGCCTTGTTGTAGTCGGAGATGGCGGAGGAGTAGCGGACCTCGGCCTGGGTGAGGTCGCGCTGGGTGTCCACCACCTCACGCTGGGTGGTGACACCGGCCTGGAAGCGCAGACGAGCCAGCCGCAGGGATTCGCGGGTGGAGATCACCTCGCGGGAGGTGGTGAGGATGTTGCGGTTGTTCTTATCGAGCTCATAGAAGCTCCTTTCCACATCGGCGCGGATGGTGTTGCGCTTCTGAGCGAACAAGAAGCGGTTCTCCTGGGCTTTCTGTTTCTGCCCCCGATAGCTGGCCTGGGCACTGCCACCGTCGTAGATGGTCCAGTTGAGATTCAGTCCCACCGAGTTGTCGACATTCCAACCGGTGATCGATGGCACCACCGATGGGGAAAACTCATAGCCAAAGGAACGAGCGAAACCGAAGTTGTTAACGATTCTCAGGAAGGGTTGAACCCTGCCGAGCTCAGCATTGGCGGAGCTGTTGGCGATCGAAATATCGAGCAGGATCTGGTCGAGTTCCTCGCGGAAGGCAAAGGACGCCACGATGCTCTCCTGCAGCGATGGCAACCAGGTGCCGATCACCCGGGCCGGATCGGCGGCCGTGGGGGTGACGTCTTGGGGGAGATCCAACAGGGCGGCCAGGGAGCGCCGGGCGATGGCCTGGATCGCCAGGGCATTGGTGAGCAGCTGCTCATCGCGGGCCAGCTGGGTTTCCGCTTCCAGCACCTCGAGCTTGGTGGCCACGCCGGCCTGGAAGCGGGCCCGGGCATCCCGCAGGCTCACCAGCGACGCCCGCACCCCCTCCTGGCCGATTTGCACCTGATCATCGGCGGTCTGGAGATCGAAATAGGCCAGGGAAGCCTGGAGACGGAGGTCGCGCAGACCGATCAGATACTGATTTTTGGCCTTCTCAAATTGATCGCGAGCAATGGCGATCTGGGGGGTGCGGGTGGGGTCGATCAGGGACCAGTTGGCCTGTAGGGCCGCCTGCATCCTCCAGATGCTGGTAAGGGTGTTGCCCACCGGTTGGCCAGTACCGGTGAAGCCCGAGCTGAACTGCTGACCGCCGGAATAAAAGGGAAAGCTGCTTGTGTTGAAGCTGAGCTGGGGATACCAGAGGGCGATCTTGGCCCGCAGATTGGACTGGGCCTGCTCCACCTGGCTGGCGATGGCCTTGAGGTCGGGGTTGTTCACCTCCGCCAGGATCTCCACCTGATCGAGACTGAGGGGCCGCAGCTGGTTGATGCGCACCTGGCGGGGGCGATCCGGCAAGGCGAGGGAAGCCGGCGACACCAAATCCCGCAGCTCCGGGGGCAGCGTGGTGGCCGCCGGAGGCAGCACCTTCGGATTGGACTTGGGGCGATCACCCTTCAGGGCGGGAGCCAGGGGCAGGGCTTCGGGCAGCTGGAGCAGGGCGGCCTGGCTTCCGGATCTGGGCAGGCCAGCCGCTCCGGCGGCCGGAGCCTTGGGGGCAGCGGCCGCCGGAGCGGCAAGGCTGGACGCCACCGTCAGGGAGGCGATCAGGGAATGGATGCGCCGCAAGACGGAAGCTGGAAAGTGTTAGGGAGCTTAGGCACCTTCACCCACTGAACCAAGGCAGGCGGCCACCAGATCGTCCGCCCCTCCCAGCAGTCGGATCGGTACGCCCCCCCGATCCCGGAGTTCCTGAAGCCGCATGTCATCAAGGAAAACCTCCTCACCCTCCCGAAGCATCACCCGCGGCATCAGCAGCACCTCCCCCAGATCGCGCCCCGCCAGACCCTGCAACAAATCCGCCCCGGTCAGCAGCCCCGTGACCACCTGATCCTGGCCCCAGTAGGGACTGGGCAGCCCATGGAGCAACAGCTCCAGGCCCTCCACCCGGTTGAGGCGCTCCACCGCCGGCTGAAGGGCTCCGGCCACCAGCTTGCCCACCACCCAGCTCCTTCGCCGCGGCGGCTCGACCCGCTCCGGCAGGGTTCGGGTGGCCGCCTCAAGCTCCTCGAGAAAACCCCGGATGCTGCCCACCCCGTTCTCGCGCTGAGGGAGGTCCTCGTAGCTCGAGCGGGGGGGCAGGGGAAGGCCGGCCATCAAGTACCACTCATCGGATAGCCAGGCAAATCGGCTGCCAAGGGTGGTCTGGAACTCCCTCTGCAGCGGTTCGACGCGCTCGATCACCGCCGCCGCATCGGCCGGGGTGACCGCCCGCAGCCCATCTCCGGGGGGGCGGAAGCGGGTGAGACCCACCGGCACCACCGCCGTAGACAGCACCGCAGGCCAGGCGCCACAGCCGAACGCCGTTAAATCCCTGAGGGTCCGCTCCAGGGCCTCACCATCGTTGAGATCTGGGCAGACCACCACCTGGGCATGGATCTGCAGCCGCCGTTCCGCGAACCAGGCGAGCTGATCGCTCAGCAGGGCGGCCCGGGGATTCACCAGCAGACGGCTGCGAAGCTCCGGATCGGTGGCATGCACCGAGACATAGAGGGGCGAGAGCCGCTGATCCTCGATCCGCTGCCAGTCGGAGGCGGTGAGATTGGTAAGGGTGAGATAAGAACCGTAGAGAAAACTCAGGCGGTAGTCGTCGTCCTTGAGGTAGAGACTGGCACGGCGGCCGGGGGGCTGCTGATCGATGAAGCAGAAGGGGCAATGGTTATTGCACTGGCGCAGCCCATCGAAGAGCGCCTCGGTGAAGCCGAGCCCCAGTCCCTCATCCGCATCCTTCTCCAGCTCCAACACATGGAGCTTGCCATCGGGATCCTCCACCTCAAGGATCAGGTCCTCCTCCCCCTGGAGCACCTGCACATCGATCAGGTCACGGGGGGCGATGCCGTTGATGCGGAGCAGGCGATCGCCGGGCTGGAACCCCAACTCCTCGCCGATCGAACCGGGTTCCACGCTGGCCACCACGGCGGGATCGGGCAGCCGGGCCGGCCGTGGCGACGATGCGCTGCCGATCGCGCCGTCAACGGCGGTGGACTGGGTCTGGGCGGCGATCCCCGCCGAAGGCTCCTTCCACACCGCAGCGGCTCCGATCTGCGATCAGTCTGGAACCAAGCCGGCCATGGCGCCGGCGGGAGAGGGCGCCAACCTCAGGGATGAACGCCATCGAGCCCCCGAAACCAGAGCAGCAGCACCACGCCAAACAGCAGGCGATAGGCCACGAAGATCCAGGTGCTGTTGCGCTGCAGGAACCGGAGTAACCAGGCGATCGCCAGCCAGGACACCACTGTGGCGGCCACCACCCCCACGAGGGTGGGAAGCAGCCCTCCGTTGGCCTTCTGATGAAGGGCATCCTTGAGTTCCACCAGACCGGCCAGGGTGATGGCGGGAATGCCGAGCAGAAAGGAGAAGCGGGCGGCCGAAGCGCGCTCCCAGCCATCGAACAAGGAAGCGGTGAGGGTGCTGCCAGAGCGGGACACCCCCGGCACCAGGGCCAGGGCCTGGGCCAGACCCACCAGCAAACCGTCCCGGGGCATCACGTCGTCGAGGTGCTGGCGCCGCCGACCCACCAGTTCGGCCAGGCCCAGCAGCAGGGCCATCACGATCGACACCACCGCGATCGAGGTGACACTGCGCATGACAGAGTTTTCGTAACCTGGGACCCCGAACTTGAGGGCCATGCCCGCCAGCACGATCGGCACCGTGCCCAGGGCGATCGCAACCCCGAGACGGGCAGAGGGATCACTCCAGCGTCCATCCCGCAGGGCCCGGCCGATGCCCCGCACCACCTCGAGCAGATCGAGGCGGAAGTAGGCCAGAACAGCGATAATGCTTCCCAGCTGGATCACGGCGGTGAAGGCCACGCCAGGGTCTCCCCAACCCAGCAGCAGCGGCACCACTTTCAGATGGGCGGTGCTGCTGATCGGCAGAAACTCCGTGAGCCCCTGCACCACACCCAGTACCAGGGCATGCCAACAGGCGACACCAAGGGACGGGGCCTCAGCGATGGCAAGAAACGGCATCGGGCAGGCGGAAGTGCACCGAACCCTATGGCGGCCGGGGGACACGGGCCACCCCCCGCAGCCCTTAACGTTGGCTTCACTGTCTGTCTGAGCTGTGATCGGGACCTCAACTGCCCTCAGTTCCCGATCCCTCCCCTTCGCCGGACTGAGCCTTTCAGGTGAGACCCTGCTTCCCCTCACCGCCGTGCTGCTGGTGGTGGTGCCGGTGTTTTTCCAGGCTCCCTTGGTGAGACAGGCGCCCCTAGCGGCGGCCTTGCTCACCCTGCCCTTGCTGTGCGCAGCCGTTCTGGTTGAGCGTCACGGCCGCGGCCCCTGGCAGCAGTTTGGCCCTCTCCTGGTGGGTTTCAGCGGCAGCTGGCTTGCGGGCTGCCTCTTCTGGGGCTGGTTCCGCGAGCATCCCCTCCTGCACCTGCCGATCGAGGCCTTCGCCCTCCCCTTGGCCGTGGCTGGCCTTGGGGGGCGCTGGCGGCTGGCGGGGGCTTTTTACCTCGCCTCCCTGCTTGGAACGGCAGCCACGGACACCGCCATCGCCCTCACCGGCTTGATGCCCCTGTGGCCGCAGGTGCTCTCCGCTCCGCTGAGCGAGGCGTCACTTCTTCTGCGACAGGCCGGTGAAACCGTTTTGGAACCTGCCAATATCACCCTGGTGACGTCCATGGCCATTCTCCTGATTGGCGTTTGTGCCCAGCTCTGGAAACGGGGCGGACCGGCCAGGGTTAGTTCTGCCACCCTGGCCGCAACCCTGGCGGTTGATGGTCTGTTTTTGGCGGCGGCCCTGCTGGCCCCCCTATCCAGCGGCCTGATCTGACCAACCTCGCGCTCTGATCTGAAGATCTGCGAAAGCCGGGAATCCGTCAGCGGGAACCTTGGCGTGCGTTAGGTAACGTTGAACCGGGTCGAGGCCCTCTCACGGCCCGTTCCCTGTTCCCTTACGCAACGGAGTGTCGTGATGAAGCGGCTGCTTGCCTGGCTCATGAGTGGTGTTGTACTCGCCGGGCTGCTGGTGACCCTGCTGCTGCCGGGCACCGCCATGGCCGAAGACCGGCGCAACGTGGCCGACGACAAGATCGCGGAGACCGCCGGCAAGGTGGATCTCAACAACTCGTCTGTGCGTCGCTTCCAGCAGTATCCCGGTATGTACCCCACCCTGGCGGGAAAGATCGTGCTGGGTGGCCCCTACGAGAGCGTCGATGACGTTCTCAAGCTTGACCTGACCCCCCGTCAGAAGGAGCTCTTCGACAAGTACAAGGCCAACTTCACCGTGACGCCTCCCTCAATCGCCCTCAATGAAGGATTCGACCGGATCAACGACGGCGTTTACCGCTGAGCACCTGCCTCCCGGATCAAACGGGGGCAGCAGCAGCCCCAAGCTCCAAAACCGCCGGTGCTCCGGCGGTTTTTTTCTATGGCGCTGTTCTGCCTGTACTGGAGGACCGCGGTGCTCCCATAGGCTCCCTAAAGCGGGGCTTGGCGATGCAGCATCCGGATCTGGCCGCCGACTGGGATGTGGTGGTGGTGGGGAGCGGGGCCGCCGGCCTGATGACCTGCCTGGAAATGCCAACCGGCCTGCGGGTGCTGCTGCTCAGCAAGCAGGACGGACCGCCCTCCGCCAGCCGCTGGGCCCAAGGCGGAATCGCCGCGGTGACCAGGCCCGAGGACAGCTTCGAGAGCCACATCCAGGACACCCTGCGGGCCGGCGCTGATCTCTGCGACCGACGGGCCGTGGACCTGCTGGTGCGCGATGCCCCTGGCTGTGTGGCGAGGTTGCTGGAGCTGGGCATGGCCTTCGACCGGGAGGCTGACCAGCTGAGCACCACCCTGGAGGCGGCCCACAGCCATCGCAGGGTGCTGCACGCCCAGGACCGGACCGGGGGTGCCCTGGTGGATGCCCTGGAACGGGAGGTGCTGCGACGGGAGGGCCTGGAGCAACACAAAGGCGTCCCGGCCCTGCAGCTCTGGGTGGAGAGGGGGCGCTGCGTGGGTCTGCAGGTGCTGGATGGGCATAGGCTGCGCTGGCTGCGAGCCCGGGCGGTGGTCCTGGCCTGCGGCGGCGGTGGCCATCTGTTTGCCCACACCACCAATCCCGCCCAGGCCAGCGGCGACGGGGTCGCGCTGGCCTGGAGCGCCGGAGCAGCGGTGCGCGATCTCGAATTTGTGCAATTCCATCCCACGGCGCTGATGCTCCCCGGCGCCCCCCACTTCCTGATCAGCGAGGCGGTGCGGGGGGAGGGGGCTCGCCTCTGCGATGCGGCCGGGAACAGCCCGGTGGCCCAGCTGGCCGGGGGCGATCTGGCCCCCCGCGACCAGGTGAGCCGCGCCCTGGCGCGGCGGATGCAGGAGCTGGGGGTGGACAACCTCTGGCTCGACCTGCGGCCTGTGGGCCAGGCGCGGCTGGACAGTCAGTTCCCCACAATCTTGGGCCGCTGCCGGGCCCTTGGCCTTGACCCCATCGACGCGCCGATTCCGGTGGCCCCGGCTGCCCACTACTGGATGGGCGGCGTGGGCACCGACCTGGAGGCGGCCACCAGCCTGCCGGGGCTGTACGCCGTGGGGGAGGTGGCCTGCACCGGCGTGCACGGCGCCAACCGACTGGCCAGCAACTCGCTGATGGAATGCCTGGTGTTCGCCCGGCGCCTGCGGAAGATCCGCCTGGGAGAACCCTTTTGCAGCGAAGCCGGTGAGGGGCCTGACCTAGCGCTGGCGGATCCGCCCCTTCCGGAACCGGAGCGGATTCAGCGGCAGATCGCCAACCTGAGGCAGCTCTGCTGGCAGGTGGCGGGGGTGGAACGGGAGGGCCCGATCCTCAACGGCGCCCTGGGGGAGGTGCGCCGCCGGCGGAGTGAGCTGGAGGCCGAACCGCTGCTGCGCAGCATCCACGGCCACGCTCCTGGACAGACCCTGCAACTCAGTGCTGTGACGGCCGGCGGATCAAGGATGCTCCACGACCTGCGCCAGCGGCTGGTGCTGGCGGAGCTCCTGATCGAGGCGGCCTGCTTCCGCAGCGAAAGCCGGGGCGGCCATTTCCGCACCGATGGCCCGGCCACCCAGCCCTTCTGGCGCCGCCACAGCGTCCAGCTGCGGGGCCAACGGATCCACACCGAGCCGGTGGATCAGGGGCTGGGAACCACCCCCTTGTAACCACTGAGCTCGGCAAGTTTCTGGAGGGGCTTCACCCCGGAATCCACCTTCCCGTTGATCTCCCAAGAGGGGAAGCCCTGGACGTTCTTGGCGCGGCAGAGATCCGCCTGGTTGTTGCGACCATCGGGGGCGCACTCCACGATCTTGAGCTTGGCGGTGGCCTCCTTACCGAACAGCTCCTTCTGTTCGTGGCAGTGGGGGCACCAGTAGGCGGAATACATCACGGCGCCTTTAGCGGTGAGGTGCTCTGCCAGGGCCATGACCCCCGGGCGGGTGGTGGAGGCCACGGGGATAGGCATGCCGGGACCAGTGGCCAGTTCGGGACGATCCATCGCACTGGCCCAACCGATGCCGGTGATGCCCACCAGCAGGGCTGTGATCACCCCCCGGAAGACGAGCTGGCCCTTGTCTTCCCAGTCGCCGGCGAGCAGGCTGAGCACCAGCAGGGAGAGGCTCAGCAGGGCCGAGAGGATGCAGAAGGCGCAGATAGCCTTGATCTTGAACAGCATTACCGCCATTAACACCAGGCTGAACACAGCCATGCCCGCCGTGAGCAGAAACAGGGCCCAGCGGCTGCGGGAGAGCAGTTCTCGGCGCGCGTCCCCCTGGAGCACCAAGGGCAACAGGGACAGCACCAAAGCACCGGCGTAGGCTAGGAAGCCGAACAGGGAAAGGGGCTGGCCGAACAAGGAGCCCCAGGCACTATTGAGCACCTTGTCGCAGTCGCCGGCGCCGCCGGGACAGATGAGCGGACCCAAAATCCCCCAGCGCTTGAGGGTGATAGCGCCGGTGTCGATGGCACCAATGGTGGCCAGCACCGACATCACCACCCAGATCCAGCGGCGGACGGGATCGGTGCGACGCCGCTGGCTGAGGCGGCTGGCCAGTTGGGTGGAGGTCACGGCGGCAGGAGCGATGACGCCATTCTCGCAGCCGCAGGCGATGTCGGCCCGGATTGCCGTCGGCGCCGGCCCGGGAGCACGGGTTCGGCCCGGCGAGCCCGCCGCTTCCATAGGGTGGCTGAACGGCCCGAGCCGGAACCTCCCGCATGAAGCCCGCCCCCAGTCCAGCCGCCGGCAACCGGTCCACCCTCGCTGGGGCCACTGCCAGCGCAGTGGCGGGATCGGAGCCCATCACCTTGGACATGAACCAGCCTCCGGCCAAACCCACCGTGGCCTTCGCCCATCTGGGCTGTGAGAAGAACCGAGTTGACACCGAACACATGCTCGGCCTGCTCGCCCAGGCCGGCTACGGCGTGAGCGCTGATGAAAGCGAGGCCGCCGTGGTGGTGGTGAACACCTGCAGCTTCATCCAGGACGCCCGCGAGGAATCGGTGCGCACCCTGGTGGAACTGGCTGAGCAGGGCAAAGAGCTCATTATTGCTGGATGCCTGGCCCAGCACTTCCAGGAGGAGCTGCTCGACTCCCTGCCGGAAGCGAAGGCGATCGTGGGTACCGGCGATTACCAACACATCGTGAGCGTGCTGGAACGGGTGGAGGCCGGCGAGCGGGTGAACCAGGTCAGCGCCGTGCCCACCTTCGTGGCCGATGAGCACCTGCCCCGCTACCGCACCACCAGTGAGGCGGTGGCTTACCTCAAGGTGGCCGAGGGCTGCGACTACCGCTGCGCCTTCTGCATCATTCCCCACCTGCGCGGCGACCAGCGCTCCCGCCCGATCGAGAGCATCGTGGCCGAGGCGCGCCAGCTGGCAGCCCAGGGGGTGCAGGAGCTGGTGTTGATCAGCCAGATCACCACCAACTACGGCCTCGACCTCTACGGCAGGCCCCAGCTCGCGGAGCTGCTGCGGGCCCTCGGCGCGGTGGAGATCCCCTGGATCCGGGTGCATTACGCCTACCCCACCGGCCTCACCTCCGAGGTGCTGGCCGCCTACCGGGAGGTGCCCAATGTGCTGCCCTACCTGGATCTGCCTCTGCAGCACAGCCATCCCGATGTGCTGCGAGCAATGAACCGTCCCTGGCAGGCCGGCGTGACCGGTGGCCTGCTGCAGAGGATCCGCCAGGAGCTGCCAGAGGCGGTGCTGCGCACCACCTTCATCGTGGGCTTCCCCGGCGAAACCGAGCAGCACTTCGAGCACCTGCTGGCCTTCGTGGCCGAGCAGCGTTTTGATCATGTGGGCGTGTTCACCTTTTCGCCGGAGGAGGGCACCCCGGCCGCCGACCTCCCCGATCCAGTGCCAGCAGAGGTGGCCGCCCAGCGCAAGGACCGCCTGATGGCACTGCAGCAGCCGATCGCCGCCGAGCGCAACGCGGCCTGGGTGGGCCGCATCGTGGATGTGCTGATCGAGCAGGAGAACCCCTCCACCGGCGCGATGCTGGGCCGCTGCGCCCGCTTCGCCCCGGAGGTGGATGGCGAGGTGCGGGTGATGCCTGGCGAAGGCGGCCTCTGCGCCGCCCCGGGCACCCTGGTGCCGGTGCGCATCACCGCCGCCGACACCTACGACCTGATCGGGGAAGTCGTGGGGGCGAAAGCGATGGTGGGCGATGCGCTCGCCGCCCGCCGGCCGGCTTCTTGAGCCCGCGCTCCCGGGCCGGAAAGATGCCGGACCTGGCCCCCGGGCGGGAGGTGGGTTCGGAGTCGGCCGGCACACCATCCGGACCGGAGCAGCCTCCAACCCAACCCGAACAAGCCGAGCGCCTTGGAGACCCCGGGCGGCGGCGGCGGGGAAACCGCCTCAGCCTGGCCAGCCAGCGCCAGCTTTATCTGTTGGCCTCCGGCATGAGCACAGCCGGATCCTTCGCGGGCCTCACCGCCAAGAGCTGGATCTTGCTGCACAACAGCGGCAATGCCCTGATTCTCGCCCTGCACTTCGGCTGCCTGGCACTGCCCAGCCTGGTGCTGAGCGGTCCAGCCGGGGTGGCAACGGACCGGCTGGGCTGCGAGCTGGTGCTGATCCGTGCCCAATGGGGGCTGTTCGGGGCCGCCTTGCTCGGGGCCTTGGCGATCCCGCTGCTGCAGGGGCAGCTCCAGGTGGCAATGCTGCTGCTGAGCACCCTGTTGGTGGGGGTGGCCAGCAGCTTCGAGCTCACCGCCCGCAACAAGTACAGCGCACTGCTGGTGGAGAACCCGGAGCACCTCGGCCGCTATATCGCCAGCTTTTCGGTGGTGTTCAACGTGGGCAAGTTGATCGGCCCACCGCTGGGGGGCTGGCTGCTGGCTCTCGGGGGGCCCACCACGGCCCTGGTCCTGGATGCGGCCACCTATCTGCTGCCGCTCGCCACGGTGATGGGGCTGCTGCATCCGATCCGCTCGGCCGAGCAGCGCAGCGCGCCTGGCCGCTCCGCCTCCCTGGGCACCGCCTGGCGCGAGTGCGGTCCGGTGCTGCGCCATGTGCTGCGCTTCACGGCCATCGCCACCCTGGTGGGCTTCTTCCATCCAGGTCTGGCCCCGCTGATCGCCCGCCAGGTGCTTGGGCCCTCGCCCCAGGCCCTGGGCATTTTCACCAGTGTGCTGGCGGCCGGGAGCATCTGCGGCGGTATGACGCTGCAGCGCAACAGTGCCTGGCTCACGGCGCGGCCGGGACTGCTGCTCGGCAGCTGCACCCTGCTGACGGCCCTGGCCCAGGTGGGAATGGCCACCAGCGGGGGCCATCAAGCCATTCAACTGGTGATGACCTTTCTGATTGGGGCGGGCACGGCCGGCCTGCTGGCGGGCACGAATCTGATCGGCCAGGTAGGGGCTCCGATGGCCTTACGGGGTCGCATGGCTGGCCTGGGACAGATCGCCTTCCTAGGGGGCGGGGGGCTGAGCGGCATTGCAGCGGCTCTGCTCAGCGCACGGATTGGCCTGGAAGGTGCCTTTGCCCTGCTCGGTGCCATCGGCTTCGTGCTAGGGCTCGGCGAGCTGGTGCTGCAGGGCCGGCTCAGGCTGGTGCCGCCCTCAAGCCTCAGATCAGACGAATCCCACGAAGAAGCACGGTGAGGAGAAATGCTGCGGTGAGTCCACCACCCACCAGAGCCAAATAGATCGCGGCGCCCATGAACCACTGCTGCAGAAACGTGTCTATTACAGCAGAGCGGAAGGGTTCGCCGGGGTCCGGCGGCACCGGCCGTGGTGCATCGCAACCCACCCAGGGCATCGCGCCAGCGAAAGGGCCGGGCCGCTGGCCCGCGGTGAGCCCGAATGCCCTGCGGATCGCCAGCGGCGACGGCGCTGGCGCAATCGCCCGCTGAACAGCCCGGACCGACGAGAGAGGGAATCCCCGAGCGTGGCCGGGGCGGGTCTCCCGTAGCGGGTGCGGGGGAGAAACGCTGCCTCAAAGCCGGAGCGCACCCTTGCGGCCGGTCAACTGGGGCCCCCCGTGCGGAGCCGAGATCCGCCCACCTGAAGGGTCGGCTGGTCAGCAAACCCTTTAGGGTTGCAGATAGTCCGGGGCGACCGCACCCATGCGCACCCTCTTCATCTATCCCGAGTTCCCGAAGACCTTCTGGAGCTACGAGAAGATCCTCGAACTGGTGAATCGCAAGGTGCTGTTGCCGCCTCTCGGGCTGGTCACGGTGGCGGCCCTGCTGCCCCAGACCTGGGAAATGAAGCTGGTTGATCGCAACGTGCGCGAGGTGACCGAAGCGGAATGGGGCTGGGCCGAGCTGGTGGTGATCTCCGGGATGATCGTGCAGAAGGCCGACATGGCCGCGCAGATCGCCAAGGCCAAGGGGCGGGAGCTGCCGGTGGCCGTGGGGGGCCCCTTCGCCAGCTCCACGCCCGATGCGCCCGAAATTTCCCTGGCCGATTTCAAGGTGCTCGATGAGGGGGAGATCACCCTGCCCCTGTTCATCGAGGCGATCGAGCGCGGCGACCGCTCGGGCCGCTTCAGCTCCAACGGCGAAAAACCGGATGTGACCGGCACCCCGATCCCCCGCTTCGACCTGCTCGAACTCGACGCCTATGACTCGATGAGCGTGCAGTTCTCGAGGGGCTGCCCGTTCCAGTGCGAGTTCTGCGACATCATCGTGTTGTACGGGCGCAAGCCCCGCACCAAGAGTCCCGAGCAGTTGGTGGCCGAGCTGCAGCGCCTCTACGACCTGGGCTGGCGGCGTGCCATCTTCCTGGTGGACGACAACTTCATCGGCAACAAGCGCAACGCCAAATTGCTGCTGCCGGCGATCAAGGAATGGCAGATCGAGCGGGGCTATCCGTTCACCTTCACCACCGAGGCCTCGGTGGACCTTGCCGCCGACGAGGAGATGATGCGGATGATGGCCGAGGCCCGCTTTGAAGCGGTGTTCCTCGGCATCGAAACCCCCGATGAGGCCAGCCTCTCAGTCGCCGGCAAGCACCAGAACACCCGCAGTTCCCTTGAGGAATCGGTGGATCGGATTACCTCTTATGGGATTCGAGTAATGGCGGGTTTCATCATTGGCTTCGATGGGGAGAAGACCGGCGCCGGCGACCGGATCGTGCGGTTCGTGAGCATCACCGGCATTCCCGCCGCGATGATGGGCATGCTGCAGGCCCTGCCCAACACCGGCCTATGGCACCGCCTTGAAAAGGAGGGTCGGCTGATTGAGGAGAAGGCCGACGCCAAAGGAGTGAACCAGACCAACCTGCTCAACTTTGTGCCGACCCGGCCAATCCGCGATATCGCCAACGAATATGTGGATGCCTTTTGCCGCCTCTACGAACCCAACGCCTATATCGACCGGGTGAAGCATTACTACCTCAAGATGGGCGAACCGCGCTGGAAAACCTTCTATCGCGCCGAAAACTCCGACAAACCAACCCTGCCTCCCCTCCGTGAGATACGCGCCCTAGCGATCGTGATCTGGCGACAAGGAATCGTGCGCGACACCCGCTGGCGCTTCTGGAATGCCCTGCTCACTGTGGCGCGTCGCAACCCCAAAACCCTGGAACAGTTCCTGGTGACGCTGGCCCACAACGAGCACTTTATGGAATACCGGGGCATCGTGACCCGCGAGATCCATGAGCAACTGGCCTCCCTGCCGCCCGATCCACCCGCGGCACCGGTGCAGCCCAGCCGCGAACTCCAGCCGGCCTGACGCCTACAGCAGCAGCCGGTCAGTCCTGCACATAGGGCTCGCCGCCCAGCAGGGCGGCCTCGGCCTTCTGGAGCTCGCGGCCCAGGTAAAGGGCGTGATCGAGGCGGCTAAGGGGATGGGGCCCACCTCCCTCGGTGAGGAGTATGCCCAGTTCCTTAGCGGTCCGACCCCGGAACACAGACAGGGGGGTGCGGGGTCCGGCGTTGCGGCAGGAGAGCACCTCGCCGGTTTCCGGGTCGGTGGCCAGGCCACGCTCATCGATGCCGTTGCCGTAGTGCTCGGCCACCAGTACGGCGGCCTCGTGATCCACCAGAATTAAGAAATAGCCGGCCGGATCGAGCTCGATCGTGCGATGGGAGAGCCCCTCATCCAGGGCGGTGGCCGCCGTGAGCCGCGAAACAGGAACATCCATGAAGCGATGTTATCGGCGCGCTGCTGGGGCCAACCGGAGGCACCACAGCGGAAGAGTTGGGAAAGAAACAGGCAGGCCCGCGCTCCACGGCGAAGGGGCTGAACGCGAACTCAACGCACCAGCCGCACCCAGAGGGGCCAATGGCCATGCCCCGGACGCCTGAATGCCTGAACGGAGAACAAGCACCTTCACCCAGGGAACCCCGCCCCGGCGGAGCGAGCCGGGAGGAGGTGCATCGTGCCCAGGAGCGGCCGGATCCAGACGCAGCGAGGATCGGGGCGGTGCAATCAGGGTTCCGAACCCGAAGTCGGCGCCCCGGCAGCCTCAACCCCTGGCAGGGGCGGCACCCCGCCGCGGAAGGGCAGTTCGGCATTCACCGCTTCAATCTCCTCAAGCTGGGCGCCATTGGCCTCGGGCAACCAGCGCCGCAGGATGGCAGCGAAGCGGGGGTCACTCCAGCGGTGCAGGCTGACGCGGGGTTCGGCCAAGAAGCCACGGCGCCGCTTGTGGCTGCCGCCAGCGCCGGGATCAAAGCGACGGATGCCCCGCTCGATCGCCCAGGCAATCGGGGCGTAGTAACAGACCTCGAAGTGCAGGTTCTCCAGATCCACATCGCTGCCCCAATAACGGCCCCAGAGCCCCTGGCCATCCTGCACACACAGCGACATCGCCACCGGATCGGCGGGATCGCCGGCGTGGGCGCTGAACAACACCAGATCGGGGCGCAGCTCGCCGGCCGTCTGAAAAAAGGCCTCTGTGAGGTATTTGCTGCCCCAGGGCCCCCAGCGGGCGCAGTGCTGGGCATAAAAGTGGTGCATCCGCTGCAGCAGGACGGGGGCAATTTCTTCCCCCACCACCGGTGTGACCGTGAGGCCGGCAGCAGCCACGGCGGCCCGCTCGCGACGCACATTGCGGCGCTGGTTGGCGTTGAAGCCGGCCAGATAGGCCTCGAAATCGTCGAAACCGGGGTTGCTCCAGCAGCCCTGCTGGTTGATCCAGGCGCTGCAGCCGGCCGCCTCAGCCACGGGCCTCCAGCGTGGATCCACATAGAGAAAATTGCAGCTGAGCAGCCCGTTCTGGCGGCAGAAGGCATCGATCAGCTCCAGCATCAGGGCGGTGATGGCGGCTTCATTTTCCCCGGCGGCGATCAGAAAGCGGTAGCCCTCCACCGGGCTGAGGGGGCTCATTCCCACGAGCTTGGGGTAGTAACGCAGCCCGAGCTGGCCGGCGAGCTGGGCGAACGACTGATCGAAGACGAATTCGCCGTAGCTATGCCCCTTGAGATACAAGGGAGCCGCCGCCACCAGCTCCCCACCCCGCCACAGCCCCAGATGGCAGGGCTGCCAACCTTCCCGGGGCACGATGCTGCCGCTGGCCTCCAGACGGTGCAGCCAGCGCCAACGGTAGAAGGGGGCTGCGGCATGGTCGCCCAGCAAGGTGTCCCAGGCTTCCTGGGGCAGTTCTGCGATGGCGCGGTGCCAGCGGGCTTGCAGCTCGGCCATGGCAACAGCGGCGCGGTAAGGGAGCCTCAAGGCGCAAAACTAACGGCAACGTTCCCCTCGCTGCCCACCGTGCCCCACCCCCCGACCTGGCCTCCACGCTGGCGTTGCCTGCCTGCGGCCCTGGGGATGCTGGGAGCCAGCCTGGCGCTGATGGGGTCGCCCCCAGCGCCGGCCGAGGCGGGCCTGCTCACGCCGGTGCTCCAGCTGATGCGGCCCCAGCTGGAGACCCGGCTGGCCAAGGTGTGCGTGGAAACCGCCGCCGGGGGGAACGCCGAACTCCGGCGCAGCCTGGTGGAGCCCTGCCAGCAGCTGGCCGTTCCCACCAGCCGCTGCCTGATCGAGGAAACCGACAGCAGCGGCCGAGGCCTGGGGGTGGTGACCGAGCTGCTCTCCGGCCGCTTCGGCGAGGACAGCGAGGTGGTGGTGAAACGCTGCCTGGCGCGGCTGTTCGGCATTCCCGCCGACAGCCTGCGGGATGTACCCCTAAAGGACCTGGGCCGGCACTTCGGATCCCGCCAGGTGGGCGGAGAGGGCCCCTGATCAAAGCTTGAGGGAGCAGACAGCCACCGCGGGTCTCGATCGACTCTCATCGTAGAAACGAGTCCTGAAGGGCCCTTGATCCCCGCCATTCCCCTAATCCCGATGGACCCCTCCGCCCCTGCCCCTGCCCCCAGCCATGCGGCGTTGGCCAGCCGGCTGCAGGGTCTGAATGTGTACCTGGTGGGGATGATGGGAGCGGGCAAGAGTGCCATAGGGCGCCCGTTGGCGGCAGCCCTGGGGTATCGCTTCCTCGATGCCGACGCCGCCCTGGAGCAGGCCGCTGGCCGTCCGATTCCCACCGTGTTCGCTGAGGATGGAGAGGAGGGCTTCCGACAGCTAGAAACCGCCGTTCTCGACCGGATCGCCGGCTTCCATTCCCTCGTGGTGGCCACGGGCGGGGGCGTGGTGACCCGACCGGTGAACTGGGGCCACCTGCACCAGGGCGTGGTGGTGTGGCTGGATGCCCCCGAAACATTGCTGCTGGCGCGTCTGAGGGCCGATCCCACCCCCCGGCCCCTGCTCAACGACCCCGACCCCGCCGGCCGCCTGGCGACTCTGCTGGAGGCGAGGCGCCCCCTCTACGCCCAGGCCGACCTCCACGTGGTGCAGGTGGAGGCGGCGGCGCCTGAAGCGGTGGCCCTTCAGGTGCTTGAGGCCGTGCCGGCCATCCTGCGGGAACAGCCAAGCGCGCCGCTCAGGCCGGCCATGCTTCTCGATCGCTCAGGTCAAATCACACAGTCGCTGAACTGACCACTCAACGAAACAAGGGAGCGCCTCTGAGAAGGCCAGCACCTCTGGATCTCAACCGCTGGATCGGTCTATCGGGCCCCACCGCTGGAGGCGCACCTCAACCACATCTGCGACTGCCAGCGGTCGAAAGGCCAAAAGGAGCCGGGATCGCGAGCCAGGGCAGGGAACCGAAAGCTCGGATCGCGGCAGGGTACGGCTCAAGAAGCCCCGCCCGGTGGCTCCAGCCGAACCGCAAACCAGCTGACCACCCGCCCGGGTTCCAGCTCCAGTTCACAGGCGGTATCCAGCAGCCGCTGTGCCCGTCCGCGGGGATCGGCAAGGCCCGCCAAATCGGCCGGTGGGGCAGCGAGTCGCCCCAGATGATCCTCCAACCAAACGAGGGTTTCGGTCGCTGTAAGGATGGCCTCGGCCCCACCGGGCTCCAGCACCACGTAATGATCGAGTTCCCGCAGCAGGGGATCGGACATGGATTGTCGCCGCTTGCACCCCATCCTGGCGCTGCTCGCCCTGAGCTTGATGGTGGTGGCCCTGGTGTGCCCGCCGGATTCCGCCGCCGCGGCCCATCCGGTGACGGCGATGGCAACGCCAATCGAACCGCCGCTGGCCAGGTCGCTCCCTCCACCATCCGCTCCCGAGCTCCTGGAGCGCCGCCTGGCGAGCTGGCCCACCTGGAGCCTGCCAGCCCCCCTGCCGCGGCCGGGGCGGGATGATCTGATCTGGCCCGCCTGGTTCCGAGGCGAGTGGGAGGTGAGCAGCTCGCCTGCGGAAGGGGCCGAGCCCCCGCTGCACTGGCGCGCCCGGTTCGTGGCGGATGGCAACGGTGGGGCTGTGGCGGACCGGGCCTTCAATGCCAGCCAGATCGGCAAGGCCCTCTTGGGGGATGAGCTAATCAGCGTACGCAACGACCCAGCCAACCCCAACCGCCAGCTGAGCCTGCTGCGGGGCGATCTCCAGCTGGAATCCACGCTGGTGGGGCGGCGCAGCGCCCGCCCCACCAGCGCCAGCTTCCTGGCCGACGAGCTCACCCTCCAGGTGCTCCATGGGCCCGGCGCACCACGGATCAGCCGCGTGGAGGTGCTCGGCCTCTGGCAGCGGCTCGAGGACGGCAGCATCAGCGGCGAGCAGTGGCAGGCCAGCTACAGCTCACCGGCGGCAGGGCTGGCGGCCCAAGCCGATCACCCCAAGCGGTTCAGCCTCAGGCTCGTCCCACTTCCGCCAGGATCCGATCGCGCCAACTGAACAGCGGCACCAGCAGTGGGTGGTCCGCCAGACCCTCAACCCCCCGTCCCGCCAGAGGAGCGCCGGCCGAGGCAGGGAACTCGAGCAGCGAGAGCTGGGCCACCACGGCCAGGTCGGCCAGGGAGAGACGATCGCCTTCGAGATAGGGCTGGTCAGCCACCATCACCGCCAGCTGTTCAAGGTTGCGGCGAAGTTGGCGGGCCTCGCAGGGGGCCAGCACCTCACCCACCGCCTCACTCACCGGCGCCATCAGGCCGGCGGGCAGAGCGGCCACGACGCGGCGCAGGGGATCCGGAGTGGCTTCGGGCAGCAAGGCGGTGCGCAGCACCGGATCGGCTACGGCCGCCTGCAGCAGGGCCTGACGGGCCCCGGAGGCCAGGGCGGTGTCGGCCCAGTCCTCCAGCAGCAGCACCCGGGCACGGCTGCGGGCGTCGGCCGGCAGCAGCGCCGGCAGCGGGTGGCGTTTCTCGAGATGCAGGGCAATGGCGGTGGAATCAGGGATCACTTCGCCGCCATCCACCAGCACCGGCACCTGGCGCTGGCCGGAGAGCCGGAACAGCTCGATCTGTCCCAGGCCGGGCGTCACCTCCAGGAGGTTCGCCTCCAGCCCCTTGGCCGCCAAAACAAGGCGCACCTTCTCGCAGAAGGCGGAGTGGCGGAACTGGTGGAGGTCCATCGGGGAGGGGGGATCGGCAGCGGGGGCCCCCGGGCGGCAGAGTAGCCAGCACTTCAGGTCTGCGGCCGGGGCCGCCAGGGGAGACGCCCGATGAGGGATTTTCTGATCAATGTGACCCGCTACCCGCGCTACCTGGTGGCCTTCAGCCTCGGGGTGCTCAACTCGGTGTTTGAGCCGCTGGCCCGGCTGCGGAGCAACCCGGTCACGGCCGTGGCCTTGATCGGAGCGCTGGTGAGCGGGCTGCTCACCCTGGTCCTGGTGCTGCGTGCGATGGTGAACGGGGCAGCCGTGGTGGCCTCCTAAGGATGGCGCAGGGACGACGGGTGGAGCGGGTGGCGGCGCTGATTCGCCGGGAAATGAGTGAACTGCTGCGCAGCGGCATCCGCGACGAACGGGTGCACCACGGCATGGTGAGCGTGACCGAGGTGGAGGTGGCGGGGGATCTGCAGCATTGCCGCATCCACGTGAGCGTGTTCGGCACTGCAGACGACCAGCGACTCACCATGGAGGGCCTCAAGGCCGCTGCCCCCTACGTGAAGGGCGAACTGGCTCGTCGGCTTCAGATGCGCCGCACCCCCGAGGTGGTGTTCCTCCTCGACCGCGCCTTGGAGCGGGGCACCTCGGTGCTGGGACTCCTCAACAAGCTGGAGCGCAAGCGGGAGGAACGGGGGGAGATTCCCCCCGGCAGCGATGAAATAGAGGTCGCGGCCGTAACCAGTCCGGTGGACGAGTCTCATGAACCGGAAGCTGCCCCAGTCTCCGAGATCGCCGTCGGGAACGACCCAGGGGCACCACCAGCGGGGGGTCCCAGTGTTGATGAGGCTGCTGATCCTGGTGAAGGTGTCGAACCCGGTGGGTCTTGACGCGCGCATCCCCTGCCCCCCGGCTGCGCTTGCATGGTGCCAACAGGGACAACACATGGACGGGGTCGGGGAACAAGCCGGTGTGAGGGAAGGAACCGCCGCGGGTCTCAACGACACCCTGGCCCACCTGGTGGCCAGCCTGCTGGTGGTGCGCTGCAGCGGCCACCTCGCCGATGGCCAGCGCCGCTACCCCCGCTGGGAACTCGACAACGCCACCCTGCAGCGCCTGCTGGCCTCGGGGGTGGGCGGGGTGATCCTGCTCGGGGGCAGTGCGGCCGAACTGCGGCTGCGCACCCGCCAGCTCCAGGCCTGGGCGGCCATCGATCTGCTGCTCTGCGCCGATGTGGAGGAGGGGGTGGGGCAACGGTTCGAGGGCGCCAGCTGGCTGGTGCCCCCCCTGGCCCTGGGCCGCCTGCACGGCGACGATCCGACCGCGGCGGCGGAGCTGGCGGAGCGTTACGGGCGCTGCAGCGGCCGCGAGGCCCGGGCCCTCGGCCTCAACTGGGTGCTGGGCCCGGTGTGCGATGTGAACAACAACCCGGCCAACCCGGTGATCAACGTGCGCGCCTGGGGTGAGACCCCCGCCACCGCAGGAGCCCTGGCGGCCGCCTTCGTGTGCGGCGCCCAGGCCGAAGGCGTGCTGTGCTGCGCCAAGCACTTCCCCGGCCACGGCGACACCGCCAGCGATTCCCATCTCGAACTGCCCCTGCTGCCCCACAGCCGCGAACGGCTCGAAGCCGTGGAGCTACCGTCCTTCCGTGCCGCGATCGCCGCCGGCGTGGCCAGCGTGATGACGGCCCACCTGCTGCTGCCGGAACTCGATCAGGTGCGGCCCGCCACCCTCTCGGCGGCGGTGCTCACCGGGCTGCTCCGCCACGACCTCGGCTTCGGGGGGCTGGTGGTGACCGACGCCCTAGTGATGGAGGCGATCACGGCCCACCATGGCGCCGGCGAAGCGGCGGTGCTGGCCCTGGAGGCCGGCGCCGACCTGGTGCTGATGCCCGCCGACGCCGATGCGGCAATGGCCGCCATCGTGGCGGCGGTGGAGCAAGGCCGGCTAGGGCGGGAGCAGCTCGAAGCCAGTGCGGAGCGGCGACGGCTGGCCCTGGCATCGCTGCAGGGGAACGACCCAGCGGAGGCCGGCTCCGTTGCCGAAGCCAGCCCTGAACCCCTTGGATCCCTTGCCGCGGCAGGATCCCACACCGCAGACGCCAGCGAACCCCTGGGCCCCCTGAGCAACGGTCCGATCAGTGCCGACCGGCAGCTGGCCCTGGAGCTGGTGCAGCGCAGCCTCCGCCACCAGGGCGGCCGGGTGACGCTGCCGGCGGGGAGCCCGGACGCCGCCCCAGCCATCAACCTGATCCGCGTGGATACAGCCCTGGGCTGCCCCTTCCTCCAGCCCTCCGCCCCCGCCCTCACCCTGGCCACCGCCGCCGGCTTCCGGCCGGTGGTGCTGGATGGCTGCAGTCCTTCGCCCTGGAGGATCGGGCCAGCGGCAGTGTCCGACCCAGGCGCCCAGGAGCCGGGCGTGGCTGCCCCGGTCACTGCCACCGGCACCTCGATCGCCACGGACGGCCCCCTCGACCTGCCTCGGCTCGGGGCGGGCCCGGTGCTGCTGCAGCTGTTCGTACGCGGCAATCCCTTCCGCGGCAGCGCTGCGGGCCGCGAACCCTGGGAGGCGGTGATCCGGCAGCTCCAGGCCTCCGGGCGGCTGGCGGGGCTGGCGGTCTACGGCAGCCCATACCTGTGGGAAAGCCTGCAGCCCCTGCTGGAGGAAGGCATTCCGGCGGCCTGGAGCCCCGGCCAGATGCCGCTGGCCCAGGCTGAGCTGTTGTCATGGCTGGGGCTGGGCACTCCCGCCGGCCGTGGCGATGGCTTCACGGATTGAGGCGAGCGCCATGATCAGCCTGCCGTTGCCGGAGCAATCGACCGCCGCCGAGCACCCCAGACTCAGCCTCTCGATGATCGTGCGCGATGAGGCCGAGCGGATTGAGCCGGCCCTGGCCTCGGTGGCCGGCTTCGTGGACGAGATGGTGGTGCTCGACACCGGCTCCAGCGACGACACGGTGGCGATCGCTGAACGCTGCGGGGCCGTGGTGGCCTCGATGCCCTGGCCCGGCGACTTCGCCCCGGCACGCAACCGGGCCCTGGAGCTAGTGCGGGGCGACTGGGTGCTGGTGCTCGATGCCGATGAACGGCTCCGCCCCGAAGCCCGCAGGCCGCTGCTGGAGCTGATGGCCCAGCCCGAGCTGCTGGTGATCACCCTGCTGCGGCGGGAGGAGGGGGCGCTGCAGTCGCCCTACTCGAGCGTGAGCCGCCTGTTCCGCCGCCATCCGGCCCTGCGCTGGAGCCGGCCGTATCACGCCATGGTCGACGACAGCGTGACGGAGCTGCTGAAGCGCGAGCCCCACTGGCGCATCGCCCAGTGCCCCGAACCAGCCCTGCTGCATACGGGCTACCGGCCGGAGCTGCTGGCCGACGGTCGCAAAGCCCGGCTGCTGCGCAAGGCCATGGAGGCCGAGCTGCGGGAACGGCCGGGCGACCCCTACGCCTGCGCCAAACTCGGCGCCCTACTGGTGGACCGGGGTGAGCGGGCCGAAGGAATCTCCCTTCTGAAGAAAGGGCTGGATCACTGCCCTGCCCAGGCCGATCCGGAACGCTTCGAGCTGCTGCTGCACCTGGCCATCGCCCACACCGCCGACCGCCCCGGCCAGGCCGCCGAGCTGTACCGCCAGGCGCTGGCCCTCCCCCTCGACCCCCGCCTCACCCTGGCCGCCCGCCTCAACCTGGCGAGCCTGCTGCTGGAGGAGGGAGCGCTGGAGGAGGCAGCCAGGCTCTGCCGTACAGCCACCGAGGTGGCCCCGGCGATCGCCCAGGGTTGGAGCCAGCTGGGACTGGTGGAGCGGCGGCGCGGCGCCATCGCCGCCGCCATCGGTGCCTACCGCCAGGCCCTGGCCCTCGATCCCCACCAGGCCGCCACCCGGCAGAACCTGGCGGTGGCCCTGCTGCTGGCCGGCGACATCCCCGGTTGCCGGGAGGCCTTCCGGCAGGCGATCGCCCTGCTGGAAGGCCAGGGTCGCGGCGAGGAGGCGCAGGCCCTGGCCCGGCAGGCCGCCAGCATGGTGCGGCTCAACGACTGAACCCAGTAGCCATGGCGGACGCGAGGGGGGACCACAGCAGCGCCGACCCAGGCGAGAGCCGCGGCCCGGCACCGGCGACAGGAGCGGTGAACAGCCAGCCGCAGAAGCCGGAGGAGAGCACAGCCCATCCGGAAGCTCCTCGGCTATCCCTGCAGGGGCGCCGCATCGGGGTGACCCGGGCGGACCAGCAACTTGGCGAAGCCCGCCGCCTCTTCGAAGCCGCGGGCGCCACGGTGATCGACCTGCCGGCCCTGGCGGTGAGCCCACCGGATGACTGGGGCCCCCTCGACGATGCCCTGGCCGAACTGGAGGACTTCCACTGGATCGTGTTCTCCAGTGCCAACGGCGTGGAGGCCGTTGAGCGTCGGCTGGCCCGGCGGGGAAGCAGCCTCGCCCATCGCCCGGCCGGCCTGCGGATCGCGGCTGTGGGGCGCAAGACGGCGGCCGTGCTCGAAAGCCTGGGGGCAGCGGCCGATTTCGTGCCACCGGCCTTCGTGGCCGACAGCCTGATCGAGCATTTCCCCGTCTCTGGTTGGGGCCTACGGCTGCTGATCCCCCGCGTGCAGAGCGGTGGCCGCACCGTGCTAGCCGAGGCCTTCGCCGCGGCCGGCGCCCGGGTCGTGGAGGTGAGCGCCTACGAAACCCGCTGCCCCGAGCGGTGGCCCAGCTCAGCACTGCTGGCCCTGGAGCGGGGTGAGCTCGACGCGATCACCTTCAGCAGCGGCAAGACCGTGAGCCACAGCTGCCTGCTGCTGGAGCGCAGCTTCGGGGCAGGCTGGCGTGATCGCCTGGCAGGGGTGGGACTGGTGTCGATCGGTCCCCAGACCAGCGCCCGCTGCCTCGCCCTGCTGGAACGGGTGGATGCCGAGGCGGATCCCCACGATCTGGCGGGTCTGGTGGCTGCCTGCGCAAGACTCCTTAATCCTGGTGGCAATTAGGAATTGGCGCAGTCGTAGGTGTGGAACAGGCCGGCTTTCTTGAGCACGAGGCTGCAGGAATTGATGTTGATCGACTCAACAGTCCATCCCGGCGGCAACAGAGGGGTGCTCAGGGAGCCCTGCTGGCCGATCCGAAGGCTGTCGCTCTGGCTGCCCATGACAACGATCGCCTCGGGCCGGCCACCCGACTGGATCACCCCACTGAGCTGGAGCTTCGGCACGGCCGGAACGGCGGCGGATTTCGAGCCCGGGCCTCCGGCCCCACCGGCTGGAACCGCACCTCGGGCGAGGGAGCCACCGGCGGATGCGGAGGGGACGATCGGAGCGGGAGGGCGGGGATCGCTAAAGGGGTCGATCCGCCCCTGCTGCACCGCCTGGGTGACCTGCTGGGGGGAGGGAAGGGGCTGGAGTCCCAGACCTGCCGTCGCCGTCGGCGCCGACCTCTCGAGACTCGGCCGCTGCGGCGACGTGGGAGGCTTCAGCGCAGTGGTCGAACCTCCCGAACCCTGCCAGCCGCAGGCGGTAATCAACAAAGGAAGGCTGCAGAGGAGCCCAACCCTGCTTAGGGGAACAACAGAGGGGCGGAGCGCGCAGGATGCCCTACGGCTGGCCCTTTTCCACCAGATCGCGGAAACGGTCAAGGTTGGCCTGCAACTCGCGCACAACAATCCCTCCCATAATGGTCGGTTCCATGAGGGGTGCAAGCACACCGGGCAGTTCATAGGCCACACTCAGCTTCACTGCGGTGCGACCTGGGCCTAGCGGATAAAAGCGAACGCCGCCCCGGGTGGGAAGCCCCCCCACGGATTCCCAGTGGAGTTGCTGTGCTTCCACCCGCCGAGTGATCCGCGCCTTCCAGTGGAAGCGGAAACCCTGGGCCGCCAAGGTCCAGTCGGTGAGATCGGGATCCTCGAGGGGCACCACCGACTCAATCCAGCGCATCCAGCGCGGCATAGCCTCCAGATCACTCCAGACGGCCCAGACCTCCTCCACGGGAGCCTGGATTTCAGTGGTGACGCTGTGTTCCAGCCAACGGCCCATGGATCTGCCTCAGGAGACGCCGACCGGGGCCGGAGAGCCCGCGGCGGACTTGGTGGCCAACGCGGCCGGATGGCCCAGGATCGCGGCCGCCGCCAAGCGGCCGCTCATCGTGGCCCCCTCCATCGAGTCGATGTAGTCCTGGCGGGTGTAGCTGCCGGCGAGGAAGAAATTGGCCACCGGGGTGCGCTGATCAGGGCGATAGGGCTCCATCCCTGGCGCCTCGCGATAAAGGGACTGGGCCAACTTCACCACGTTGCTCCACACAAGGGTGAGGTCGCGGGCGGAGGGGAAAAGCTGCCGGACCTGGGCATCAGTGGCGGCCACGATCTCCTCGGTCTTTTTCGGAATCCAGGGATCGCCGGGGGTGAGCACGCACTGCAGCAGGGAGCCGAGCCCCTCGCGGCGGTAGTCCTCCGGGCTGGCCAGGGCCAGGTCGGCGAAACAGCTGAAGTCGGCGTCGGCGGTGTAAAGCAGGTTGTCCAGTCCAGCGGGCCTGGAGTGGTCGGTGCGGGCGGCCTGGGCTTCGGGGGACTCTCCGAGTTCGGTCACCCAGCCGTCGTAGCGGAGCTGCACCGTGGCCACAGGGACCGCGTCCAGCCGGTCGATGGCGG
Organism: Synechococcus sp. UW140; assembly: GCA_943372025.1. GTDB lineage: Bacteria > Cyanobacteriota > Cyanobacteriia > PCC-6307 > Cyanobiaceae > Cyanobium. Next base: position 15,415 of record CALRXC020000037.1, on the reverse strand, counting down.
CGAAGATCGGGAACTTGCGCCAGGCCTGGGGCAGCAGCCGCTGAATGCCCGGCACATCACAGGCGGCCAGATAGGCATCGGCCTCCAACCGGATCTCCCCCTCGGGGGTGCCCAGGGTGAGCCCCGTGACCCTGGTGCCGCCGCCCTCAGCGGAGTCGTCCAAGTCCTCGTGGTGCACCTCGATGACCCGATGGCGCAGATGCAGGCGACCGCCCCTGGCCTCGATGTAGGCCAGGATCGGTCCGGTGAGCCAGCGATGGGGAGATCCCTTGAGCAGATTCAGTTTGGAGGCCTCGGTCTTCGAGGCAAACATCATGAAGATGGTGAGCATGCAGCGGGCCGAGATCGCCTCGCAATCGATAAACCCCAGCGCATAGGCGATTGGATTCCACATCCGCTGGATGCTCCGCTCACTGCCGCCATGGCCGAGAAACCACTGCTGAAAGCTGATCCGATCGAGATCGCGGATCACCTTCATGGCGCCTTCGTAATCCACCAGGCCGCGCACGATCGGACTGGTGCCCAGGGCCAGGGCATTGCGCAGTTTGTCGATCCAGTCGAGCTGGGGGGTGGTGAAGAAGGCCTTGAGGCCATTGAAGGGGGCGCCGATCGGAAAGCGGAAATCCAGTTCGCGCAGGTCGCCGCCCTTGTTCACGAACAGGTGGGTGTGCTCCTTGGGGAGCAGGTTGTCGATCGCACCCACCTTGCGCAGCAAGGCAAAGAGATTGGCGTAGTTGAAGAAGAACACATGCAACCCCATCTCGATGTGGTTGCCCTCGCCATCCACCCAGCTGCCCACCTTGCCGCCCATGAACGGCCGGGCCTCGTAGAGGTCCACGCTGTGGCCCGCGTCCACCAGATCCACGGCAGCCGCCAGACCCGCCAGACCGGCACCCACGATGGCGACGCGCACCTGCATACTCCCGTGAACGACTGACTCTATGGAGGGGCCGGGCGGGGATGCGACGCCGGCCAGGGGGGAAACCGGCCATGGTGCCACCGGATACCGGATCCCAGCGGAGTGCGCGGACCGGCCCCGGCCTGCCGGGTCGCGAAACCGATCGGCCAGGGCCACCGCAGCTCCGAAGCCCAACCACCGCGGGCCTGAAGCGCGGTGGCATGGAGCCTGCCATCACCCCGGATCGGCAGCCCGAGCCTCACCCCCCCGACCACAGGCTTCTGGCCCTACCCCAGACAGCCTCAGGATCCGCTCCATAGACTGATGGAAACGGTGACCCGCCCCCCATGAGCTCCCCGATGAGCAGCGAGATCGCGACCCCTCCGGCTCCAGCCGCCACCCCCGCGACAACTGACCCTGCGACAAGCGCCGTGACCAGCTCAGCGGAGGTCACCTTCACCGGCCGCGATGGCAAGGGGATCCTGATCACTGAACCGGCGATGAAACAGCTGGGGGTGCTGATGACCCAGCAAGGCAGTGAGAAGGTGCTGCGGGTGGGCGTGCGCTCCGGCGGCTGCAGCGGCATGAGTTACACGATGGATTTCATCGACGCGGCCGCCATCGCCCGCGACGACGAGGAATACGTGTATGAGCCGGCCGGCGCGCCCTCCTTCCGCGTCGTGAGCGACCCGAAAAGCCTGCTGTACATCTACGGCATGCAGCTCGATTTCTCCTCCGCCCTGATCGGCGGCGGCTTCAACTTCACCAACCCGAACGCCACCCAGACCTGCGGCTGCGGCAGTTCCTTCGCCGTCTGAGGGCCGTGGCCCCCGGCGCCCTCTCGGTGGACCGTCGCCTGGCGTGGGAACCTGAACCGATTCCAGCCGGCGCTGCCATGACGGCCCCCTCCCCCACTCCATCCTCCACCGACGCCAGCGAGGCCCCGGGGTCGGGCGAAGCCTCCCTGTTCGACCAAGCCCTCGCCCGCTACCAGGGTGGTGCGGCTCCGGAGGATCTGATCGACGACTTCCTGGCGATCACGACCCAGGCCCCACATCAGTCGGCCGGCTGGACCTGCCTGGCCTGGCTGCAGCTGCTGCTAGATCAGCCCCGCGCTGCCCTGCAGTCGGCCCGCACGGCGGTTCGCCTCAATCCGCAGGATCCCCAGGCTCGCATCAACCTCAGCCTGGCCCTGCTGGAAACCGGCGGCAAGGGGGTGCGCGAGCACGTGGAGTTGGTGCAGCGGGTCATGCTGATGGCGCCAGAACTAGCCGAGGAGCTGCGCGGTTCGATCGCCGATGGGCTGCAGCGGCGGCCGGGCTGGGGGGCCCTCAACAAGCTGAAGGGCTGGCTGGAGGCTTGAAGCCGGTTCTCCTGCTGAGCAACGGCCACGGCGAGGACCTCAGCGGCGCGGCCCTGGGGCGCCAGCTGCTCCTGCGCGGTGTGACGGTGGAAGCCCTGCCCCTGGTGGGCCATGGCCAATCCTACCGGCAGGCCGGCATCCCCGTGCTGGGCCCCACCCGCGACTTCAGCACCGGCGGGCTGGGCTACACGAGTTTGGCGGGCCGTATGACCGACCTGCGGGAGGGGCAGTTCACCTACGTGCTGCGGCTGCTCGGGCGGCTGTGGCGGCGGCGGCTTCGCTACCGGCTGGTGGTGGCAGTAGGGGATTTGGTGCCGGTGTTGGGGGCCTGGCTCACCGGCCGAGAGGCGGCGATTTATTTGGTGGCGTACTCGAGCCACTACGAAGGAAGGTTGCGGCTGCCCTGGCCCTGCGGTTGGCTGCTGCAGCGCCCCCGGGTGCGGGCCGTATGGAGCCGCGACCAGCTCACCGCCGACGACCTGAGCGAGCAGCTGGGCCGGCCGGTGGACTTCCTGGGCAATCCCTTCCTGGATCCCCTACTGGAGGGGGGCCCGGCCACCGCAACCGGCCGCCCTGGCGAGGGGCTTAGCGGTGGGGCCGCTGCGGCTTTGAGGCCCGTGGTGGCGGTGCTGCCCGGCAGCCGGCTTCCAGAGGCCCTGGGCAATCTCACCCTGCTGCTGGGGGTGCTGGAGCGGCTCCCCCCCGGGGCGGGGGGGAGCCGGGACGAACCGATCCTGCGAGCCGCCATGGTGGCCGCCCTGAAGCCGACCGCCATCGCCGCCGCCGCCGCGCCGCTGGGTTGGCGTTTCGTGGAGGGGAATGGTGCGGTGGGCGAAGAACCAGCTGCGCTGCAGCGTCAAGGGTGGCGGCTGGAGCTCCACTGGAACCGCTTCGCAGCCGTGCTGGCCAGCAGCGACCTGGTGCTGGCGATGAGCGGCACCGCCTCGGAGCAGGCCGTGGCCCTGGCCCGCCCCGTGCTGCAGCTGGCCGGTCCCGGCCCCCAGTTCACCGAAGGCTTCGCCGAAGCCCAGCGCCGCCTGCTGGGCCCGGGGGTGCAGTGCGCACCCGGGCCGGCGGGTGAGCCCGCCACGCTGGAGGCCACAGCCCGGATGCTGGACGCCATGCTGGATCGACTGGCTGATCCAGTGGCCGGCCCCGCCTGGCGCCGGGATCTGGAGGCGATCGCGGCAGAGCGTCTGGGGGCCACGGGGGGCAGCGAGCGGATCGCCTCGGTGATCGTGGAGATCCTGGACAGCCCGAAGCGGGTCCGCCAAGGTGCCTGAGAGCAGAACGATTCGCCACGCGATCTCCCGCCGAACCTGTGGCTTCGGCCGCCGAGAGCTCTGCTTATGTGAATCCGATTGCCCCACGCCGATTCCGTTCACCCCGCCGATCCGTTGCAACCCGCACCTGAACCGCCATGCCGTCCCGGCCCGCAGGTTGAGCGCCCACCTTTGTCGACCCGCATCCAGGGGTACCGCCCCACCTAAGCGCCATGAGCACCCCCTCCTCCGAGCCCCAGGCGGCCACCGAACTCCCGCCGAGCCAGGTGAGCCCTACATCAGGCAACATCTCCACCAGCCCAACGCAGGGCACCCCGGTGAATGACACCTCGCAGCCTTCGGCCCTGCAACGGCTCCGGGAGTGGCTGGATCGGCTGTTGGTGGCCGATGTGTTCCTGGTGCTGGCCGGCGCCCTCTGGTTTGCCGCAGCGGTGCTGCTGCACAGCCAGGGGATTGGGGCTCCCCTGGCTGTCTTTCAGCGGCTGTGGGAGCCGCTGTTCACCCCGGCGATCGGCCTGCTGATGGCGGCAGCCCTGCTCAGCGGAGCCCTGGGCTGGTGGCAGCGGCGAGGGCAGCGCTGAGTTCGGGGTACTGATAGCGGAAGCCCTGGGCGATCAGACGCTCCGGAATCACCTGCTGACCCTCCAGCACCACCTGGGCGCCATCGCCGAGCAAGAGCCGCAGGATCGCACCCGGCACCGGGAGGAGGCTCAGGCGCCCCAGGCTGCGACCCAGCGCAGCCGCAAAGTCGACCATACGCACCGGTTCTGGCGCCACGGCGTTGTACAGGCCGTTGTAGGTGGTGTCCTCCAGGGCGGTGGCGATCAGCCGACAAAGATCGTGGCGGTGGATCCAGCTCATCCACTGCCGCCCGCTGCCCACCGGTCCGCCGAAGCCGGCCCGGAAGACTGGAAGCATCTTGCCGAGGGCACCACCATCGGGCCCGAGCACGATGCCGATGCGCAGGATCACCAGCCGGGTGGCGGAAGGAACCGCCTGGGCGGCAGCTTCCCACTGACGACACAGCTGGCCGAGCACATCCTCGCCGGCGGTGGCGGCTTCGCTGAAACGGGCGTCGGAACTGGTGCCGTAGTAGCCCACCGCCGATCCATTCACCAGCACCGCCGGGGGGTGGGGCAGGCGGGCCATCGCCTGCACCAGCAGCTCGGTGGTCCGCACCCGGCTGCTGACCAGCCGTTCCAGGTGCTCCGGGGTCCAGCGGCGCTCGGCGATCGGCTCGCCCGCCAGGTTCACCACGCCCTGGGAGGCGGCCAGGGCCTGGCGCAGGGAGTCCTGCTGCCAGCTGGCGGGATCGGCGGGATCAAGCTTCAGGCAAAGCAGCCGGTCGCCGGCCAGGGCGGGGAAGGGTTGGGGGCGGCGGCTCACCAGGGTGATGGTGTGCCCCAGCTCCAGCAGGAAGGGCACCAGTTCGCGCCCCACGAAACCGGAACAGCCCAGCAGCAGCAACCGCACGCCCACATCCTCGTTAGTGCCGCCGAGGCTAGGCGGCGCTGGCACCGGTTGCCCCCCTTCCGATTCCACCCCGGAACCGCTGCCAACCAGTGCTGGTGCGACGAGAGTTCGCCACGGGTCCTAGCCTGCGGCCACGAAGCTTGACCAATCCCATGGCCGAGACGCCCGCCGCCGCACAGCCAGCTGCAGCACAGTCTGCCGCAGCCCCAGCCGCCGCCGCTCCGGCCTCCTCGCCCCCAGTCGCCCTGAAGAAGGGAGCCCTGGTGCGGCTGAATCTCAAGGCCTATGCCAGCAGCCTGGAGGCGGCCGCCAGCGACGGCGCCCCGCCGGCCTATGTGGTGGAAGGGCCCGGCGAGATCCTGGCGATCAAGGGTGAGTATGCCCAACTGCGCTGGCGCCGTCCCGTGCCGGATGTGTGGCTGCGGCTCGACCAACTGGAGCCCTGGAGCGAAGGCTGATCGCCTCAACGGCCCATCAGAGCTCCAGCCGACGCCGCTCCTCCTGCAGCCGCTGCCGGCGGCGGCGGGCCTCACGCAGCATCTCGCGGCCATCGTGGAGATAGCTGTCCACGTAGCCGAGGGTATAGCGCTCCAGTTCAGCCACGGCATCCTGCACTTGGCCGAGGCAGTGGTACAAACTGAGCCCGAAGCCCCGGGCCACCTCCGGACAGGCCAGGGAGCGGTAGAGCGTTTCGGCTCGGGACACCCGCTGGCGGCTCTGCTCCAGGTAGGCGCAGAAAGCCTCCATCAGCTCGTCGTCGTAGGGATCGGCGGAGAGGGCCTTAAGGGCTGCGGGGAAGGGGTTGATCACTTGGCCCAGCAGCCGGTCGAGGGGGGCGTAGACCCCCACCAGCCAGGAGCGCAGCTCCTCGCCGGAGACAGCCACAGCGCCCTTGCCGGTCCGGGGCTTCGCTGCGCCCCTGGGGGCCGCTGCCGTGCTTCCGGAGCCCCGGGCCGGACCGGAGGCCTCCGGATAGGGGCCTGAACCCAGGCCCAGGCGGAGGTCGTAGCGGCGGCGGCGTTCGCCATCGCGCAACTCCTCCCAGGCGGCATTGAGAGCCAGGATCCAGCGGGCATCGCCGCCGGCATCGGGATGGTGGCGTTTCACCAAGGCCCGGTAAGCGGCCTTGATCTCGCTGGCGCTGGCGCTGGGGGCCACCCCGAGCACGGCGTAGTGGTCGCCGGCTGGGCCCTTCGCGGAGGGGGCGACATCGCGGCGGTCGGCGACCAAGGGCGCGGGGGCGCAGGGAGCCCCATCATCGGTCAGCTGCATCGGTCAGCTGCATCGGCCCGCTGGAACGAACAGCCGCATGGGCGCAGCCCGAGGGTGTGGGCACCCATCCACGATGGCGCTGCGCTGCAGGGCCTCCGCCAACAAAAAGCCCCCCGTTTCCGGGGGGCGAGGGTGGTTGTGTGAGGAGGAAGCTGGATCCGGGAGCGGATCCTGGCGGGATCAGAACTTGAACTGGGTCTGCACCAGGCCGCCGAAGGCGTTGTTGGACTCGCCGTTGGCGGTGTACTGACCGTTGGGACGGCTGAGGTAGAAGATCGCCGGGGTGATGCTGATGTTGTTGCTCAGCTGGAACCTGTACCACCACTCGAAGGCGAAGTTGCCATCGTTGGGGCCGTTGGGGTTGTCGTTGAAGCCGTTGTAAGCGTTGTAGTTACCGCTCAGGCTCCGACCACTGTTCGTAAAGGTCCTGTAGTTCCGGTAAGGTCTACGAATGCCATTCTGGCTGAGGGCGCTCACATAGGTGGGCTGACCGAAGGCGAAGCCGGCGGCATTGCCCTTAGCCAGGAGATCGTTCCACTGCAGGCCCAGCTGCCAGGACTGCAGCTGGGTGATGTTGCGCACATTGCCGTAGGAAGGGAATGGCTGGGCTGCGGCCGTGATGGCCGAACCGGTCCCACCCGGAACCACGTTGTTTTCGTTGTAACCGTTGAAGTTCGCTGAAGTGATGGAACTGATGCCATAACCCAGGCTGACCGAAGGAAGCAGACCCGACTTGATCGGCTGCCAGGCGGCATTCAGGGCGAAGTTGTTGCTGGAGCTGTTGCCGCTCCAGAAGGGGCTCACGCCCGTGGTGCCCACACCCTCGCTGCAGGGCAGGTTCTGGTTGGCGAACTGGGTGCCGCGGCGGGTGAGACCCTGACCGCACTGGCCGTAACGCCAAGCTGCCGTGAGGGCGAACTGAGGACCGGCCCAGCCGACCTGGGTGAGGAAGCTGCCGGCGCTGCCAGTGGTGAACAGACCGCCCTGGGTGGGATTGCTGTTGTCGCCGTTGATGGCCACGTAGCTGGTGGAGGCGGCGAAGAAAGGCTGACCCTTCTTCACCTGCTGCTTCCAGATCAGCGCGAAGGCGGCACCGGTGGCCTTGTTGTAGGTGGCCGGAGCGCCGTTCAACGTGAAGACATCAAGGAGGTCAGCCCTGTAGAAGGTCGGCGTGATCGCCAGCGCTTCCGTGTTACGGGCCCGGGGACCGATCACAGCCGTGAATTCCTTGCCGACCGGGAAGCGATAGTAGAGACGATCAAGTTGGAAGATGTTATTGCAGCTTGTCGTACCAGTAGAGCCAGCGGTTCCCGAAGGACAGGTGCCGAAGGCCTTATCAAGGGCCAGAAGGCTGTAGGGGTTGCCGTTGAAAACGCTATTAGAGAAGTTACCGGAACGCAGGCGTGTATACAGCAAATCCTTGCCTGTGAAGCTGGTGTTCAGGTTCAGGCGAAGGTCGTAATTGAAGCTGAGAGCACCCCAGTTGCGATTGTTACCAAGACCTGCAGCCGTACCCGCAGGGCCATTGCCGTTGTAGTTGGCGAACCTGGTCGCATTGGCGCCAGCGCTATCGGCCCGACTCGGGACGTTTTGGGTGCCACCGAAGGACACCGCACCGACAACGAAGGTGGACTCACCCTGTAGCTTGGTGGTGGTGGAGAACTGGGCGGCCTCGAGTTTGCCGATCTTCTTCTCGATGCCGTCGATGCGGCCGCGGATCACGGCCAGTTCCTTCTGGAATTCCTCAGCCAGACGCTTGAGTTCATCGGTGGCCTCGGTGACGCGATCGAGGCAGGAGTTCAGCAGGGCGGCGGCCTCAAAACGGGAGAGCGGCTTGGCACCCTTGAAGGTGCCATTGGGATAGCCAGCCACGCAGCCGTATTGTTCCACCAGGTTGTTGAGAGCCTGGTAAGCCCAGTCAGTGGGCTGCACATCCCCAAACTGGGAGATGTTGGTGATCTGATCGCTGGAGACCGGGGCATAGCGATTCAGATCAGCCTCGGAGGCCATCACCGCCATGGGGGCCGCAAGGCCGAGCACAGCGGAGCTGACCAGCAGTTGCTGGAAGGGTTTCATCGGATCCTCACACCAAAAAAGAGGACTTCCTTGATTGGAAGTGTGATAAGAATAACGAAAGCTGCAGATCCGCTACTGCCTCCCGATCACAGGCTGTGGTGTTGCAGGGCACATTCATGGGGATGCGACCAACAAAAAGCCCGGCTGCACAGCAGCCGGGCAAAGTGATGAAAGGTCTCATAGAGCGGGACAGAATGGAAAGTGTGCTATCTCCAAGGCGAAAACCGGGGAGATGGCACTGGTGCCAATCCAAGCGCCAGGATCAGAACCGGAAGGTGGTCTTGATCAGGCCGCCGAAGCTGTTGAAGCTTTGGCCGCTGTCCTTCTGCAGAGCACCGAGGGGGGCGCTGAGGTAGTAAACGGCGGGGGTCACGCTGATGTTGTCGGTGACTTGCATCTTGTACCACCACTCCCAGGCGTAGTTGCCATCGTTGAAGCCGGAGCTGGTCACGAAGGTGGGCTGGCCGAAGGCGAAGCCGACGGTGTTGCCCTTCAGCAGGAAGTCGCCCCACTGGAAGCCCAGATACCAGGACTGGCTGGACTCGCCACCGAGGTTGATGGTGTCGGCGTAGCCGCTGCTGGCGGTGGTGTAATTGGTGGATCCGGCGCCAGTGGAGCCGCCCACGTAGGTGTTGATGCCCCAGCCGGCGCTGATCGAGGGGAACCAGCTGGCCGAGAGCGGCGAGAAGTAAGCACTCAGGCCCACGGAGTTCGTGCTGTTGCCACCGAAACCGGCCACAGCGAGGGGAGTGCCGTTGCCGCCGTAGAGCCCATAACCGCTGGAATAGGTGTAAGCCGCAGCCAGGCCGTAGTTGGCGCCGCCGTAGGCGAGCTGCACGGTGCCGGTTTCACCGGCGCCCTCGGTGCCGATGCCACCCATGGAGGGGTTGGAGTTGTCGCCGTTGAGGCTCACGTAGTTGGCGCTGAGGCTGAAGCCACCGGCCTTCCACCACAGACCGCCACCGGCGCCGAGGTTGAGGCTGTAGGTGCCTGGGGCACCGGCGTAGGTGAAGATGTCGAGAACGGTGTCAGCCGGATAGGCCGAGGGCCACATGGCCAGCATGTCGTCCTGACGGACGCGGGGGCCGAAGGTGGCGGTGAAGCCGCTGCCGATCGGGAATTGGTAGAAGAGGCGGTTGATCTCAACGATGTTGTTGCCGGCACCGGATTCAAACGCGGTCTCCATGCCCAGCAGGCCCACTGGGGCATTGCCGAACCAGGCGCTGCCGTTGAAGTTGCCGGCACGCAGGCGGGTGCGCAGCAGATCTTTGCCGGTGAAGCTGGTGTCGAGGTCGAGGCGCAGGTCGTAGGGGAAGCTCAGGGCGCCAGCGGTCTGGCTGGCGTACTTGGCGTACTTCTCGTCGACCGGAGCACCGCTATAAGCAGCCACGTTCGGGGTGGTGCGCAGGTTGCCGCCGAAGGTGTTGGCGCCGAGCACGAAGGCGGCGTAGCCCTTCAACTTGGTGGTGGTGGAGAACTGGTTGGCTTCCAGCTCACCGACGCGGGCCTCAAGGCCATCGACGCGGCCGCGCAGCACGGCGAGTTCCTTCTGGAACTCCTTCATCAGCCGCTTGAGTTCATCGGTGGTCTCGGTGACGCGGTCGAGGCAGGCGTTCAGCAGGGCAGCCGCCTCAAAGCGGGTCATCGCCTGGCCGCCTTTGAAGGTGCCGTTGGGATAGCCAGCCACGCAGCCGTAGCGATCCACCAGGTTGGAGAGAGCCTGGTAGGCCCAGTCGGTGGGCTTGACATCAGAGAACTGGGTGATGCTGGTGACCTGCTCCTGGCTGGCGTAGTCGTTGACGCCAGTGAGATTCAGATCGGCGGCGCTGGCGGCGACCGGAGCCAGAAGGCCCAGGGCGGCTGGTGCCAGCAGCAGTTGCTGGAAGAGTTTCATGGGGTCCTCACACGGAAGGCGCAATGCGCCGTGAGCCATGCTGCCCCGTGTCAAGCGCGACACCACCGCAGGTGTGACAGAAGACCCAACGGCCGTGGCCATGATGGGGCGTCAGCCCCCTCCGCAGGCCCCCGACCCTGGACGCCCTTCCGCCAACTAGTCCCACGGCCGGGAACGGCAGCGGCCAACCCCTCGGCATCAAGGTCCTCCAGTCCCGAGCCGAACAGCAGCGACGCGGGGAAACGGGTGCGGAGCCTCGTCCCTCCCCTCCGGCCAGGGTCGGCGGGGAACAGCTCTGGTGGGCAGCGCTGGGGCTGATCTGGCTGGTGGCCACCGCCGCGGACCGACTCTGGCTGGGTCTGGATCGACGCCTGCCCAGCTGGGACCAGGCCGACTATCTCAACAGCGCCCTCGACCATGGCCGGGCCCTCGGCCTGCTGCCCGGCGGCGGTTGGCAGGGCTGGGGGCACCTGCTCGATCTCTCTCCAAAGATTCCGCCCCTGGCCTCCCTGGTGAACGGCACCGTGATGGCCATCGCCGGCGACACGCCCCAGCAGGCCGCCTGGGCGCTGGCCCTGTGGCATGGACTGCTGCTGTTGGCCGTGGCCACCTGGGCAAGGAGCCTGGGGGGCCGGCGCTTCGCCCTGCTGGCGGCGGCCCTGCTGAGCCTGGTGCCCGCCCTGGCCGAACTGCGGGTGGACTACACCCTCGATCTCGCCCTCGCCGCCTGCACCACCCTGGCCCTCGCCCTGCTCGGCCGCTGGCAGACCGCCAGCCCCCTGGGCGGGGGCCGCTGGGGCCAGGCCCTAGCGGCAGCGCTGGCGATCGCGGCGGCGGTGCTGGTGAAACAGAGTGCCCTGCTGGTGCTCACGCTGCCGAGCCTCTGGGCCGCGATCCGGGGGTTACGCAGCCGCCGGCGGAGTCTGCAGGTGCTGGCGGCGCTGCTGATCGTGATCGGCCTGGCCCTGCCCTGGCTGCATCACAACTGGATCACCACCCTGGGGGGCACCAACCGGGCCGTGATCGAATCCGCCGCCAGCGAAGGGGATCCCCCCGTGCTGAGCCTGGCCTCCCTGCTTTGGTACCCGAGGCTGTGGCCCAGCCAGCTGGGGATCGTGCTGCTGACCCCGGCCCTCGGCGCGGCCCTGGCTTCGGCCTGGCTGCACCGCCTGCGGCTCGTCGGCTGGCTGCGTCATCCGGTTCGAGCCCTGCCGCCGGGCTGGTCCTGGCTGATCGGCTGCACCCTGGCCAGCTGGCTGTGCACCACCCTGAGCCCCAACAAGGACGACCGGTACATTGCGCCGGTGCTGCCCCTGCTCACCCTGCTGGTGGCGAGGGGGTGGTGGCAGATCGGCCTCTGGCTCCAGGCCCGGCCAGGCGTTTCTGGGGGCGCGCTCGGGGCGGGAGCCCTGGCCCTCGGCCTGCTGGCGGGAGCCGGGGAGCTCGCCAACGCCCAGGCCCGGGCCCTGCGCCGGGAAGCCCCCTCTCCCGCTCCCGCGGCCATGGCCGAGCTGCGCCGGCGCGTGGGAGAGGCACCGATCACCCTGCTGGTGGTTCCGGGAAGCCCCGATCTCAATGAACAGACCCTCACAACCTATGGCCGACTCGGCGGCGGCCGGATCGAAGCCCGCCGGCTCGGTCGGAGCCGCAGGGAACATCCCGTGGTGCTCGATCGCAGTGACTGGCTGCTACTGGCCACCGGCGACCAGGGCACCACCCACCCCGCCTCCAGGGAGCTGAGCGAGCGGATTCGCCGCGACGGACGCTTCGAGCGCCTGGCCCACTGGCCCTGGAATGGCGGCCGAGAGGTGGAGCTATGGCGACGGCGCGACGGCGCTCCATTCCGCCACGAAAGCTTCGATGCCAGCTTCATCAGGCTGGCCCGCGGTATGGAACGGGGACCGGTGGGGATCAGGGAGCTGTTTGGGCAGATCGGCGCCGAACATCAGGCCGATGGCCACTTTCTCTATCAGCAACGGGTGGCCGCCTGGGCCCGGGAACGGCTGCGGGTGAATCCCAGCGACCGCGATGCCCTCTGGAGTTTGGCCCTGATCGAGACCCTCAGGAACAGACCCCAGTCAGCCCTGCCCTGGTATGGACGGCTACAGGAACTCGATCCCTCGTCCCCTTGGCCGGCCGCCTACCGGGCCGTGGTGCTGCTGGCCGACTGGCGTCCGGGATCTGCCGCCAATGTGCTGCGCGAAGCCCCGGAAAGCGTGACCAGCCAGCCGGTGAACCGGGCCCTGTTCCAGCTCAGCCGTGGCCTTTCGGGCCATCCCTTAACCCTCGAATCCCTCAAAGCGAGTGTTCCTGAGGCGATCGCCTCGGTGAAGCGTGAGCTCATCGCCAAGCCCCGGCCCTGAACCACGGCCTGCAAAGGGGGATGGATCTCAACGGCAGGTGCACCAGCACGGGGCGGCTTGGGGGCCTAGGGGCCCTGCGGACGCTGAACAGCGACAGGGGCCAGCGGGGGCCAGACAAACGATGCCCCCGACGGGCTGGAAGCCTGCCGGGGGCGCTCGTCGGGTCCGCGCTGCCGCGAAACCACGTGATCGAACAGCTGCCGTATCAGGCGGCGTTCTCCGCGATCTGCGAACCCTGGTTGGAATGACTGGGAACCATGGACACCTCCTCCGTTTGGATGATGCCAGCCGGTGTCGTATTCGAAATCCCCTCAGGAAGGAGACCCCACGCCACTGCTGACGGAACTCTGCAACCTTAACGAGGATCGCCGCGGAGGCGGGCGTGTCCAGCGCAAGGTCAGCATGGAGTGATGCACCTGGGGCCTTGCTTCCCTTGTTCGATCGATCGCCCAGCCCTCCGGTGGATTCCCGCGCCACGTCCGGCGGGGCCCAAGCAGCGCGAACCACGGCGCCCGGCGGGCCACCGGAGCGGCTGCTGGCGATCAGCCTGGCCGTGGCGGGCGGCTTCTGGGGCCTGGCCGCCCTGCGGCATGCGCTGCTGCAAAGCAATTCCTTCGATCTTGGGCTCTTCGACCAGTGGGTCTGGCTGATCAGCCGGGGGCTGACGCCGGTGAGCAGCCAGTCGGCCGATCTGCACCTGCTCACCGACCACGGAGCCTGGCTGCTCTTCGGACTGGCCCCGCTCTATGCGCTACTGCCGACCCTGCAGTGGCTGCTGGCCCTCCAGTCCCTCAGCCTGGCCTTCACCGCGGTGCCGCTCTGGATCCTGGCCCGCGATGCCGGTCTGCCCCAAGGGCTCCGCTGGACGGTCTGCGGGCTGTGGTGGCTGCAGCCGGTGGTGTTCAACACCAACCTCTTCGATTTCCACCCGGAGGTGCTGGCCATGCCACTGCTGGCGGCCCTGGTGATCGCCGCTCGGCGCCAGTGGATCGGGGCCTGGGCCGGGCTGATCCTGCTGATCCTCGGCTGCCGTGATGGTCTGGCCCTGGTGACCCTGGGCCTGGGCCTTGAACAGATGCTGCGCCGCCGCTGGCGGCTGGCCGGCCTGGCCCTCGGCCTCTCCCTCGGCTGGCTCGCCCTGCTGAGCGGCTGGCTGTATCCACTGCTCACCGCCCGCTATCCGGGCGTGAATGCCGGAGCCTCCCGCTACAGCTATTTGGGCGACTCGTTCGGTGCGATCGCCCTGGGGCTCATCCAGCACCCGCAACGGATCCTGGGCCATGTCGACTGGGCGGGAGCGGGGATATATCTGCTACTACTGTCCCTGCCGTTGCTCCCCTTCTGGCGCCGGGCCTCCCTGCCCGTCCTGCTGGCGGGCCTACCCCTGATCGCGGTAAACATTCTTTCGGAGAGTGGCGCCCAGCGCTCGCTGGTGCACCACTACAGCCTCCCCCTGGCGGTGATCGGCGTGGTGGCAGCCCTTGATGGGCTGGCCAGCGAGGGCGAGCGGCGGGTTCCCTGGCGCCGGATCGCCTGGGCGGCGGCCTGCTGGGCGGCCCTGGCGAAGCCCTGGTTCTTCACAGGGCCCTACCTGGGCCGGCTGGCCCTGGTTCCCGAAAGCCGCAGCGCCCTCGAACGGGTGAAGCCGAGTGATGGGGTGGCCACCACCAGCTACCTGGCGCCCCACCTGAGCGGGCGGCGCGTGGTGCTCTTCCCGGCTGCGGCGGATAGCGACCTTGAGACGCTGGAGCAAAGACGGGGCATCAACCTATTGCTGCTGAACCCGCAGGAACCGGGTTGGGCCTCCGATGGCGCGCTGCAACGCAGCCTCCTGGAGCAGGCCCGCCGCCGGGGCTGGAGCTGCCGGATCTGGCCGCAGGGTCTTCAGCTCTGCCGCCGCCAGGACTGAGAGTGGCGCTGCATCGGATCACAAGAACCAGGGATGCACAGCAGTGACCTGAACTCCAATCCATGACCTTGGTGCGAATGGGCCCAGCCAAAACAGGAACGGAACGGGACCCAGCGAACGGGACAGGCCGGGCTGCAACCCCGGCGGCATCGCCTTGAAGCAGGGCGATGCCGTTACCTTCAGGCACCGCCGCAACGCCATAAAAAAAGCGCCCAAAGAGGGCGCATAAGAGAAAGAAAATCGCTTCTGGGTTAGAGAGCATTGCCGCGGGGCAGAACCTCTTCAGGGAAGACGAAGTTTTCGTGAGGCTGGTCGGCGGGGGCCATCCAGGCGCGCAGACCTTCATTCAGCAAGATGTTCTTGGTGTAGAACGTCTCGAATTCGGGATCTTCAGCGGCGCGGATCTCCTGAGACACGAAGTCGTAGGCGCGCAGGTTGAGGGCCAGGCCAATGATGCCGATGCTGCTGGTCCACAGACCCATCACCGGCACGAACAACATGAAGAAGTGCAGCCAGCGCTTGTTGGAGAAGGCGATCCCGAAGATCTGGCTCCAGAAGCGGTTGGCGGTGACCATTGAGTAGGTCTCTTCTTCCTGGGTGGGCTCGAACGCCTTGAAGGTGTTGGCCTGCTCGGAATCTTCAAACAGGGTGTTTTCCACGGTGGCGCCGTGGATGGCACACAGCAGCGCTCCGCCAAGAATGCCGGCCACGCCCATCATGTGGAAGGGGTTCAGTGTCCAGTTGTGGAAGCCCTGCAGGAAGAGCAGGAAGCGGAAGATGGCGGCCACGCCGAAGCTGGGTGCGAAAAACCAGCTGCTCTGGCCGAGGGGGTACATCAGGAAGACGCTGACGAACACCGCAATCGGACCGGAAAAGGCGATGGC
>CALRXC020000036.1:0-43194 GCA_943372025.1 Synechococcus sp. UW140 | reverse complement strand
GCCAGGCCGGCCGCCACGGCGA
The DNA here is from genome assembly GCA_943372025.1 of Synechococcus sp. UW140. Classification (GTDB taxonomy): domain Bacteria; phylum Cyanobacteriota; class Cyanobacteriia; order PCC-6307; family Cyanobiaceae; genus Cyanobium. The sequence goes on along the minus strand of CALRXC020000036.1, from coordinate 43,172 downwards.
CGTCAATCGCGGCCAGACCCACCCCATCCGGGGTTCCGGCCAGGCGATCGCATGCTGCGCCGAGGGATCTCACAGCAGAACGATGGGCTTGTTGATCCCTTCACCAGAGCAGTCGGCAGGGGAAGGTCGCCAGCGCAGGATCGAGGCTTACCAGTTGCAGGCCCTCCAGCTCAGCCTGGGCCGCCAGCAGCCGATCAAACGGATCCCGGTGGGCCTGCCTGTAGCCACCGGCGTGGACGCCGTGATGCAACTGCACGGCCAGCGGCTGGAATCCCTGTTGTTGCAACAGGGAAGGCAGATCCTGAAGCAGCCCTTCGGCGCCGGGAAGTTTTCCAAGGCGACGTTTGGAGGCGAGCTCCCAGCCGGAGGCGGCGCTCACAAAGATCGTGGCCGCAGGATCATTGATGGCCGCTAGGGCGAGGGAGGAGAGCTTCTCGGGTTCCACCAACCACCACAGCAGGGCATGGGTGTCCAGCAGGAGCGAGGGGGCCATCAAGAGGGCAACGGGGCTTCGAGGGCGTCGAGCTCCTCAGGCGGTAGAGGGGCGAGAAGCACATCGATGGAGGGAAGCTGCAGCTGACCCCGAAGCAGCCCGGGCTGCCGCCGGGGCCGATCCGTTTCCAGCGGCACCAGCCGCGCCCAGGGCTTGCCATCCTTGGCCACCAGGATCGTTTCGCCGGCATGGGCGGCGTCGATCAGCTTGGAGAACTGGGTTTTGGCCTCGTGAACGTTGACGGTGCGCATGGAGGTCCCCAGGCATCAACCAAGCTTAGTCCAGATGTTGACCCATCACTGGTTCTTCCCGGGTTGCCTTGGCTGCCCAGGCGGGATGCAGCTCCCGAGCGCGCCGGGCTGACACGATCCGCGGCCACGCTGCCGCGCTTGGACGGACCGCTGGCAATTGAGGACCACCAGCTCAGCAACGCCGCCCTGTTCAAGCTGCTCGACCCGTGAGCACCACCACCGACACGCCGTTCATTACTGGGAACAGCAGGCCGCAGACCAGGTGCACGCTCGCCATGGGTTGGCCTCGCCGCGATGAATTGAGGTTAGGAGCAGCTCCGGCAGGCTGGGGCGAAGCTGTCCAGTCGCGCCCCAGCGCCGCCAGAAGCTCAAAGGTGCTGGTGCCGTGAATCGAGCCAGGCAGCGGCGACAACATTGCATTAAGCTAGCCAGATCAGCTAGCTGCTTCCCGATGGTCGCTCAATGGACGTTGCAGGACGCCAAGAACCGCTTCAGTGCCGTGGTGGAGGCAGCCCTGGCCGGTGAGCCCCAGAGGGTGACCCGCCGTGGGCGCTGGGTGGGTGTGGTGATCTCGGCCGCTGAATACGAGCGGCTGTGCCGCCTGGATCAGGCCCAGTCGCCCTCGCTGCCGGAGCTGCTGCTGGCCCTCCCGCAGGACGATGAAGCCTTCGAGCGGATCGGGCTGACGCCGCGGGAGTTTCCGTGTACCTGATCGACACGATGGTGCTCTCGGAGCTGCGCCGCCGCCAGCGCGATCCAGGGGTGGTGGCCTGGATCGCCCGGCAGCAGCACGATCACCTGTTTCTCAGTGTGGTGAGCATCGGCGAGATCGAGCGGGGGATCGCCCGGCAGCGCAGCACGGATGCGGCCTTTGCCGAGGAGCTGGCGACCTGGCTGCAACGCCTGCTGCGCCTTCACCGTGAGCGGCTGCTGGCGGTGGATCTGCCCGTCGCCCGCCGCTGGGGCCAACTCTCGGCGGCCCTGGGCCACGACAGCGCCGATCTGCTGATCGCCGCCACCGCCCTGGAGCACGGCCTCACGGTGGTGACCCGGAACCTGCGCCACTTCACCCCCACCGGTGTGGCCACCCTTGATCCCTGGCAGGGCGAAGGCTGAGACAGCTTGGCTGTCATCAGAGCGTCCTCCCCCAAGGGGGTTGGGCAACGGCGCTGGCAAAAAGCGAGCTCAGCACCTTGAAATTCGTGCGCCAGCTGCAGGATTTTCAAGGCATTGTCCAGGGTGGCGCCATGCTTCCCAGGCCCTCGCTGTTCGCCTCACTGCAGGCCGCCCTTGCCCGAGCGCCGGTGGTGGCGCTGCTCGGTCCGCGCCAGTGTGGCAAGACCACCCTGGCCCGCCAGCTGGTGCCCGTGGCCTCGGCCAACCATTTCGATCTCGAGGATCCGATCAGCCTGGCGCGGCTGGAGGAGCCCCTCACAGCCCTGGCCGAGCTGCGCGGCACGGTGGTGATCGACGAGGTGCAGCGACGACCGGAGCTGTTCCCGATCCTGCGGGTGCTGGCCGACAGAGCTGATGCCCCGGCCCGCTTTCTGATCCTCGGCTCCGCCTCGCCGGCGCTGCTGCGCCAGTCATCGGAATCGCTGGCTGGCCGCCTCGTGATTGGGGAGATGGCGGGTTTCTCGCTGGCGGAGGTGGCGGAGGAAGCCGCCACAAGCCTGTGGTTGCGTGGTGGTTTTCCCCGCTCTTTCCTGGCGGACTCGGAGGAAGCCAGCCAAATCTGGCGACGCGACTTCATCCGCACCCTGCTGGAAAGCGACATCCCCCAGCTGGGGGTGCGCGTGCCGGCAGCCACCCTGCAGCGCTTCTGGGCCATGCTCGCCCATGTTCACGGCCAGCTTTGGAACGGCGCCGAACTGGGCCGCTCGCTCGGGGTGAACCAAACCACCTGTCGCCGTTATCTCGATCTGCTCGAAGGCGTGTTCATGGTGCGATTGCTGCAGCCATGGCACGCCAACCTGCTCAAACGCCAGGTGAAGGCCCCGAAGATCTACTTCCGCGACACCGGCCTGTTGCACCAACTGCTGCAGATTCAGAGCCACGAGGCCCTGCTCTGCCATCCGCGTCTCGGCGCCTCCTGGGAGGGCTATGTCATCGAGCAATTGCTGGCGGCCTGGTGCTTCAGAATGGATTGCGCATCGGCGTGGAGATCAAGCGTGCTGATGCACCCCGGCTGAGCGCTTCGATGCGGCAGGCCTTGGCGGATCTGGAACTGGACCGTCTGCTGGTTGTCACGCCGGGCGAGCGCAGCTACAGCCTCAATGACCGTGCTCAGGTGCTGTCCGTGACGGAAGCGCTGGGGTCGGCTGGCCCCTGCCCCTGACAACCATGCCGATGGGTTCTCCCTGAGGTGCCACGCAGCTGCTATGACCAGCCCTGGCTCTACGGATCGCTCGGCAGGGATCGGCTGCGCCGCCAGGGCCAGAACCCGCGCCGGCCGCCCAGCTGCCTGGGCGGGGTCTGGCGTGGAGGCATGTCCTTCGCCTGCTGAGCCCTGGCGCTGTTCAAGGCCTCGTAGGCCCGCTGTTTGCGCAACCAGACGACTGGATCACCACCATGGTCGGGGTGCCAGCGCAGGCTGCTGCGTCGCCAGTGCTGGCGCACCACGCTCCAGGCACTGCCCTCGGCGAGTTCCAGTTCGACCAAGCAGCTGCGCAGGAAGCCTCGCAGCTCATCGGGCAGCAGCCAGCACACCTGGCCATTGAGATCCACCACTCGATGGCGCTGGCGGGCAAGCTGCCGGGCCCGCTCCTGCCGATGCCGCTCCAGGTGCTCGTGGTGGCGCAGGATCCGCTCCTGCTGCACGCTCACGCGGCTGCTCTCCAGCAGCGGATCGATGATGCGCAGCACGAGCCACCACCCGGCCAGGATCAGCAGCGAGAGCGCCACCAGCAGGGCGATGGTGCCCAGCAGCGCTGTGATCAGCAGGGCCACGGCCCGCTCCCCCCGGTGGATTCGTCCAGGTTGCCAGGGCCCTGCGCATCAGAGGCCGGCGTCATCGCGCAGCTGACTGGTGCGCCAGGCGCTGGTCTGGCATCGCCAGGATCTGGACTTCGCCGATGCCCTGCATCTGATGCGCAGTGAGGGTTGCGCCTGCTTCGCCACCTTGGATCGTGCTCTGGCCATGGCCGCCACCGCCCTGGATCTCAGGCCAGCGGTGCAATCCCTCTGAGAGCGAACCAGCGCCCGATCCGGGTGCTTCCGGCAATCCTGCTGGGACGCTGGGTTTCCTGGTTCGGAGCTGCCCACCCAGCCGGGCCAGCCCCACCAAGGGCCGCCGATGCCATACTTGAGGGGTCGGTCTTCGGGCCGACTAGGTGGCTCACACCAGTGTTTCGGACAGCGGTTCGATTCCGCTCAGCTCCATTCCCCCGCTCCCGGTATCGCCGGAAGCCATGCGGGGCTGCAATGGTTTCGACGGGGCATAAGGAGGGTGACTGAAGCCTGCTCGGTAAGAGCAAACCCGTAACAGCGAACAACATCGTTCGTTTCTCCCGTCAAGCCGCCCCTGTGGCTGCCTGACACTCTTAACGGAGACGGGGTGAGATCAGCCTTGTCACCCAAATGATCCATGGGGCCTGGAAGGGCCCCTTCACATTTTGGTGAACGAGATCCTGCAAGTTTTTTCGTCTGCGCACGCCGGGGCAGCTGCCCCCAGGACTTGCTTGGGGTGTGGGCGATGCCGGAGCCAGTGTTCGCGCCGGCGAAACCTTCCCCCCACGATCCGGCTCATGGAGTGAGCCTTGCGGTCCGTTCCATGGCGACCCATCAGCCTGTCCTCGTTGGCGTCAAGGACGGCCCGCGTCGGTTCTCCCCCCCTGCCCCAGGTGGACCATCCCTGCGACGGTTGTCTCTAGAAACGGCGGCAGCTCAGCCGTCGCCCGCATCAACGATCTCCATGGCTCCTTCCTCCTCCATTCCCCTCGCCACCCTGCTGGTGCTCCCCGACCTCAAGCCCCTGGCCCAGCGCCTGCTGGCGGTGTTGCGCCACCTCAGCCCTGAGCTGGCCGCTGGCTTCCACCTCGAGGCCGAGCGTCTCGGCCGGGCCGTGGTGTTCAGCGGCGATCCGCTGGAAGCCGAAGCCATGCGGCGCGAGCTGCAGGCGGCAGGCCTCACCACCTCCCTCAACCTCCGCTACGTGCCGCTGGCGATCGCTGCGGCCGAATGAGGATCGCCGACTGAGGGATCATCCCCGCGAGGGCCTGGCCTCAGGGATTGGCCCCCGCTGGGGTGGCTCCGCCTGGCCGGTAGCCACTCCAGCTTTTCAGTTCCTCAAGGGTGAGCATCCCTTCGCGCCGCTCGCCTCCCTTGATCCAGGTTGGATAGGCGCGGATGCCGGCCTGGCTGCAGCGCTGCTGACCGGCGGCACCCTTCTCGCATTCCAGGTAGGGGAGCCGCTGGGCGGCCGGCTGGCCGAACAGGCTCTTCTGCTGTTGGCAGGCCGGGCACCACCAGGCCCCATAGAACACATAGCCCTGGCGGCGCAGGTGCTCTGCAAGCCCCCGCTGGCTGGGGTTGGAGGGGGCGAACTTTTCGCCGCCGCCCGGAGGCCTGGGCGTTGCCACCTCCGGAATCTGGGCCATCACCGCCGCCGCCGGCAGCGGGCCGGCAGGGAGGAGAAGAGCTCCCGAGAGCAGAACGGTGAGGGGGTGCGGCCAGCGGCGTTGCAAGGCGAATGGGATCGGGACCAGAGGCATCGCTAGGGTTCGCCTTCCTTCAGTCGTGAACCTTAGGAGTCTGCTGAACAAGCCCAAGACCGCCCGCCGATTCCCTGCCAGCACTGCCGAGTCATGCAGTGCTTGCTCGCTGTGATGCAGTGCTGGCCCTCAATCTCCCAGACCTGCCGGCCCCAGCCGTTCGGCCTTCCGCCCTTCCCAGCTCCGCGGGCGGACCGGTGTCGCTGAGACAATGCCGGCACGTCGAACCGATGGGCCTCGATCGCCCGGGCGCCAGCCCGTTGCCAGCGACGCCCCGATGCGAGCGCCAGTCCCGATGATCGTGATCCGAGGAGCCTGAACCGATGAGCGCCAACGGTTATCGCGATTACTTCAAGGTGCTCGAGCTCGAGAGGGGCGCCGATGCTGATGCGATCAAGCGCTCGTTTCGCAAGCTGGCCCGCCAGTACCACCCGGACGTGAATCCCGGCGATAAGGCCGCCGAGGCACGCTTCAAGGAGATCAGCGAGGCCTACGAGGTGCTCTCCGATCCCGAGAAGCGGCGGCGCTATGAGCAGTTCGGCCAGTACTGGAACCAGATGGGTGGCGGCGGCGGCGGCATGGGCGCCGACGTTGATTTCGGCCGCTACGGCAACTTCGATGAGTTCATCAACGATCTGCTCGGGCGTTTCGGTGGCGGTGGCGGAGGCGGAGGCGGCTTCGGTGGCTTTGGCAGCGGCTTTCCCTCCGGCTTCGGTGGCCGCGGCATCCCGGTGGATCTCGATGCCGAGGCCACGATCAACCTCAGCCTCTCCGAGGCCTTCCGGGGCTGTGAGCGCACCCTTTCGGTGAATGAGGAGCGGGTGCAGGTGCGGATTCCGGCCGGGGTGCGCAGCGGCAGCCGGCTTCGGCTCAAGGGCAAGGGCAACCTCCAGCCGGGCACCGGCCGCCGCGGCGACCTCTACCTCAACCTCCAGCTCCAGCCCCACCCCGTCTGGCGGCTCGACGGCGACCAGCTCCGAGCCGACCTGCCCCTGAGCATCGATGAGCTGGCTTTGGGGGGTGAGGTCACCGTGGCCACGCCCGATGGGGAGGCCACGGTGCAGGTGCCGCCGGGGATGAGCGTGGGCCGCAGCCTGCGGCTTAAGGGCAAGGGTTGGCCGCTCAAGGAGGGGCTCCGCGGCGACCTGCTGCTCAGCCCGGTGCTCAAGCTGCCTGAGACCCTCAGCGATCAGGAACGGCGGTTGCTGGAGCAGCTCCGCCAAGCCCGCAGCGCCGACCCGCGCCAGGGCTGGATCGGCAACGCCAAGCTGTGAGCCTGGCAGTTCGGTTCATTCTTTGAAAACAGAGATCTTTTCAAGATCTTTACTTGCAAGCAAGGCCTTTCCGTTATTTAATGCGTCGACGCAGCGTCCAGGGTTCTGTGTCAAAAAAGCATTCGGCGGGCTTTTCCCTCGCCAACGCGGCCTCCCGCTTGAAGATCTGGATCATGATGGCGGTGGTGCTGGCTGCGATTGGTTTGTTTCAGGCTAGTTCGGCGCAAGATGAGGTTGCCTTCAACAATCAGAACACCCGCACTGCCGTTAGCAAAGGCATGGATTTTGAGCATCGCATGCCAATGGTTTATGGCAATGTACAGCGAAGCATCGACACCGGAATGCACATCGAAAACATCTATCAGCTCAACCTCAAGGACAAGACATTCTGGGCCGAAGGATGGTACTGGATCAAATGGCGTCCTGAGGTTCAGAACATTATTGAAGCTGAGAAGATTCCGCTTAATCAGGTTCTTGAATTCACCAATGAGATTGAGGCAACCAATATGGTCATCGATCCAGACACCACAGAACCGGTCAAGCTCGACGATGGCCGCCTCTATCAGTTGTTTCGCTTTTCCGGCCATTTCTTTGTGAATGATCTCAACCTGGCAGGTTTTCCCTTCTATGACATGAATCTGCCGATCACGATGGAAACCAGGCCGGATGCTCTCTCCTGCTACGAAGGAGGTCCGCCCTGCGCATCGCTGCTGCCCGAAAACAATGTAGCCAACACGCTGATCGGACAATTCGCTGATGTAAACGGGTATGACATGGTGGGCAGTCTGGTGAAACCATTTCTGCATCAGTACAACACCACCTTCGGCATCGGTAATCCCTCTGCTTTCCCATCAATCGATTACGGAATTGTCTATAAAACAAACTTCCTCTCCGCCTTTGGTCAGTATATTTTGCCTTTGCTTGTCGTTATTGGTATTGTGATCGCATCGCCAAGCCTGCCCGGCTCGCTTGGCGATGTGCGGCTGGCCATCCCCACCACAGCGCTGCTCACACTGATTTTTCTCCAACAGAGCTACCGCGCCGATTTGCCGCCGCTTTCCTATACAACATTTCTTGATTTGCTTTATATTTATGCTTATCTTGTTTCGATTATTTTCTTTTTTCTTTTTTGCTGGGGGACTGTCTATTATAATAATGTAAGTGAGGGTGGTGAGCTGCTCGCTGCACAGCATATCGACCGCGTTGATTGGAAATTCCAGCTCGCCGCCCTGATCAGCCTGGCCTTGCTGGTGCCCCTGGCTTTTGTGCTCCTCTAGGCAGGCACAAGAAGCCCCTCTCTAGGATCAGTCCCAGTCCAGCAGGCCCCATGGAGCTCACCTACCGTCCCCGTCGGCTGCGGCGCACGCCGGCCCTGAGGGCCCTGGTGCGGGAACACCAGCTCGTCCCCACCGACTTCATCTATCCCCTCTTTGTGCACGAGGGCGCCAGCATCGAGCCGATCGGCGCCATGCCGGGTGCCAGCCGCTGGAGCCTGGAAGCGCTGGTGGATGAGGTGGGTCGCGCCTGGGATCTGGGCATCCGCTGCGTGGTGCTCTTCCCCAAGGTGGCCGATGGCCTCAAAAGCGAGGATGGCGCCGAGTGCTTCAACGAGCATGGCCTGATTCCCCGTGCCATCCGGCGTCTGAAGCAGGTGCATCCAGCCATGGCGATCATGACCGATGTGGCCCTCGATCCCTATTCCTGCGATGGTCACGACGGCATCGTGAGCTCTGAGGGGGTGGTGCTCAACGATGAAACGGTGTCGATCCTCTGCCAGCAGGCCGTGGCCCAGGCCCGCGCCGGCGCCGATCTGATCGGCCCGAGCGACATGATGGACGGCCGGGTGGGCGCCATCCGCGAGGCCCTCGATGAGGAGGGCTTTGAGCAGGTGGGCATCATCAGCTATACCGCCAAGTACGCCTCCGCCTACTACGGCCCCTTCCGCGAGGCCCTCGATTCGGCCCCCCGCGCCGCCGCCGGCAAGCCGATCCCGAAGGACAAGAGCACCTACCAGATGGATCCGGCCAATGGCCGCGAGGCGATCCTCGAATGTCAGCTCGATGAGAGCGAAGGGGCCGATATCCTGATGGTGAAGCCCGGCCTGGCGTATCTGGACATCATCTATCGCCTGCGCCAGGAAACCGAGCAGCCGATCGCCGCCTACAACGTGAGCGGCGAATACGCGATGGTGAAAGCAGCGGCCGAACGCGGCTGGATCGATGAACGGGCCGTGACCCTCGAAACGCTTCTGAGCTTCAAGCGGGCCGGCGCCGATCTGATCCTCACCTACCACGCCTGCGATGCGGCGGCCTGGCTGCGGCAGGGGTAACAGCGTTCGGCCCCGATCACCCTGGCCCCGATCAACGGATCTTGTGGGCGATCGAGGTGAAACGCAGCCTCAGTCCACGGCTGGGCCGAGGCTGCCATCAGGCCCGCACCGCCCCGGTGCCGAGGTGATCCCTGGGTACGGCGGTTACCCGCTGGCCGATGGGGTGGAGGTGCTGGGTCTGGCGCAGCTGGCCGAGCGGATTCACGGGCAGCGATGAGCCGGCGGGGGCGAACTGGGGCCGAGGGTTCAGGGCGTTGAGGAGGCCAGCCAGGGTCGGCGTGCCGGACCTGGCGACTCCAGGAATTCAGCGCTCGAGGCCCGGCCGCCCGAAGCCGGCACCGGGCTGCACCCCGGCACCGGAAACCGGTCCGCCTACGCCGCCGGCCGCGGCAGCCACAGGAGCAGGGCGAACGAGCCCTGGCCCTGGGCGGGGTCCATCCCGCCGATGCCGGCTCCGCTCAAGGCGATGGCCACCAACAGCGGCGCCGAGATCCGCGAAGACAACGAACGGGGCTCTGCCTCTGAACCGTGTTGCCGGCCCAGCAACAGCGCGGCACGCCTGGCGATCGGATCGACCCGGGCGATGCGCAGCGACCTCTGTTTCCGATCGGCTTCCTATTCTCATCGGCTTCCCATCGGCGCCGCTCCCCATCGCCAGCCCATTGCAGGAGAATGGTGGCAGTGATCCCCTCCGCCATGGCCCCGGCCGCCGTCCATCGCCTTGGCCATGTGGCCCTCCGGGTGGCCGACATGGAGCGTGCCAAGGCGTTTTATGAGGCCCTCGGACTTCAGCTCACCTGGGATGCGGCCGACTGGGCCTACCTGCAGTCGCCGATGACCGGCGATGGGGTGGCCCTGCTCAGTCCGGAGTACACCGCGGCTGGTCCTCACTTCGCCTTCCATTTCGAGAACCGCGAGGCCGTGGATGCGGTCCATGCCCAACTGGTTGCCAGCGGCTATCCGGTGGGCCCGGTGCACGACCATCGCGACGGCACCGCTTCCTTTTATTTGCAGGATCCGGAGGGCAACTGGCTGGAGATCCTCTACGAACCCCCCGCTGGCATCCCTTCCAACCAGGGCGGCGCGGCGATTCCTTCCCTCACCCCCGCGGCGAGCGAGCAGGGGTGAGCACACGGGTGGAAGGGGGCGTGATCGAAGCCAACGGCGCTGAGCTGCTGGCGATGGCAGCCGGGCCCGAGGGCGGTGGGGTGGGCGATGCCGCGTCCCCATCCACGCGGCTGGATGGGGACGGCGCCGCCGAAGCGATCGCCGCCGAAGCCCTCGACCTCCTGGAGTGGCCCCGCCTGGCGGGCCATGTGGCCAGTTTTGCCAGCACCTCGGCGGGGGAACGTCACTGCCTGGCCCTGCCACTGCCCCCCAGTTGCGCCCAGAGCCGCGCCCTGCTGAGTGAAACCACCGAGCTTCTGGGCCTCGACGGGGTGCTGGAGGGGGGCCTGAGCTTCCGCGGTGTGGCGGACATCACCGCCACCGTGCTCCGCTGCGCCAAGGGCGGCACCGCCGGCGGTGAGGCCCTGCTGGATGTGGCCACCACCCTGGCGGCGGCACGGCGGCTGCGGCGTCAGATCGAGGCTGAGGTTCTGCGGCCGCTGACCTCGGCCCTGGTGGCCGACCTGCGCACCCTGCCGGAGCTGGAGCAGCGGCTCCACTTCGCGATCGAGGAGGGGGGACGGGTGGCCGACCGGGCCAGCGCCGAGCTGGAGGGCCTGCGGCGCCAGCTGCAGGGTGGGCGCGCCGAGCGCCGCGAGCGCCTGCAGGAGCTGATCCGCCGCTGGGCCTCCCTGCTACAGGACACGGTGGTGGTGGAGCGGAACGGCCGGCCGGTGCTGGCGGTGAAGGCCGGCGCAGCCTCCCAGGTGGGTGGCATCGTGCACGACAGCTCGGCTTCGGGCAGCACGGTGTTTGTGGAGCCCCAGGCGGTGGTGTCCCTGGGCAACCGCATCCGTGAGCTGGAGGGCCGTGAGCGGGAGCTGGAGGAGCAGATCCTCGCGGATCTGAGCGCTCTGGTGGGGGATGAGTCCGCGGCCCTGGAGCACCTGCAGGCGGTGCTGGTGCGCCTGGATGCGGGGGTGGCGCGGGCTCGCTATGGGGCCTGGCTGGGGGCGGTGCGGCCTGAATTGGAGGCCGATCCGGCGGCTCCCTTTGAGTTCCGGGAGCTGCGCCATCCGCTGCTGCTGTGGCAGGAGCGCCGCGAGGGCGGCCGGCCGGTGGTGCCGGTGAGCCTGCGGGTGGAAGCGGAGCTGCGGGTGGTGGCGATCACCGGCCCCAACACCGGCGGCAAAACGGTGACCCTCAAGAGTCTGGGGCTGGCGGCCCTGATGGCCCGGGCGGGGCTTTTTCTGCCCTGCAGCGGCACGCCCCGCTTGCCCTGGTGTGGCCAGGTGCTGGCCGACATCGGCGATGAGCAGTCGTTGCAGCAGAACCTCTCCACCTTCAGCGGGCACATCCGCCGCATCGCCCGGATCCTCGAAGCGCTGGGCGCCCGGAGCGGCGCCTCCTTGGTGCTGCTCGATGAGGTGGGCGCCGGCACCGACCCCACCGAGGGCGCAGCCCTGGCGGCGGCCTTGCTGCGGCTGTTGGCGGATCGAGCCCGGCTCACGGTGGCCACCACCCATTTCGGCGAGCTCAAGGCGCTCAAGTACGCCGATCCGCGCTTCGAGAATGCATCGGTGGCCTTCGACGTGGAGACCCTCTCGCCCACCTATCACCTGCAATGGGGCATCCCCGGCCGCAGCAATGCCCTGGCGATCGCGGCCCGGTTGGGGCTCGATGACCAGGTGGTGGCGGCGGCCGCCGAGCAGCTGGCGGCGGCTGGCGAGGGCGAAGGGGGCGGTGTGAACCGGGTGATCGAGGGGCTGGAGCAGCAGCGGCGCCAGCAGCAGGAGGCGGCCGAAGCTGCGGCGGTGGTGTTGGCCCGCACCGAACTGCTCCACGAGGAACTGCTGGCCCGCTGGGAGCAGCAGAAGGAGCAGAGCGTCGAGCTGCAGGAGCAGCGCCGCCAGCAACTGGAACGCTCGATCCGCGAGGGTCAGGGGGAGGTGCGCCGCCTGATCCGCCGCCTGCGCCGTGGCGCCGCTGATGCCGACCGCGGCGATGGCCGCAGTGCCGGCGAGGTGGCGCGTCAGGCGGGCCAGCGGCTCAAGCGTTTGGAGGCCGAGCACCGGCCCCAGCCCCAACGGCGCGAGCACGCCGGCTGGCGGCCGGCGGTGGGGGACCGGGTGCGGCTGTTGGCCCTGGGCAAGGCCGCCGAGGTGCTGGCGATCTCGACCGATGGCCTGGAGCTCACGCTGCGCTGCGGCGTGCTGCGCAGCACCGTGGCGCTGGCGGCGATCGAGGGCCTCAACGGCGAAAAGCCCGCCCCGCCGGCCCCGCCGCCGGTGACGGTGCGCAGCCGCCGCGCCCCCGGCAGCCGCGGTCCCCAGGTGCGCACCGAGGCCAACACGGTGGATGTGCGCGGCCTGCGGGTGCACGAGGCGGTGGCGGTGGTGGAGGAGCGCCTGCGGGGTGCGAATGGTCCGGTTTGGGTGATCCACGGCATCGGCACCGGCAAGCTCAAGCGGGGCCTGCGCGAGTGGCTGGCCGGCGTGCCCTACGTGGAGCGGGTGAGCGACGCCGAGCAGGGGGATGGCGGCATGGGCTGCAGCGTGGTGTGGGTGCGGTGAGCGGGCTCGGCCTCTAGGCGACGGAGCCGGAGCCGGATCAGGAGGAGGATGAAACCAACCCGGCGCCCGGCACCGTTCAGCGCCGCCAGCTCAGGCCTGAAACTGCGGCAGCTCCAGGGGTTTCTCCACCGGCCGCTTCGGCCGCGGCAGGGCCAAACCCTCGCCATCGAACAGGCGCCAGCCGCTGGGGTCGATCTCCAGGTGCACCGCCTGCCCCACGGACACGCTCTGCTCGGGCGTGGCCCGCACCAGCACCAGGTGGCTGCCCTCCAGCAGCCGGCAAGTGACCAGTTGCTCATTGCCGAGGGCTTCCACATGGCTCACCTCGGCCGCCAGGTTGCGGTTGGTGGCCGGGGCCAGCTTCAGGTGCTCAGGCCGCAGGCCGCCCGTGAGGGTCTGGCCCTGGCGGCCCCCCAGGGCCTCGGCCATCGGGCCCTCCACCGCCAGCCGCCGCCCGCCGAGCAGCAGCTGGCCCGGGGCGGCCACCGTCACCGGCAGCAGGTTCATCGGCGGGCTGCCGATGAACTGGGCCACGAACAGATTGGCTGGCCACTGGTAGAGATCCAGGGGGGTGCCCAGTTGCTGCAACCGCCCGCCGTTGAGCACGGCAATGCGGTGGCCCATGGTCATCGCCTCCACCTGGTCGTGGGTTACGTAGAGGGTGGTGGTGCCCAACCGGCGCTGCAGCTCCACGATCTGGGCGCGGGTGCCGGTGCGCAGCTTGGCGTCGAGGTTGCTGAGCGGCTCATCCATCAGGAACACCGCCGGCTTGCGGGCGATCGCCCGGCCCAGGGCCACCCGCTGCTTCTGACCACCGGAGAGTTCCTTGGGCCGGCGTTCCAGCAGGCCCTCCAGTTCCAGGGTGGTGGCCACCTCGGCGACCCGCCGCTCGATCGCCGCCTCCCGATCCGAGCGGATCCGCAGCGGCGCCGGCCAGGGGCGGGTGACGCGGTGGAGGCCATCCAGCAGCTGCTCGGTGGCGGTGCGGGGACGGCTGCGGCGCAGCCCGAAGCTGATGTTGTCGGCCACGCTCAGGTGGGGATAGAGCGCATAGCTCTGAAACACCATCGCCACATCCCGCTCGGCGGGGCGCAGGCGGCTCACGGGGCGATCCCCCACATAGATCTCGCCGCCACTGGGGCTCTCCAGCCCGGCCAGCAGCCGCAGCAGGGTGCTCTTGCCGCAGCCCGAAGGCCCCACCAGCACCAGGAACTCCCCATCGGCGATGGCGAGATCCAGCCGCTGCAGCACCTCCACCGGCCGATCGCCACCCCGTCGGGGCGGGTAGGCCTTACTCACCTGCTGGAAGCGAACCTCAGCCACGGCGGCTCCATTACCGAAGGATCCTAGGGTTGTCCCAATGCAGTTCATCGATCAGGCCCGCATCGCCGTGCGCGGTGGCCGTGGTGGCGACGGCATCGTGGCCTTCCGCCGCGAGAAGTACGTTCCCGCCGGCGGTCCCTCCGGCGGCGATGGCGGCCGCGGCGCCGACGTTCTGCTGCGCGCCGACCCCAACCTCCAGACCCTGCTGGATTTCAAGTTCAAGCGCCTCTTCGCCGCCGACGATGGCGTGCGCGGCGGTCCCAACCGCAGCAGCGGCGCCAGCGGCAAGCCCCTGGTGATCAAGGTGCCCTGCGGCACCGAGGTGCGCGACAGCCGCACCGGCATCCTGCTGGGTGATCTCACCGAGGCGGGACAGGAGCTGCTGGTGGCGGCCGGCGGCCGCGGTGGCCTCGGCAACGCCCACTACCTCAGCAACCGCAACCGGGCGCCTGAGAAGTGCACCGAGGGCCGCGATGGCGAGGCCTGGGATCTCTGGCTGGAGCTCAAGCTGCTGGCCGAGGTGGGCATCATCGGCCAGCCCAATGCCGGCAAGAGCACCCTGATCGCCGTGCTCTCAGCCGCCCGGCCCCGCATCGCCGATTACCCCTTCACCACCCTGGTGCCCAACCTGGGGGTGGTGCGCCGCCCCAGCGGCGATGGCACCGTGTTCGCCGATATCCCCGGCCTGATCGCCGGCGCCGCCCGCGGCGCCGGCCTGGGCCACGACTTCCTGCGCCACATCCAGCGCACCCGCCTGCTGCTGCATCTAGTGGATGGCAGCAGCGAAGAGGTGGTGGCCGATCTGAAGGTGGTGGAAGCGGAGCTGCGGGCCTACGGCCATGGCCTAGAAGACCGGCCGCGGCTGGTGGTGCTCACCAAGGCCGAACTGCTCGATTCCGAGGCTCTCGCCGAGCGGCTGGAGGCGCTAGCCGCCCATGGTCGCAGCGCTGGCGCCCTGCCCAGTCTGGGGGCGCCGCTGGCGATCTCGGCGGCCACCCGCTCCGGGCTCGATGCCCTGCTGGCGTTGGTGTGGCGGGAGCTGGGGGTGGATCGGCCAGCTCCGGAGCCCGTGGCTCTGGCTGGGGCCGCCGGTGTCGCCGCGGTGGGCGGGATCGCGGCGAGTGGCGCCTGGGAGATCGAAGAATCCGAAACCCTCCTGGTGCCCCTCACGCGCCCGCGGACGCCTCGCGGTGCGGCTGCCGCCGGCCCGAGCTTCCCGGAAGCCCCCGAAACGGCTGGCTCAGCTGATCGCCTCGATGCGGAACCTCTGGCAGGGGATTCTTCCGCAGAGGATCCCTTTCAGCGCTGATTCCTTTTACCGCTGATCTCTTCCAGCGCACTTCTTTCCATCGCTGAGATCTTCCAACGCTGATCCCTTCTCAACAGATCGCTGTAGATCGCTGTGCAGCCATCCCTGCTGCAGATAAGGGCAGTGCAGGCAAGAGCCCTTGGATGCTCCCCGCAGCACGGGGTTGCACCGCAGGGACAGAGCCCATCAGGCCAAGCGAAAACCCCCGGGAATCAAGAATCCCAGGGTCTGCACTGTCTGTTTGTGGAGTGGCGAAACGGCTTGCGGTGTGGCGAAACGGCGCTGCTGATCAGTCGTCGTAGACGCGGCACTCGGGCGCTTCCGGGTTGAGGTCGCAGAAGACCTCCAGGGGAGTGGGATCGTGGCTGTCTTCGGGGTGGAGGGTCTTGTATTCCTCCAGGCTTTTCAGCTCTTGCTCGAGGTGACGAACCTTGCCGAGGTTGCCTTCCGCTTTGGCGGACTCAATCTCGACCCGGTCCTTCTCAATGTGGTCGTCGATGGTTTTCATGAATGACCGACCGCACACGGCCGGAGCTCACCGGAATCACCATACGGGCACTTCCCGTCGCTTGAGACCGTCTTGTGCGCTCCTGCTGATCTGGCACGCACGGGGCCGCCAGCGGGCTGTGGCTCAGTTCGGCTTTTCGCTGAGTTCCAGCCAGCGCTCCTCGGCGCAGTGGATGTGCTCCACTAACTCCGCCAGCTCATGGGTGAGGGTCTCCAGCTGGCCGTAGTCGCCGCTGCTGGGATTGGCGAGGCTCGTTTCCAGGCTGCTGCGGCGTTCCTCCCAGAGGGGCAGGTCCCGTTCGATCGTTTCGAGCTCCCGGTTCTCCTTGAAGCTGCGGCGGCGGGGTGGGGCTGGCTTGGCCGCTGGATGGTACTTGCTGCTGGAGGCAGGGCCTGCGGGGTCGGGGGCGCCTGCCGTCGTATCGGCTCTGGTTGCGGCTGATCCGGTCTGGGCTGCTCCCCCGGCCGGCCGGCCCGCGGCAGCCTGCTGGCGCTCGAGGTAGCTGCTGTAGTTCCCTTCGAACCGCTCCAGCTGTCCATCGCGGAAACAGAAGAGGCGATCCACGGTGCGGTCGAGGAACCAGCGGTCGTGGGAGACCACCACCACGCAGCCGCGGAAATCCTCGAGGAAGTCCTCCAGCACCCCGAGCGTGTGCACGTCGAGGTCATTGGTGGGCTCATCGAGCAGCAGCACATTGGGCGCCTCGATCAGCAAGCGGCAGAGGTGGAGGCGCCGCCGCTCGCCACCGGAGAGCTTCGCCACCGGCTGGTGTTGCTGGGCCGGCGGAAACAGAAAGCGCTCTAGCAGCTGGGAGGCGCTGAGTTCCACCCCATCCACCTCCACCCGGCTGGCGGCCTCTTGCACCACATCGATCACCTTGCGCTGGGCCCGGTCGGCCAGCAGCACCTCGCTGTGCTGATCGAAGTAGGCCAGCTTCACGGTGGAGCCGAGTTCCAAGCTGCCGGCGCTGGGTTCGCGGCGGCCGGCGATCACCTCCAGCAGGCTGGATTTGCCCACGCCATTGGGGCCGATGATCCCCACCCGGTCTTCGGGGCTGAAGTCGTAACTGAAGTCGCGCAGCAGCAGGCGGGGGCCTGGATGGTCAGGCCCGGGGTGTGGAGCCTCCTCTCGCGGTTCGGCTGGTCCCTCGGGGCGGCCGGTCCTCGGTCCTGAGGCATGCCTGCCAGGAGGGCTGGCCGGCACAGCCACGCACAGCCCCTCAGCGGTGATCGCCTGCTTACCGATGCGGCGGGCCGTGGAGGCCAGGCTCACCTGGCCCTTCGCCTGGCGGCTGGGGGCCTCCCGCATCGCCTCGATCCGCTGCAGGCGGGCCTTCTGTTTGGTGCTGCGGGCCTTGGGGCCCTGCCGCAGCCAGGCCAGTTCACGCCGCAGGCTGCCGCGGAACTTGGCGGCGCTCGCCTGCTCGGAGGCCTCCTCCTCGGCCCGCCGCTCCAGGTAGGTGGCGTAGTTGCCCTCGTAGGGCCGGGCCTCGCCCCGCTCGACCGCCACGATCCGCCGCGCCACCCGGTCGAGCAGGTAGCGGTCGTGGGTGACCAGCACCAGGGCGCCAGCGAAGCGATCCAGCCAGCCCTGCAACCACTCCACTCCTTCGGCGTCGAGGTGGTTGGTGGGTTCATCGAGCAGCAGCACCTCCGGTTGGGCCACCAGGGCCGCCGCCAGGGCCACCCGGCGCCGGTTGCCCCCCGAAAGCTCCCCCACCCGCCGGCCCAGCAGCTCCGAACCGCCACCGATGCCGAGCCGCTCCAGCACCTCGCGGCAGTCGCGCTCCAGGTCCCAGGCGTTGCAGCTGTCCATCCTGTGGTTGCAGGAGCTGAGCCGGGCCAGCAGGGTGTCGCTGGCGGGATCGGCGGCCAGGGCCAGGCTGAGTTCCTCGTGCTCCCGCAGCAGGGCCAGCCGTTCGCCGCCGGCGGCGAACACCTCCTCCAGCACCGTGCGGGCCGGATCGAGGTCGGGCTCCTGATCCAGCAGCACCACATTGAGCTTGCTGGAGCAGCGCCGCTCGCCCCGATCGAGGGGTTCACGGCCGGCCAGCACCCGCAGCAGGGTGCTCTTGCCCGCCCCATTGGGTCCGATCAGCCCCAGCCGCTCGCGGGGACCCACGTGCAGCTCAAGGTCGGAAAACAGGGTGCGGATGCCGTAGTCCTTGCCGGCTCCCACCAGGGAGATCAGGCTCACGTTGCCTCCGTGGACCCGGCTGCCGGAGTGACCGCGGCAGCCGGAGTGGATGCGGCGGGACCCTGCCGCTGGGCCTCCAGGTGGAGGAACACGCTTTTATCGCCCACATCGGCCGCGGCGGGCATCGGGAACTTGCGCAGGCAGAGCACCAGCAGCAGCACGCTCTCCAGCATGAGCAGGGTGGCGGTGGTGGTCACCGGCAGCAGGCCGCTGAGCCGGCCCAGCAGGGCCACGGGCAGCAGCAGGGTCACGCCGATCGCCTCGGGCCGGCGGAAGCAGAAGAACTCCTTGAAGCCCACGCCGGTGAGAGCAGCGAAGAAGGGGCCCACCGCCAGGATCCAAAGGGGTTGCTCCCGCAGGGTCTCCCCCATGGCTCCAAGCCCCACCCGCTGGGCGAGCAGCAGCCCCCCGAGGCAGCCCGCCAGCCAGAACAGCTGCAGGGCCCGGTGCAGGGGCCGCAGGTAGATGTGGATCCAGCGCAGGGCCAGGCCGAGCCCGGCGGCCAGCAGCAGCAGCCAGGGCCACAGCAGGGCAGCACCCTCCTGACGCCCGCTGAGCAGGAGCCCCAACTGGCCGAGGGCCACGGCGGTGAGGGCGAGGCGGTAGCCCAGCACCTCGCGGCGGTCGTGTTCGGTGATCGTGTAAGGCCCGAACATGCCGTCGAAGACGGGATCAGCCGGGCTGGGGAGGCTGCTGCTGGCCACGGGGTCGGCGCGTCTGCTCCCATGCTGGCTGAGCGCCGGGTGGTTGGTGGGGTCAGGCACCTGGCCGGGAGCCGAAGAGCTCCGGCGGGCGGGCATTTGCGGGGTTTCCCGGCCCTAAAGGGGACTCAAGCGGAGGGGCTCCTTGAGAGATTGCCGGGGTGGGGAGCGATGGCTGGGCTCCCGATCGGTCTGCCTGCTCTGACTGCTGCATCAGGCGGGAATCCGGGGGACTGGCTCCCCTTTGGGGATCTGGTGACCGTGTTGCCAGCGCTGGAAAAGGCGCTGCGGCCCGTCGTTGTCGGGCGCTCAGGGTCTTTGGCGGCCGCGGGTGCCGCTCGGTTCTGCCGAGCGGGAGAGGAGGCGCTGGATGGTGGCGGCCGGTTCCGGCGGATTCAGCTGGGCAGGCAGCCCACGCACCAAAGGGGGGCGCTCCCCGCGACCTCACCCCGATGATGCCCCAGGCCCTCCGGGGAGCGGCACCCCCCCGGGCCCCGCCACCAGGCTGGCGAGATCGGGTCCGGCCGGGATGATGCCGGAGGGGTGCAGCGGAAACAGGCTGCCGAAGTAGTCGCGGCGCCAGGCCTCCGGATGGCAGCTGGCCGCCACCCCCGGCAGGGCGAAGAAGTGGGCCCGCCATCCCGCCAGGGCTGGCAGCTGCCAAAGGGGCCGACGGCTGCAGCCGAACAGAGGTGCGTACACCAGCTCCAGGCGGATCAGGGTGGGAAACAGCACCACATCGGCCAGGCTGAGTTCGGCGCCGCACAACCAGTCCTCCCCGGCGGCCACGCCCCGTTGCAACTGCTCCTCCAGCTCCTCCAGGGTGCTGAACAGCTCCGCCTCGGCCTCGTCGTAGGCGGCCTGGTTCCGGGCGAAGCCGCAGCGGTACACCCCGTCGTTCACGCTGCCCTGCAGTCGTTGCCGCCAGCGCTCGATCGTCTCCCGCTGCGCTGCGGGCCACAGATCGGGCCCAGGGCCGGGCCAGTCGTTGAGCAGCTCAATCAACCGCGCGCTCTCGTTCACCAGGATGCGGCCCTGGCTGCGGGAATACAGCGCTGGCACCGAGGCCGGAGCGCCCGCAGCACTGCCGCTGGCCCGGTAAAGCTCCGCCAGGGTGGTGCAGCCGGCGAAGGGGGTGGTGAAGCGCCAGCGGCCGGCGGCCGGGTCTGGCTCCACCACCACCAGATCGATGCTGCCCGCCAAGCCCCGCAGGATCCAGGTGAGCCAGGCTCGGTGCGCCCAGGGGCAGCTGCGCCCCACGATCAGCACGTGTCCGGAGGGCGCCCCGGCATCGGCGGGCCGGGAGGGCCGTTCAGCGAAGGCCGCTGCGGGCCGCCGGTAGCGGCCTTCGGCATCGGCCGGACCGAGACCGCCCATCAGGGTGAGCCACTGGCCCCGCCACAGACAGCGGGCCGTGCGCACCAGGGCGGCGGGAGGGGGCATCGCTGCGATTCATCTCGCTTGACTCTGCGTCAGGCTGGGGGCTGTTGGGATAGGTGGCAGGCGATGGCAGTCGCATCGGGGGCGGAGCCGCTGGGGTCAGGCCTGAATGGATCCGCTGCTGAGGGGCCCCTGGCCTGTGCGAAGGGGAAGGTGCTGGTGGTGGCCGGAACCCACGGCAATGAGTGCAATGCCCCCTGGCTGCTCGATGCCTGGGCCCGGTTGCCCGGGAGGCTGGACTCCTCCGGGCTGGCCCTGTGCCCCCTGATCGGCAACCCGGATGCCCTGGCCCAGTCGCGGCGCTACCTCGACCGCGACCTCAACCGCAGTTTCCAGCCGGCCCTGCTGGCCGATCCGGCCCGGCAGGAGCGGGAGGTGGTGCGGGCCCGCAGCCTGCTGGCCGACCACGGACCGGAGGCTGCCGATCCGTGCCTGGTGGTGATCGATCTGCACAGCACCACCGCCGCCATGGGGAATGGCCTGGTGGTGTACGGCCGCCGCCCCGCCGACCTGGCCCTGGCCGCGGCGCTTCAGCAGCAACTGGGGCTGCCCGTCTATCTCCATGAGGGAGATCCCCACCAGAGTGGCTACCTCGCCGAGGCCTGGCCCTGTGGGCTGGTGATCGAGGTGGGGCCGGTGCCCCAGGGGGTGCTCACCGCCGCGGTGGTCCGGCAGACCGCCATCGCCCTGGAGGTCACCCTGGCACTGCTGGCCGGGGCCCGGCAGGGACGGCTGCCCCAGCCCTCCCATCTCGTGGTGCATCGCCATCGCCAGAGCCTGGATCTACCCCGCCATGGCAACGGCAGTCCCGCCGCTGTGATCCATCCCCTCCGCCAGCACCGCGACTGGCACCCCTTGCGGGCCGGCGATCCCCTCTTCCAGGCCAGTGATGGCGGCACGATCGCCTACAGCCCCCCTGCCGGCCTGGAGAACCAACCGGTGTGGCCGGTGTTTATCAATGAGGCGGCCTACGGCGAGAAGGGCATCGCCCTGAGCCTCACCAGCCGCGAACGCTGGCCTGTCCAGCCCAGCTGGGCCGAGGCCCTCCAGGTCCTGACCTCCGGGCTGCTGGGGGCCTGATCAGCCGCACACGAAGGTGGCCTGCTCCTTGGTGCAGGGCAGATCGGTGGTGCTGCCATCGGCCCAATAGATGCGCAGGCGATCGTCTTCGGTGCCGGTGCGCAGCGTGAGCGACTTGATCCGGCCGGCCGGAGGTTTTCCCTGGCGGTCTGATCCATCGCGGCGCTCGCTGGCCAGCTTGTTGAGCCGCTGCTCCAGTTGCTCAATCTTCAGGTTGAGTTGGTCGATCCGCTGCGCCTCCGGGTTGGACCCCTGTTGGCAGCCGCCCAGCGCCATCGCCAGGATTGCCACCACGCCGACCACACCACGGCCGAGGGGCTCCTGGCAACAGGGTGTTCGACCTGATGCGGAGCCGCCCGCGGGTTCTCGTTGAAGACTGCTGCTCAGGCGGGCCATGGGATGGGGGCGGTGGGAGGGCACGGACCTCAGGCGGCCTGGTCCCGCGTGAGGGGCTCGCTGGGGTGGCGCTCAGCCGTCGCCAGCTGGTGGGGCGGCGCCGGCACCAGCCGGAAGCGCTCGATCCGATCGCCCTTGCTGCCATGCAAGGCCAGAAAAGCCTGAATCCGCTGCACGGCGATCTCCGGGCTGGCCAGCCGCAGGGCCCGGGAAGGGTCGGCACTGAAGTGGCCGTTTTCGTCGAGCCAGCGGGGGTGACGATGCCCACTGCCGGACCCAGTGCCGGCAAGGGTCACGCTCCAGCGATGCACAGCCGCCATCGATCGCTCCGACTCATGATCCATCGTGCCGCGCTGCTGGAGTGATGGCCAGGATTTGATGCAAGATGCTGCCTTTATGAAGCATCGGGCCGGCCCTAAGGCTGAGCTCCCGCCCATCTCTGTCCGTGATGTCCGCAGCAGGGCGGAAGCAGGTCTGCTGCAGCATCGTCAGGAGGCTGCAGCGCGCCGGGAGGTCTGTAGGATGGAGATGGTTCAAAGATTTCTCTCCAGCAACGATTTCTCTCCCACGGGTTCTCTCCACAGGTTCTCACCAAGCGAGCGGTCGTCTTTCTTCAGGGCTTTCGGCGGATCGGGTTCATAGTTTCTCTCTCAGGTTCATGACGATTTACGTGGGCAACCTCTCCTTCGATGCCGAAGCGGAGGACGTCCAGCAACTGTTTGCCGAATACGGCAAGGTCAGCAAGTGCAGCCTCCCCCTCGATCGCGACACCGGCCGCAAGCGCGGTTTCGCCTTCGTGGAGATGGCCAGCGATGCCGAAGAAACCAAGGCTATTGATGAGCTTCAGAACGTTGAGTGGATGGGCCGCGCCATCCGCGTCAACAAGGCGGAACCCCGCACCGGTGGCGGTGGTGGTGGTGGTGGCGGCAGCCGTGGCGGTTACGGCAACGGCAGCTTCGGCGGCGGCGGCGGTTACAACGGCGGCGGCTACGGCAACCGCAACCGCTATTGATCACCCCAGGCCCTTCGGGGCTTCGGGATTCCAAGCAACAGTCTCAGATACCAACCCTGCTGCGGCAGGGTTTTTTGATGGCATCTCTTCGGCACCTGGACGGCGCAGGGCCCGATGGGCGCCTGCAAACCCATGCCCATGACGCGGCGTAACCCGGGCCCGATCACGCGGCAGACAAACCCATAAGCCGCTCAGCTGATGGCGCGAAGCTGTTGCTGCTGATATTCGCGGCGAAAAAGCCAGAACAGATATTCGGGTGATTTGTAGTTCTTCGGCAGACTGTGATGGAGAATCGCTAAGCGATCCCAGCAGACAGTGCGCTCTATTTGCTTCTGGGTGCAGCCTTCACGCAGCAACAACCGCATCGCCTTGCAATACATGGGGTATTGCGCTTCCAGCTGACCAATCGTGAGCGTAGGCGTGGTGGGTTCAGTCAGGGGTCTGCCCCGAGAATCTGCATTCTAGGCACCTGCTGCCCCGAGCTGTTTCGTGCGGCTTCGCTGGGAGTTCACGGTGGTGAGCCGGCCGAGGCTTGGATCCCAGAGGATGTAGTTGAAACAGCCAGGAATATCTGAGAGTTTCAATCTTTTTACCCCTTTAAGTCGATCCGCGTTGCGCTGATGACAGGCCCGTAGGCGATAGTTGGGAATCGCTGCGCAGAGGTGATGAATCGCGTGGCAGCCGATGTCGGCAGAGAACCAGTTCAGCACGGCTGGCAACTCAAGATCGCTGGTGCCCTCAAGGGCGCCGGCCATCGCATTCCATCCCTCGGTGGTGTGGGCGTAGGAGCCGGGGAAGTTGTGCTGCACGAAGAAGATGCAGATGAAGATCGCGGCACCACAGGTCATCACCGGCGTATAGATCGTCCAGAAGGCGGCGGCACCCACCGTGGCGCCCATGGCCGTCCAGAGTGCGAGCACCGCGAGGTTGTTGAGCAGCAGGTCGAGGAACTCCTCGGGGCTATACCAGTGGCGGCTGTGGTGGGACGCCAGGATCTCCTGGAAGGAACGATCCGGCGACTCCTGCAGGCTGCGGATGGTGTGGGGCACCAAGGCCGCCAGGCCGAGCAGCAGCGCGAGCCGCGGTTTGATCACCAGGTAGAAGAAGCCACCCGGAAAGAGCATCAGAGGATGGCGCAGCCAGCCGTAATGGCGCTGCTGCTTGGGGTTGAGCCGGGCAAAGGCTTCGGTGCTCACCAGGGCGGAGGGGCCCTGGTACTTCTCCCAGTCGCCGTTGTGGCGATGGTGGTACTCGTGGCCCCGGGACCAGGGCAACTGGGGGATGCCACTCACCACTCCGAGCAGGAAGCCGCAGCAACGGTTGGCACGGCGATTGCGGAACAGCGAATGGTGGCCGCAGTCGTGCATCAGGGAGAAGCAGCGGGCCAGGAACAGCACCTGCAGGGCGATCACGGGGGGCAATAGCCACGGGGATCGCTGCAGCAATTCCAGGGCCAGCCACCAAAGCAGCCCATAGGGCACCAAGGTGTTGAGGATCTGCCAGATCGCCAGCCGATTGGAGCTGGCCATGAACGGACGCAGGTCAAAGTCCCGCCGACCGAGGGGTTCGGGGGCCACCGTCCCGTCGCTGGCGCCCGTGCCTGGCGGATAAGGGGACGGGGTCCCTTCCCGGGGGAGCGAAACGGTCAAGGCAGGCAGGGCTGGCGGGTCATGGCACAGAAAAATTGCTGGAGTGTTGCTGGGACCCTAGGCGGTGCAATCCCAACGATCAGTGGGCCTGCCAACCTAAGGAGGTCGGCTGGCTGACCAGCTGATCTGGACCTGGTGGCGGCGGCTTCCAGGACTTGGGCAACGGCATAGGGCTCAGAACTGGGCCATAGCCCGGATTTTGGCCAATTTTGCATCCGCAAGCCCCTCGAGCTCGGCCAGATCCAGGAGCTTGTCCTTCACGAGGCTGGCGAACAGGAAGAGGATCGGTTGGGGCCGAAAATCAAAGCGACCTTCGATGCGGTGGCGCTGGGTGCTCAGATAGTCGTGCAGCTGCCACAGGGCCCCGACGGAATCGACGAGCGCCGCTTGGAGCTGAATCTCGATGATCAGACTGGTGAGGGCCCGGCCGTGGGCCGTGTCAAAGGCCGTTCGGGCGATCCGCTGCTCCAGTTCGCTCCAGTCTGGCCATAGCTCCTGGGCCGTTTCGGAACAGGCCACTGCAGGTTCCACACCCATCATGCTCAGTTCAGCCATGCTGCATTTCCCCGTATCGCAACTTTATCGCTGCTGGAGAGGCACCGTGAGCCGGGCAGCTCATACCACGCCAGCCAGGGGTACTGATGGTGTTCCCAGTGGTAACCGAAGTGATAGCAGGTGAGCAGTGACAACCAGACCGGCAGGTCCAGACTGCGGGGGCGCTGGCTCCCGCTGACCGAATCCGTGGCGCGATGGGGCAGGTATGTGCCGAACACGAAGAGTTGCGCGGAGCTGAGGAGCAGGGGGAGGATGCAGAAGAGCAACAGGTTCAGGCCGGCGGTGGGCGTGAGCGCCAGGCTCAGCAGCCCTAGGACACCCC
Source organism: Synechococcus sp. UW140 (assembly GCA_943372025.1). Lineage (GTDB taxonomy): Bacteria > Cyanobacteriota > Cyanobacteriia > PCC-6307 > Cyanobiaceae > Cyanobium. The sequence continues at coordinate 17,942 of CALRXC020000036.1, read as the reverse complement.
ACCCCCCCAGGAGCCGGGCCATCTGCTCCCAGCTGAGGTAACCGCCCAGGAAGTGGAGGAACCAGCTGAGGGCCGCCAGCAGCCCGGGGCGCTCGGCGCCGTGGACATCGGGATCACCGCTGCCGCCAGAGAAACGATGGTGCAGCTCATGCTTGGTGCGGCAGCTGCCGTAGGGCAGGCCGGCATAAAGGCTGAGAGCGAGCCGGCCCCAGCGGGCGTTGGCCTCTGGGCAGGAGGGGCGCAGCACCCCGTGCATGGCATCGTGGGCGACGATGAACAGGCCGGTGTGCAGAAAGCCGCGCAGCAGCACGGCCATCAGCACCAGTAGGGCTTCGATCCATGGGCCTGCGGCCGTGCCCGAGGCCAGGGAGAGGACCTCGCCGAGCCGATCGAGATCGACCGTCAGCAGGCCCACCCCACTCACCAGCCAGGCCGAGAGGATGGCCACCGACCAGCCCACGCCCTTAGCGCTGCTGGTGCTCAACGGGCGAGTTTGAGCAGTTCGGCCGGCGAGGCGAGCAGATCGATCGCCACGAAGTAGATCTTGCCCTCGGGGTTGAGCAGGAAGCGCCAGGCCACATCCATGCCCACGCCGGCGCCAAACCAGGGGGTCTGCACCTTGCCGGTGACCTTGATCTGGTTGAAGCCGCCCTCGGCCGGCTCGGAGTAACCACGCTCGGGGAGAAGCTTGAGGTTCTGGCAGTCCTCGCGGAAAAAGCGCAGGATCGCATCGCTGCCCACGATCGGCTTCTGGAAGGGGGGCTGGAGGGCGCCGTCGGGGAGGAACAGCTGGATCAGGGCGTCGAAGTCGTTGGCATTGAGCAGATCCATGTAGGCGTTGACCGTGGGATTGATCACGCCTTCGATGAACACTTTCTTGCGGCTCTGCTCGGGGGTGGGGGCCGCCACCGGTTCCATCACCCGCTGGCCCTCGCCCTTCATGGGGTCGTAACCCATGTCCACCACGAAGTTGCGCAGCAGGGTGATCTGCTGGCCCTGCTCTACACCCTTGACGGAAGCGAGCACGGCGGCGGCGTTGGCGGAGAGTTGGTAGCCCTCGGGGATCGGAGCCACCTGGCCGGCGGCCATCCATTGGCCCAGCTGATACCAGAAGCCGAGCTTGATGTTCACCGACCAGCTGGCGTAGGTGCGGCCGATCGGGGTGTCGCTGCTGTTGGCCAGGTCGCACATCACCTGGCTCTGACCGGCGAAGTCCATGGCCTTGATCTGGGCAAGCACCGGCTCGGCGAACTGCATGCGGGCGGCCCCCGGAGCGGCCACCGTGATCGTGGTGCCCATCTCGAGATAGGCGTACCAGATCAAGGCGAGCTGGTCTTCAGCGCTCAGCAGGCGGAAGCGGGCCGTGATGGCGGGTACCGCATCGGCTGCCAGGGTTTCCGGGAAGATCTGGGAGGCCTTGGTGAGCGTGAACATCCTCAGAGGGTCCTGATTGTGAAGGAAACTTGCAAACCCTACCGCACGCTGCGCGGCTTCTGGTAAAGAAACGTGTTTTTAGTTGGCGGAGGGAGCTGGAAGGCCCTGCTGCTCCAGGTGGGCCAGGGCCAGCTGCAGGGAGGGGGCCAGGGGCCGGCTCTCGCGCCGTTTCGGGCTCCAGATGGCACCGCTGCGCAGCGCATCGAGGTCTGCCAGCACCATGTCCTGACCCTCCCGCAGCTCCAGGATCTCAAGGGGGGCCGTGAGCTGGAGGTGGAACACGTGCAGCACACGGTGGGGCTCTTGGTGGCTGAACCACAGGCTCACCTCGTCGGCCACCCAGTTGATCTCCTCCTCCACCTCCCGCCGCAGGGCCTGCTCCGGCGTTTCGCCCGGATCCAGATGGCCGCCGAACAGGCCCCAGGTGCCTGGATGCACGATTCCCTCGATGTCGTCGCGCAGTTGCAGCAGCCACTGCCCCTGCCGCTCGATCATCGCCACGGCGATCTGCAGGGACATGGAGGTGATTGGGTGGAGGCGGATTCTGCTGATGAGATTAAGCAGGTGCGGCGGACCTTCCATGGCCCTGGGACCGGTTCCCCAGGCGATGGCTGCCTGGGGCTCGCTGGTCGGAGTGAGGGGGGTATCCAGCCAGGTTGATGAATCGCTTCAGCGCAGTTCGAACACCAGGAGATCGGCCCCGCCAGCGCCCGCCGTGATCGCCCCCGGCATCCCCGGCTTCAGGCCGAGCCCATCGCCGCTTTGCAGGTGTCCCCGCAGTGAGCCTGGGGCGGCCGTCTCCAGGTTGATCTCCAGATCACCATCGATGAGCTGGATCCAGCCATCGACTGCCGCCGCACCGGGCAGTGCCAGCTGTTCCCCGGCCCGGGGCCGGGCCCGCCAGATCCGCACCGGCCGATCGATGGCCATGGCCCCAGCGCTCTGCTGGGGATCGATCAGCAGGGTCCAGCCGCTGCCGAGTTCAAAGGGCTTCTGGCTGTAGCTGGGGGGGAGCCCCTGCCTGCTCGGGGCGATCCAGATCTGTAGCAGCCGGCAGCTCTGGGACCCCTCGTTGATCTCGCTGTGCACGAGGCCGCTGCCGGCGCTCATCCGCTGCACCTCGCCGGCCCGAAGCGCTTCGCTGTGGCCCATTGAGTCACGGTGGTGCAGCACCCCCTCCACCATCACGGTGATGATCTCCATGTCCTGGTGGGGGTGCATGCCGAAGCCCCTGCCTGCCGCCACCCGGTCGTCGTTGATCACCAGCAGCGGACCGAAGCCCCGCCAGGCGGGGTGATCGTGGCCGGCGAAGCTGAAGCTATGCCAGCTCTCCAGCCAGCCGTGGCTGCTGTGAAAGCGTTCGGCGGTCGGGCGTAGCACCAGGCCGGGCTGGCCGACCAGGGTTGCCTGGCTGGCGACGAGGTCGGCCCTGGAGGGGGTGGTGGGGGAGCCGGGGAAGACGCTTGTCATGGGCGGAGACCGGAGCGGAAGCGAGGGGCGCGGTGGGAACGGAGGCCAAGTCTGCTGGCTTGAGCCATCCCCTGCTCCTGCCACCACTTCTGGCTGCCACTCCTGCGGGCGTGGTTCTGGCGAGTGCCTGCGAGGGAGGCGGCGTGGCTGGGGATCTCCCCGGGTCGGTTGCGTTGGATGAGACGCTCACAGCGCTGCCGATGGTGGGCTCCATGACGATTGCGACTGGAGCGAACGTTGCCGCTGCGAAACGGCACGGCACGGGTCTTGCTCGGGTGTTTCCAGTGGGTCTGCCGAGGTGTCTAGGGGCAAATCAGACGAGCTGAAGGGATTGGATGGCTTCGTTGCACTGCAGCATCAGGCGCAACTTGCCAGGTAGTAGGCGGGCGAAGGGGATGCGTGGCAGGGAAAGCTCAACCATGGCATTGGATTCACCATAGAGTTCGAGGTAGTGGTCGTAGTTGTCCCAGAGTTGACGAGTGAAGCCATCATTGCGCCAATTGGCATAATAGGTTTCAGCAAGAAGACCATTCGCCCAGATTAATTGGTGATCTTCAAGTTCGATCGAAATATAAGTAAGCAGCAGTTCATCCCAGTCGTTGAGCTGCTGAATCGTGGTTCCGTTGACCATTGCTTGAGCTTCCACCAAGCAACCCTTCAGGTGGAAGGCATGGCTGGGGGTGCAATGGATCGGAGCATCAGGACCCAGTTCACCGAGAGCACCAGCCTCGATGCGAATGGGCATCCGCCCGGAATGCCTGAGGTCAAAGATATTCCGTGTTGATTTTCCCACAAACTTGACTGCTTGAGCCCCTTCAGGTGTGGCAACAAGATCACCAACAACAAGATCCCCGACTGGCTTGTGCTGGTTGTCAGCCAGCTTGATTAGGGTGTCTGGGAGGAAGCATAGTGGAGGGTTGTCAGATTGAATTGAACCACTTGGTGCACCAGAGCCTGTCCAAACAACGTAAAAATTACCACCTCCATCAAGTAATATTGGATCACCAGTGCTTGCAAATACTTTGCCGGTATATTCATATATATCGGGTTCCAAGACAGGGGGCATAGCTTCAGTATTATATACTAATACTTCCTCGTTAATATCGAGAGCATTGTTTGATGGAGTTTTGTCATTAAAGCCGGTGATTCTTGCATTGTTAAATGATTGGGAGTCCTGAAGTTCAGGATTGTCTATTAATGTTGAAGCTCCAAAATCAAGATAATAAACCTTGCCATTGATGTCTTTGATATCTTTAAATGTAAATTGATCAGTCACTCTACTAAACAATACATATTTTTTATCTTAAAACCTTGCGGACGTAAGGCCGGGTGGTTCCACCAGTTCCTTGGCTGGCACATCCGACTCTGCGGGCTCCTCGCCTCCCCTTTTCCCAGCAGGCCTGAGTGCTCAACCAGATCCAAGCCACCCCTGCCTTGGCTCTGCCTGTCAGCCAGCCGCCACCCGCTTGCGGCGCTGGATCAGGTGGTCGTGCCCGTATGAACCAGAGATTGGCCAGGGCAAAAAGCAGGGCGGCCCATGGAGATCCACGAACCCCGGGGCTCTGAATGCTGATGTCCCCCGGCAGCCGTCCAAGGCCGCTGCTGCTGATCAGGGGCCAAAGGAGGCCTACCACCAGAAAGGCTGCACCGAGCGTGATCAGCAGGCGTTGCATGGTCGTTGCGGGTTGGGGATTGGGGGTTGCTTCAGTGGCGGTGAATCAGTGGCGATGAATCAGTGGCGATGGATCCGCTGCTCCGCCAGTTCAGGAGTGGCGGCCACACGGCTGGCGGCCTGGGCTGCGGCGGTATCGATCTTGTCCACCCCGAGGCGGTAGATCGGCCGGCCCTCCTTGATCGTTTCCACCACCTTGATCGTGCTGATCGTGGCGGGATCACCCTTCAGCGGATCGCGCTCCAGGATCACCAGGTCGGCGAGCTTGCCGGGCTCAAGCGTGCCCTTGCTCTTCTCCTCGAAATACTGATAAGCCGCCCAGTCGGTGATGGCCTTGAGGGCCACATAGGGGCTCAGCCGCTCCGCCGGCCCCAGCACAAAGCCGCTGCGGGTGGTGCGCACCACCGCCGTTTGAGCCAGGCGCAGCATGTCGGGGGGCACCACCGGTGCATCGTTGTGGTTGGTGAAGATCACGCCCTTTCCATAGGCGTAGCCCGTGGGACTGATCCCCGCCGCCCGCTGCTCGCCGAAGCTCTGGCGGTGCCAGTCGCCCCAGAAGAAGGTGTGGGCGGTGAAGAAGCTCGGCACGATGCCCAGCGCCTTGATGCGGTCCACCTGGTCGTGGCGGGCCAGCTGGGCGTGGATCGCCACCGGCCGCAGATCCTTGGCGCCATAGCTGGCGCGGGCCTGCTGCACCGCCATCAGGAATTGTTCGAGGGCGGCATCACCATTGGTGTGGGTGATGATCTGAATGTTGTTGCGGTAGCCGAAGGCCACCCAGTCGCTCACCTCCTGCTGGTTCATCACCGCATAGGCGCGGTAATCGGCCTTCTGGCCCGGCGGCGGAACGGCGTAGGGCTGGCTCATGTAGGCGGTCTTGCCCTGGGGTGAGCCATCGCCGGTGAGCTTGATGCCGCCGATCTTGAGGTGGTTCTCATAGAGGCCCACCTTGAGCCGCGCGGCCGTGCCGGCGCCATCGGCCGGCGGAGCCACCGCCGCCGCGGCGCCGCTGGCGAATTCCCGGCCGGCATTCGACAGCATCGAGCTGATCGGGGCGGGGGCCGCCGCCGCTCCGGGGGCCCGGGAATCGCTGCCGGGCGTGACGATCTCCACCCCCTTGGCCCGCTGATCGAGGCTGGCCAGGTCGCCCAGCACCCGGAAGAAGGGATAGCTCACCACATCGAGGATCAGCCGCCCCTGGCGGCCGGCCTCCCGCAGCAGGGCCACATTGGCAGGGTTGCTGAGGCCGTCCTGGGCGGTGGTGATGCCATAGCTGGCCCACCATTTCTGCACCTGATCGAAGCGGCGCAGCTTCTCGGCCAGATCGGGCTGGGGGATCAGGGCCATGAAGGGCAAGCCGGCCGTTTCCTCCAGCACCCCAGTGGGCTCGCCGGTGGCCGGATCCCGCTGGATGTGGCCGCCGGCGGGATCGGGCGTGGCCTTGTTGATCTTCACCAGGGCCAAAGCGGGGCTGTTGGCCACCACCAGGTGGCCGGAGGCGTGGATCAGCAGGATCGGCACCGTGGCGCTCACCGCATCGAGGTCGGCGCGGCTGGGGTGGCGCTTCTCCTCCAGGAGGCTGTCGTCGTAGCCCATGAAGAACTGCAGCTGGCCGGCCGGGGCGGGGTGGCTGGCCAGGTAGGTGCGCACCGTGGCCTGGATGTCGGCGATGCGGCGGGTGCTGCCCACCGGCGGCGGGCTGAGGTCGGGCCGGCCCCAGGTGGCCACGTAGTCGGGCAGGTGGCCGTGGGCATCGATGAACCCGGGCAGCAGGGCCCGGCCGGCCAGGTTCACCCGCTTCCCCCCGCCGCCGGCGGCGCGGATCGCCCCGGCCAGGGGACCCACATAGACGATGCGGCCGCCGCGCTCCACCAGGGCCTCGGCGTAGCTGGGCTTTTCCCCAGCCATGGTGAGGATCGGGCCGCCGCTGTAGAGGGTGGCAGGGGCGGCGGCGGCTGGGGGGGCTGCTACCGCCGCCGGCAGGAGTCCGGCCATGGGCGCAGCTCCAGCCAGCAGGGCGGCGGCGATCAGGGGGGCGGCAGGCCTCCTGGCGACTGATCGGGGCAGCGGAGAGACCATGAAACAGGATGAGCTCCTCGGGTTTTAGGTGGCCCGGTGGTGGCGGTCAGCAGGGCGATGGGGTTTCTTCGCTTCTCGACAAGCGAAGCCCACCCCCTCACTCCATCACCGCCATCAAGAGATCCTCATCGGCCTCAAGGTTGGAGGTCACACTGCGCACGTCGTCGAGGTCCTCGAGGGCATCGAGCATGCGTAGGCAGGGGCGCAGGGTGTCTTCGCTATCCAGGCGGCAGGGCAGTGGGGCGATCCAGCGGTGCTCCCAGCCGGCCACCGGCAGGCCAAGACCGCGCAGGCCGTCCTGCAGGGCTTCAAGGTCGGCGTAGGCGGCCAGCACATCGGCGCCTTCATCATCGAGGTTGTAGCCCACCACCGCCGGGCCGCCGGCTTCCTCCAGCTCCAGCAGGCGCTCCAGCAGCGCCTCCTCCAGCAGGTCGCTCGCCTCGAGGCGCACCACGGAGCGCTGCTCGAACAGGTAGCTCACGCAGCCGGTTTCGCCGAGGTTGCCGCCGTGCTTGCTGAAGGCCAGGCGCAAGTCGGCGGCGGTGCGATTGCGGTTGTCGGTGAAGGCCTCGATCAGCACCGCCACCCCGCCGGGGCCATAGCCCTCGTAGCGCACCGCCTCGAACTGATCGCCCTCACCGCCCATCTGGCCGGACCCCTTGGCGATGGCCCGCTCGATGTTGGCGTTGGGCACACCGGCCGCCTTGGCCTTCTCAATCGCCGTGCGGAGCTGGAAGTTGCCGGCGGGATCGCCGCCTCCGCGGGCCGCCACGGTGATCTCGCGGCCGAGGCGGGTGAACACCGCCCCTCGCTTGGCGTCGACCACCGCCTTGGTGCGCTTGATCTGGGCCCATTTGCTGTGGCCGGCCATTCAGGGGATCAGAGGGAATCGGAACGGTGTAGCGGAGTCGGATGGCTCCTGGTGGCGCAGGGCTTGCAGCCCGCCAGGGGGCTGCCAGCCTCAACCGGCGGCATCGAACACCAGGCGGGGCCGCAGCAGCCCGGCGGGATCGAGCCGGGCGATCCCGGCCAGGCGGCCATCGGGATTGAGGATGGCGTAAGCAAGGGCTTCCGGGGTGTCCGAGCCGCCGGGGCCAGCGGGAGCAGCGGCCCCGCGGGGGCTAACGGAAGCAGCGGCCCCAGGGGCCCCATCGAGAGCAGCCGAGCCGGCAGAACCACCATGCAATCCAGCGGCACTGGCTTCGCGGATGGCCTCGGTGGGGGTGGGACAGGACGTCATGGTCAGCCCTTCGACGGCGCCCGGGACGGTGCAAGCGGGCATTCCCAGCACTTCAGCGATGGATCGTGCCGGCCCGGCTTCCACCAGGGCTATGGCCGGATCGCTGCCGGCCTGATCAGCCGCGCCGGCCCGCAACGGCAGCGCCCGCCCGCAGCGCCAACTGGGCAGTTCCTCCGCCTGCAGCTGGCGCCGCTCCAGGTGGCCCAGGGCCAGCAGGGGATCCAGCAGAGGCGGCAGCGGGCCGCTGGCCAGCCGCTCCAGATCCACGGCCGTGGAGAGGTCGAAGCCGAGCGTTTCGGTGCGGCGCAGGCGGGCCAGGGCAGCGCCGCAGCCCAGATGCTCGCCGAGGTCGCGGGCCAGGGAGCGGATGTAGGTGCCGGCTGAACAGCGCACCTCAAGCTCCAGGCGCGCTTCGGCTGGGTCCCAGCCGAGCAGCTGCAGGCTGTGGATCGTGACGATTCGGGGCGGCAACTCCACCAGCTCGCCCCGCCGGGCGCGGACATAGGCCCGCTCGCCGCCCACATGCACCGCCGACACCGCAGGCGGGCGCTGCAGGATCTCGCCGCGAAAGCCGCCGAGGGCCTCCTCGAGAGCGGCTGTATCCAAAGCCGGTGGGGACCGGCGCTCCAGCAGGTCCCCCTCCAGGTCATCGCTGCTGGTGCGCACGCCGAGCTGCACCACGGCCCGGTAGAGCTTGTCGCCCCGCAGGTAGGGGAGCAGACGGGTGGCCGGCCCGAGTGCGATCGGCAACACACCGGTCACGGCGGGATCGAGGGTGCCGCCATGGCCCACCCGCTTGAGGCCATAGGCCCGCCGCACCGCCGCCACGCAGCCATGGGAGGTGGGACCGGCGGGTTTATCGATCACCAAAAAACCGCAGAGTGCCGTGGGACACTCCGCGGGGGCTGAGGAGAGGATTGCTGCCACAGGCCGCTACCGCGGTGGAGCTTCAGCCCACGGCCACGTTCACCCGCTTGCGGTTGCGCAGGCCGCGCTTGATCGATTCGAAGTTCACCACGCCATCCACCAGGGCATAGAGGGTGTCGTCGGAGCCTCGACCCACATTCACGCCGGGCAGCACGGAGGTGCCGCGCTGGCGAATGATGATCGAACCGGCGCTCACCACCTCACCGCCGAAACGCTTGACGCCGAGGCGCTTGGAGTTGGAATCGCGGCCGTTGCGGGTGGAGCCTGTGCCTTTCTTGTGGGCCATGGGTGCTGCGAAAAGATAGGGAAAATGGAAACGGTCGAGCCTGAGCGGCGATCAGGCGATGGGCTTGCCGGCCACCTGAATCGACTTGACCAGCACCCGAGTGAGTTCCTGGCGGTGGCCATTCTTGCGCCGCGTCTTCTTCTTGGGACGCATCTTGTACACCAGGATCTTGGGACCGCGGCGGTGGGCCAGCACCTGCAGTTCCACCGTGGCTCCCTCCACATAGGGGGCGCCCAGGGTGGTGCCCTTGCCATCCTTCACCAACAGCACCGTCTCAAGGGTCACGGTGCTGTCCACCTCGGCATGGAGCCGGTCGATGTCGATGTAGCGGTCGGGCTGGAGCCAGAACTGCTGGCCGGAGGCCTCCACGATCGCGTACGGCCCTGGGCCGGCCGGAGCCGAGGAGGAGGCCGGGGCGGCGCTCTCTGCTGGACTGGCGCTCGGAGCACTGGCGCTTGTGGCGCTGGCCGCTGGGGTGATGGTTTCAGCCATGGAACTCAGGGCACGGCCAGGCTGGTGGCAGGGATCTGCCCCCATTCAGCCTGGCGCGTGGCAATCGAAAGACAAACAAAGACTTTCCCATTCCAGCCCGCCATCCGTCAAGATTCGGGCACCCAGCAGGGTTTCCCTCCGTTCCGGCAATGCCAGGACAGCCGCTCACGATCGTGTCGCTGCTGCGCGACCCCGCGCTCGCCCAAGCCTGTGGCCAGTGGCTGCGGGAGGGTTCCTACCGGATGGAGGCGCTCGACCCGCGGGCTGATCCGGTGGAGATGCTGGAGGGGAAGCCCGAATCCTTCGACGCGGTGCTCCTGGAGCAGGGCGTGCTGGCGGCAGAGAGTCGCCAGTCCCTGATCGAGCGGGGGCTGCTGCTGCCGGCCGTGGTGATTGGCGAGGTGAACGGCCGGGTGGAGCTCCACGACGCGGAGGTGCATCTGCCCCCTGATCAACTCGAGCAGCTGAGCTACAGCCTCGATGCAGCGGTTTCACGCTTTCTGCACCGGGGCCTGCCGAGCTCGGCCAGCCTCGCTCTAGCGGAGGTGGGTGGAGGTGCGGCCGCGGCCGACCCCAATGATGGAGGCGAACGCTGGAAGCTGACCAACCGCCTGCGGGGCCGGCTCGGCTACCTGGGGGTTTATTACAAACGGGACCCTGCCCGCTTCCTGCGCAACCTGCCCAAGGGCGACCGGGAGGAACTGCTGCGCTCCCTCACCCGCACCTACCGCGATCTGCTGCTGGGCTACTTCCGCGATCCAGCCAGTGCCAATCAGGCGCTTGAGAGCTTTGTGAACACCGCTTTCTTCAGCGATCTATCGATCACCAACACCGTGGAGATCCATATGAATTTGATCGACGGCTTCGCCAAACAGCTCGAACTGGAGGGTCACGCGAACGACTTTCTTCAGGATTACCGCCTTGCCCTACTGGATGTCATGGCCCATCTCTGCGAGATGTATCGCCGCGCCGTGCCACCCGATCCGCCCCTCACCAGCGCAACCGTGCCGGCATCGATCGAACACCACGCCTGAATCACCGCCCGAGCCTTCCCACAGCCCGCACCATCGATTCCACCCCCAGGAGCTCCCCGAGATGCCCGCCCGCAAGACCTACATTCTCAAGCTCTACGTAGCCGGCAACACGCCCAACTCGATGCGAGCGCTCAAGACCCTGCGCAACATCCTGGAAACGGAGTTCCGTGGTGTCTACGCTCTGAAGGTGATTGATGTGCTCAAGAATCCTCAGTTGGCCGAGGAAGACAAGATCCTGGCCACCCCGACCCTCGCGAAGATCCTGCCACCACCGGTGCGGCGCATCATCGGCGACCTCTCGGACCGCGAGCGGGTGCTGATCGGCCTCGACCTGCTCTACGAAGAACTCAACGACGAAACCTACGGATTTGAGGAGGAGGGCAACGCCCTCACCAACGATCCGCTGGACCCGGAACCGATCAGCGGCGGCGAGGGTGGAGGTGGTGGTGGCGATTCGCCCCATCTTTGAGCCTCCGGCCCGCCCAGCTTTCCGCCTCCATTTCTACCCACCGCGTTCCCGAGACCTCCTTCGATGCAGGACCCCAGCCTCACCAGCCCCGCCACACCGCTGATGCAGGTGCAGAAACTGCCGACCAGCATCGAGGGCTTCGATGATATCTGCCACGGCGGTCTGCCGATCGGCCGATCGACGCTGATCAGCGGCACCTCCGGCACTGGCAAGACCGTATTCTCGCTCAACTTCATCTATAATGGCATCCGGGACTTCAACGAACCGGGTATCTTCGTTACCTTCGAGGAATCGCCCCTCGATATCCTTCGCAATGCCGCCAGCTTCGGCTGGAATCTCCAGGAGATGGTGGAGCAAAATAAGCTCTTCATCCTCGATGCCTCCCCCGATCCCGATGGTCAGGATGTGGCCGGCAGCTTCGACCTTTCTGGCCTGATCGAGCGCATCAACTATGCGATCCGCAAATACAAGGCCCGTCGGGTGGCGATCGACTCGATCACGGCGGTGTTTCAACAGTACGACGCCGTTTCGGTGGTGCGCCGCGAAATCTTCCGCCTGATCGCCCGGCTCAAGGAGATCGGCGTGACCACAGTGATGACCACAGAACGCATTGATGAATACGGTCCGATCGCCCGCTACGGCGTGGAAGAGTTCGTGAGCGACAACGTGGTGATCCTCCGCAACGTGCTCGAGGGCGAACGGCGACGGCGCACCGTGGAGATTCTCAAGCTGCGCGGCACCACCCACATGAAAGGGGAGTTTCCCTTCACCATGGGCGCCCACGGGGTGAACATCTTCCCCCTGGGCGCCATGCGGCTCACTCAGCGATCCTCCAACGTGCGGCTCAGCTCCGGCGTGCCAAAGCTGGACGAGATGTGCGGCGGTGGCTTCTTCAAGGATTCGATCATCCTGGCCACCGGCGCCACGGGCACGGGCAAGACGCTGTTGGTGAGCAAGTTCATCGAAGATGCCTGCCGCAGCAAAGAGCGGGCGATTCTGTTCGCCTATGAAGAATCCCGAGCCCAGCTGCTACGCAACGCCACAAGCTGGGGCATCGACTTTGAGCAGATGGAGCAGGATGGCCTGCTCAAGATCATCTGCGCCTATCCGGAATCCACCGGCCTCGAGGATCACCTTCAGATCATCAAAACCGAGATCAGCGAGTTCAAACCCTCACGGATGGCGATCGATTCACTCTCCGCCCTCGCCAGGGGGGTGAGTCACAATGCCTTTCGCCAGTTCGTGATCGGCGTAACCGGCTACGCCAAGCAGGAGGAGATCGCTGGCTTCTTCACCAACACCTCCGAAGAGTTTATGGGCAGCCATTCGATCACCGACTCCCATATCTCCACCATCACCGACACGATTCTGATGCTGCAGTATGTGGAGATCAGGGGTGAGATGGCCCGGGCATTGAATGTGTTTAAGATGCGCGGTTCCTGGCACGACAAGGGCATCCGCGAATTCGTGATCACCAGCAACGGCCCTGAGATCAAGGATTCCTTCTCCAACTTTGAGCGCATCATCAGCGGCGTGCCCCATCGCGTCACCAGCGATGAGCGCAGCGAGCTCTCCCGGATCGTGAGGGGCGTGGCCTCGGAAGACAGCTGATCCTGCTGCCGCTGCTCCTCAAGCTTTGAACCCTGGGCTCTCCGGTTGCCTGGGAGGTCGAAGCCTGTGATCCCTTCCAGAATCCTTCCCTGAGCCCGTATCTGAAAGCCGGATGCCACAGCCCCAACCTGGCGGCCGCTTCGGGCGAACATCCGGCCGGCACTCTCGCCAGGGCCACTGGCAACGCAGGGGGATCGGGCGACGAAGCGGGTCCCAGGCGAGGCTCGCGGACCGGCCGGGCCGACGCGGGCGCCGGGCCTTGCCGGGGGCGCCATCCTGCAGGGTGTTCTGCTCCACCTTCTCCATGAACGCCCCCGGCCGCAGCAGCGCCCCCACCCCCCCAGCCACCGCCGCGGGCTGGGCCTTGCTGGCCCTTCTACCGCTCCTGGTGGTGGCGGGCCTGGCCCACGCCGCCCTGGCCGCAGCGAAGCCGCCGGCGGGGGGGCTCCAGGGGGGGCTGCCGGTGGTGCAGCACAGCGGCCCCTGCAATGCCTCCACGGCCGTCAGCGTCGGCCCAGGCCTATGGGTGGTGGGCGACAACGAGGCGAAACCGCCGTTGATGCTGCAGCTTTACCGCAGCGGCCAGGCGGGGCCGGCGGTGGGCCAGGGAGAAATTCCGGCGCGGGCCGTCGCCCCGGTGAACGACGGCCACCCGGAGCTGGACCTGGAGGCCTCGGCCCGAATCGGGCCGTTGGTGTACTGGATCGGCTCCCACGGGGCGGCTGAAGCCCGAGGCCCGGGTAACGGAGCGATGGGGGAACCCCGCCCCAACCACCGGCGCCTGTTCGCCACCAACCTGGGGCTGAGGGCCGGAGCCGATGGCAAGGGCCTCACGGTGACGGTGGAGCCGGTGGGTCGGCCCTACACCACCCTGATCGAAGACCTGGTCGCCGATCCCCGCTACGGCCGCTTCGACCTGGATGCGGCCGCCCGGCGTCCCGCCAAGGCCCGGGGAGGCCTGAACATCGAGGGGTTGGCGGCCACCCCCAACGGGACCCTGCTGATCGGCTTCCGCAATCCGCTGCCGGAGGGGAAGGCCCTGCTGGCCCCGCTCACCAACCCAAATGCTGTGCTGGCCGGGGAGAAGGGCCGCTTCGGCGATCCGGTGCTGCTCGATCTGGGCGGGCTCGGCATCCGCAACCTGGAGATGGTGAACGGAGCCCTGCTGATCGTGGCGGGGCCGGCCGAAGGGCGGAAGGGATCCGCCTCTCCTTCGGCGCTCTACCGCTGGAGCGGCCAGCTTGAGAGCCCGGCTGTACGGCTGCGCAGCTTCCCTCCGGCGGCGGGGAGGCCCTTCAATCCGGAGGCCCTGGTGATCGATGGCAACAGCCTGGTGGTGCTCAGCGATGACGGCAAGCTGGAAGGGCTCGATGCGGCCTGCGGCAAACGGCCCAAGGAGAGCGAGGGCTTCCGAGCGATCAGGATCACGCCGGTGCCGTGACGAGCCTTGAACGAGGGGGCAGCGGAGCAGCCTGGATCAGGGGAGGGGATTAGGGGCGGGGTTCAGGGGCGACGGGGAGCTCCACCTGCTGGCGGATCAGCCAGTTGGTGGCAGCCTTCTGGGTGTGCCAGGCCTGCAGAAGCTGCTTGGCGAGCAGGCGCAGCTCGTCGGGATCGGAGGTGGCATCGATGGTGCGGCTGAGCCGCTCGATCTCGAATTGCTGGCCGATGGTCAGTTCGATCGGCGTGGCCATGGGGCCGGTCCCGAAGTGGGCTCAAGGTATCGGTCGGGAGCTGTGCTGTCGTACCAGTGGCTACAGGATCGGGTGCGGCCATGTTGCGAAATGCGAAAAGCGTCGCGATCATCAGGATTTTGCAACATCCTGATCAGGAATGCTTTTGGTTCGGAGATGCGGCTGAGTTGGCCCCAACACCTGCAGGCCTCCCGCACCGTGGAGCTGGCCGGTGAATCCCAGCAGGGGATGGCCCTGGCCCTGATGGGCATGTCGCTGTTGATCCTGGCCGAAGACCTTCTGGAATCCGAACAGGCTGCCAGCCCATCCACACGGCAGGCCTGAACCCTCGCACGAGCCAGCGGCGCTGCTGGCCACGTTCACGCAGCCCTCTGCCAGGGCATCGCGCCCCTAATGGACCCTGAAGCTCGTGAGCACCTCCATCAGGGCGGCGGCGGATCTCGCGGCTGAACGGCGACGCGCACCAGGGGGCCGCGCCGCTCGGCCCGCACGTTGATCCGGCCCCCCTGGTGGTTCAGCCAGAACGTCGACGAGGGCTTCCGCGCCGCCCCCCGAGCCTTCACTCGGCTCCTTTCGTTGACGGCGCCGTATCACTCCAATCGGCGCCTGCCTCTCGGCGCCAGCCTCGCCCTTCTGATTCTGGGCCTAGGCAGCCTGCCGGCAAGTAGCCGGGCCATGAGCCCCCAGAGCCCGAGCACCGGGAGCGCAGGCGCCTCAAGGACAGGACCCCGCGCCTTCCACGCCACTACCATCGCCGGGTCCCTACTCGCAAACCAGGCCCCAGAGAGCCTCGGCCAGTCGATCCAGCGGCGCCAGGAGTTCCCATTCCCTGCCCGCTGCGAGGGCAACACTCAGGAGATGGTGGCCTGCCTGTGGCAGCAGCGGGTCACCAACCGGCAGCGCAACACCGCCAGCGCTTCATCTGGTAGCCCCAGAAAGCGATCCAGCCAGGCCTCACCGGTTGGCTCCACCACGGCCACCCCCACCAGCACCCCAGCCCCGTCGTGATCGAGCGGCACACCCACGGCGCTGTGGCGCTGCCCCCGCGCCTCACCGGTGCCCAACCAGGTGGGCACGATCAGATCCGGAGCCTGATAGATCCCAGCCACAGCAAACACGAACCGCGCCAGAAACTCCAGCTCCACCGCTCCTCGTTCCTGGTGCCAGCGCCCCTCCAACCGCTGCGGCGCGATGGTGATCGAGAGCCCCGGCGGCAGGGGCAGCCCCAGCACCCGTGTGGTGCGCCAGGTGAGCGCCGGAATGGCCAGTTCCTTCGGCGGAAAAACCAGCGGCCGCCAGCCCTCGCCATCCGGCGCCTCCAGCTGGCCGGAGCCGCCGCCGCCGCGGGCGTCGTAGCGGAAGCGGGGATAGCGGCCGATCGCCAGACCGCAACCGGCTTCCGTGGTGAGCTGCAGGGAGAGCACGGCGGCCGGCCAACGACTCGGCGATTCAACCGCAGATCAGCCAAGTCACCGCTGGAGGCAACGCATCGCTCCCGACACCGATGCCAGCCCCAACGTCCGCCGCCCATCCGATCCGCAGAAACAAGACGTTCCGCCACGCAGCTGAGCCACGGAAAGCCCCCGGTTCCGATGAAATGGAACTCCCCCCATTCGCCGCCCTGCCATGGATGCCGCCAGCCTGCGGGCCCTGTTCACCAAGCCCTACGGCGCTCCGGCCCCCACCGCCGAGCAATGGCGCGCGCTCTATGCGGATGATGTGCACTTCCAGGACCCCACCCAGGAACGCCAGGGCCTCACGGCCTACCTTCAAGCCCAAGAGGGCCTGCTCAAGCGCTGCGATGACGTGTTTCTCGAAGCCGGTGCGGTGGCGATCGAGGCCAACACTGCCTTCATCGAATGGCGGATGGGCCTGAAGATCAAGGGCATTGAGTTCATCTACCCCGGCACCAGCCGCCTGCTGTTCAACGGCGAAGGCAAGATCAGCGACCACCGCGACTACTTCGACTTCGTGGGTCCCACCTTTGAACCGGTGCCGGTGGTGGGTGGCTTCGTGCGCTGGCTGTATGGGCGGTTCGTGGCCTGAGAAGACAGCGCTTCGGCCAGCGACGTCCGCCGGCCGCCTTAACGCCGAATCTCGATCAGGATGGGTTACCCGCCGGAAACGATGGTGTCGGTGGCCGCTATTGCCTTGGTGCGTGCCAGGGCCAGCCTACGCCTCACGATGCTGGCGCCTTACGTCTAAACACCTGAAGCCTCTGGTGAACCAGTCCCGATCGGGCTGCTTCATTCTGAAGCCGGTCGCCACCGTGCCATGTCCCTGATCAATACCGCCGTCGGCCTACTGGCGATCAGTTCGCCCATCGGCGTGCTGCCGGTGGTGGCCAGAGCAGCCGGTGGCGACGACACACGGTTACGTCAGATCAGCCGCATGGCGGTGGGCCGGCGGTCTGATCCTGCTGCCGATCGGCCTGCGACTGATCGAAGGGCTGGAGGTGAGCCACCCCGACATTGAAAGCGACTCCGGCAGCCTCGGGGTGGTGCCGATCGGCTTGCGGCTGCTGGCTGGGCCGGGGGCCATCTCCCTGGTGGTGGCGGATTCACCGCCGTCCTGGCCCGGACGCCTGGCCCTGAGCGGCGTGATCATCCTGCTGGCAATGGCCATCTACCTCATTCTGAGGGTGTCGATGCCGCTGCGCCGAGCCCTGGTGGAGTTGCAGGAAAAAGTGATCAGTCGCCTGATGGGACTGCTGCTCAGTGCCATCGGGGTGCAGATGCTGGTGGGCGGCCTGAAGGGCTGCTTCCCCGTTCTCGGGACAGGTTGAACGGCAAGAGCCAAGACGAGGAGGTTGAAGGCGGCGGTACAACGTCATCGCCTTCAGCCCCTCATAGGGACTGACGCGCTGATCCGGCCCGATCGTCTCGCCCGAGCGGGAACCCGCGAGGTGCGCTCTGCAGAGCAGCACCAAGGGGCCAGCACCTGAAGACCGTTGACAGGGCCAATCCTTCAGCCGGACTGCCTACTGTGGTTTGGTCTCCTGTGGACGGCCCGCCCATGCGATCACAAGCCGATCTCGGTTGGGCGTTGCCCGGAGAGCCTGTGCTCCTGATCAAGCACTGAGGGGAGATCTCCAGGGAGGCAGCGATCAAGCCTTGGGTGAAAAGCGCAAGGAGGTCTGGGCCGCTTGTGGTCCCCAGTGGTGAGCTGGGTCGCCATGAAGCATTCCCAGTCGATCTGTTGCCCAACCCCAGCTGAGCGAGCCAGAGCCCTTGCCAGAACAGCTGTGATCAGCTGCGCTGATCACCCCCATTCGGTCCGCTGATAGCCCCTGGGCTGCCCAGTCCCTTTGACGGCGCAAGATTCTGTTACATTGATCTTGCCGGAATGCCGGCTTTCCATCCCGCTCTTCACGAGCATTCAAACTCCGTCCTCATGACCGCCACAATCCAACAGCGCTCCGGCGCTACGGCGTGGAATCAGTTCTGCGATTGGGTCACCTCCACCAACAACCGCCTCTATGTGGGCTGGTTCGGTGTGCTGATGATCCCGACGCTGCTGAGCGCCACCATCTGT